>JBFMFH010000086.1:0-17327 GCA_040752275.1 Acidobacteriota bacterium
TCGCGGCCTACGAGGCCCGATTCCAACAAGCTCGGGCGCGGCGCCTGGCTGCGACGGCCAAGGACCTCGGGTTTCAACTCGTTCGCGTCAGCGCCGCGTAGCGCCTGCGCGAAGGATCACAGACGAGGCGACATGCACACGAAATGGATCATCCGTACTTGGATTCTTCCGGCGGCTGCCCTGGTCATATTCACCTCGTTGGCCTCCGCGCAGGCGGTGCTCACACTCGACGCCGCCGTCGCGAACGCCGTCGCGCAGCATCCTTCGATGCGCGGCGCGCAGGCGGCCGAACGTGAAGCGTCGGCGCGGACGGACCACGCACGCTCTGCCCTTCTGCCCCGCGTGGACCTCACCGAGACGTGGCAGCGTGGGAACCAGCCGGTGTTCGTCTTCGGTTCGTTGCTGGCGCAGCGGCGTTTCGGAGAGGAGGACTTCGCGATCCGGGCGTTGAATCACCCCGATGCCCTGGCCAACTACCGAACGGCCGTCACCGTCGAGCAACTGGTGTTCGATGGCCGTCGGACTGGTTCTGCGCTCGACACGGCCCGCCTCGGCGAGCAACATGCCGTCCTCGGCACGCGAGAGCTCGCATCGTCGCTGCGAGCGGCCGCCACACAGGCGTACGGCAGCGTTCTGATGGCCGAAGCCGAGCGCAAGGCGGCCCTCAGCGCCGTCCAGTCGGCGACCGAGGATGTCGCTCGGGTCGAACGGCGCCGCAACGCGGGAATGGCGACCGAGGCGGACGTGCTCGCCCTGCAGGTCCACCTAGCGCGGATGCGGGCGCGGGAGATTGCTGCCGCCAGCCGGGAGGCGGTGGCCCGCGTCACGCTGAACGAAGTGATGGGCGAACCGATCGACGCGACCTTCGTACTCGTACTCCCCGCCACGGATGTCGCCGACCTTCCTCCAATCGATCAGCTTGAGGCAGAGGCTCGCAAGAACCGTCCGGACCTGCTGATGGCCGGCGTCCGCGTGGAGATGGCCGAGGCGGCGGTGACCGCGTCGAAGGCGGGGTACTTCCCGCAGGCTTCGCTGATGGGCGGTTACGAGTGGAACGGCGGAACGTTCGCGGACCGGTCGCCCGCCTGGAACCTCGGGGCCTACGTCCGCTGGAATCTCTTCTCAGGCGCCGCTGATCGGGCGCGGCTGCGTGAGGCCCGCGCCGCCGTTGAACGCGCCGGCGCCGGGCGCGATGCCCTCGATGCCCGCCTCCGGGTCGAACTGCGCGCCGCCCGTGCGCGCGTCGAGGACGCGCGCGCCCGCGAGGGCGTCGGGCGATCGGCCAGTACACAGGCGGCAGAGAGCCAGCGCATCACGCGGGAACGCTACGAGGCCGGCCTGGCCTCCCTGACCGATCTGCTTCGAGCCGCCGACGCCGTTCTGGACGCCGATTCGCTGCACACTGCGGCCCTGGTCGATCTCGTCATCAGCGCGGCGCAGCTCGATCGCGCGCGCGGAAGGTAGCACCGTCATGAAGTACGTCCAAGCCAACGCTGTGGCCGCTCTCGCACTGTCATTGGCGGCGTGCGCCGACAAGGGCAGCTCCCAGGCCGTCACGGCTTCTCCACTCGCGGTGTCGGTCGCCCCGGCCACCGTGCAGGAGATTTCCGAACCGTTCGAGGCGGGCGGCGTGATTCGGGCACGCGTGGTCGCGCGGGTCGTGAGCCGCATCATGGCTCGCGTCGAGTCCATTCGCGTCGCGCCGGGCGATTGGGTGCGCGCCGGCCAGGCCCTCGTGCTGCTCGATGGCCGCGATCTGAACGCCCATCGCGAGAGTGCCGCCGCCGCCAGCGCCGCCGCGGTCGAGGCGGCTGTCCTGGCAGACGCGGACTCCCAGGCCGCTGAGGCCGCGCTCAACCTGGCGAGGGTGACCTTCGAACGCATCCGGGGTCTTCGGGCATCGCAATCGGCAACCCAACAGGAATACGACGTGGCCGAGACGGAGCTCAAAGCGGCCGAGTCGCGCCTGAAGGTGGCCCAAGCCAGGTCCGCGCAATCGCGCGCAGGGATCCGGTCCGCGTCGGCCGCAGCCAATGCGGCGGCTGTCGCGTCGTCGTTCGCCACGCTCGTCGCGCCCTTCGACGGACTCGTCACCGAGAAGCTCGTCGAACCCGGCAACATGGCCGCACCGGGCATGCCCCTCGTGACCGTCGAGGACACGCGTAGCTTCCGCCTCGAGGTCAGGCTGGACGAGTCGCGGGCAACCCTCATCGCGGTGGGCGATCGGGTCGAGGCCGTCATCGATGGTCCGCCGGACGCCCGGGCTCCGGCTGGGACGATCGGGTCTGGCACGGTGTCCGGTCGGGTCGTAGAGATCGCCCGCATGCTGGATCCGGGGTCGCACGACTTCCTGGTCAAGATCGACCTTCCCCGACTCGAGGGCGTCAGGTCCGGGATGTTCGCTCGAGCCGTATTCCGCGGGCCCGTGCGCCGGGCACTCGCCGTGCCGGTCTCGGCCGTCGTGCGCAGGGGGCAACTCGGCTTCGTCTTCGTGGTCGAGGACGGCAGGGCCCGTCTGCGCCTGATCAACGGGGGTGAGGCCGTCGCTGGCCTCGTCGAGGCCCGTGCAGGCCTCGTGGAGGGCGATCCGGTCGTGACCCTGCCGCCACCCGACCTCGTCGACGGCCGGTCCGTCAGCATCACCGGGGAGAAGCGCTGATGGCGCCGGGGCTGGGCCTGGCGGGGCGGATGGCACAGGCGTTCATCCACTCGAAACTGACGCCGCTGTTCCTCCTGGCCTCGCTGGTCCTGGGCCTGCTCTCGGTCGTGGCCCTGCCCCGCGAAGAGGAGCCGCAGATCATCGTGCCGATGATCGACGTACTGGTGCAGATGCCCGGCGCGTCGGCTGCCGAAATCGAACAGCGCGTGACGCGCCCCATGGAACAGCTGCTCTGGGAGATCCCGGGAGTGGAGTACGTCTACTCGACGTCGAGTCCCGGGACCTCGCTGGTCATCGTCCGGTTCCTCGTCGGCCAGGACGAAGAGCAGGCCATCGTTCGCCTGAACCAGAAGCTCCTTTCGAACTTGGACCTCATGCCGCCCGGTGTGAGGCCCCCGCTCGTCAAGCCCCGGTCGATCGATGACGTCCCGGTCCTGGCGCTCACATTGTGGGGTGCCCGCTACGACGATTTCGCCCTTCGCGGCGTAGCCGAACTGTTGCGGGATTCGATCAAGGAGATCCCGGATGTCTCGGAGGTCACGATCATCGGCGGCCGCCGGCGACAGGTCTCGGTCGATCTCGACCCTGCTCGACTAACGAGCTCCTCTGGCACATGCTCATCGCCATTGTGTCGGTGTCGGTGCTCATCTGGCTGACGCTGGGCCGACGCGAGGCCACCGTGGTGATGGTGGCCATTCCCGTGACGCTCGCGCTCACGCTGTTCGTGTTCTACGTGTACGGCTACACACTCAACCGGATCACGCTGTTCGCCCTGATCTTCTCCATCGGCATCCTGGTGGACGATGCCATTGTCGTTGTCGAGAACATCGTGCGCCACGCCAGGCTCGTCACGGGCGAGGGCCGGGCCTTGTCGGCGCTGGCGGTGGGGGCCGTCGACGAGGTCGGCAATCCGACCATCCTCGCGACGATGACAGTCGTCGCCGCCATCCTGCCGATGGCCTTCGTGGGTGGTCTGATGGGCCCTTACATGCGGCCCATCCCGGTCGGGGCGACCTCAGCCATGGTGTTCTCCCTGGTCGTGGCCTTCGTCGCCACACCCTGGGCGGCTGCCCGGCTCTTGCGCCGGGCGGCGCACCACCATCACGGCGCCGAGGATCGGCTGACCCTCTGGTACCGCCGCGTCATGGGGCGTCTGATTGTCCATGACAAGAGCCGGATGATCTTCCTCGGTCACGACATCGCCAAGCAGGTCCGTGACCGGCTCGCGCCCATCGCCGCGGGAGCCGGCGCCCGGATCCAGGTGGCCGAGGTCCCGCCCGGTCCACCCGTTCTGCAGACGCTTGTTGCCGAGATCTATGGTCCGGATCCGGATCGACGGGTCGCGCTGGCACGCCAGGTCCGCGACATCTTTGCGGAGACGCCGGGCGTCGTCGACGTGGACTGGTACGTCGAAGCGCCGCAGCGAGTAGTCGCGCTCCAGGTCGATCCGCAGAAGGCGGCGCGGGCCGGCATCGCCGCGGCCGACATCGCCCAAGTGGTGAACATGGCTGGTGCCGGGCACGTGGCCGGTCTGCTGCACGACAGCCGGGCGCGCGAGAACGTCCCGATTGTCCTCCGCCTGCCGCGCGACGAGCGGGGCTCGCTGGGGGCGCTCCGCAGCCTCAGGCTTTCCGGAGGTTCGTCCGTCGCGGTCGGAGAACTCGCGCGGATCGTCGAGTCGACCGAGGTGCCCAGCATCTACCACAAGAACCTCCAGCCCGTGACGTATGTGCTCGGCGATGTGGCGGGCGAGTTCGAGAGCCCCGTGTATGCGATTCTCGAGATGAACAAGGCCCTGGCCAACATCGCCCTGCCAGAGGGGTACCGATTCGGGGTCTTCAACGCCGCCCAGCCCTTCGACAGCACGAAGTACGCCATGAAGTGGGACGGGGAATGGCACATCACGTACGAGGTCTTCAGGGACCTTGGACTGGCGTTCGCGGCGGTCCTTCTCCTCATCTACATCCTCGTCGTCGGCTGGTTCCAGTCTTTCACGACGCCGCTCACGATCATGGCCGCCATCCCCTTCTCGCTTGTGGGCATCCTGCCGGCCCATGCGGCGATGGGAGCGTTCTTCACCGCCACCTCGATGATCGGGTTCATTGCAGGCGCCGGAATCGTGGTGCGCAACTCGATCATCCTGGTGGACTTCATCGAGCTGCGGTTGCGTGACGGCATGCCTCTCGAACAGGCCGTCGTCGATGCCGGGGCCGTCCGCTTCAGGCCCATGGCCCTGACGGCGGCCGCGGTGGTCGTTGGCGCCGGAATCATCCTGTTCGATCCGATCTTCCAGGGGCTCGCCATTTCGCTGATGGCCGGCGAGGTCGCATCGCTGCTGCTGTCGCGGGCGACCGTACCGATTCTGTACTACATGACCAACCGGCGCCTGGAGGGGCGCACGGCGGCTGGCGAAGCGGCTGAGGAGAACCGTTGATGTGGACCTACCCTCCGCGAAGCGTCCTCGTCCCCGTGGACTTCGGCCCCGCTTCGGCGCGCGCACTCGCGGTCGGCCAGGCCCTGGCTGGCCGCCACGCCGCAGCCATCGTCGCGATGCATGCCGAGACCCTCGAGGTGCCGCCCTACTTCACTCACGACCAGCTGAACGACGTCGAACGGCAGCGCGCGGCCATCCGCGTCAAGGCCGAGCGCTACCTGGAGGCCTTCGTCCGGGCCGAGGCGCCCGCGGCGGCATCGGTCCTCACCGAGGGCCCCGCCGTCGAGGCCATCGTGGCTGCGGCCGCCGGTCACGACCTGATCGTCATGGGCACGCACGGGCGGCGAGGCCCCTCGCGGTGGTGGCTCGGTTCGGTGGCCGAGCGGGTCGTCCGACACTCGCCGGTGCCCGTGCTGGTGGTGAGGCAGGGCGAAGCCGCCACATCCGTCCAGCAGATCTTCGAGCACCCGGTAGCGGTGGCCTGGCCGGCCTATGGCGGCGAGGCCCTGCGCTTCGCGCGTTGGCTGGCCGAGGCATTCGGCGGCACGTTCGATCAGGAGCCCGTCACCTCCCTCGATCAATTGACATGCACGCCCAAGGCCACCGTGATGGTGGTCACGGTGGGGAGGCACCACGGGCACGCCTGGTTCGGCGATACGGCAGAGCGGCTGGTGCGGAGTTGCCCGCTCCCAATGCTCTTCGTGCCGGCGCAAGGGTAACGTGGCGGACGTCAGGGAGGTTACACTGTTGATGTCATACCGAGAGCGGAGGTTCTCATGAAGGATACGAGATATGGAATGGGCGTCACGCTGGCACTGCCCTTCGAGCGAGCTGTCGAGCGCGCCACCGAGGAACTCAAGAAGGAAGGGTTCGGCATCCTCACGACCATCGACGTCAAACAGACGCTCAAACAGAAGCTCGACGTCGACTTCAGGAAGTACGTGATCCTCGGCGCCTGCAATCCTCCCCTCGCCCACCGCGCGTTCAACGCCGAGCTCGAGATTGGCATTCTCCTGCCCTGCAACGTGATCGTCTACGAGACCGACGAGGCGCATTCCGTCGTGGCAGCCATGGCGCCAGTGGCCGCCATGGGGATGGTTGGGGGCGAGCCGGCGCTCAAGGAAGTGGCTCGCGAGGCGGACGAACGGCTGCGACGCGCACTGGCCGCTCTCGAAGTCGTGCATGGTTGAGTGCCCTGAGGGCGCAGGTATGTTGTCATCCCTGCACATCGAGGGTTGAGCGGCGTGCGATCCGGTTCAAGGCGCGGCGCGTGGGCCGAATCGCCGTGCTGAGGAGTGACGGATGGACGGACTCGGACTGCTGATCTTCCTCGTCGTCTGGGTAGTCTTGCAGGCGTGGGTGTTGCCGAAGCTTGGTGTGCCCACGTGAATGAGCGCGGCATGCGACGCCGGGGACCGGCGTCAGGAGCCTGGGACGATGCGCCAGGATCACGCCCGTGACAACGGCCGCGATGGCCCGCAGTCGTAGCCCCAGGTTGTCGGCCGTCGTGCCGCCGCCGAGGGAGCTTCAGTCCTGGGGGTGCTGCGGCCGCTCAACCGCCACGTCGATCGCGATGCCGCTCCGGACACTCGCGGTCACAATGCAGAAGTCCTCGAACAGCTCGAGACACCGGGCGAACTTCGCCGGTTCGCCGTCTCCGATGGCGGGCTTGAGGGTGACCGAGATCCCGCCAATCCTGTAGCGCCCTGCCTCGTTTCGGACGATTCGGGTCTTCACGTCGACGTCGAGGCCGGCGACGTCGACCCGCGACTTCTTCAGACAA
Organism: Acidobacteriota bacterium; assembly: GCA_040752275.1. Classification (GTDB taxonomy): domain Bacteria; phylum Acidobacteriota; class Vicinamibacteria; order Vicinamibacterales; family JAKQTR01; genus JBFMFH01. The sequence continues at coordinate 6,877 of JBFMFH010000086.1, forward strand.
AACACCAGGCTGGCCGCCAGGCAGTTCCCCACGGCCGCCGACAGCAAGGCGGCCGCATTCGGTCCTTCGCCCGCACCCAATGGCGGCGGCTCGTCCAACTGGATCGCCGGGGCACCCGGGAGCGACTCGAAGCTCGTCGCGAACTGGTAATCCTTCGTCAGCGTCAGCCGGACCGTCTGCGTGCGTTCTTCGCTCATCGGCTCCTCATCGCCAGTCGGCGACCATTGGCGGGTAAGACCTCAGCATCTCCAGGTAGCGGTCGCGATCTCGCGCCCCCTCGGTCGTCAGGTTGCCGGGACGGAACTGCCTGAAGATCGCTTCTTTCTCGGCGCTCGTCAAGACCTCCTCCGCCAGCCGGTAGAAGTACTCGTCCTCGATGCGGATGTGCTCGCGGATCAGCTCGGTGTACCCGCGCGCGTGAGCCGCGAGGTCCGCGGCCGCACCCGCGCTGCCTGCCCGGAGCCTGGACAGATCCTCCCGCATCTTGTGGCCGTACGCTCGCCCCGCCTCGTGCTGCGACATCAGCGCGGCCACGACGGTCTGGTCGGTCCCGATGCCGTGCTGGGCGAGCACCGGGAACAGGAGATCCTCCTCCTTGCCGTGGTGCCGGTCGGCGAACAACTCGAAGAAATCAAGGACGTCGGACACCATCCCGTGCGGGACCGCCTCGTTCCGGGCGAGCCGTGCTGCGATGGCCTCCAGGACGTCGAGCATCGTCTTGAAGCCCCGATGCTCCTCCATCAACACGTCGAAGATGTTCATCATCGTGCTCCGATTCCACCCCTCCGGGACGCAGCGGACCTGACACCGTCCGGAGCTTCGCTACGGCGCCATTCACCGGATTCCCGGCATTCAGCGGGGGCCAGCGGTGGAGCAGGCAAGACACGTACCGAACTCGGACCGAGGGAGTCCGCGAATGCGCTATGTGCTGCTAACTTACTGAGTACACAGAGACTACGCTTCGTCCGCCACCTCGATCAGGATTGATCGCGCGACTGCCGGTTCTACGGCGAGTTCAGTCTGGTCACAGAGGAAGACGACGCCCGGAAAGGTCTGCAGGACTGTGACGGCTGCCCCCGGGGTGACCCCGAGCGCCCTCAGGCGCTCGATCCGGCCTGGATGGTCCGCGAGCACTGTGATCACCCGGCCGCTGGAGCCGCCCTTCAGCCCGGAGAGCCGCTGTGTCCTATCGAAACGTGACATCGAGGAGCCTCAGGGTCGCGTTCAAACCGGCACCCGTCCCGAGGGCAATCAGGGTCACGACGGCCAGAATCGAGAGCGCCACGCGAGCCCCCTGCTCTTTGACGATCATCAGCAGGTGCGCCACACACGGCACGAACAGGGTCATCACGGTGAGGGCCACGACTGCCTGGACTCCTGACAACTGGCCCGTCTGAGCCATGGCGAACAGACCCGCCGCCCCGTAGTCGCGGCGGAGGAATCCCATGATGAACACGCCGGCGGCCGACGCCGGCAGTCCGAGCCATCCTTGGATGACAGGCTCCGTCACGTGGGTCACCCACGCCAGGCCGCCCGTCCGGTCGAGGATGAACAGGAGAGCGGTACCGGCCAGAAACAGCGGCACGGCCTCTCCCAGGTACCAGCGCACACGCAGCAGCGTCTTGCGCAGGACGTTCCCGATCTGCGGGAGGCGCAGCGGCGGCAGTTCGAGAATGAACTCCGAGCGCTCGCCGGGAAGCGCTCTCGCCGCCAGGAACCCAACGAGGAACATCTGCCCCAGCACCACGAGGAACAGCGTCATGAGGGCGCCGAATGAGACACCTCCCAGGATGCCGAGAATGGTCGCCAGTTGAGCGGAACATGGGACTCCGAGCGAGAGCAGCAGTACGGCAATCAGGCGCTCCTTGGGCGTCCCGAGAATCCTCGTGGTCATTGTCGCCATCGTGTCGCACCCGAGGCCGAGGACCATCGGGAGGACGGCTTTCCCGTTGAGCCCCATGAAACGGAAGATGCGATCGCTGAAGATCGCCAGCCGCGGGAGGTATCCGGAGTCCTCGAGGAAGCCGAACGCGATGAAGAAGGTCGACACGACGGGCAGGACGATGGCAATGGCGTAGGTGAGGCCCATCGTGACCAACCCGTAGTCGCCGACGAAGAAGTCCCGCGCGATCCGCCAGGGCAGGATGAGGTCGGCGGCCCGGACCGCCGCAGGATGGATGTAGCCCTGGAAGAGGCCGTCTTCGAGCAGTTCCACCAGGGTTTGTGCGCCAAACACACCGACCGCGAGGTACATCACGTAGAGCACGCCGGCCAGGACGGGCAGCCCGGTCGCGGGGGTCCGCAGAACCTGGCTCAGCCGTGCCTGGAGCCGGGCAGCCGAGTGCGGGCGGATCGACCGAAAGGCCAGGGCGTGATCGTGCGCCCAGCGGGCATGGTCGCGGCCGCCCTCGAACGCCAGTGCGGGCACGGCGGCTTCTCGGAGTGCGCTGCGCAGATCCGCGATCCCCTGCCCATCGGTCGCCACCGTCTCGATGACCGGAACGCCGAGCCGCGCTCGGAGGCCCTGGACGTCGAGTGACACCCCGTGCAGGCGGGCTTCGTCCATCATGTTCAGCACGAGGACCATGGGCTTCTGAAACGCGGCGAGTTGGGAGGTCAGCATCAAGCCGCGCCGGAGGTTACGCGCATCGATGACCTGCACGATGACGTCGGCACCATCGCTCGAGAGAATGCGCCGCGTCACCTGCTCGTCCTCGCTGAGCGCCCCTTCGACGGCGTTGACGCCCGGCGTGTCGAGCAGGTCGCACACCTCGCCCTCGACGAGGGCCCGACCCTCGGTCACCGCCACCGTCGTGCCCGGGTAGTTGGCGACGACAGCATAGGAGCCCGTCAAGCGGCCGAAGACAACGCTCTTGCCGACGTTGGGGTTGCCGGCCAGCGCGATCCGCCGGGGTCGGGCGCGGAGCCGGAGGAGGGGGTTGGAGACCTCCCGGACGACGGCGACTTGTGGGCACGACATACTGGGCCTACCGGGCCGGTGGATCGGTGTGCGAGCCGCGGCGCGGGCCGCGACGGGCAATAATGAGACCGTGTCTCATTATTGCCATCGTATCAGAAGCGACACCTCCGGACCAGCACAATCCGCGGCCCACCGTACACGCCTCGACCCGGCCCCACGCGGGGTGCCGGGTCGAGCGTGGCTGCCATCGACGTCGCCCAGGCCACAAAGGCCCGCGATCGACGTCCCTGGCGCAGGGTCGCCTCGAGTGAGCGCCGGGCTCAGAACGGCGTCACGATCAGTCGGACGAAGAACGTGTTGCCCTTGTACGGACGGTTTCCGTAGCCTGTCGTCAGCCCGCCGAGGTAGTCGATCCGCGGCTGGTTGGTCCCGTCGAGATTGACGGTCGCGAAGTCGGTGATGTCGAGCTTCTCATACCAGTACTCGACACCGACGCCGACCCGATCCGTGGCATAGATCCGCAGGTCGATTCGCGCCTGCTGCCACCGGTTGGTCACGTTCGGCAGCGCCTCGGACTGGCCGATGGCCCGCAGCGTGTCGATGCGCGGCCCGGAGTGCAGGAACGCGTTGTCCGAGTCCGAGAACGAGTAGGCGAAGCGCAGGTCCGTCTTCTGGATAGCCTTAAGCACGTCCACGAAGATGTCGACGTTGTTCACCGTCTCGTCGTTGTCCAGGTACCAGTCGCGGTTCGGGTCCGTCCAGCTCGGGTCCGGCGCCGGATTGGCGTTGCGCGACTTCTGCATCGAGTTGAACGTGTCGCGTCCGTAGTTCACCCCGACGATCACCGTGTCCATCGGGTAGAGGTTGAAGCCGAGGTTGTAGGTGACCGTCTTGGCATCGCGCAGCCCGAACTCGAGCCCCGGCCCCTGGTACTTGTCCTGGCCGTACGCCACCTGGGCTGTGATGTCCGCCGTGTCCGACGCCAGCAGCGTCGCCAGCAGGCTGAAGCGGCTCCGATTCCGGTCCGCCTCGTCGTAGTACCGGAGTCCCGGCTGCCCGCCGCCTTCCTCCACGGCATGCACGGAGAAGCCGTCGCCCTTCCGCTTGTTGTACTCGTAGCCCGCCCGCAGCGTGAGGCGCTGATTCCCCATCGTGTCGAGCGTTACGCGGAAGATGTTGTCCGTCATGTCGTTGTGCGCGCGGCTCGTCCGGTTGAAGCTGTCGTACCCGTAGCCGACACGCAGCGTCGTCATGCCCACCAGGTTGAAGGAGGCCGTGGCATCAAACGTGTCCCGCGCGATGCTGTACGGATGATTCTCCGAGCCTGTCTCCTCCGGCACCGCGTCGAAGCGCACGTACTCGGTTGCATTGAACGGCCGGGTGAAGTTGCTATGGTTGTTGTGCCGGTACTTCAGGTTCAGGCCGACGGTCGACGTCGGGCGAGACGACAGGTTCACCTGGCCGTTCATCCCACGGACCTTCGCCTCGGCCGTCGAGCGTTCGAGCGCTGCGAGTTCCGGGAACGCCGCCCAGACGAGCGGCTGGTTGATCACCGCGTTGGAGCTCCACGGGATCAGCGTGTCGTTCTGCGACATGTCCGTCACCGAGAACCCGCCGTTGACCACCGTGCGCCGCGGCAGCTTCACCATGCCGAGGAACGACACCGTGTTCGACGTGCTGTCGGGGAACACCGACTGGCGTCCGAAAGCCGGGCCGTTGCCGTTGCTGTACCCGCTCGGGTCATAGGGTCCGAGGGGCGGAGTCCGGCCGTTCGAGAAGTCCGTCACTCGCGACGGATTGTCCCACTCGAAGGCATCGAAGGCGTTCGAGAAGGCGGAGTACTCCCACGCCGCGCGGAACATGCCCTTCTGGTTGGCCCATTCGGCGGCCACCGAGAGTTCGTTCGTCCGGTGGTCAATCGGGAGCGGCACCTCATTGGCGTTGCGGAACGCGTAGGACGCGCCCCACGGCTGCGTACCCGCCTTCGCCACCGACTGGAACGCGATGTCGAGAGCCAGTTCCCTGTTGACGCTGTAGCCGAAGCCGACGCCCAGCGTGTCCCGCCGGTGCTCGAGGTCGAAGCGCTGCGCCAGACCCCGGTAGATCGACGCTGTGCCGAGTTGCGTCGCCAGGTAGGGGACCCCCAGGGCCTGTCCGTTCTGAACCGCGGTGCGCGCCGCGGTGTCGAGTGTCAGCTTGGCCGTGCCGACGCCCGTCCAGGGCGTCAGCGTGTTGTAGCCGTAGTTGAGCGGAATCGAGTCCCAGAACGCCGAGAACGTCAGCGTGTCGCTCTTGTACCCGACGGCGTAGCGCTGATCCCGGTAGCCCGCGTTCGACGCCTCGGCATTGAACCAGTACCCGTCTGTCTGCTTCGTGAAGTTCAGGTTGATGTTGGCCCCGTTGCGCAGGTCCCGATAGCGCTCGAACCGCGCCTCGTCCCCGGTCACCGACCCGCCCCGGAAGCCAATCTCGAACACCCCCGTCTGCGCGGGTGCGCTCGCGCTCGTCTGCTCCTGTGCCGCCGCCTGGCCCACCGCCAGGGTCGCAGAGGCCAGCAGGAGCGCCGCCATCACAATCATCAGTCTGGTGCGCATGTGCATGTCCTCCTTCGGCCTAGCGCAAGAACGCCTTGCCATTCGGCGAGTTCGAGCCGTGCACCAACTGGTGGCACACGACGCACGATCGGCCGTAGATCTTGTTGGCATTCTGGGAGGTCTTCAGCAGGTAGTTGTCGTAGACCGTCGGAGGATGCCGCGACGTCACGTGACAGCGCTGGCAGAGGAAGGGCTGCTTCGCGACGAGCATCCGATCGTTGTTCGACCCGTGCGGGTCGTGGCACGTCACACAGGCGTCGGACACCGGCGCGTGCTCCCACAGATACGGGCCGCGCTTCTCCTGATGGCAGCTCGTGCAGCTCTCATCCACCGTCGTGCCCGCCTTCAGGAGCTTCGTGTTCGCGCTCCCGTGCACGTTGTGGCACGACGAGCAGCTCAGCTTGCCGTCGCGCACCGGCATGTGATTGAACCGGTTCTGCTTGTTCACGATTGGCCGGTGGCAACTCGCACACAGCTCGGACTCGCTCTTCGCCTTCAGCTGCGCCGTCGCGCCCTTCGCGCTGTGCACACTGTGGCAGCTCGTGCACCCCACATTGCGCGAGTCGTGCTGGCTACCCGCCCACAGGGCGTGCTTCCTCCGGTCGTGACAGGCTGTGCACAGCTCGCTCGCTTCGCTGCCCGGCAACCGGCCGATCCGCTTGATCTGCGTGGCATCCCCGCCACCGTCCACATGGGCCTTCCCCGGACCGTGGCAGCTCTCGCAGCCCTGGGTCGCCGCCGGGCTGTTCGGATTGAACGCCCGGGCATGGGCGCCCGGGGCCACCTTGCCCTCGTGACACCCGAGGCAGGTGTCCTGCCCTACATACTCGGCCTGCTGGCCTGGCGGCGCCTTCACCCCCGCCGAGTCCGTCGAAGCCGAGGCGGTCCCCGCCAGGGCCAGCAGGCCGGCGACCACGCCGGCCAGCGCCACCCCGCGGCAGACGCTCCTGCACAATGAACGCATGGCGTGCTCCTTGTAAGAAGTCTCCGTGCCGGGTGTCCGGACCTCAACCCGGCCTCCCAGACGGCTGCAAGCAGAGTGCCGGCCCTCCCTATTGAAGACTTGAACACAATCTGAAGGAATGTTCAGGAGATTGCGGGCGTCACCGTAGAAACCCTCAGCACCATTGCCGGGACGATGGCAAGATCGCCGCCAGATTGCCGGGATCCCGGCAGTCGCAGCGTTCAACGGATCCATTGGATTGGACCTCGACGCGCCCCCGTCGGGCCGCTACTCGATCGTGTGGCAGAGGCTGCAGTCCTGGGTGATGGTCTGACCGGCCGCCGACGCGTGACGGTCATCGTGGCAGCGGAAGCACCCGGGGAACGCCACATGGCCGATGTTGTTGATGTGGGTCCCCCAGCTCACGCTCATGCTCGGAAACACGTTCCGCCGATACAGCCGCTGGACGGTCGCAATCGCCTGCTTCACGGCGGCCTGGGACGCCCTGGGCTGCTGCTCCCGGTAGTAGCGGGTCAGGCCGTCCGCGATGCCGGCCTGGGCGGCGGTGGCCGAGGGGTACTCGGCCTTCAACACCCGGACCGCCTCCCGCTTGATGAACGGCAGCCCCGCGTCGATGTCGTTCAGCGCAAGCGCCTCGTCCACGGCCCGCTCGGCTGACGAGGCGAAGGTGTGGCTGGGCCGGTTGTGGCAGTCGACGCAGTCCAGCGTCCGTCGCTCGCCCTGGGGGATCTCGGTGAGGCCGTCGGCGAAGTACTCGGTCACGTTGCCTCGGCCATCGTCGAGGCGCACGTACGGGATGACCTGGCGCTTTTCGTCCGTCGCCACGTACTCGATGCGGTTCGCCTCGCTGACGTGCCAGTGAATGCCCGTTGCCAGCCCGCGCGCGACGCTCACGCCGCCGATGTGCATGCGCAATGTCGTGGTCGACTCGCTGTTCGCCTCGTCTTCGGCATACTCCCGGATGACCCGGATCTTGTCGCCGTGGAACTTGTCCGGCCAGTGGCACTGCTCGCAGGTGTCGCGGGCCGGGCGCAGGTCGGTCACCGGAGACGGGATGGGCCGTGAATGCGTGTTGAACGTCACCGCGTAGACCTGTCGCAGACCCGACAGCTTCGACTTCACGAACCACGGTGCCCCGGCGCCGATATGGCACTGCACGCACGCGACCCGGGAGTGCGGCCCCTCCTGGTAGCCGGCCCATTCCGGCTCCATGACCTCGTGGCACAACTGGCCGCAGAACTCGGCCGAGTCCATATAGTGAACGCCGCTGAAGGCCGCCAGCGACACGATGACGACGTTGGCGGCGGAGCACAGCAGGAAGACCGCCGACGAGCGCCGCACCCACGACTCCTTCAGGTCGATGGTGGGCCACCGGATCCTCCACTTGTCCGGATCGCCCGCGCGCCGCCGCCGCTCCAGCCACACCCCGGCCGGCATGATGACGAGGCCGGTGACGAAGAGCGCCGGAAACACGATCAGGAACAGCAGCCCGACATACGGATTGCTCTGGTATCCGAGCAGCTCGATGAAGAAGAACGTCAGGAAGAGCAGGGCGCCGGAGGTCGTTACGGCGGCGCCGAAGATCGTGATCGAGTTCCGAAGCAGCGAGAAACGCGAGGGGGCAACGGCCATCAGTCAGGCTCCTTGGCGCCCGGCCGGCAGACGTCTGCCGGCTATCGCAGCAGGGCGAACACGATCAACCCTACCATGAGCAGGCCAAGGACGACAGCCGTCGTCCCGACCGCCCGGCCGGCCTTGAGGACCCAGGCGGTCGGCTCCTTCACGCACTGGTCTGCGAGCGCGCCCTCTTCGACCAGGCGCTGATGCTCGGCGGGCCGCTCGTCGGCGAATTCCTCCATCGGCACGCATCCGGTGAAGATGACGGTATCCATCGGGAACTTCTCCGGGCGCAGGTGGCTGTTGAAGAAGTGGATGGTGAAGATGAACCCCACGGCCAGCAGGGCCTCCTCGCCGTGCACCACCATCGCGATGTTGAAGACCCACCCGGGCAGGAGGTGTGCGAAGAACTCCGGCATCCACAGGACCAGACCCGAGCCGCCGATGATGCCCATCCCCCAGAACACCGCCCAGTAGTCGAACTTCTCCCAATAGGTGAAGTGCTCGAACGGCGGTCTCGGGCCGGCGCCGACGAACCACCGCAGGTGATTGATCAGTTCGAAGAAGTCGCGGGGCTGTGGCACCATCGAGGCCGGTCCCCAGAGGATGTCGAGCTCCTTCCTGATGAACACCCGGTGGCACACGCGCCCGATGTGTGACAGGAACACGGTGATCATGATGAGTGCGAAAAACCGATGCAGGGTACCCGCCGCTTCGAATCCCCCCAGGAACCGGGCCAGGCGCGCGGCCCACGGCTCGTGACTGAACAGGAGCGGCATGCCCGTGAAGGCCAGACCCAAGAAGCTGAACATGAGGAAGGCATGCATCAGCCGGTCGTAGCGGTCGAACCTCCGGATCCGCGCGATCGAGGCCGTCGCCGGCACGCCGCCCGTCATGACCGCCCCCCCGGGTCGTCCGTCGCACTCGGTTCCTCGCCGGCATGGTCCGTTGACCCCTCGTCCGCTTTCTTGGCCCGCGTGCGGCTCCGCCAGCGGTGGGCGGCCTTGACCTGCAGCTCACGGCCGAACCACAGCGAGGTATGGATGCCGAAGAACGTAAAGACCCCGAACAGCAGCAATTGCATGAATCGGGCGGTATACGAGAGCAGCGGGTTCCGCTCGGCGTTGTGGGGATCCGCGTGCGGATCGTACTGCGCGAAGCGCGGCGTCGCCCCGTCGTGGCACTGTGCACAGGTCTCGGTCACCTTCGCGGGCGAGACCATCGATCGCTCGTCGCTCTTCGGGAAGATCGCGTGCGCGCCGTGGCACGCGGCGCACGACGCAACGCGCGTGAAGCCGAGGTTGGTCACCTGACCGTGATACGTATCGCGGTAGGTCTCGAGCGACTGCTCGTGGCACGTTCCGCATTCCCGAATGACCTCGAGCTGCCAGCCCTCGACCTCGGACCGCCGGATCTGGTGGGCCGTGTGACAGTCGCTGCACACCGGGGCCAGCGGGCTTCCCTTCTGCACCTGCGTGCCGTGGATGCCCGTCCAGTACTCCCGGGCGATGCCCTCGTGGCAGCCGCCGCACGTGCCGGGGATCGCGGCGCGGAACACCTTGCTCGCCGGGTCCGACTTCAGGCGGATGTCGTGGCTGTTGTGACAATCCGTGCAGGTCGGGGCCACCGTCAGCCCGCTCTTGATCAGCGCCTGCCCGTGGATGCTGTCGCGGAACATGTCCACGATGTTCCCGATGCTGATGTTGCCGCGCTCGATCACCTCGGCGTCGCCGTGGCATCGGCCGCACGTGCCGATGAGCTTCATGTGGTGGGTGCGCGATTCCGGATCGCTCGAGGGCCTGATGTCGTGACTCCCGTGGCAATCGGCGCACGTCGCCGCCTCCAGATTCCGCCGCGTGCGGCGCGCCTCGGCATGCACGCCCAGGTCGTACTGCTGCACGGGCGACTCGTGGCAGGTCACGCACTGGGCCGGCTGCAGCCGCTCGGCATGCGGCCACTCGCTCGCCGATGCCAGATCCGTGTGGCAGTCAACGCACGACACGCCGGCCTGGCCGTGGATGGACGCCTGATACGTGTCCGGCACGACGATGACCGGGCGCCCGTCGGCGCGGGCCGCGCCGGCATCGCCATGGCACATCAGGCAGTCTTCGGTGGTTGGGGCCGGTGGCGCCGGGACGCCCGCCTCCACCGGGGGCACCAGGGTCAGCGCCGCACACAGAGCCGTCAACAGAATCGATATCCCTCTCATGTCGAGGTCCCTCGTCAGCGCCGTCGGGCTAGTGCCCTGGAACCGTGATGCCTCACACAATTCCCGGGCGGGGCATCCCGCCTGGCGGCGTTGCTCCTCCCTCACATACCGGGAGTATGCTCAGTCGTCGCGCCTTGCCAGCCGGGC
>JBFMFH010000087.1:0-106325 GCA_040752275.1 Acidobacteriota bacterium
GGCTCGTCTGTGATCCTTCCCTCGCGGGTCCTGTCGCCGGACAGCCCACCGCTGCTCAGGCCCACAAACATGGCCACGGCTGAGGGCCTTCCGCCGCGGCGGGCGCCCGTCCGGCGCCACCCGCTCGGGATCACAGCCTCCTCCACTCCGGCCGCAGGCCGCGGCAAGGCTCATCTGTGATCCTCGATCCAGGCGAGACCTCCGGCCCGAGAGGGCCGACGGAGAGGCCGGCCGTTCAGGCCGGCTCGTCCCCTTCTGTCTCCTGCCTCCTGTCTCCTGAATTCTGGGCAACGATCACCGTCTCGTCTCCTCCGGCCGCAGGCCGCGGCAAGGCTCGTCTGTGATCCTTCCCTCGCGGGTCCTGTCGCCCCATCACGTCGTCCTCGTCACGTACGGCGAGCCACCTTTCCCCGACTTCGGCCAGCAGTTGATCTACTCGTGGCGGATCCTCCTGGGCCTGACGCGGAGCGTCGCGCCCATCCCGATGGCGTGGCTGCCTGTGATTGCCCTTGCGCGGGCGCGGCGCCGGAGTCGGACGTGGCGCGACGAGGGATACCGGTCGCCGTTGGAGGCGATTACCGTGAGGCAGGCTGCCCGGCTGGGTCAGAGCCTGGCGACGGGTCGAGCGGACCGGTGGAGCGTGCACGTCGGGTACGAGTTCAGGCACCCCCTGTTGCCGGAGGTGCTGGGTGCCCTTCCGCCCGATCAGCCGGCGTGGGTGCTGCCGATGTACGCCACCGAGTCGGCGTTCACGCACGCGCTGTCGCGCGTGGTGGTGGCGAACCTCCGCAAGCCGCGTGTCGCCCCCGTGCACGTGGTTCCGGCGCTCGATCCCGGGAGGTTGGCCGATGCGTCAGCCCGGCATGTTCTCGACCACGTTGCCGCGCAGGCCGAGTGGTGCGGGCCCGAGGTGGCCCTTGTGCTGGCAGCGCACGGGACTGTTCTCGACCCGCCGCGGCCCATCGACACCGGGTTTGACGCCACGGACTACCTCTGCCGGGCGATTCGCAGCCGGCTGGCCCCTCACTTCGGGCTCGTCGTGAGCGGTTGGCTGAATCACACGCGAGGGGGCCGGTGGACGGAGCCGCCCATCGACGAGACGCTGCGGAAGGTCGTCGGGGCCGGCTTCGGCCGGGTCGTGTATTACCCCTACGGATTCCTCGCAGACAGTGCCGAGACCGAACTCGAGGGAATGATGGCACTTCGCGGGCGGCGTGAGCTGCAGTCGCTTCGCGTGCCGTGTTTGAACGACTCGCCGCTGCTGGCTGACCTACTGGCGGACCGGCTTCTGACCAGGGCCTATCTTGACGCCGTGCGCGAGCCCGCCTAGAAGGCTCAGTCCTGAGGGCGCAGAATACGTTGCCATGCTTGCGCATCGAAGGGCTGAGCGCCGCACCGTGCCGTGAGTGTGAGTCGGCAGCTTGCCCGTGCGCGGGCCGCCCCGGGGCGGCAGAAATGAGTTGCCAACCCGTGCGCCGACGCGCGAAGCTACTGTGATGATCGTGAGGGAGTGACCTGATGAGCTACCCGATTCATCGGCCCCGCCGCCTGCGACGAACCGAGACCATCCGGCGTCTTGTTCGCGAGACGCGCCTGAGTCCGGACAACTTCATCGAGCCGCTGTTCGTGTGCCAGGGCGAGGGCGTCCGGCGACCCATCGAGGCGATGCCCGGGTGTTTCCAGTTGAGCGTTGACGAGCTGGTCAAGGAATGCCGGGAGATTCAGAGCCTTGGCATTCCCGGCGTGATCCTCTTCGGCCTGCCCGACGGCAAGGACGAACAGGGAGACGCCGCCGCCGACCCAGGCGGGCCGGTACCGAGAGCACTGTCGGCCCTGAAGGTCGAATACCCGTCGCTGTCCTTGTGGGCGGACGTCTGCCTGTGCGAGTACACGAGCCACGGACACTGCGGCCCGCTGGCGGCGGCCCCGGACGGGCGTGTCGATGTCGACAACGACGCCGCGCTGCCGCAGCTCGCCCGGGCGGCTCTGGCCTACGCGCAGGCCGGCGCTGATGTGGTGGCGCCCTCCGACATGATGGACGGCCGCGTGGCCGCCATCCGGCGCATCCTCGACGGGGCCGGGCGCACGGATGTCGTGATCGTGTCTTACGCGGCGAAGTACGCGTCGGGGTTCTACGGACCCTTCCGTGAGGCGGCCGACTCCGCGCCGTCGTTCGGCGACCGGCGGGGCTACCAGATGGACCCTGCCAACAGACTGGAGGCACTTCGCGAGGTGGGAGCCGATCTCGAGGAGGGCGCCGATGTCGTCATGGTGAAACCGGCCCTCCCGTATCTGGATGTGCTGTATCAGGTCAAGACGAGGTTCGGCGTTCCCGTGGCGGCCTATAGTGTGTCTGGCGAGTACAGCATGATCAAGGCGGCGGCGGCGAAGGGGTGGCTCGACGAGAACCGAATCATCCAGGAGATGATGCTCAGCATCCGGCGAGCAGGCGCCGACATCATCCTCACGTATTTCGCCAGGGCTGCGGCGCGCCTTCTGGCCTGAGCGGCGATGTGATCGTCGTAGCCCCAGGGCTTTCCTGGCCTGGGACACGCGACATCGTAACCCCGGCCCTGCAAGACACACCCAGGGACATGATTGTGTCGAATTCGTCCCACCCCTCGAATCCAGCCAGCCTCGCGCTCTTCGCGCGTGCCCGCATGCTGATGCCTGGCGGCGTGAACTCGCCAGTGCGTGCCTTTCGCGCCGTCGGCGGTAGGCCCGTCTTCATGGCGCGGGCCGAGGGAGCGTACATCTACGACGAAGACGGGCGCCGCTACATCGACAACATCGGATCCTGGGGACCGATGATTCTTGGCCATGGACACCCGTCGGTCGTGGCCGCGATCCGGGCACAGACCGAGCGCGGCACGTCTTTCGGAGCGCCGACGCGGCTCGAAGTCGAGATGGCCGAGGCGATTGTCGCGCGTGTCGCCTCGATCGGCCGCGTGCGCATGGTGAACTCCGGCACCGAGGCGACGATGGGCGCGATTCGGCTGGCGCGGGGAGCGACGGGCCGGCCGAAGATCGTGAAGTTCGAGGGCTGCTATCACGGTCACGGCGATTCGTTCCTCATCAAGGCCGGATCCGGCGCAGCCACCTTCGGCGTGCCCGACAGTGCGGGTGTCACCGAAGGGACCGCACGGGACACCCTGACAGCCGCGTTCAACGATCTCGCAGGTGTGGCGCGGCTCTTCGCAGAGAACGACGGGGAGATTGCGGCTGTGATTGTCGAGCCCGTCGTCGGCAACATGGGCGTCGTGGCGCCGCGCGGGGGATTCCTCGAAGGCCTGCGGGAGGCGTGCAGCCGGCACGGCGCGCTGTTGGTGCTTGACGAGGTGATGACCGGTTTCCGGCTGGCGAGGGGCGGGGCGCAGGAGCGGTTCGCCATCCGGCCCGATTTGACGACGCTCGGCAAGATCATCGGTGGGGGCTTGCCCGTTGGCGCGTACGGCGGGCGAGGCGACCTCATGGCGCAGGTGGCACCGGAAGGTCCCGTCTACCAGGCCGGGACACTGTCGGGAAATCCGCTGGCCATGGCGGCCGGGCTGGCCACGCTCGGCGCAATCGACGCGATCCCCGGGTTCTACGATCGGCTCGAGGCGCTTGGAGTGCGCCTCGAGACGGGCATCACGGCTTGTCTCGCCAAAGGCCGCTACCGGTGCCGGTTCGCCCGCGTCGGATCCATGTGGACCTTGTTCTTCACCAAAGGTCCGGTGGAGAGCTGGTCTGACGCCGCGCGGTCCGACAAGGCGCGCTTCGGACGGTTCTTTCACGAGATGCTGCGCCGCGGTGTGTCGCTTGCGCCCTCGCAGTTCGAGGCGAACTTCCTTTCGATTGCGCACACCGAAGCCGACATCGACGAGATCGTCCAGGCGGCAGGGGAGTCACTGGCCCTCGCGTGGGTCTGAGGTGCAGCGGCGATGGTAGCGAACGGTCAAGAACTCACGAGCTTCGGCGAATGGCAGCACTCGTCGGCGAAGGGTCTCGAACCGCTGCAGCTGGAATTGCCGGCGCAGCGCATCGCGCACGAGGTCACTGCAGGTTCGACCCGTTTCGCAGCAGCTATTCCTGCGGCGCCCTCTGCGACGGCGGCATGCCGTCGTCGAGTGAGCCGGTGACCCAGTCGAGGTTGACTCGGGCCACCTGGTAGTCGCGCTGGGCCGAGGCGACGTTGGCCTGCGCCAGCCGCAGGTTGAGCTCTGCGTCCTGGACCTCGAGGCGCGTCTTGACGCCGAGTTCGAACCCCTTCTCGGCGAGGAACAACAGGCGCTCGGCCTGCTTCTCGGTGCCACTGAGCGCCGCCAGAAGCTCCGCCGCCACGCGCAGCGCGTCGATCGCCGTGCGCACTTCGACCGAGACTGCGTCGCGCAGCTTCTGTTCGGCGATGCCGATGGTTGCCAGCTCGCTCCTCGCCTGCGCCACGCGTCCCTTCGTACGCCACCCGTCGAACAACGGCACCGTGGCGAACACGCCGGTGTTCCATGTGGTGCCCGACGAGGACAGCGTCTTGAGGGACAGGCCGCGCAGGCCCCAGGCGGCCGACCAGTCGACACGGGGCTTGTTGCCCGCCCCGGCGATCTTGATGAGCTCGGCGTAGATGCCCTGCTGTGCGTCGATCTCGCCGAGCTCGGGCCGGCTCGCCAGCGCCCGGGCCAGCGCGTCGTCATAGGCCGGGACGGGCTGCACGTCCGCCCCGAGCGTGCCCTCGACGTCGACCTCGTCCCTCTCCGCCAGCACGAAACGGAGCTGCGCGCGCGCGGACCGCACGAGGTTCTGGCTCCGGATGACCGCCGGCCGCGCGTTCTCGACGGCGACCTGCGCCGCCAGGACGTCGTAGTCCGTGGCCGTACCGGCAGACTGCCGCTTCGTGGTCTCGTCGAGATGGCGGGCCTTCTGGGCGAGATCCTCCTCGCTGATTCGGACCAGCTCCTTGGCTGCCAGCACATTCCAATAGGCGGTGGTCACGTCCTTCACGACGGCCTGGCGGAAGCGCCGCAGCTGCTGATCGCTGTAGTCGAAGCCCAGCTTCGCCGCCCGGATGGCGGCGCCGACCTGTCCCCAGGTGAACACGACCTGGGTCACCCTGAACTCGGCGGAACGCACGTCCTGGCGGCCGCCGAAGATCTCGCCGATGTCGGTGCCCGAGCCTCCCGGGCCGGCGTCGGGCATGAAGTCCTTGAACAGCTTGCTCTGGCTGTCGTCGAAGGTCCGCAGCACGCTGCCCGTGAACGTACCCTGTGGCAGCGCCGACGCGCGCTCCTCGAGGTACTTGCCCTGCACCCAGTTCTTGTACTCGAGTGCGGACTGGATGTCGCGGTTCTGTCGCGCCGCGATGGCGAGCGCCTGGTCCAGCGTCAGCACCTTCGCGCCCGCCGCCGGGGCGGACGGCGTCGCCTGCTCCGCCTGGCGCGAGACGGCGACGGCGATCGACGGCGTCCCGTCCTGTCCGGACGCGGGCGCGGCCAGACACGCCGCGAGCGCCAGCACGAGCGCCGCCGCCACCGCCCGGGCCGGGCGGCGCTTCCTGAACAGCCACGCCGTGATGTCGTCGAGGATGGTGTAGACCACCGGCACGACGATGAGCGTGAGGAGCGTCGAGGTGATAAGCCCGCCGACGACCGAGCGAGCCATCGGCGCGCGGAACTCGGCGCCCTCGCCGAGGCCGAAGAAGAGCGGCAGCATCCCGAAGATCATGGCGGTCGTCGTCATGAGGATCGGCCGGAGCCGCGTGCGGCCGGCGGTGATGAGCGCCTCGCGCCGATCGAGGCCGCGGGAGCGCAGCACCTTCGTGAAGTCGATGAGCAGGATCGCGTTCTTCGTCACCAGGCCCATGAGCATGATGAGGCCGATGAGCGACATGATGTTGATAGTGTCGCCGGTCAGCAAGAGCGTGCCCGCCATGCCGACGATCGAGAGCGGGAGCGACAGCATGATCGAGAACGGATCGATGAACGACTCGAACTGCGCCGCCAGGATCAGGTAGACAAAGATGATGGCCAGCAGCAGGGCCTCGGCGAGGTAGCCGAACGACTCGATCATCATCTCGGTATCGCCGCCGAGCAGCAGCCGGTAGCCGGGCTCCATCGGCACCCGTGCGGCCGCCTGTTCGGCGAGCTGGCCTGCGGTCCCCAGCGGGAGCCGGTCGAGGTTCGCGTCGACCACGAGCTGGCGCGACATGTCGCGCCGATCGATCTGCGCGGGCGAGGTCGCGCGCGTGAACGTCACCAGGTCGCTCAGCGGCACGAGCGCCGGTCCGGCGGCCCTCGGCACGGTGATCTTCAGGTCGGCCACCTGCCAGATGTCGCCGCGCAGGTCCTGCGGCAGGCGGACGCGCACGCTCACCGCCTCGCCATGCTCGTCCTCGTAGGTCGTGACGGCCTGGCCTCCGACGAGAGCCGCCACCATGCCGGCCAGCGCCCCGCTCCCGAGCCCCGAGGCCGCCGCCCGTTCCCGGTCCACCACGAGGCGGTACTCGGGCAGGTCGTCCTCCATCGCGGCCTCGATATCGACGATGCCGGGGACGGTATAGAGCTCGCGCTTCACCTCGGCGGCGTACTTCTTCAGCGTGGCGATCTCCTCGCCGCGGATGGCCACCTGCAGCGGCTTCTGCCAGGCGTCGGGATCCTCCTGCACCGAGATGACGATGCCGGGGACCTTCTGGAGGCGCTCGCGGGCGTCGTGGATGAAGCCCTTCGTCGTGATGTTCCGCTCGTCCTTGGGCACCAGCCTCACGAACACCACCGCGTCACGCACGGTGTCGGCGTCGCCGGAACCGATCGACGCGTAGGTGTAGCGCGTCTCCTCGAACTGGTCGAGCGCCTTCAGCACGGCCTCAAGCCGCCCGCGCGTCTCGGCCATCGACGACCCGGGCGCGCTCTTGAACTTGATCAGGAACTCGCCCTGGTCCATCGGCGGCTGGAACTCGGCCTGCAATGACCCGAAGATGCCCAGCCCGCCCACGAAGGCCAGGACCGCGATGGCCACGATCGTCTTGCGGTGGTCGAGTGCCCACCCGATGACGCCCTTGTAGAGGTTCGCCATCTGCTCGAACCAGTTGTTGAAGCCGTCCAGGGCGCGATGCAGGATGTTGCGCCGGCCCTTGCGCTCGATGTCGGGGTCGTGCCACCGGGACGACAGCATCGGGTCGAGCGTGAACGACACGAAGAGCGACACGAGGACCGCGAACGCCACCGTCAGGCCGAACTGGAAGAAGAACCGCCCGATGATGCCCTTCATGAACGCGACCGGCACGAACACCGCGATAATCGACATCGTCGTGGCGAGCACGGCCAGACCGATCTCGCTCGTGCCGTCCCGGGCCGCGGCGAAGTGGTCCTGTCCGTGCTCCAGATGCCGCACGATGTTCTCCCGCACGACGATCGCATCGTCGATGAGAAGGCCGATCGCCAGCGAGAGCGCCATCAGCGTGAGCATGTTCAGCGTCATGCCCAAGAAGTACATGACGATGAACGAGGAGATGACCGCGATGGGCAGTGTCAGGCCCGTGATGACCGTCGAGCGCCACGAGTTGAGGAAGCAGAACACGATGAAGACCGTGAGCAGGCCGCCGAGGACCAGGGCGTTCTGCACGTCCGCCACCGCCTCGCGGATGAACGTCGAGGTGTCGCGGACGATCTGGATCTCGGTGCCAGGCGGCAGCTCGGTGCCGAGCGCCTCCACCTCGGCCCGCACCGCGTCGACCACGCCGACCGTGTTGGCCTTGGTCTGCTTCGTGACGTCAAGAGCGACGGCCGGCTGCCCGTTGATGAGCGCCAGCGACCGCTGTTCCTCGATGGTGTCGTCGATGGTGGCGACGTCCGACAGGCGAATCGGCTCACTGCCGCGCCGGCCGATGACCATGGCCGCGTAGCTCGCCGGGTCGGCGGGCTTGCCCGAGATGCGCAGTGGCATCTCCGTGCCGCTCAGCGTCAGCCGGCCGAGCGGGGTGTTGACGTTCTCGCTGGCCAGCCCGGCGATGACCTCGTCGACGCCCATGCCGAGCGCCGCCAGCCGAGCCGGGTCGACCTTGACGAGCACCTCGCGCTTCGATTCGCCGACCAGCTTCGCCTTGGCCACGCCGGCAATGCTCTCGAGGCGCCGCTTGATCGTCCGCTCCGTCAGGTCGGTCAGCTCGCGAGGCGGCATCGTCTCGGACCGGACGGCGAGCGAGATGACCGGCATCGCGTTGAAGTCGAACTTCTGGATGACCGGATCGCTCATGCCCTCCGGCAGCTCGCGCCGGATGGCGTTGATCTTCGCCCGGGCCTCCTGCGAGACGTCGTTGACCTTGACCTCGAGATTGAACTCGACGATGACCGACGAGAGCCCTTCGCGCGAAACGGAGTTGACGTGCTTGACGCCCGAGATCGGGTTCACCGCCTCCTCGATCTTGCGGCTGACTTCGCGCTCGACGGTCTCCGGCGAGGCGCCGGGGTACTCGGTGATGATGGACAGCACCGGGATCTCGACGTCCGGCATCATGTCGACCGGAAGCCGGCGGAACGAGAACACGCCGAGCGTGACCAGGGTGAGCATCATCACCGTGGCGACCACCGGCCGCTTGATGGAGAGGTCCGAGAGGAACATGGCTACGCCCCCTCGCCCGTCGTGATGGCGACCTTGTCGCCGGGCCGGATGGAGAAGCCGCCCCGGACGACAACCTGGTCGCCCGTCTGGACGCCCGACGTGATCTCCACCATCGTGCCGTTGGACGAGCCGGTGTGGACCCGCTGCTTCTCAACCTGGTCGCCCTTGGCGACGAAGAGATCGGCCGTACGCTCGTCGAGGTTCCAGTTGAGCAGCGCCTCGCGCGGCACCTGCCTCACGCCGGCGCGTCGCTCGACGACGATCCGGCCCTTCACGAACGACCCTCCCTTGAGCGCACCGTCACGGTTGACGACCTCGGCGACCACTCTCGCCGAACGGCTCGCCGGATCGATCTCCGGGTTGATGAATCGCACCTGCCCGGTGAAGGTGCGGTCCGGCAGGGCGTCAGTGGAGAAGTCGATTGGTTGCCCGACGCGCACCTCGGCGAGGCGCGACGAGGGGACGGACACGGTCAGATCCAGCAGCCGGTTGTCGACGATGCGGAAGAGCGGCGCGTCGCCGCCCATGTTCTCGACCCGATCGCCCACGCTCACCCCACGGAACGCGACCACCCCGTCCATCGGCGCGACGATGAGCGACTTGGCCAGCCCGGTCTCGGCCGCCGCCACCTGCGCGGCCGCGGCCCTGGTTGCAGCCTCCGCCGCTTCCACCGCGGAGCGGGCATCGTCGAACGCCTGCGGCGTGATCAGGCCGAACTCCTTCAACTGCTGGGCGCGTTCGTATTCGCGCCGGGCCCGTGACTCGGCCACGCGCCCCTGGGCCTCGACCGCCTCCAGCGCGGCAATGCGGGCCTCGGCCTCGCTCGTGTCCAGGCGGGCGAGCCGTTGGCCCTTCTTCACGGGCACCCACTCGGTGACATACACCTCCCGGACCGTGCCGGTGACCTCCGATTTCACGTCCGCCGAGAACTTGGGCTGCACAGCCCCGACGACCTCGATGCTCTGTTCGAGGCTGGCCTCGACGACCGGCGCCACAGTCACCGCAACGGCCGGACGCCCGCCCGTGGGCGGCGCACCGTTGCTCTCCGTCGAACAGGCGGCCATCGCCGCCAGCCCGGCCAGGACGACAATGCGGGCAAGAACGCTGGATATCCGAGTCATGGCGTGACTTCTCCTGACGCCGGTCTCTCGATCACGAGGCCGTCGAACAGCACGTTGAGGATTCGGCGGAGGCCATCGGTCCCCACCTGGTTGAGTTCAGGAAACATCTGCCGATCGGTGCAGCCCTCGAGGATGCCCATCACGGCGAGGGCGATGTCTTCGGCCGGGGCCATCCGCAGTTCGCGTGCGTGCTGGCCCTCGGCGACGATGCGCACGACCGCCGAACGCAGTGCGCGTTCGAACACCATCAGATCGAACGGCGGGGCGAGCTCACGCGGACCGAGAAAGACCGCATGTGCGACGCGGACGACCGGAACGTTCCTGGCGAAGAGCTCGTAGATGTCCTCGCACAACCGGGCCAGCCGCTCGCGCGCGGCGCCGGTCCGGGCCGCGGCGGCATCCAGCGTCGCCGTGAATTCCACCGCCGCCTCGGCCAGGATTGCGACGAGCAGGCCCTCCTTGCTGCCGAAGTGGTAGTAGACCGTGGGCTTGGTGACCCCGGCGGCCTCGGCGACCTCCCGAACCGAGGCCGAGGCGTAGCCCTTGCGGTCGAAGATCTGGACCGCGGCCTGGAGCAGCCGGAACCGGACGCGACCCTCCTGGTCGGACGGGGCGTGGGGTGCCGACGAGGCGAGCGGTGCCGGCGAAGCGAGGGGCGCCGACGGAGCGATGTGTGCCGACGAGGCGAGGGGCGCCGACGAAGCGAGGGGCGCCGGCGGGCCGGTGCGCGAGGCATTCATGAGTTCAATCGTCACCTACCTACCGGTAGGTAGTCAAGACCTACCGGTAGGTAGATGCCAGTACAGACGAATTCTTGTCAAGATTCGTTCGCAGGCTGGGACCCAACCGGGCCTACCGCACCGGCTTCGCCAGCAGCCGGGTCACCATCGCCAGGAACTCCGGCTCGTCAATCGGCTTGGAGAGATAGCCGTCCGGCGGCGGGACGTGCTTGCGCGACGAGATGAACGTGCGGAAGTCCTCCGAGATGCCCGTCACGATGATGATGGGGATGGCGCGCCACTCCTCGTGCTCACGCAGTTCGCGGTAGCAGCGCACACCCGAGGTTTCCGGCATCGAGATGTCGAGGGTGACCAGATCCGGACGCGCCTCCTTCACACGCTCCAGTGCCTGGGCACCGTTCTCGGCCGTCACGGTCGCATAGCCGTTGTCCTCCAGGAGGCTCGAAAAGTAGGTCAGTGTGTCCGGCTCGTCATCGATGATCAGAATGGTCTTCTTGGCGCTCATGTCGTGGCCTCCGCTACCCTGGCGAACCGGTGCCCGGGACTGTATCGGGGGACGTTCGCGTCCGCGTAGCAGTCTGCAGAACCTGCCTGTCCGTTGCAGGGGCCAGGCGCACCCGCGGCAACGTGACCGTGAAGCGCGTCCCGACATCGACCTCGGACGCGATGTCAATCGACCCACCGTGCGCCTTCGCGATCTTGTTCGACACGAAGAGGCCGAGGCCGGTGCCCTCGCTGCCTTTCGACGAGAAGAACAGGCTGAAGGCCTTCTCGCGCGTCTCCCGCTCCATGCCAACCCCGTTGTCCTCAATGACGAACCGCACGTGGCCCTCGTCGCCGTGGGCCCTCAAGGTGACGGTATGCGACGGTTTCTTCCGGTCGAGACGGCAGGCGTCCAGCGAATTCTCGCACAGGTTGATGAGCAGGGCCCGGATCGCCATTTCGTCGCCCTCGAACTCACCGGCGCCGGGATCCACATCCGCCGTGCACGCAATGCCCGCTTCCCGGGCCCGGTCCGCCATCTGCTGCAGCACATCGTCGATGACGGCCGACGCCACAAGCGGCTTCCAGTCCGGCTCTCTATCCTTGGCGTAGTAGAGGATCTCCAGCACCATGGCGCGGATGCGCTCGACGTTGCGCTGGACGATGTCCCACCCCTTGACGACGCGCGCCTGGTCGCCAGACGCCAGTCCCTTGTTGACGAGGTACATCCCGCCGTTGAGGCCGTTGAGGAGTCCCTTCAAGCCGTGTGAGATCGAACTGATGAGGAGGCCGATGGACGCCAGCTGGGACTGCAGTTCACGAACGGCCGTGATGTCTGCGCTCATCTCCATGACGGCGTCGATGCCGGACGGTCCGACGATGGGTGTCGTGTGGACGAGCACGTTCATCATCCGGCCCTGCCTCGACGTGACGACCTCCTCGTGCACGCGCATCTCCCCGTCGTCGAACGTCTGTCGTACGCTGCACGGATAGCACTCCTCCGACCGGTGCTTATAGACCTCGAAGCACTTGCAGCCCAGGAACGTGCCGAACGCCTCTCGGTGCAGGCGGTTGGCGTCGATGATGTTCAGATCGCGGTCCTGAATGGAGATGTAGCACGGCACTTCTTCGAACAGCGTCCGGTAACGCGCCTGGCTTCGCCGGAGCTGGGCCTCCAGCTTCTTGATGTCGGTGATGTCCGTGGACATCTCCATCACGCTGACGATGTGGCCCTGCTCGTCGCGTATCGGCTCGGTGTAGACGATGACCGACACCTCACGGCCGTCGAGGCAGGTGACACGCTCCTCGCTCCGGTGCCCCTCGCCGTCGCCGAAGCTCCGCTCGACCGGACAGACTTCGCACTTCTCGGCCCGCTGCTTGTACACCTGGTAGCAGAAGCGGCCTTCGTGCGCACCGAAGGCCTCGCGGAAGCGCCGGTTGGCCCTGAGGATCCGGAAGTCGCGATCCTGGACGGTCAGGTAGCAGGGGATGGCGTCGAAGTACTGCTGGCACGACGGATCCATCGGCGGCCCTCCCGAGCGGCGCCCGTGACTCGCGCTACCCGACTTCCAGGATCTTGCGCACGTTGAGGAGGAGCGTCTCCTCGTCGACGGGCTTGTCCAGATACCCTTCTGGCGGCGGCACCGGCCGATCGTAGATCAGACGGCGCAGCTCCGGCTTGCCGGTAATGATACACACCCTGATGTTCGCCAGCTCCGGATCGCGCCGCAGGGTCTCGAACACCGTGCCACCGTCCATGCCCGGCATGGAGAGGTCGAGGGTGATGAGATCCGGCCTCTCGCGCCTCGCCAGCGCGATGGCCGTCTCGCCGTCCGGCGCCTCGATGACCCTTGCGCCGTTGTCCTGCAGGACGGACGAGTAGTAGACCAGGACGTCCGGCTCATCGTCGACGACCAGCACCGTGCGTCCGGCCAGCGGGGCCACCGCACGCGGCGCGGCCGCGGGCACGGGAACCTCGGCCGGCACGGCCACCTGCACCGGCACCACGATGGCGTTTGCGACCAGGTTGACGAGCTGCGTGACCTGCATGCCGAGCTTGTAATGGCGGATGAGGTCCGTCAGGCCGTCCACGCAGTTGTGGCAGGACGTGACGACGGTGGCTGCGCCCGTGGCTGTGAGCTGCTCGGCCTTGATCCGGGCCGAATGGAGGCGCCGGGGCGTGTACTCCGACATCGACATCGCACCGCCGCCGCCGGTGCAGCAGTAGTTCTCCGCGCGATTCGGCCACATCTCGCGGAAGTCCGTCACCACGAGGCTCAGAAGCTCACGGGGCTCCTCGAACAACCCACAGCTGCGCGCGTTGTTGCACGAGTCATGGAAGGTCACCGGCATCGTGTTGCGTGTCTTGTCAACTCTGATGCGGCCTTCCTTGATGTAGCGCAGCATGGTGATGACGGAGCTCTCCATGACGAAGGGCACCGTCATGGCGGCCCAGTTCGGGCCCTCGCACCGCGTCGACCGGTAGCCGTGGCCACACTCGGAGATGACGAGCTTGCCGCCCCGCAGCTCGACGACCTTCTCGTACAGGCGCCGCGCAACGGCGGCGCCGAGGTCGTCGTCACCGGAGAAGAGGCCGAAGTTCGTCATGTCCCATCCTTCGCTGGGCATGGTCCAGTTCTCGCCCGCGAGGTGGAAGATCTTGGCGGCGTCGGCAATCGTGCGCGGGTCGTACTTCACCTCGCGCGGGTTGATGGAGTAGACGACGTCCGCGTCCATCCTGTCGATCGGGATGACGGCCGCCGGGTCGTTCAGCTCGGAGGAGAGCTCCTCGGACATCCACTCGAGGGTGTCCAGATACTCCTCCTTGAGTACGCCCATCTGGTTGCCGATTTCCCACTGGTCGCGCGAGACGACCGCGACGCCCTCGGGCATGACACCCACCGACACCAGCAGGCCGCGGGTCATGCGGTTCACCGTGGCGAAATCCACGCCCATCGGGCAGTTGATCGAGCAGCGCCTGCAGTTGGTGCACTTGCCGAAGCTGATGTCCTTGAGTTCCTCCAGTTGCTCGTCGGTGTCAAGGGAGTGGGCGCCCACCCACCAGGGAATGACCCGGCCGGTCCAATCGAAATGCCGCTTGAAGATCTTGCGGATGCGGTCGGCCTTGTACGACGGAATGTAGGTCGGGTCGTCCGGGTTCGTCAGGACATAGTGGCACGAATCCGTACACATGCCGCAGTGCACGCAGGCAGCCAGGGACCCGACGATCTGCCGGGTCAGCTTCTGCGACATCCGCTCGAGCACCTTGTCGGCCTTGTGCGATCGCGCCGTGGACTTGTTGAGCACGCCTGGTCTCCGAGGTTGTGGGCCCGCGGGGGGACGCGGGCGATCCGATGCCGGCGCCGGCAGCTACGGCTGCCGCAGCGCCTGTGGTCGGTGCGCCCGACGAATCGGGAAGACGCCGCGGTAGGTCAGCGTCCGACCGAGGTAGAAGCGCGTGAATGGGTAGTAGAGATAGTGCGAGATCTTGCTGAACGGCACGTAGATCAGGAAGAAGGCCGTCAGGACGAAGAACGCGAGCAGGACGAACTCGCCCTCCCGCGGCCGGTTCGGTACCGCCAGCGTGGCGAACAGGAACCAGACGGTCAGCAGCACGAGCGAGAAGTAGTCGTCAGGCGAGCTGATCACGCGCATCCGCTTCTGGGACACACGTCGCCAGATGCGGTACACGGCCACGAGGAACGCCGAAGCGATGATGACCTGCAGAACGATGACCAGCGGCGTCCATTCGAGCCACTGTGGGGCGTACGGCATGATGAACGAGAGCCCGATGGCCGCCGTCACGCCGAGGTGGAAGACGACGAACTGGATGTAGAGCGGGACCTGCGAGCGGGTACTCTCCATGGCCCACGGCATGGCCACGTTGAACCACGAGTACAGAATGCCACGGGTCATTGCCGGAGGCTGCGGGACGCCGGTCGGCGCCTGGCGGTCGCGGGGCGCGCGAAAGCGCAGCAGCCAGACGACACGCAGCGTGTAGACGATGGCCATCACGAGCAGGGCGCCTTCCTGGAGCCCATGTTCGGCGAAGTGCAGCAGGTCACTCATGGACGGCTCCCAATGCCGGGGTGGCGCCGACGGTCGCATGCGAGGCCGACGGGGCCGGGACGTGCGAGGCGAGCGCCGCCTCGAACGCCCGGTATTCGTGCCCGTCGTTGGCACAGATAATGACCTCGCCCAGCGAGGTGTGGCCGGCGAGGTAGCGCGTCAACGTCTCGACCATGACGCGCACGCAGACCGGAAGCGGAATCGCGTAGAACCCGGCGCCCATCGCCGGCAGCGCGACCTGGGTGAGACCGCGCGCCTCCACGGCCTTGAGCGCATTGACGATGGTGGCGCGCAGCTTGACCTCGGTATCGGGTTCCTGGAACGCCGGGCCGGCCGCGTGCACGATGTGACCGGCCTTCATGCCGCCGCCCGTGGTGATCACGGCCTCCGTGACCGCAATACCGCCGACGGCGTCCAGTTCCTTCTTGATGCTCGGGCCCCCTCGCCGCGTGATGGCACTGCCGAAACCGGATCCCAGCTCGAGGTTCGGCCGGGTGTAGAGCACGAACGCCTCGACGTCGAGCGCTGTGATGTCGTCCTTGATCAACCGAAGCGTACGGGACTGAATGGGCACCTCGAGCGACGAGGCTGGCGCCCGCGCGGCCGTGTCCTTCACGATTGGTGCTCCTTGAGATCCCACAGCCCGTTGTCCTTGTGGGCCTGGATCTCCTGTTCCGCCAGATGGCGCAGCTTGTAGGCCGAGTCGCGGAGCGTCCCGTAGAGCACGCCGCAGCTGGTGTCCTCGCGGGTTTCGTCACCCCGGTCCGCCAGCAGCATCATGTCGCGCGACAGGCGCAAGACTCGAATGATGTTCCGGTTGCAGGCCCTGGTCACAGCCATCTCCGGTGTGGTCAACTCAGACCGTCCCAGAGCACACATCGTGCCGCACCAGGCGTGCGCCAGCACTGGCGCAAGTAGCTGAATCTAGAGGAGTTGGGCTGGCGATCCGGCCCATACCCTTAGGGCGAGCGCCGGACGAAACTGAACAGATCCACCTGGACCAGAAGCTGGTCCAACGCCGCAGGATCAACTTAACTTCTTATGTATGGACATCTTACGAGATGCACCACGCGATAGGGCACTGTCCAGATTCAATTGTGGGACATGTTCCGTTATTCCGTGGCTGAGCGGGTGTTCAGAAAACGGTAGAGCGTAGTGCGGCTGACTCCCAGTTGGCGTGCCGCCCGGGCCAGATTACCGCCGGCCGCCCCCAACGCCTCCGCGACCCGGACCTGATGGAGCTTGGGGCGCCGGCCGGGCCGGGCGCCGGCCGGGCCCGGCGGCACGACCCGGATCTCGGGCGGCAGGTGCGGGACGTCCAGCGTGTCGCCGTGGCACTTGATCATCCCGAACTGCACCGCATTGCCCAGCTCTCGCACGTTGCCGGGCCAGTCGTACGCGGTCAGCACGGACAAGGCTTCCGCGGTCACCTGCTTCACCCGCCGGGCGGTGTCGTTCGAGAACTTGTCCAGGAAATGGTCCACGAGGAGTGGAATATCGCTCTTGCGCTCCCGCAGCGGTGGAATGGAGAGCGGCATAACGGCGAGACGGTAGTAAAGATCCTCACGGAACAGACCCTGCTGCGTCAGCCGCTTCAGGTCCGCGTTCGTGGCGCAGATGATGCGCACATCGGCCGTGATGCCCCGTTCGCCTCCCACGGGCACGAACCACTTCTCCTGCACCACGCGCAGCAGCTTGACTTGCGTCGCGGCCGAGATCTCCCCGATCTCATCGAGGAAGATCGTGCCGCCCTCGGCCAGGCTGAAGCGGCCCTTGCGATCGTGGATGGCGCCGGTGAACGCGCCACGGACATGACCGAACAGCTCGCTCTCCAGCGTGCCTTCGGGGAGGGCTCCGCAGTTGACCGGGACGAAGGGCCCGGCCGATCGCCGGCTGAGCTGGTGGATCGCCGTGGCCACCATCTCCTTGCCGGTGCCGCTCTCGCCCTGGATGAGGATCGGGACGTTCACGTCCGCCAATTCACGAATCGAATCGAACACGCGCTGCATCGACGGGTGGCGCCCCACGATGCCGCAGAAACCGCGGCTCTGCTCCAGCTTTCGCCGGAGGTGCACGGTCTCGGTGACGTCCCGGAAAATCACGAGCGCCCCTCCCAGGCTCGTCTCCGGGGTATCCACGGCGACGACCGACATCTCGAGGTCCCGCCGCTCACCGCGCCCGTTGATGAACGTTCTGGGGAACCGGAACCGGGAGGGCGCAGGACGGTGGTCGTCGGTGCAATACGAGCAATCGCCGCCGCAGAACCTGTCGGGGAACACGTCGTGGCAGTCGCGGCCGATCACCTCCCCGTACGAACGCCCGGTGATCTGCTGGGCGGCCCGGTTGAAGAAGTAGATCCGGCGGTCCGAGTCGTGCGCCAGCACCCCGTCAGTCAGGTGGTCGAGCAGAGAGCCGAGGGTGATCCGCAGTTGCTGCACCGACTCGATGAAGCCGTGCTGGAACAGGCCCTCGACGCGCTGCCGGATCTCGTCGCGCACCTTCCGGTACGTGAGATCGACGTCGACCGTGTCGCGTATGCCGTCGGCCCTGGCCGGGTCGACCAGCGGCCAGTGCACGTGCGCCGGCAGTCCCGGGAACGTCGGGCACATCTCCCGCGCGTTGTTGCAGAGCGTCACGACGATGTCGAAGGGCTCGGTGGAGACCTCGTCGAGCGACCGGGCCACGGTCGACGAGAGGTCGAGACCCGCTTCGTGCATGGCGTCGACCGCCGCGGGAGCGACCTCCTGGCGCACGTCGCCGGCGGAGAGCACCTCGACGCCCTTGGGTGCGATTCGTCCGGCAAAGGCCGCGGCCATCTGGCTGCGCCCGCCGTTCCCGGTGCACGCGAACAGGATCCGCACCATCGTTCGAACCACGCGCGACGTCAGCGGAAGCCCCTGCCTGCCCGTGGCGCCCGCGGCTGGCTGTCGCGCGAACATGGGCGCACCCGGAACCGGTAGGCGGACGTCCTGGCCGGCAGCCGATGTGGTTCGTGGGGCAGCGCTCCCCCAACGAGTGTCGCCCCCGACGCCATCGGTCTGAAGTCGACGTTCCAGTCCATCATATCTCACGGAGGGGATTCGCCCGGCCCGCCGCCCGTCGCCTGACGCCATCCCTGTCGCCCGTCGCCCGTCGCCTGACGCCTGGATGCTATACTCGCCGCAGCGACAAGGAGGTCGTCTTGGCAGTGCGTCGCGGTGTCGGTCTGGTCGTGCTGCTGCTGTTGGCCGCCGTCGCGCTGTCGGCCATTGGCATGGCAGCGCTGATGCTCATGGCTGGCGCCGAGCCGGCTGTCTCGCCGGGCTCCGTGCTCGTGCAGCGGGTCGGAGACGACCTGCCGGAGCACACGGGCGGGACGGTCTTCGAGAGCCTGGCGGACACGAGGCAGGAGACGCTGGTCCAGGTCGTCGAGAACCTGCGCAAGGCCAAGGCCGACTCCCGGGTGTCGAGCGTCGTCGTTTCGCCAGCCAATCTGACGGCGCCGTATTGGGCGAAGCTTCAAGAAGTCCGCGACGCCATCGTCGACTTCCGGAGGTCCGGGAAGAAGGCCGTGGCGTTTCTCGAGTACGGCGGGGACCGCGAGTACTTCATTGCGTCGGCGTGCGATCAGATCTTCCTGCTGCCGACCAGCCCGCTGGACCTGCGCGGCCTGGCCACCTACGATCTGTTTCTGCGCGGGACCCTCGACAAGATCGGCGCGTACGCCGATTTCTCCCGCATCGGCGACTACAAGACCGCACCCAACCAGCTGACCGAGACGGGCTACACGCCCGCCCACCGGGACATGCGGCTTTCGCTGAACCGGGACCTCTACGATCAGCTCATCACGGCGATCGCCGAAGGACGACGAAAGCCGGTCGGCGAGGTGCGCCGCCTGCTCGACGAAGGTCCGTTCCTGCCGGAGGAGGCGCTCCGGGCCGGGCTCGTCGACGCCGTTGCGTACGAGGATGAGCTGGACGACAAAGTCGAGCTGTCGGCGCAGAAGAAGTTCACGCGGCTCGATGGGCGACGCTACGCGGACGTCAGCCTCTCGTCCGTCGGTCTCGGCGGCGGCCCGAAGATCGCCGTGCTCTACGCCGTGGGGGCCATCGTCTCCGGACGGAGCGGCATCGATCCGCTGAACGGTCCCGTCGTCGGGTCCGATACGCTCGTGGAGCATATCCGAACCGTCCGCGCCGACAAGTCGGTCAGGGCGATCGTCGTGCGCGTCGACAGCCCGGGAGGATCGTCGGTCGCCTCCGACGTCATCTGGCGCGAGCTGCGGTTGACCGCCGAAGGAGCCGGCGCGAGGCCGGTCGTGGCGTCGATGTCGGATCTCGCCGCGTCGGGTGGCTACTACATCGCCATGGCGGCCGGCGACATCGTCGCTCAGCCGGCGACGCTGACCGGATCGATCGGGATCTACGCCGGCAAGATCGTGATGGGCGGCACCTACGAGAAGCTCGGCATGGGCATCGAGTCGCTGAGCGAAGGGCGCAGCGCCGACATGTATTCGCCTGTGCGGCCGTTCAGCCAGCACGAGCGGGCCAAGCTCGACGAGCAGCTGCAGGCCTTCTATGCGCAGTTTATAGAGAAGGTGGCGGTGGCGCGCCGGATGTCGCCCGACGAGGTGGACGGCGTCGCGCGGGGCCGGGTGTGGACGGGACGGCAGGCGAAGGAGATCGGACTCGTGGACGAGCTCGGTGGTCTCGATCGGGCGGTAGCCCTGGCCAAGGAGCGCGCGAAGATCCCGGCCTCCCAGGAGGTCGAGCTGGTCGTCTACCCGCGGCGGAAGAGCCTCTACCAGTTGCTCGCGGAGCAGTTCGGCCTGGAGTCGCGGCTGGCGTGGCCGGCCGTCCTTCTGCGCGAGAGCGACCGGCGCGCCGTCGGGGCGCTCTCCGCGCCCTGGCGGCTGTTCCGCGAGGGCGAGCCGCTGGCGCTCATGCCGTACGTCATTGTGAGATAAGACAACTTCAGCCTAACCGCCGAGGAGCTGCTGCAGGGCCTCCTGGTTCAACTCGATCCGCATCCTCTGCTTGGCCTTGGTCATGTACGCAGCCATGAACTGGTTCCGGCGCTGCAGCAGCAGGTCCTGCTTCACGGCCTCTCGCGAGACCTGGAGTTGCTCGGGCGTGACGTCTTGCCGCTCCAGTACCTTCACGATGGTCGTGCCATCGAGGGTGACGATCGGATCGCTGAGTTCGCCGACCTTCATGCTGAAGACGGCGCTCTCGACTTCTGCGTTGAGGCCGACGTCGGGCAGGGCAGTGCCCCGGGCGACGAGCTCGCTCGTCTTCGCCTCCACACCGGCCTTCTTGGCGGCCGCCGCGAAGTCGGCGGCCGTCTTCAGCGTGGCCGCCAGCGACTGCGCGCGCTGCTGTGCCAGCGCGCTGGCCTTCTCCTTCGCGACGTCATCGCGGACGCGGTCCTTCACGTCCTCGAGCGTGGGAAGCGAGGGCTCGAGCCTGCCGGTGACCACGGCGTAGGCGTAGCCACGGGCGACGCGGAACGCTCCGCTCGGCTCGCCGTCGGCCAGATCGAACAGCTCGTTTGTCACCTGCGGCGAGGCCCCGAGCGCGAGCAGCGGCTCCTCGCGCGTGAAGTAGCCCGTCTCCTCGACCTTCCACCCGCGCGCCGCCGCGACCTTCTCGAGATCGGCCGCGTTCTTGATCTCGCTGGCCAGGCCCGTGGCGACGAGGCTAGCCTGGCGATCGGCGCGCTCGGAGGTGAGCTGGTCGACGATCTGCGGACGGACCTGCTCAAGGGACTGCACCGATCCGGGCCGACGGTCGGTGACCTTGATGATGTGGTATCCGAACTGGGTCCGCACGAGGCCACTGATGGCGCCGGGCTCGAGCGAGAAGGCTGCCTCCTCGAACTCGGGCGCCATGCGCCCGCGGCCGAAGTAGTCGAGGTCCCCTCCGATGGGCGCGTTGGCCTTGTCCTCCGAAGACCTCTTGGCGAGTTCGGCGAAATCCGCGCCTGCCCGCGCCTCGGCCAGCACCTGTTCGGCGGCCGTCCGTACGGTCTGTTCATCCTTGCCTTCGGTCATGAACAGGATGTGGCTCGCGCGCACCTGCTCGGGCGTCGTCCAGGTCTCGATGTTGTCGTTGTAGTACCGCTCGACGTCCCGCGTCGACACCGTGATGCCCTTGCGCATGGCCTCCACGTCGATGAGCAGGTACCTGATTCGCCGCCGTTCGCCGATCCGGTAGTCCTCCTTGTGGGCCTCGAAGTACACCGCGAGATCGGCGTCCGTGGGCTTGACCTCGGATCGGAACGTGTCGCTGGACACGTGCACCAGTTCGACCTTGACCTTCTCGTTGCGGCGCCGGTACTCGGCATCGGCCTCGGCGTCGGTGACTGTGATCCAGTCGGTGACGATGGCGCGGAGCTTGTCGATGACGAGCTGCCTCCGGACGCTGGCCTCGAATTCGGAGGTGGAGAGGGGAGGCCGGGCCATGGAGAGCATCTGGCGGTATCGCTGCTCGCCGATGAACTGCCCGTTCTCCTGGAACTCCGGCATCGTGAGGATGCGTTGACCCACCTCCTCATCGGTTGCGCCAATGCCGAGCCGTTCGGACTCGGCGAGCGCGGCCTGCTGGTCGACCAGTTGCTGGAGGATCTGCTGTTCGAAGCCGAGCTGCTTGAGCAGCTGTTCGCTGATGTTCGACCCGTACGCCTGCCGGTAGGCCTGGACCTGCGCCTGGTAGGCGCGCTGGAACTCGCGCACGGTCACGCGCCGGCCCTCAATGCGTGCCAGTTCGTCGGTCGGCGCGGTGCCGGAGGGCCCTCCAAGGAAGTCCGGAATGTAGAAGATCACGAACGCGATCACAACGAGCAACAGGCTCCACTTGAGCCAGTTCTTGTGTCGCCGCATCCGGTCGAGCATCGTCATGGTGCCAGTGTCTCCCGTACGCCGCCTGGGGCGCGCCCGGCCCGCCGGGAACCCGGCGGATGCTCGTCCCCGCGATCGTCCTGCCGGGGTCGAATCACCTAGTGTAACTTCTGAACTTGCCTGCAGGCAACCAGTTACCGGAACCTCGCACGGTCGGGCTGTGTTATAGTGGCTCGGGATCGAGGGGTCGTGGCGGGGTCCCGCAAGGGGCTGCTGTCCAGGGTGCGCCGCGCGGAAGGCCGCTTCCGCCGTGCGTGTGTCAAGAGGGTATTCGGGGCTGAGCGAGTCGACCGGTCGACCCTCGCGAAGAGTCTGTCTGCGTGTCCCCCGTCAAGTCCGTCCGTCGCACGGCGTCTGGTGACCCGGCGCTCCGCTTCAGGGGCGCCCAGCGGGTCCTTGCTGCGCGACTGCGCCGGCGCGACGTGCTGGCCGACCTCGTGCGCGAGGTGTTTGCGACGGCGGACCCGGCGACGATCGGCGCGGTTCTCGTCAAGCGGACCCGCCGCTGGATGCCGATGCCAACGGTGGGTGTGTTCACGGCGGATGGCGCTGGCCAGGTGGCCCTCCTGGCGTGCAATGGTCCGCAGCGAGACAAGGCGGCCTCGAGCCTCCAGGCCGTCGCCACCTGGGTGGTCGAGCGGCGCCGGCCGTTGTTGTCGGCCAGTCTCCGTCGCGATCGCCGACTCGACGCCGGCGCTGACGGGACCGCTGCTGCCTTTCCGATCAAGTTCAAGGACCTCCTTGTGGGGGCGATCGTGGCCTTCGACCCGAAGCCGAGCGCCCGGGTCCCGGCGCTGCCGCCGCCCTTGGGGGAGCAGGTCAAGGAGGCCCTGGGGCTCTTCGCGCTCGCGCTCGGTCAGGCGTCGAGAATCCAGAAGGCGGAGACCCTGTCGGTCACCGACGATCTGACCGGGCTGTACAACGCCCGATACCTGAACGAAGCCCTGCACCGTGAGTCGAAACGGGCGCTCCGGTACAAGCGCCCGCTGTCGGTGCTGTTCATCGATCTCGACGCGTTCAAGTCGGTCAACGATCGGTTCGGTCACTGGAACGGGAGCCGGACGCTGGTCGAGGCGGCATCCATCATCCGTTCGTGCGGGCGCGACAGCGATTTCGCGGCGCGGTACGGAGGGGACGAATTCGTCATGGTGCTGCCCGAGACCGGGTCCGATGGCGCGGCGGTGGTGGCGCAGCGCGTGCTGACGCGGACGCGCGATCACGTGTTCCTGGCGTCCGAAGGCCTCGATGTCCATCTCACGGCGTCGGTCGGCATTGCGACGCTGCCCGATCTGGTGCCGGACGAGAAGACGCTCCTCACCGCCGCGGACGCGGCGATGTACAGCGCCAAGACCGCCGGCAAGGACGATTTCCGCTTCGCCTCGCGCGGTTGAGGCGGAGCGCTGGGTACGTGCGAGGGATGTGTGTTGCGAAGCGTGTTCTCCCTGCTCTCGAGTGACCTGGCGATCGACCTCGGGACGGCCAACACCTGCGTGTACGCGCGGGCGCGTGGCATCGTGGTCAACGAGCCATCGATCGTGGCCATCAACAAGCTGAACGGCCGGGTGGAAGCGGTGGGCAAGGAAGCCAAGGACATGCTCGGCCGCACGCCGGGCAACATCGTGGCCATCAAGCCGATGAAGGACGGCGTCATCGCGGACTTCGAAGTCACCGAGAAGATGCTGACCTACTTCATCAAGAAGGCGCACAACGGCGCCATGTGGGTCCGCCCCCGTATCGTCATCGGTGTGCCGTCGGAGATC
Source organism: Acidobacteriota bacterium (assembly GCA_040752275.1). Lineage (GTDB taxonomy): Bacteria > Acidobacteriota > Vicinamibacteria > Vicinamibacterales > JAKQTR01 > JBFMFH01. The sequence continues at coordinate 23,639 of JBFMFH010000087.1, forward strand.
ACGCAGGTCGAGAAACGCGCCGTGAAGGACAGCGCCTACCGGGCCAAGGCCAGCGAGGTCCACCTGGTCGAAGAGGCCATGGCTGCGGCCATCGGTGCGGGCATGCCCATCACGGAACCCACGGGCAACATGATCGTCGATATCGGTGGCGGGACCACCGACATCGCCGTCATCTCACTCGCCGGCATCGTCTACAGCAAGGCGGTGCGCGTCGCCGGCAACGAGATGGACGAGGCGATCATCCAGTACATCAAGAGAAACTACAACCTGCTCATCGGAGAGCGGACTGCCGAGCAGATCAAGATGGAGATCGGCTCGGCGTTCCCCCTGGACGAGCGGTTGACGATGGAGATCAAGGGGCGGCACCTCATCGAAGGCGTGCCCAAGACGATCATCATCAGCGACGAAGAGGTCCGCGAAGCCCTGTCGGAGACGGTCAACGTCATCGTCGATGCCGTGCGTGTCGCGCTCGAACGCACGCCGCCAGAACTCTCGGCGGACATCGTCGACCGGGGCATCGTTCTCACCGGCGGTGGGGCGCTGCTTCGGAACCTCGACAAGCGCCTCCGCGAGGAGACGGGCCTGCCGCTGGCGATGGCCGAGGACCCGCTTTCGTCCGTCGTGCTCGGGGCCGGCAAGATGCTCGCCGACTTCGGCCTGCTGCGGAAGATCTCCATCGATTAGCGAGGATCGGGTCGTTCACCGACCTCTTCAACCGGCTGCTCCCGCGTCAGCCCTTCGTGGGCGCGCGCGGCGCGGGCCGGTAGGGCGCGGGCGGACAGTAGCATGGCGTTGTCATCCGCCCGCCGGGCCCGCTACCTCTTCGTAGCGGTCACGGTGGGCCACATCCTGCTCATCTCCACACAGGTGAGCACCCGGTCCGGCGCCTCGCTCCTCGACTCTGGCGTGGTGGCCGCATTCACCGGTGCCCAACGCGCGGCCTGGGCCGTGGCCGGGGGGGTGCGCAGCGTCTGGTCCGGCTACGCGGTACTGCGATCGCTGAAGCGTGAGAACGAAGCCCTGGTCCGCCAGGTGACCGAGTTGCGGGTCCGGCTCCAGGAGGAACGGGCGTCGGCCCGAGGCGCTGCCCAGCTGCGCGAGGCCCTGGGGCTGCGTTCCCGGCTTCAGTGGGAGACCATCGGGTCAGAGGTCGTGGCCGGGAGCGCATCGCTGGATTTCCGCTCCATCACCATCAACAAAGGCATGGCCGACGGCGTGGCGATCGACATGGCCGTGATGGCGCCCGCCGGCGTCGTCGGCCGTGTCGTGCGGAGTGCGACGGCGGCGTCCATCGTGCAGCTCCTGGTGGATCGCAACGCTGCCGCGGCCGTCGTCGTCGAGCGGTCGCGTGCCCAGGGTATCGTCGTGGGCGACGGGGAGACCCTGCACCTCCAGTACCTGTCGGCGACCGCCGACCTGCGGAAGGGAGATTCGGTCGTCACGGCAGGAATGGACGGCGTCTATCCGCCAGGGTTGCTGGTCGGACAGGTGGACCGTGTCGACCGCGCGGGAATGACCTACCGGGATGTGGTCGTCCGTCCGGCCGTCGACTTCTCGAGGCTGGAGGTCGTGTTCGTCGTCCCGGCCGGCGCCCCGGGGCAGGGCGCGCCGTGACGACCGCCGCCGGTTCGGCAGCGTGGGTGGTCGCGGCCGTCGTGGCCCAGGGCCTGGTCAGCCGCTTCGCGGGACCCCGGCTGCCGCTCGACCTCGTGCTGGTGGTGGTGGTCGCCCTCGCTCTCAGACGAGGACGGGTGACCGGCCTGCTGGCCGGGAGTTTCGCCGGGCTCGCGCAGGATGCGCTGGCCGGCAGCGTGCTCGGCATCGGAGGGTTGGCGAAGAGCGTGGTGGGGTTCCTGACCGGCGTGGCAGGGACGCAGTTCATCGTGACGCAGCATCTGCCACGGCTGCTCGTCTTCGCCCTGGCGACGCTGGTGCATGCGGCGCTCTTCACGGGCATGAGCGTACTGCTCGACCTGCAACGCTTCGAGCTGCGCGTGGTCGATCTCGCCTACCGGTCGCTCGTCAACGGCCTCGCCGGCGTCATGCTGATGGGGGTGGTCGACGTCCTGCCAGGGGCGCGCGAGCGATGGCGCGCGCGGCGCGGCGCGCTGCGGCGCACGCGGTTCAGGTAGGGCCGAAGGGATGGCTGCTTGACATGATGTCCGATGCCGCCGTTGACCGCCAGCGAACGGGACTCAGGCTTGGCGTGCTCCAGGTCGGGGCCGGCCTCGTGTTCGCCGTGCTCGCCGTCAGCTTCTGGTACCTCCAGGTCGTCCGCAACGCGCAGTACCGAGAACTGGCGGAGCAGAACCACCAGCGCCGCCTCGCCCTGCAGGCGCCGCGGGGCGTGCTGTTCGACCGGGACTTCAACGTCGTTGTCGAGAACCGACATGCGCTGAGCATTGCCATCCTGAAGGAACACACCGCCGATCTCGACAAGACGGTCCGGCTGCTTGCCGCCGTGACGGGCGTCAGCGAACAGCAGATCCGCGACCGTGTCAACCGGAACCGGGGGGTACCCAGCTTCAGGCCCATCGTGGTGATCGAGGATGCGTCGCTGGCGCAGGTCGCTGCCGTGCTCGCCCGCCGCCTCGACTTCGAGCTGCCCGGCGTCCTCGTCCAACGGGTTCCCACGCGGCAGTACCCGACGGACGGGCTGGCCGCACACCTGCTGGGCTATGTCGGAGAGGTCACCAGCGCGCAGTTGGCGGCGGATACCGGCCTCAGGAGCGGCGATCTCGTCGGGCAGTCAGGTGTCGAACGCGCTTTCAACCGCCAGTTGATGGGTACCGACGGCGAGCGGCGCGTCACGGTCAACAGTGTCGGGCGGGAGATCGCCACGCTCGAGGAAATCGATGCGGTGGAAGGGAACCGCGTGCAGCTGACAATCGACCTCGCGCTCCAGAAGGCCGTCGAGGAGGCCTTTCACGCCCTCGGGTACAACGGGGCAGCCGTCGTCCTGGACCCGCGCACCGGCGAGGTGCTTGCGCTGGTGAGCCTTCCGGCCTACGACCCGAACGCGTTCGCGTCGGGGATCGATCGCGTGGCCTGGGCCGAGTTGAACACGAACCCTCTGCTCCCACTCCAGAACCGCGCCATCCAGGGGCGCTACTCTCCAGGCTCGACCTTCAAGGTCGTGGTCGCCGCCGCCGCACTCGAGGAAGGCCTCGTGACCGCCGACCATCGGATCTACTGTCCGGGCGGGGCCACCTTCTACGGGCGGTTCTTCCAGTGCAACCAGCGCGGCGGGCATGGTTGGGTCGACCTCCGGCATGCCATCGAGAGGTCCTGTAACGTCTACTTCTATACGCTCGGCAACATGGTCGGCGTCGATCGGATCCACAAGTGGGCCGTCGCGCTGGGGCTGTCCGGGATCTCGGGCATCGACCTCCCTGGTGAGAACCCGAGCCTCGTGCCGTCGACCGAGTGGAAGAGGCAGAGGACCGGCGAAAAGTGGTACGCCGGCGAGACCATCTCGGTGTCCATCGGCCAGGGTCAGGTGTCGGTCACGCCGCTGGCCCTCGCGGCAACCTACGCGGCAGTCGCCAACGGCGGCCGGCGGGTCACGCCACGCTTGCTGAAGGCCATCGACGACGGCCACGGGTGGACCCCCGTCCCCGCCAGGCCCCCTGGGCCTCCCCGGCTCAGTCCCGACACCGTCGCGGCGCTGCACGGCGGACTCTGGCTGGTCGTCAACGGCGCGGGGACGGGTGGGAGAGCCCGCATCGACCGGCGCGACGTGTCCGGCAAGACCGGTACGGCGCAGGTCATCTCGCTCGAGGGCAGCAAGCTCGCGGCCGGCAGGACCGACCTGGACCTGCGCGATCACGGGTGGTTCGCGTTCTTCGCGCCCCGGGACAACCCCGAGATTGCCGGCGTCATCCTCGCCGAGCATGCCGAGCACGGGTATCTGGCTGCGCCCATCGCCAGGCACCTGCTTGAGACCTACTTCGCCAAGCGGGACGGGCTCCCGGCCCCGGCGCTCCCGGCGCCGCCACGGGCGCAGGTCGCATCTGCCACCGCGCGTGGCGACGGACGGTAGAGGCTGCGGCATGATCGATCGACGACTGATGCCTCACGTGGACTGGGTGCTGCTGGGAGCGCTCTACCTTCTGTGCCTGGCGGGCCTGGCGATGATCTACAGCATCACCGCGGGTCCTTCGGGAGAGGCGCCGCGGCTGGTGTACACGCAGCTGACCGCCGTCGGTCTCGGCACTCTCGCCCTCCTGATCTGCCTGGCCGTCGACTATCGCGCGCTGGCCGATCGCGCGCACATCTGGTACATCATGCTCATCCTGCTGCTGGTGTACGTCCTGGTGTTCGGAGTCGTGCGCGGCGGCGGGCGCCGGTGGATTGCCCTGCCGTTCTTCAACCTGCAGCCGTCGGAGTTCGTGAAGATCGGCCTGGCTCTGCTGCTTGCGCGGCTCTTCGGCGAGGGACAACGGCAGGTGCCGACCTTCCGGGACCTGACGCTCGGCGGGCTGCTGACGGCGGCCCCGCTCGTGCTGATTGCCCGCCAGCCCGACCTGGGGACGGCCGTGACCCTCGTGCCGATGCTGGCCCTCGTGGCGTTTGCCGCGGGGATGCGTCTCAAGATCGCCGGCATCCTGCTGGCGTGCGCGGTCCTGAGCTCGCCGTTCGTGTGGACTTACGCCCTGCAGGATTACCAGCGCACCCGGATCAAGACCTTCCTCGATCCGACGCTCGATCCGCGCGGCGCCGGGTACCAACAGATCCAGGCACGCATCACGGTGGGCGCCGGCGGCGTGTGGGGCAAGGGATTCCGGCAAGGCACGCAGGGCCAGCTGAGCTTCCTGCCGGTCGCGCACAACGATTTCATCTTCTCGGTGCTGGCTGAGGAGCTGGGCTTTGCGGGCGTGCTCGCCCTCCTGGCCCTCTACATGTTCGTCGTCTGGAGGAGCCTGGACACCGCGCGGAAGGCGAAGGACCGTCTGGGCATGCTCCTGGTGGTCGGCGTCCTCGGCAGCTTCGTGTTCCAGGTCACGTACAACATCACGATGTCTGCCGGGCTGGCCCCGGTCAAGGGCCTGACCCTCCCGCTGATGAGCTACGGCGGGTCCTCGATCATCGCCACCCTGGCCGGGTTCGGGCTCATCCTGAACGTCAGGATGCGGAGGTTTACCAACTAGTGAACAAGGAACTCATCATCACGTCGAACGGGCACCAGACGATGGCCGCCATCCTGGAGGATGATCTGGTCGTCGAGGTGTCGGTCGAGCGGGAACGCCAGCGGGGCGTCGTTGGCAATGTGTACAAGGGGCGCGTGTCGAAGGTGCTCCCCGGGATGCAATCCGCCTTCGTGGACATCGGTCTCGAGCGCGACGGCTTCTTGTATGTGTCCGATGTCGTCGACAACCTCGAGTCGCTGGAGCGCATGGAAGGCGGCGACGACGAGGAGGCGGACGACGAGGGACCCGAGTCCGGCCGCAAGGCCGATCGGGACGACTCCCCGAAGATCGAGGCCCTGTTGAGGGCGGGCCAGGAGATTCTCGTCCAGGTCGTCAAGGAGCCGCTCGGCACCAAGGGAGCCCGTCTCACGTCGCATGTCACGATGGCCGGCCGCTTCCTGGTCTACATGCCCACTGTCGATCACATTGGCGTGTCGAGGAAGATCGATGCGCGGGACGAACGGGGCCGCCTGCGGGGCATCGTCAAGCAGTTCCGCGAGACCGACGGACTGATTGGCGGCGTCATCATCCGGACGGCGGCCGCCGGCCGCCCGAAGGAAGACCTGCTGAACGATCTCGTGTACTTCAAGCGGGTCTGGGAGGAGATTCGGACGAGAGTCGAGTCGACCCGGTGTCCGGCGACCGTCTATCGGGAGCAGGGCCTCGTGGCCAAGCTGATCCGAGACCTGCTGACGGACGAGTACTCGGCCATCCGCGTCGATCACGAGGGCGAACACCGGCGCGTGCGCGAGCAGGTGGAGCGCTTCATGCCGCACCTGGCCGGGCGCGTCAAGCTCTACACGAAGCCGTACCCCATCTTCGAGGAGTACGGCGTGCAGTCGGAGATCGACAAGGCCCTGCGCAGCAAGGTCTGGCTGAAGTCCGGCGGCTACATCGTCATCAACCAGACCGAGGCGCTCGTGGCGATCGACGTCAATACCGGCCGGTTCGTCGGCAAGCGGAACGACCGGCTCGAGGACACGATCGTCAAGACGAACCTGGAAGCGGTGAAGGAGATCGTCCGGCAGATCCGGCTCCGCGACCTGGGCGGCATCATCGTCCTCGACTTCATCGACATGGAAGAGCGGAAGAACCGCCAGAAGGTCTCGCAGGCCATGGACCAGGAACTGCGACGCGACCGGTCCCCGTCGAAGGCGGTCCAGGTGTCCGATTTCGGGCTCATCATCATCACCAGGAAGCGAGTGAAGCAGAGCCTCGAACGAATGATGACCGAGCCGTGTCCGTACTGCGCCGGCACGGGCACGATCAAGTCGAGCGCGACCGTCTGTTTCGAGATCCTGGACGAGGTCCGGAAGATCGGGCCCGAGATCGACGGGCCTGGCCTCGTGCTCCGGGTGAACCCCGACATCGCGCAGGCGCTGCGTGAAGAAGAGGCCGCCGTCCTCAAGGAGCTGCAGAAGACGCTCGGCAAGACCGTGGCCATCAAGCCCGACGTCCACCTGCACCACGAGCAGTTCGACGTCATGGCGCTCTGAGACGTGTCGCCTGTCGCCTGTCGCCTGTCGCCTAGAAGTACTTCTTCAGCCCGGCCGTCAACGCGAAGCCCCGGGGTTCGCCGCGGGGGTGGTTCTCCGCCACCCAGTGGTACACGCCTTCGACCTTGATGGTCACCGAGGGGGTCGAGAAGTGCTCGACGCCGCCGCCGAAGTTCATGCCGGTGCGCCAGACCCACCCGGGGTCGTACGAATCGTCGCGGTAGTCGCGGATGGAGTAGAAGCCGCCGCCCGCCGTGATGAATGGGTGCCAGAGTCCGCGCTCCCAGTTGAACAGGACGTTGACGGCGCCACGGGCTTGCTCGAGAAACAGCTCGCTCTGCCCCTTGAACTCCGTCTTGCTCCAGCCGCCGGTGCCCCTCAGGCTGACGTTGGGGGTGAGGTAGTACTCGGCGAGCCCCTGCGTCAGGAACCCGGTGTGGAAATCCTCGTCGGGCACGTAGACGCCGACATCGAAGCCGACTGCGACGCTGCCCGCATGCGGATGGCGGTGCTGGGCGGCAGCGGGCCATGGAGCGAGCAGCACCAGGGTCACCGCCACGATTGACAGGTCGACTTGCTTGGTCATCGCTTCCTCTCTTCGGCGCAGGCGCCCGTGGCCATTACTCCTTGCCGGGTCCGCGTTCGCCCCCGGATCCGGCAGGGCCGCTCGGCCTGGGCGGGGCCGGCAGGACGCCGCGAGACGGGCCGGTATACCGCTGGCTGAGATTCGCCGGGCTCGAGCGCGGGTTCCAGCCCAGGCGAATGACGCGAAGGTCGATGGTCCGCCTGCCGAAGGCCAGCGCCTCGTAGCAGTTCCACATGTAGATGTCGATGATCCGGCCCTGAACGGCCGGTCCCGTGTCCATGATCGTATAGACACCGCTGTATTTCTCGAGCGACATCACCTGGATGACCGAGCCGACCGGGAGAATCGTCGGATCGGCGGCCGCCACGCCGGTGCGGGGCGCGACCCCGGAGGCCGTGACCTGGCCCTTGCAGTAGGCCGTCGCAGTAAAGCGCAGGCGAGCCCCGGGCGTCGGAACCATGGACGTGTCCCGTAGCAGGGCCTGGCGCGCGGCATACCGCGAATCGAGTATCGTCGCCTGATAGGCAAGGACGAACCCCAGCACCGCGATGGCCGTGGCGGTGATCTTCTGCCAGCCGGAACGCGACAACATCAGCGGACCTCCTCCGGGGTGTCGTGACGCAGATGGAGGTGCTTGCGCCCGGCGATGATCGCCGGCCTCGCCAGATTGTACGAGATTCCCGCCAGGATGAGTGCCCCCAACGTCGATCCGAGGGCGTAGGGCCAGACCAGGGGGCCGAGGAGCGTCCACAGCCTGTGCCAGAACTCGCGGCTCGCGAACGACCGATCGAACAGCCCAGCCAGTTGATGCGCGAAATGCGGCGGCAATTCCACGCCGAGCACCCAGGCTGCCGCCATTGTCGTGACAGTGTAGTAGGGCGCCATGAACCACGGCAGGTTGGAGTAGACGCCGGCGACGACTGCCACTCGGTTCAGGTTCAACACGAAGGCGGTGATGACCGCGAGGAGCGTGTGGAGGCCGAGGAGCGGCGAGAACCCGTACGCCACGCCTATGGCGAAGGCCCCAGCCGTTCTGGCCGGCGTGTCGTGGATGTGCAGCAGCGCCTCGAGCCACCGCCGCAGCACGGCGCGCGTCAGGCGGATCATCGGAAGTGCGCGTAGCCGGCCGGAATCGGCCGCTCGCTCTCCTGATCCCTGAGCACCAGACTGCCGCCGCTCGTGATCGAGCCGATACGTGTGACGCGAAGCCCGTGAACGAGCCGGCGCACCGCCTCGAAGCGCGCCCGTCTCCGGGCCGGCACCGTGAACAGCAGTTCGTAGTCGTCCCCTCCGCACAGCGCCCGGTCCACCAGCGTGCCGCCCGCGTGGACGAGCGTGCCCGCCTCCGGCGGAATCGGCAGGGCCTCCGCCTCGATCACGACGCCGACACCGGAGGCTGCCGCCAGCTGCCGCAGCCCGTCGGCAAGACCATCACTGAGATCCACGCATGCCGAGGCCGCCCGGTTCCTGCCGAGCAGCTGGCCCAGGCGCAGCCGAGGTTCCGGGCGGAGGAACGCCCTGATGCAGGCGTCGAGACCCGATGGCCGGCTGCCACCCTTGAGAGCCTGGAGCCCTGCGGCTGCCGCGCCGATGAGGCCGCTGACCCAGATCTGATCGCCCGGCCGGGCGCCGGATCTCGTCAGGACGCGGCGCCGCCGCACGGACCCGAGGACGGTCAGGTCGATCACGAGGGGACCTGGGGATCTGGTGATGTTCCCGCCCGCGAGCGCGACGCCGAACGTCCTGGCGCCGGCCAGCAGGCCGTCCACGAGCTGTTCGAATTCCACGAGCGGCAGGTTCGCGGGCAACGCCAGCGAGAGCAGGGCGGCCCTTGGCGTCGCCCCCATCGCGGCCAGGTCGCTCAGATTCACGGCGAGGGCCCGGTAGCCGACGTCGGCCGGGGCCATGAGGTCCCGCTCGAAATGCACGCCCTCGACCAGGGCATCCGTGCTGACGACATCCAGTCGGTTGCGCGCCGGTTCAATCACCGCGGCATCGTCGCCGATGCCGAGATGCAGCCAGGACGGCGCGGCGGGGACCCGCTCGCGGATCAGGGCGATGAGCGCGTGCTCGCCGGCGTCGGCAACGCTACTTGGCGTACTCAACCGAGCGTGTCTCGCGGATGACGGTCACCTTGATCTGACCCGGATACTCGAGTTCGTTTTCGATGCGCCTGGCGATGTCCTTCGAGAGCCACAGGGCCTCCTCGTCGGTGACCTTGTCGCTCTCGACCATGATGCGGATCTCGCGCCCCGCCTGCAGCGCGAACGCCTTGGACACGCCTTTGAACGAGTCGGCGATGTCCTCGAGCTTCTCGAGGCGCTTCACGTAGGACTCGAGGATGTCGCGCCGCGCACCAGGCCTGGCCGCCGAGATGGCGTCGGCCGCCTGGACGATCATCGCTTCCAGCGACGGCCAGTCGATGTCCATATGGTGGGCCGCGATTGCGTCCAGCACGGCCTTGGACTCGCCGTGCTTGCGTAGGAAATCGAGGCCGATCTCGAGGTGGGTGCCCTCCATCTCCCGATCGATGGCCTTGCCGATGTCATGTAGGAAGGCGGCGCGCACGGCCACATGAGACTGCAGGCCGAGCTCGCGCGACATGACGCCAGCCAGGAACGCCACCTCCTTCGAGTGGTTGAGCACGTTCTGGCCGTAGCTCGTCCGGTACTTCAGCCGTCCCAAGAGCCGCAGGATGTCCGGGTGGAGATCGTGAATGCCGAGTTCGAAGGCCGCCGCCTCGCCTTCCCGCCGGACGTCCTCCTCGACCTCTGCCTTGACCTTGTCGACGACCTCCTCGATACGGGCCGGATGGATCCGGCCGTCCTCGATCAGCTTCTCGATGGCCTGCTTCGCGATCTGCCGGCGGTAGGGATCGAAGCCCGAGAGGATGATCGCGCCGGGCGTGTCGTCGACGATCAGGTCGACGCCGGTCGCGACTTCGAGGGCCCGGATGTTGCGACCCTCCCGGCCGATGATGCGGCCCTTCAAATCGTCGCTCGGCAGGTCGACAACCGAGACGGTCGTTTCGACCGCATGTTCGGCCGCGCACCGCTGGATGGCCTCCGTGACGACCTGCCTGGCCTTCGCCGCGGCCTGCTCCCGGGCCTCGGATTCGACCCGCTTGACCAGGTTGGCGGCGTCGCGTCGGGCGTCGGATTCGATCTGCTTCAGCAGCAGGTCGCGTGCCTCCTCGGCGGTGAGGCCGGCCACCCGCTGGAGCTCCCGCTGCTGCTCGGCGACGAGCGCCTCGTACTTGGCCGAGGCGTCCTGGGTGGCGCGGTCGCGCCGGGCCAGGGCCTGCTCGTTCGCCCGCAGGTCGCGGTCGCGCTGGTCGAGGACCGCCGCGCGCTCCACGAGCTTCTCTTCCCGGCGGGCGAGGGCCTGTTCGAGGGTGCCAATCTGCTGGCGGCGCTCGCGCGCCTGCTTTTCGGCGTCGATCAGCAGGTCGTGGCACCGCTCCTTCGCCTCGAGCAACGCTTCCTTGCGACGGGTCTCCGCGTCGCGCTCGGCCTCGCGGACGATCCGGTCGGCATCTTCACGGGCGCGACCGATGGTATCGGCCGCGAGGCGCTTCCGGTTTGCGAGCCAGACGAAGACACACGCCGCGGCGACACCGGCCGTGACGATGGCGTTGACGATGTAGAGAGCGAAGTCCATGCCGCGTCCTTTCGAGCCTTCGACCAGGGCCAAAGGCTCGCGGAACCCCGACCCCAGGCGGGCGCCGACGTTCCGCGGCAACCGATGGAAGGAAGACGAGAGAAAGGCCCCGCTTTGCCGTGTGGGGAGGTCGATGAACCTGCTCTCGCAGGTGGAACCGCTCGATGAGCCGCGCTTCAGGCTTCCTCGCCACGGAGGCATGCACACCGCGCGGCGTTGCAGCTCCCTTGACTTAACGTTGGCTCAAACGAGCCTCCGCACCATCACGCACAAAGCAGGGAACCCACCAAAGTCTCGAGGCGATCTTAGAATGTCCCCCGCCGGGGGTCAAGCGCGCGCATCGCGCAGCACCTGATCGACGAGCGCCTCGATGCGGGCCAGCCGTTCCGCAACCTGCGGCTCCGGCTCGCCGAGGCCACGACTCCGAAAGACCTCGTCGGCGAGGTTCAGTGCGACCACGACGGCCAGCCGGAGAAAGTCGCCCTCCGGGGTCGCCTCGGCTGCCGAGCGCATCTTCTCGTCCACGTACGCCGCCAACTGGTGGACGTACGGTGCGTCCAGGCTGCTCCTGATGGGGTAGCGCTGTCCGAGGATCTCCACGGGGACGGAGCCTTCGGCCATCGTCTGCGTCTGCCTACAAGTTCAGACCCTCGAGTTGTTCGAGGAGTGTGCCCACCCGGGCCCGGATCAGGTCGCGCTCCTCCCGCAGGGCCTGCACTTCGGCCGGTGCGCCCTCGAGTTCCTTCAGCCGCGCCCGTGCCCCGTCCAGTTCCCGCGACAGCCGCTGGTGCTCCTCCGCCAAACGGGTCTGTTCGGCCCGCATCCGGCCGATGAGCGCGACCAGGAGTCTGACTTTCTCCTCGAGACGGTCGAGCACCTCGAGATCGGTCCCTTTGCCACTCTTGGCCATGACGTGTTCCGACGATGGGGCGCCCTAGGCCACCGGCTCGGCCGCAATGGCCTGGCGCGCCTGCTCGACGAGCTTGCCGAAGGCCGCGTTGTCCTTCACGGCGAGATCCGCGAGGTGCTTGCGGTCGATGGTGACGTGGGCCAGCTTCAGGCCCTGCATAAGCTGCCGGTAGGTGAGCTGGTGCGCGCGCGCGGCGGCGTTGATCCGTACGATCCACAGGCGCCGGAAGTCGCGCTTCTTGTTGCGCCGGCCGACATACGCGTAGGTGAGGGCCTTGTCGACCGCCTCCTTGGCGGCACGATACAGCTTGCTCTTGTTGAGGTAGTACCCTTTGGCACGCGCCAGGAGCCGCTTGCGCTTGGCTCTCCGCACCGTGCCACGCTTCACTCGAGGCATTTCGTTCTCTCCCTGCCACGTGCTGTTGTCGAGGGGGCACGACGCTTCCCCTCAGAGCCGGCGCCGATCGCGGGGGGTGGCGTCCCCGTCTCCCTGGCGTTTCCCGGCCCGGCCGTTCCGACTGCGGATTGCGGATGGCCCAATCCCCAATCCTCTCGATTGCCTACTTGTACGGCAGCATCGCCGCCAGCTTCGGCGCATCGGCCGGCGAGGCGATCGAGCGCTTGCCGAGCTGGCGCTTCCGCTTCGTGCTCTTGCTCGTCAGGATGTGCCGCTTGAACGCGGAACTCCTCGTGAACTTCCCGGTGCCGGTCTTCTTGAACCGCTTGGCGGCCCCTCGATGTGTCTTCAACTTCGGCATGACGGCTCGTTGCTCCTCGTTGATCGTCCGTTCCGGCTCAGTGCGTCGAGTCGCGGCCGGGGCGACCTGGTGCCCAGCTCCCCTGGCCGCTGGCTCTGCTCACTCAGGCAGACGGTTCCTGGGCGGCCGGTGCCGCCGGCCCCTCGGCAGCCCTGGCCGGACGGGGGCCGGCCTGGCTCTTCTGTCCCGCCTTGCGCGCGAGAATCACGTGCATCGTGTTGCCCTCGCGCCGCGGGACGTTCTCGGCGATGGCGACCTCCGCCAATTCGCCGAGCAGCCGCTGCAGGATGCGCAGTCCAATCTCCGGATGCGCCATCTCCCGGCCGCGAAAGAAGATCGTGGCCTTCACCTTGTCTCCGTCCTCGAGGAAGCGCTCGATGTGCTTCTTCTTGAACTGGTAGTCGTGCTCGTCGACCTTCGGCCGGAACTTGATCTCCTTGACCTCGATCACTTTCTGGTGCCTGCGGGCTTCGCGCGCCCGCTTCTGCTCCTGGTACTGGTACTTGCCGAAGTCCATGATCCGGCACACCGGGGGAGTCGCCGCCGCCGCGACCTCGACCAGGTCCAGCCCCCGCGAGCGCGCGATGGCCAGCGCCTGCGGAGGCGGCATGATGCCGAGTTGCTGTCCCGTTTCGTCGATCACGCGAATCTCACGCACGCGGATGCGTTCGTTCACCCGTGTGCGTTCTTCGCGTCGCGGACCGGAGCGTTCGAAAGCGATAAGCGCCTCCCTCGAATGACGGGGCTAGTGCCCCTTGCGGCGGATCTCGTCCAAGGCGGAGTCGACGAACGCGTCGACCGACCGGGGGCCCTGATCGCCCTCCGCCCGGCTTCGGACGGAGACGGTACCGTCCGCCAGTTCCTTGTCGCCGACGACCAGCATGTACGGCACCTTCTGCAGCTGGGCCTCACGGATCTTGTACCCGATCTTCTCCTGGCGGTCATCCAGTTCGGTGCGAAGCCCTGCTCGGGCGAGCACGTCCCGCACGCCGGCCGCGTAGGCGGCATGGCGATCGGCGATGGGCAGCACGATGGCCTGGACCGGCGCGCACCACAGCGGGAACGCGCCGCCGTAGTGCTCGATGAGCAGCGCCAGAAACCGTTCGAAGCTGCCGAAGATCGCCCGGTGAATGACCACAGGACGGTGCTGGGTGTTGTCGGCCCCGACGTAGGTCAAGTCGAACCGCTCGGGCAGCTGGTAGTCGAGCTGCACGGTGGCGCACTGCCACTTCCGGCCGAGGGCGTCGGTGATGTCGAAGTCGATCTTCGGGCCGTAAAAGGCCCCGTCGCCAGCGTTGATCGTGTAGGGCACGCCGACCGAATCCAGCGCCCGCCTGAGCTCGGACTCGGCGTGGTCCCAGGAGGCGATCTCGCCCATGAACTCGTTCGGCCGGGTCGACAGCTTCATCTGGACCTCGAGGCCGAAGTCCGCATAGACCCGCTGCACGAGACGCAACAGCCGTTCGACCTCGTCGCCAATCTGTTCTTCGGTGACGAAGATATGGGCATCGTCCTGGGCGAACTGACGCACGCGCGTCAGCCCCGAGAGCACGCCGGAGGCCTCGTTGCGGTGCAAGGGTGTCTGCTCGTGCATCCGCAACGGCAGGTCGCGGTAGCTGCGCACGGCGCTGCCGTAGACGAGCATGTGGCCCGGGCAGTTCATCGCCTTCACGCCCATCTGCTCGCCCTCGGTCTCGACCAGGAACATGTTGTCCCGGTAGTGCTGCCAGTGGCCCGAGGTCTCCCACAAGGACTTGTTGAAGATGAGCGGCGTCTTGACCTCGATGTACCCCGCCGGGAAGAGCACGTCGCGCATGTACTGCGCGAGCAGATGATAGACGGTGGTGCCCTTCGCGAGCCAGAATGCGGCCCCCGGGGCCCAGGGGTGGAAGATGAAGAGCCCGAGTTCCCGCCCCAGCTTCCGGTGATCGCGCCTCTTCGCCTCCTCCAGGCGCTGCAGGTGGGCTTTCAGGTCCGCATCGCCGAGGAACGCCGTCCCGTAGATACGTTGCATCGGCTGGCTGCTCGCGTCGCCCTTCCAGTACGCGTTCGACGTGCTCAACAGCTTGAAGGCCTTCAGCCTGCCGGTTGACGGCACGTGTGGGCCCGTGCAGAAGTCGATGAAGACGTCCTCGATGGTGTAGCAGGAAACCACCGGCCCGCCCTTCTCGTCGATCAGTTGGACCTTGAGCGGCTCGCCCCGGGAGGCGAAGAACGCCTTCGCCTCGTCCTTCGGGAGCATCTTCCGCTCGTACCGCAGGTCGCGGCTGGACAGCTCCCGCATCTTCTGCTCGATGGCCTCGAGGTCTTCGGGCACGAACGGCCGATCCACGATGAAGTCGTAGAAGAAGCCCTCGTCGGTCGCCGGGCCGATTCCACACTGCGCGCCGGGGAACAGGCTGGTGACCGCGGCCGCCATCAGGTGCGCGGTCGAGTGCCGGTAGATCGCGAGCGCTTCCGGGCTATCCGGAGTCACGAGGCGAAGCGTGGCATCCTCGGCGAGCGAGAACGACAGGTCCACGGTCCGGTCGTTGACGACGGCGGCACAGGCAGATCCCGCCAGCCGCGGCGACTCGTCCGCCGTGAAGTCAGCAACGGTCGTGCCCGGCGCGACGCTCCTGGAGGAGCCGTCGGGCAACGTGATCCTAATCTGGCTCATCGGACAAACGGCAGGCTCAGTACCGGTGGACCTTGGACCCTCACCCCAACCGACCTGCCTTCGGGTAGTGGAGACCTGGTAGGCACGGGCAGACTCGAACTGCCGACCTCCTGCGTGTCAAGCAGGCGCTCTAACCATCTGAGCTACGCGCCTAAGCACTTCGACTCGCAATGACGGCCACGATTCCCTTTCCGCGCACGTGGCCGGTTGCGCTCGCTCAGCACTCGGTCCTGAGGGCGCACATACGCCGTCGTATGTGTGCATCGAAGGACGAAGCCCCGAAGAAACAAGGCTTACCGGACCTCTGAGTATAACAGCGCCCTTCGCGGGACGTCAACGCACACAGTCCCGCCGGCCCGGAGCCGGACGCGGGTCGCGATCCGGGGGCGTGGAGCCCCGGGTCACGACTGAGGCATGCGCGCGCCTACTTGACCGCGTCCTTGAGAGCCTTGCCCGCGCTGAAGCGGGGCACGCGGCGCTTGGCAATCTTGATGGGGGCGCCGGTGCGGGGGTTGCGCGCGGTCCTCGCCTTGCGGACGCTCGTCTTGAACGTCCCGAAACCCACGAACGCGACCGAGTCGCCTTTCTTGAGGGCCTTGCTGATGGTGTCCAGCAGCGAGTCGAGCATCGCTCCTGCGGCCGCCTTGGTCGATCCGGTGTCCTTCACGAGCTTGGCGATGACGTCCTGCTTGTTCATCGGGTCCTCCTGCGTGAATGCGTAACTCGCTGCTGTCGAGTCTGCATACCGTCGCGCGTTATACGCGACCACCGCCGATGTGTCAAGTGCAGGTTGCACAGAGCGGGGCGGAACGGCGGAATGGACCCTACCGCACAGGCCGGGCGCGCAGTCGGTCAACGGCCTTGTCGATCGTGGCGTCGCCTGCCGGCGGCGCAGCGCCGAACTCGACGTCCGGCTGGGGCACGGCAACCTCCGGTGCAATGCCGCGTCCATGGATCGGATCGCCGCCCGGACTGAGGTACCAGGCGTAGGACATCCACAAGGCGCCGCCGTCGGGGAGCGGAAACAGCCGCTGCACGGCAGCCCGGCCAATCGTCCGCTCGCCGATCACCTCAGCGCGTTTCGCACCGGCCAGTGCGGCCACGAACAGCTCCGCCGCTCCGGATGTGCCCGCGTCGACCAGCACGGCGAGCGGCAGGGTCACGGCGCCGTCGCCGGGGGCCGCACGGAGAACCTGGGTGTCCGAGCCACGCGTCTCGAGCTGACCGAGCGTGCCGCCGGCCACGAAGATGCGTGCCGCCTCGAGCCCGGCCGGGAGCTTGCCGCGGGCGCACCCGCGGACGTCGAGGATGACGCGCCCGGCGCCGTTCTCCTGAAGGCGGGCCATCTCGGTTCGAAGGGCGGTTGAGGTCAGATCGGTGAACTCCGGCACCCTGACGAAGCCGATCCCGTCGGCTACCATCCGGCTCGCCGGCCCCAGCGGGGCGAGCACCTCCCGGGTAACGTCGATCACATGAGGCTCGGCAGCATTCCCGCGGATCACCGTCAGTGTCACCATCGTCCCAGGGGCCCCTCGAAGGCGTCGCATGCCCTCCCAGACGGACATGTCGCGCGTCGGGTCGTCGCCGATCATCCGCAGGTAATCACCCGTCCGCATCCCGGCTCGGGCGGCCGGAGAGCCGTCTCGGACAGCGATGACGCGCAGGTAGTACTGACGCGTGAGTTCGATGCCGAGCTCGCCTGCCGGCAGCGACGAGGCCGCCGCCGCGAGATGGACCTCTTCTGGCGAGAGATACGCGCTGTCTGCATCGAGGGCATCCGCCAGCCCGTGCATGGCGCCATGCATCAGGCGGTCGATGTCCACCTTCTCGACGTAGGCGTTGGTTGTGAGGCTGAAGACGTCGTCAAACACCTTCAGATGGGGATACATGTCGGACGCCGAGGACCTGCGCCCCAGCAGCGTGCCGACAACGATGAACGCCAGGACCGGCGCGGACAGCAGGACGACCGTGTATCGGGTGCGTGTGGTCATGATGGCTGGGAGCTCAGCGCGCTCTCAACCATTGTAGGGGATTCACTGGTCTCGCGTCGATCCGGAGCTCGAAATACAACGCGGGCGTGCCATCGATGGATGCGCCGACGGTGCCAACCACCACGCCACGGCCCAGGCGGGCGCCCTCTGACACCGCCAGGTCGGCCAGTTGGCCGTACAGCGAATACGCGAGGCCGCCATGGTCCACGATCACCAGGTTGCCAAACCCCGAGAAGGGCGCCGCGAACGAGACCGTGCCGTCGTGAATCGCGCGGACCTCCGTCCCGATTGGCGCGCCGATCTGGATCCCATTGTTCAGCAGGGAGGCCCTGGTCCGAGGATCGCGCGGGCGGCCGAAGTTCGACAGCAGCTTGCCGGCGACCGGCCAGTCGAGGTCGCCCCTGAACGGCCCGATCGGCAGCACGATCGGGGCCGTGCCCGCCCTCCGATCCGACCCGAGTCGTTCGACCGTTTCCTGCAGCGCCCGCCGGGCGACCTGCAGTTCACCCGTGAGCCGGGCGTTCATGTCGCGGCGGGCATCGATGCGGTCGACGAGGGCACTCCTGGCCGAGGCGGCCTTCGACGCGGCGGCGGCCGCACCTGCGGCCTCCGTCTTCAGCCGTGCGAGGCGCGACTGCCTCTCGACGAGCTCCGTTTCCGACCGGCGAAGCTCGGCGAGCGTCCGGCGGTAGTTCTCCAGCCGGCGGGCGTCGAGCTCCTGCATGGCCGAGGCAAACCGGTAGGCCCGGCCCATCTCCTGGAGGGAGCCGACGTTCAGGAGCAGCCGCAGGTAGCCGCCACTGCGGAGCTTGTAGAGCTCCACGATGCGGGCGGCGAGTTCCGGCTGCTGGCCGCTGGCGGAGGCGTCGAGAGTCCGGATGCGCGCCGCCAGCGCCGCCAGCGCCGCGTCGACGGCCGCCAACTCCCGCTCGGCTTCCTGCCGCCGGCTCGACTGAAGCTCGTATTCGAGCTCCAGGCCTCGGAGCTCACCGAGCAGCGAGCGCTCGCGCGACGCCAGCTCCTCCGCCTCCCGCTGCAGCGCCTGGATGCGAGCCGCGGCCCGCTTCGCGGGATCATCGGCCTGGGAACGGGATCCGGCGGCGGCGGTGCCGGCCGCGAGGCATGCGAGGCACGCTACGGCCGCCGCTCCGGCACGTCGGCCCGGCCGTCCGGCGTCATTCGCGCGGTCTCCGAAGACCATGTCGCTGCCTCGCCCGTCAGAAGAGCGGCTTGCCGTCGATGTCCTTGGGAATCGCCACGCCGAAGTACTTCAGCACCGTCGGCGCGATGTCGATGATATCCGGCTTGGCCGCGGTGACGGGCAGGCTCGAGATGAGCACCCCGGGGATGTCCTGGTAGTCGAACCCACAGTGGTCGCCGCTCCACTTACGATCGTTCGGGTAGACGATGCCAGGAGGCGAACCGCCGAGCGTGGTCTGCCACGACACCCGGTAGCCATCGACCATCCCGACCTGGAGATCGGGCGCCTCCGGGAGGTACTGGCCGGTGTAGATGTCGTCGCGCTTGTACACGTTGCTCACGATGGCCTGGCCCGTATTGGGGTCGGTCAGCGTCTTCAGCCGGGCTGCCAGCTCGTCGACCACCTGGCGGTACTCGTCGCCAGGGCTCACGATGCCCTGGCCCTCGCGGCCCTTCACGTTGATGAAGACCTGCCCGAGGCCGAGCGCATAGGCTTTCGACTTCGACCAGTCGATGTTTTCCCAGAACTCGCCCGTTCCGAGGAACATCTCGTTCATGCTCTTCTGCTGGGTCCGCTCGCCCTTGACCGCCAGGTAGCCTTCCTGCACGAGCCAGGTGTTGAGGTTGACGGCATAGCGGAACGAGTGGAAGCCGTGGTCGGAGACGATGAGGATGGGCACGTCGTCGCCCAGCCGGTCCCTGACCTCGGCGACGAACTGGTCCGCGCGGCGGTAGACGCGCTCGATGGCCCCGCCGTATTTCGCGGCCAGGGCCTCGTCGTACGCGGGATGCCTGCGGTCGAGGAACCGCCACATCATGTGCTGGACGCGGTCGGTCGATTCAATCACGCCCACCAGCAGATCCCAGCGCCTCGTATCGAGCCGGTTCAAGATGACCTGCGCGCGGTCATCGAAGGCCCGGTACAGATCGTCCATGAAGGCCTGCTCGTCGATCCGGTCCTCGTTCAAGGGCCACGTGGCCTCGGCCCAGCCCAGCGTGCGGAAGAAGCCCAGACGCTCGTAGAGACGCTCGGAGAAGTCCGCCGGTGCCGACATGGGCACCGGCGGTTTGTCCGGCCGCCAGTTGAGCGGCGACACGTAGAGTTGCAGATCCGTGTCGGCCTTTATCAGGTACAGTTGGGCCATGCCGTGGAGGCGGACCAGGAAGTTCACGCGGAACTCGAACTCGATCCACTTGCTCCACTGGCCCTGCTCCAGCGTGAGGGTGGTGTCCTGGACCTCGATCGTCGCCCGGCGCTCGGGGCGGCTCCAGCGGACCGTAAGGGGAACCCGGACGTCCTCGTGCGCGGCCAGCCCGGCGAGTTCGCTCTTGTCGGCATCGGAAAGCGCCGGCCCCTTGACGAGGATCTTCCGCTGCTGGGCCTTCACGATGGGATTGGGAGGGCCGACGATCTCGGTGGTGGCCACGTCGTTCTCGAAGACGAGCCGCTTGAGAATGCCTCCCATCTCGGTGTTGCCTTCCTCGTAGCGGGAGAGGTCGGAGGCGAAGTAGTAGAAGGTGCCGATGGTCCCGCGGATGTCGGGCAGCGGCAAGCCCGAGAGCAGTTCGCCGTTGGTCACATCCTCCGGCGGGAACGACACGGGCACGGTCAGCACGCTCGACCGCACGCCCGCCAGGCCGGCCGTCACCCAGAACGACGTGCCGCCGCGCAGACTCTGAATCTGCGGTCGCTTGACGGGAATGTAGTCGAACAGGAACTCCGGCGGGACGCGCTTGACGATGCCCAGATCGGGCATGTAGGTCTGCGTGTCCCGGACGAGGAAGTCGAAGATGTTGTGCTTGCCCGCATTCGCGCCCGTCGCGAACGACGCCCACGCCGTCGGCGATTCGGGCGAGTGACTCGTGCCCAGCCGGTAGAACCCACCCTGCTCGGCGATCCTGGCGAGGTTCGGCAGCCGGCCCTCGCGAATCCAGCGCTCGGTCAGATTCGGGTCCATGCCGTCGAAGCCGAGGACGACGAGCTTCTGTCTGAACTTCTCCGGCGGCGCGGTCTGGCCACAAGCGACCCAGCCGACGGCCAGGGCCACGGCAAGGATGAAGGCGAGTAGGGCTCTCACAAGTGTTGCGTTCATCATACCGTACGGGCAGCGCTCACCGGTGTGGCGACCTGTAGTACGCTGCACCAAGATGCGCACGGCGGGCGTCGACTACGGGGCGCGGCGGATCGGACTCGCGGTCAGTGACGAGTCGGGGACCCTCGCGCGTCCGGCCTCCACGATCCGAGGCCATGCGGACCCGGTGGCTGCCGCCCGTCTGGTCGCCGACCAGTTGCAGCGTCTGACCCGGGACCTGGGCGAGTTCGGGACGATCGTGGTCGGCCTGCCCCGCCGGCTCGATGGGTCGCCGAACGACCAGACGCCCGCCGCCGAGGCGTTCGCGTCGGCGTTGTCTGCCTTCGTGGCCTGCCGCGTCGTGCTCCAGGACGAGCGCTTGACGAGCCACGAGGCCGACCAGTTGCTGGCCGAGAGCGCTCGCGACTGGCGAGTGCGCAAGGCGAAGCTCGATGCGGCCGCCGCCGCCGTGATTCTGCAGGAGTACCTGGACAGGCAAGGCCACGAAGGCCATACCGGGCCCGCGTCCGAGAGCTCCGTCGCAGGTCGCCTGCGGTAGACGATGCGAACCCTGGTGTCGCTGATCGTGCTCTCGGCGCTCGCGGCGGGGGCGTGGGCCGGGTGGGATACCTGGACCGGTCTCCGAACGCCGTTCAAGGGATACGCCGGCGACGAACGGTTCGTCGACATCGCGCCGGGTACCGGTCCGCGTCGCATCGGCGACATCCTCGTCGGCGCCGGGGTCGTTCAGGATGCGCTCATGTGGCGGATTGCCCTCTGGCAGAGCGGGACAGCCACCCGGCTCAAGGCCGGAGAGTACCGGTTCAGCGGCCCGATGACGCCGGCTGAGGTGATCGCGAAGCTCGAACGCGGAGAGGTGTTCCTGCGCCCCGTGACCTTTCCGGAGGGCCTGACCATCCGGCAGATGGCGCGGGTGTTCGAGCGCGCGGGACTCGGAACGGCCGGGGTGTTTCTCGACGCGGCCCGAGACGTGACCCTGGTGGCTGACATCGATCCGGCCGCGACGGATCTCGAGGGCTACCTGTTTCCCGACACCTATGCACTCCCGAGGCAGGCCGAGCCCCGCGATCTCATGGTGCAGATGGTCGCCCGCTTCCGAAGGGTGTTCGGCGAGGGCCTGAGGCAGGAGGCCCGGGCGGCCGGGTTCACGATCCGGCAGGTCGTGACGCTGGCGTCGCTCGTCGAGAAGGAAACCGCACGCGCGGATGAGCGCCCCGTCGTATCCGCGGTCTACCGCAACCGCCTGGCCGCACGCATAGGGCTGCAGTGCGATCCCACGGTGATTTACGCCCTCGAGCGTGCGGGCCGGTTCACCGGCAACCTGACGCGGGAGGACCTCACCTTCGACTCGCCCTACAACACCTACCGGTACGTAGGGCTGCCACCGGGGCCCATTGCTTCCCCCGGACTGGCCTCACTCGAGGCGGCCGTGCGGCCTGCCGGCGTCGACTATCTGTACTTCGTCAGCCGCAACGACGGGTCGCATGCCTTCGCCAGGACGCTCGCGGAGCACAATCGCAACGTCCAGGAGTGGCAGGTTCGCTACTTTCGGGAGAATCAGTCACCCACCCCCGGCCGGGGGCGCCGGCGCTAGTCCGGGCCTGGCCGTCAACGCTCGGTCCATTTGAGCTTCTGCCGCAGCACCTCGTAGTAGCCCAGCGTCGATGCGCGGACGAGGCGCATCGGACGGGGCGCGCGGCGGATCTGCACCACGTCGCGGCTGGCCAGCCGATCGCCACGCTGGCCGTCGAAGGTCACGAACGCTTCGTCGCCCTCGCGTTTGAGCAGGGGCTGCACCCGGACGGCCGAGGACGCTGGAATGACGATCGGCCTGTTCGTCAGGGTGTGCGGCGCGATAGGGTTGAGGACGATGGCGCCCACCTCCGGATGCACGATGGGCCCGCCGGCCGACAGGTTGTAGGCGGTCGATCCGGTCGGCGTGGCGACGACGATGCCGTCGGCGTTCAGGCGTGCCACGAACTCCTCGCCGACCCAGACCCAGAACTCCACGATGCGCGAGAGGGACCCGCCCGTGACGGCCACGTCGTTGAGGACCGTCCGGTCGGAGATCTCCGCGCCATCGCGTTCGACGCGTGCCCTGAGCATCATGCGGCTCTCGATGGTGACCGTACCGGCGAGCGTGGCCTCGAGGGCCGGGAACAGATCCGGCAAGGTGATCTCGGTCAGGAAACCCAGCGTGCCGAAGTTGACCCCGAGGATGGGAATGTCGAACCCGGCCTGGGCGATGCGGTCGGCCATGCCCAGCAGCGATCCGTCACCGCCCAGGACGACGACCAGATCGACAGAGGCGGGCAGTTCGTCGCGTGAGGGATGACCGCCCGGCGCGAGGCCGGCCAGCGCGGCCGTCCGCCCTTCGATCACTGCCTGGACCTGGCGTGCCTCCAGCCATGCCGTGATGGCCGCGATCTCGTCGGCAGCTTCACTGATGCCGGGCTTGGCGACGATGCCAACCCGGCGGATGGCGGTTCCCTGTGCAGGCGGCGCGTCGGACACGTGGCAACCTCGTGCCCGCCAATTGTATCTGAGAGACGCCACACCTGTGCGCGAATCAGGCGCTGCGCGAGAGACCGATCGCGGTCGCGATCGTGTCTTTGCGCCTCCCTGAGACGCGGCCTGCCGGAATGAGCTCGCCTACGAATCCAGCCTCATGACTCGGAATCACGGCCCTTCCTCAGATGCAGGAGGTACTCCTGGTTCCCCCTTGTACCCGTGATAGGTGAAGGCGTCAGCGCGACTCGGAGCAGGCCCAGCGCAGCGGCGGATTCGGTGATGCGCGCGACGACCGCCTCCCGGACGGCGGGATCCCGCACGAGCCCTCCGCGCCCGACCTCCTTGCGTCCCGCCTCGAACTGAGGCTTGACGAGCGCCACGACGTCGCCGTCCCCGGCGAGCACAGCCGGCAGGGGAGGGAGGATCAGCTGCAGGGAGATGAACGAGACGTCGATCGTGACGATGCCAGCCGGGGCGGGAAGCCACTCGAGCCGCAGTTCCCGGGCGTTGCGCCGCTCCAGGACGACGACGCGCGGATCGTCGCGCAGCTTCCAGTCCAGCTGCCCGTGGCCGACGTCCAGGGCGACGACGCGCGCCGCCCCGCGTTGGAGGAGAACGTCGGTGAAGCCCCCCGTCGAGGCGCCGATGTCGAGCGCTTCCCGCCCGCGCACGTCGATGCCGAACGTGTCCAGGGCGTGTGCCAGTTTCACGCCGCCCCGGCCGACCCAGGGAAAGTCGGGCTCGACGAGGTCGACGGCGTCGTCGCGCCGGACCGCTGTGCCGGCCTTGCTCACCACCCGGCCGGCGATTCTGACGCGGCCGGCCAGGATGAGCGCCCGGGCCCGTTCGCGCGACGGCGCAAGCCCGCGTTCAACCAGCAACAGATCGAGCCGCGTCCGGGAGGTCTTCACGGCGTCCGGGCTCAGGATGATCGGGAGATGACCCACTCGGCGATGTCAGCCAGCCGCGATCGGTCCAGCCGTTCGCGGGCCAAAGCCCCCTTGGCGGCGTCGATAGCCTCGCGCGCCATCACGCGTGAAGGCTCGAGACCGAAAACCGCTGGGTAGGTGGGCTTGCCGGCTGCCGCATCCTTGCCCACCGTCTTTCCCAGGGCTTCACCGGCGCCCTCGATGTCGAGGATGTCGTCGACGATCTGGAAGGCGAGGCCAAGGCTGGCCGCGTACGCGTCGATGGCGGCGACCTGGCCATCCGATCCGCCTGCCATGACGGCGCCGGCGACCGCGGAGGCCCGGATGAGCGCGCCCGTCTTTCGTGCATGCATGTCGCGAAGGTCCTCGGCGCTCATGCCGACCCGCTCGTGAAGCTGGCCGGCCACCCGGAGATCGATGGCCTGGCCACCGACCATGCCGGCGGCACCGACCGCCTCGGCCACGCGGCCGAGGACGGCGAGCTTGCGTCGGGCGAGATCGGGATGTCCGGTCGACTCGGGCTCTCGCGCCAGCAATCCGAAGGCCTCGGCATGCAGGCCGTCGCCCGCGAGAATAGCGGCGCCCTCCCCATGGACCACGTGTAGCGTCGGCTTTCCGCGCCGGAGCGTGTCGTCGTCCATGGCCGGCAGGTCGTCGTGGATGAGCGAGTAGGTGTGGATCATCTCGATGGCGCACGCCGCCGGCATCGCCAGCGCACGTGCGTCGGGACGATCGGCCACCGCATCCGCCGCCGCCAGCACTAGAATCGGGCGGAAGCGCTTACCTCCGGCGAAGAGGCTGTAGCGCATCGCCTCGTAGATCGGACTCAGCCGACCCTCCACGGCCGGCACGGCCCGCGCGAGGGCTTCGTCGACCTCGACGCGCCGGGCTTCGACATAGGCGGCAAACGAGTCGCCGGAGATGCTCACGACGCTCGTCCTCTGGAGTTCGGATCGCCGCCTCGGCCGTCGGATTCATCCGCGCCGATGCCGGAGAGCGACGCCGGGGCCGGCTGGAGGTCGCCGCGCTCGTTCAGCACGTCGAGGCGGCGCTCCGCCTCCTCGAGGCGTCCGTGGCAGAAGCGGGCGAGCGCCACGCCGCGCTCGTACAGTGCGAGCGACTGCTCGAGCGAGAGGTCGCCGTCTTCGAGCTTCTTGACGATGGTCTCCAACTCGACGATCGCCGCCTCGAAGTCCTTGATGTTCAAGTCCATGGTCCTACGTCCCATCTGTCTGGTGCCCGGAAGGATCGGCCTCCCCGTCAGCCGGCCGGGCCAGTTCGCGTTCGTTCACGGTGCAGTGGAGCTCACCGCGGCGCAGGGTGATGACCAGGAGCGCGCCAACGTCCACCTCGGCGGCATCCCGGAGCAGGCGGCAGCGGTCGCCGGTCCAGCAGAGCGCGTAGCCGCGCCCGAGCACCGCGAGCGGGCTCAGCGCCCCGAGCTGAGCGACGATCTGGCCGAGGTGACCGCGCTGCGACCGGACACGCGCGGCGATTCCCGCGGCGAGGGAGACGTCGGCGCGCGCCAGCCGTGTGCGGATGCTTCCCAGCCGATGTCGCAGGTCCACGGCGTCGAGCGCAATGCGTGCGGCCTGGTAGCGGCGCAGCCGCTGTGCGATCCGATCCCGCGCGGCCCGATCGAGTGCGGCGGCGGCTTCGGCCAGGTGCCGGCCACGCAAGGCCAGCCGACCCCTGAAGCCGGCGAAGGCCGGCCGCGCCTCCAGATGCTGGAGCCGGGACCGCGAACGCAAGAGTCCCCGGGACACGGCCGCACTCAGCCGGCCGGCCAGGCGGTCGATCCGCGCGACGAACTCCTCCCGTGCCGCGACGACCATCATGGCGCCGGCCGACGGGGTCGGCGCACGCAGATCCGCAACCAGGTCCGCGAGCGTCCAGTCGGTCTCGTGTCCGATGGCCGAAATGACCGGCACCGGGCACGCGGCAATCGCCCGCGCGACCGCTTCCTCGTTGAAGGCCCACAGATCCTCGATCGAACCGCCGCCGCGACCGACGATGACCGCATCGACGCCGTCGACGCGGCCGACCCGCTCGATCGCCCTGGCAATCTGGCCAGCCGCGCCCTCGCCCTGCACTTGTGCCGGGGCAATGACCACGTGCGCGGAAGGGTATCGTCTGACCAGCACGCGCAGAATGTCGCGCAGGGCCGCCCCGTCGAGCGACGTCACGACGCCGATCCGGCGGGGCAGGGTCGGCAGCGGTCGCTTCCGCTCCGGCGCCAGCAGGCCTTCCGCGGCGAGCCGGCGCTTGAGTTGGTCGAGTGCCAGTTGCAGCGCGCCGAGCCCCTTCGGCTCGAGGGTCTCGCAGACGAGCTGGTACTCTCCCTTGACTTCGTAGACGCCCAACCGACCCCGAGCGATGACCTGCAGTCCGTCCTCGGGCCGAAACCGGAGTTGTCGTGCGGTCGACCGCCACACGACCGCGCGGATCTGCGCCGCCGCGTCCTTGAGCGTGAAGTACACGTGGCCGGTGTTCCAGACGCGGCAGTTCGAGATCTCCCCCTCCACCCACACATCGGCCCAGGTGGCTTCGACGAGTTCCCGGATTTCGGCGCTGAGTTCCGAGACCGTGTAGATGCGCCGCAGCCCCTCGCGGGGGCTCGCCGGCTCGGGTGCGTCCTCGTCGAACGGGAGATCGAACAGGTCGCTCATCTCAGCGCTCGCCGTCCGTGTCGTCGAGGCTCTCGCGGGCTCGCGCCACGTCAGCCGTCGACCAGTCGATGCGCTCGATGGCCGACGCGCGGCCGGAGCCCTCGTCTGCAGCGATCAACACGGCCTGGAAGCGGGGGTTCTCTTCGGCAGGCTCGAGCTTGGACGGCAACCCGGTCAGGAACCTGCGGAGCGCGCCCTCCCGCCTCATGCCGATGACCGAGTCGTGGGGTCCCGTCATGCCGACGTCGGTGATGTAGGCGGTGCCGCCGGGGAACAGCCGGGCGTCCGACGTCTGGACGTGCGTGTGCGTGCCCACGACGGCCGTGACCCTGCCGTCGAGGTGCCATCCCATCGCGAGCTTCTCGGACGTCGCCTCGGCGTGGAAATCCACGACGATCGTGCGGCATTCGCGCCGGAGCCGCTCGATGGCTGCGTCGACAGCCGCAAAGGGGTCGTCGAGCGGAGGCATGAATACGCGCCCCATGGCGTTGATGATGCCTGCGGGCTGGCCCGTCGCCAGGCGCGCGACGTAGACGCCGTGCCCCGGTGCGGCGTCCTTCATGTTCAGCGGACGCAGCAGCCTCGGCTCGGCGCCGATGTAGGCGAGGGCCTCACGCTTGTCCCAGACGTGGTTGCCGCTCGTCATGACGTCGACGCCATACGAGAGGAGTGCGTCGCCGGTCTCGCGGGTGATGCCGGCTCCGGCGGCGGCGTTCTCGACGTTGGCGACAACAAGGTCCGGGGCGATCGATCGGTCGATCACCCGCAGGGCCCGTCGCGCCATGTCGCGCCCGGTGCGTCCAAAGACATCGCCGACGAAGAGGATGCGTATCACTGGCGGCGGATAGGCACGACGACGTCGCGGCCGCGCCGCTCCTCGATCCGTGGAATGCGCACCCGCAGCTCGCCGTTGGAGATGATGGCGGTCGCCTCGGCGACCATGAATGCGCCGGTCAGGCGGATGGCTCGGGCGAAGCGCCCGAAATCGCGTTCGACCTGGTGAAAGCTCGCCCGGGACCGCTCCTCGGGGAGCGGAGGCCGCTTGCCGCCTGCGACGATGACGACGTTGCCGCTGATGAGAACGCGGAGGTCGTCCGGGGCCGTGCCAGGCAGGTCAACAGCGATCTCGACGGCGCCGTCCGTCTCGAACGCATCGAGCGCCGGGGTGAAGATGCCCGGAGGCAGACGCCGGTCCGATGGCCGGACGCGATCGAGGTCCTCGAAGATGCGACCGACCACCTCCGTCAAGTCGCCGACATCCACGACCGGCAACTGGGCGTCCCGCTGTCCCATGGGCCTCATGATCGCATAGGAGTTTCGTCCATCGCCAGCAGTGTGTTGACCAGGACAGCAGCCCCCCGGGCACAATCGTCCCAGCTCGTCGATTCGCGCGGCGAGTGGCTGACGCCGTCGATACTGGGAACGAAGATCATGCCCATCGGGCCCAGGCGCGCCATCATCTGGGCGTCGTGACCGGCGCCGCTCGGCATCCGCTGATGCGGTAGTCCCAGACGGGCCGCCGCCGCCGCGACCGCGTCCTGGATTCGAGGGTCGGTCATCGCCGCCGGGTGGTGGCTGGTCCGTTCCATGGCAATGGTGGTACCCGTGTCTCGTGCGATCGACTCGGCCCGTTCGCGGATCCGCACGGCGAGCGTCGAGATCTTCCCGGCCGACAGATCGCGCAGTTCGATGGTGTGGGTGACGGTGCCAGGGACGACATTCGGCACGTTTGGCGCGACCGTCAGCTGTCCCACGGTCCCTACGTGGCGGCCGGGCTCGGATCGCACCACGTCGTGCACGGCGATGACGAGCATTGACGCGGCCCTGAGCGCGTCACGGCGGACCCCCATGGGCGTCGTGCCGGCGTGGTTCGGTTCGCCGGTGACGATCACCGCATACCGGTCGATGGCGACGATGCCCTCGACGACGCCGATGGGAATGCCGGCGGCGTGCAGGACGCCACCCTGCTCGATGTGCAGTTCGAGGTAGCAGTGGAAGGACCCCGGTGTTCGACGGGCGTCCGCGATGCGATCGGGATTGCCACCGATGCGCCGGATGGCATCGCGCTTCCGCGTTCCCTGCCAGACAAAGTCGAGCTCGCCGGGCCCGAGTTCGCCGGCGGCCGCCCGGCTGCCGCAGAGCCCGTTGCCGAAGGCATACCCCTCTTCGTTGGCCCAGACCACGACCTCGAGCGGGTGCAGCGTCACGATGTTCCGCGCTGCCAGGACGCGCACCGCCTCAATGGCGGCGAGCGACCCGAGATCCCCGTCGAAGTTGCCGCCGTTGGGCACCGAATCGATGTGCGAGCCGAACAGGATGGGGAGGCGCTCTGGGTCGCGGCCCTTCCGGCGTCCGATGATGTTGCCGGCCGGGTCGACGCGAGTGTCGAGGCCGGCCGCGCGCATGAGGTCCATCACGAAGGCCCGGCCCGCGACGTCCGCCTCGGAGTAGGCGACGCGGGAAACGCCGTCGGCGAAGGTCCCGCCTGCTGTGCGGCCGAAGATGCTCAAGTTCTCGAGATCGCGCCGGAGGCGGACGGCGTCGACGTCGAGGACCGGCCGGCCGGCCCGGCCAATCAGCAGGGACGGAGCACCCGCCCACACCAGCGAGGCGGCGGCGGACTGGATGAAAGTCCGGCGGTGGATGCGCATGCCGGCATTATAGGCGCCAGGACCACCGATCGGCCGCCGCATGACCACCTATCGACGGGGACTGGACAGATCGATGGCCGGTCCCCGGGTCCTGGTCCTCGGGCCCCGGTCTATCCCCGCTGTTCCTCCAACAGTCGCGCCCGGGTATACGCAATCAGACCACCTGCGTCGATGATGGCCTGCCGCGCCGGCGGCAGCGGCTCGATGGGGTGGGTCGTGCCTCTCGTGACGTTCGTCACGGCCTCAGGCGTGAGGTCGATCTCGTCACCGACCTCCGCCGTGATGGTCGGGCAGATGATCGTCCTCAGCCCGAGGTTGATCGAGTTCTGAAGGAAGATGCGCGCGAAACCGCGGGCGATGACGATGAGCCCGTGGCCGTTCAGCGTCGACGCCGCCTGCTCTCGAGACGACCCGCACCCGAAGTTCTGACCGCCGACGATGATGCTGTCGCGGGGCACCTCGCCCCTCTGCAGGGCCGCGTTGAAGGCCTTGTCGTCGGCGAAACAGAACTGGGGTGTCTCGCCGGGCAGGACCGTGGCCATGAAGCGACCCGGATAGATCGTGTCAGTCGACACATCGTCGCCGATCGTGTAGACCACCTTCGCCATGACCGTCAGCCCTCCTGTCTCGGATCGGTGATGACACCCGTGATGGCGCTGGCGGCCGCGACTGCGGGGGAACACAGGAACACCTGGCCCGTGGGATTGCCCATCCGCCCCTTGAAGTTGCGGTTCGTCGTCGAGAGCGCCGTCTCGTGGTCTCCGAGCGCGCCCTCGTGGACGCCGAGGCAGCAGCCGCACCCCGGATTCATGATGACGGCGCCGGCCGCGATCAGATCGGCCAGGTATCCGCGTCTCATGGCGTCCTGGTAGATCCGCCAGGAGGCTGGGAAGACGAGCATGCGGACGCCCTTGGCGAGCTTGCGGCCGCGCAGCCGCTCCGCCGCGATCGCGAGATCGTCGAGGCGGCCGTTCGTGCACGACCCGATCACGATCTGGTGCACACGGGTCCCGGCGACCTCGCCGACGCCCCTTACGTTGTCGACCGTGTGCGGGCACGCGATCTGAGGGCCCAGCGACGAGACGTCGACGTCGATGACGCGGTCGTAGGCGGCGTCCGGGTCGGACCGGACGAGATCGAGAGAATCGGTCACGCCCGCCTCCTCGCGCAGGTAGCGCACGGTCTCGTCGTCGGCGGGGACGATGCCCGAGGTGGCGCCGGCTTCGACCGACATGTTGGCGAGCGTGAGCCGCCCCGACATCGACATGGTCCGGATCGCGCTACCGTGGAATTCGATCACTTTGAAGTTCGCGCCCTCGGCCGTCAGCAAGCCGACCAGGTGCAGGATGAGGTCCTTTGGCGTGATGGCGTCGCCGAAACGCCCGCGCACGTCGACCCTGATCGAGCCTGGCACCTGGACGTTGACGGCGCGCCCGAGCGCCCAGACCGACGCCATCTCCGTCGCACCCACGCCGAAGGCGAACGCCCCGACAGCGCCGTGGCTCGTCGTGTGGCTGTCGGCGCCGACAATCACGAAGCCGGGGCGGTCGTAGCCGGCCTCGGCCAG
Organism: Acidobacteriota bacterium; assembly: GCA_040752275.1. Classification (GTDB taxonomy): domain Bacteria; phylum Acidobacteriota; class Vicinamibacteria; order Vicinamibacterales; family JAKQTR01; genus JBFMFH01. Next base: position 54,507 of record JBFMFH010000087.1, read on the forward strand.
CACCTGATGGCAGATCCCGCCCTCGTCGCCGCGGACGTCGTGGAACTTGGCGATGCCCTGCTCGTAGGCGAACTCGCGAACACGCTTCTGGTTCGTGGCCGTCTTGGCCGTTTCAGCGGGGACGCGGTGGTCGAAGATGACCGCGATCCTGGATGGGTCCCACACCTTCGGATCAAGTCCGGTCCCCCGGTAGATCTCGAGGAACTGGTTGATGACAAGGGCCGTGTTCTCGTGCGACATGGCCAGATCGACGGCCGGCTCGACGACCTCCCCCACCTCGACCGATGCCCGCCCGGAGGCGCGGGCGAGGATCTTCTGTACGACCGTCATGGCCATGGATCAGACGACTCCCTTCTGCCTGAGGGCCGTCACCTGAGCCTCGGTGTAGCCGAGGCGGCCCAGGATCTCGGCGGTGTGCGCGGAGAGCCGAGGTGGCGGTGCGCCGATTGCGCCCGGCGTCTTCTCGAACTTGGCGGTCAACGAGAACAGCTTCAACGGCCCGAGATCCGGTTCGGTGACTTCCTGGATCGTGCCGCGATGCCGGATCTGGGCCGACGTCAGGGCCGAGCGGAGGTCCGCGATCTCGCCGGACGGGACGCCCCTCTCGTTGAGCGCGTCCACCCAGTGGGCCGTGGGCTTCTCGCGGAGCTTCGCCTCGAGGAGGGGTGTCAGCATCTTGCGGTTGGTCTTGCGAACGTCCCGTCCTGCGAAGCGCTCGTCGCCCTTCAGCTCGGGTACGCCGAGCACGTCACAGACGGCTTCCCATTGCTCCTGCTGGTTGGCGGCGACGTTGATGTACCCGTCGGCGGTGACGAAGGTGCCGGAGGGAGCCGCCGTGAAGTTGTCGTTGCCCATCGGGACCGGCGGCTGGCCGCCGATGAGCAGATTGGCCGCCACCCAGCCCATCAGCGGCATGATCGAGTCCAGCATGGCGATGTCGATGAACTGGCCCTCGCCCGTCCGCTCGCGATGGAAGAGCGCGGCCATGATCGCAAACGCGGCGTTCAGGCCGCCGACCGTGTCGCAGACCGGGAACCCGCAGCGGAGCGGATGGAGGCGCTCGTCGCCGTTGACGTCCATGACGCCGCTGAGGCCCTGGATGATCTGATCGTAGGCAGGCTTGAGAGCATCCGGGCCCGTCTGACCGAACCCCGAGATGGCGCAGTAGATCAGCCGCGCGTTCGAGGCGCGCAGCGCGGCGTACGACAACCCGAGCCTCTCCATGACGCCGGGACGGAAATTCTCGACGATGACGTCGGATTCCGCAGCGAGGGCCCGGAAGATCGTCCGGGCCTCCTCGTGCTTCAGATTGAGCGTCAACGACCTCTTGTTGGCGTTCTGGGCGAGAAAGCTCGTGCCCATCAGCTCCTGGTTGAGCCTCGGGACGTTGCCGAGCTTGCGGGCCAGATCGCCGCCCTGCGGATGCTCGATCTTGATCACGTCCGCGCCCGCAAGGGCCAGATGCACGGTCGCGAACGGCCCCGCCAGGACGTTGGTGAGATCAAGGACTCGGATGCCGTCGAGCAGCTTCACGTCGCAGACCCCCTCTCAGGACTGGTCGCGGCGCGGGCCGGAGCGAAGCGGCCGCCGTGGGGAATCGGCCCGGTCGCGTGGATGACGCCCGGGAGGGCCCGCCCGAAGAAGGCCTCCGCGTCCTTCACCACCTCGAGCAGCGGATCCAGCGTCACGTCCCGGCGCAGGTTCACCCGGTGCAACAGGTGAACCAGGTCCTCGGTACAGAGGTTCCCGGCGGCGACAGCCGTGAAGGGGCAGCCCCCGAGGCCGCCGAAGGCCGACTCGAAACAGGTGACCCCCGCCTCGAGCGCCGCGAAGGCATTGGCGAGGGCCAATCCGTAGGTGTTGTGGAAGTGGCACGTCATCGTCACACCCCGGCCCATGTCGGCCACGGCACCGAACAGGTCGCGAACCTGGGCCGGGTCGGCGTGACCGGCCGAATCGGCCAGCGACACGGTGGTGAGCCCGGCGTCCAGGAAGCGGCGCACCAGGTCGAGCACGCGCGACTCGGGGATCGGGCCCTCGAACCCGCACCCGAAGGCCGACTGGACGGAGACCTGAACACCGGCGCCGGCGGACAGGGCCTGGCGTCCCATCGCAACAATCCGACCGGCCGCCTCCATGGTGCCCATCCCGGTGTTCTTCTCACTGTGGGTGTTGCTCGCCGACACGCCCATACAGAAATAGGACACCCCGCAGTCGGCGCCGCGCTCGAGGCCCTTCTCGTTCAGCACGAGCGCCGACAGGGTGACCTCGGCAGGCACGGACACTCGCGCCACCTGCCTGAACAGGTCGTCGGTGTCGGCCATCTGGGGCACGCGCTTCGGGTTGACGAACGAGCCGAGCTGGATCAGATCGACGCCCGTCGTCATTAGACGGGCCAGCCACGCCAGCTTGCGATCGGTCGGAACCGTGGCCTCCTCGATCTGCAGGCCGTCGCGCAGCCCCACCTCGTGAAGGACCACCGGCTGCATGGTCGCTACAGTCCTCGCGCCACGGCCTCGGCCATCTCGGTCGTCGTGGCCGTGCCACCCAAGTCGTAGGTCCGGACCTGACCGAGCCTGATGACCTCGGCGGTGGCCCGCTCGAGGCGCGACGCCAGGTCCCCTTCGCCCAACCAGTCGAGCATCATCTTCGCCGCGAGGATCGTGGCGAGGGGATTGACCTTGTCCTGGCCCGCGTACTTCGGCGCCGAGCCATGCGTGGGTTCGAAGACAGCCAGCGTGTCGCCGATGTTGCCCGAACAGGCGAAGCCGAGACCGCCGACCATCTGCGCGCACAGGTCGGACACGATGTCGCCGTAGAGGTTCGGCGCGACGAGCACGTCGTAGTTCAACGGGTTCTTCAGGAGCCACATGGTCATGGCGTCCACGTTGGCCTCGTCGAAGACGATCTCGGGGTAGCGCGACGCCACGTCACGTGCGACCTCGAGAAACAGCCCGTCGGTTGCCCGGACGACGTTGGCCTTGTGCACCACCGTGACCTTCTTCCGGCCGGCCTTGCGGGCGAAGGCGAAGGCCGCCTCGAGGATGCGCTCCGAGCCCTTCTTCGTGTTGATCTTGCACGACACCGCGTAGTCATCGCCCTTCAGGCCGGCGAACGGGGCGAATCCTCTGGAGAGCCGTCCCAGCGCCGCGGCCAGTTCGTCCGGAACCGGAGCGAACTCCACCCCCGCATACAGGTCCTCGGTGTTCTCGCGGAACACCACGATGTCGATCTCGTCGTTGTGGTTGAGCCGGTTGCCCGGGTACGCCTTGATCGGCCGCAGGCAGATGTAGAGGTCGAAGATCTGCCGCATCCGCACGATAGGCGATCGATACATCAGGCCCGTGTCACGCAACTCCGGGACCAGCGCCGCCGCCGCCGCCCTGGCGGGCTTCGACGTGATGGCGCCGAACAGGGCGGCATCGGCACTCTTCAGCAGATCGATGGTGCGCGCGGGCAGGGCATCGCCTTCCCGGCACCAGAACTCCCAGCCGATGTCACCGCGGAGGTACTCGGCATCGAGCCCGAGCCGATCGAGCACAAGCCTCGTCGCGTCCATCACATCGACACCCACCCCGTCGCCAGGCAGCCACGCAATCCGGTACTTCGCCATCCCTGCACATCCTTTGAATGACCACGGGTACGACGGCGGACCGCCAATCCGCGTCGGGCGGCGTCGCGGGAGTGAAGGCCGCCAAGGCGCCGAAGCCGTGGAACCACGCGGGGCAACGCCTGCCGGGGGTCCGTCAGGGGAGGCGACCATGACGCCCCGGGGGGCCGGATCAGGATAGCAAAGAACCGGGATTCGGGATTCGGGATTCGGGATTCGGGATTCGGGATGCGGGATGCGGGATGCGGGATTCGGCCCTTCGGTGAACTCAGGGCCGCTCCGAGCTCAGTCGAGGGGCGGGGTCCGGGACAGTGCCCGGGGCCCGGCCCGTCGGGTGCGGCTGCCACCCGGCTCTGGGGCTCTGGCAGTATATGAGCACATGATACTCAGGTCTTATGCTTGACAAACGCTCATGTGTCGGCTATATTATGTAGCGTAAGGCTGAGCGTGAGCCGAGGAGGGCTCCGCGACCGACAGGCAACGGCCGCCACCCGGCGGCCGCAGAGACGATTGGAGGAACACCATGGCTATCGTACGTTGGGAACCATTCCGGGAGATGGCCACGATCCAGGACCGCGTCAACCGGCTGTTCAGCGAGTTCTATCGTGGGAGCGACGATGACGTCTTGCGGCGAGGATCGTGGATCCCGCCGGTGGACATTTACGACACCGGCAACCACGAGCTGATCATCAAGGCCGAACTCCCCGACATGGGCAAGGACGACATCGAGATCACGGTCGACAACGACACGCTGACGCTCAAGGGCGAGAAGAAGATGGACGGCGCCATCAAGGACGACCAGTGCCGCCGGATCGAGCGGGCCTACGGGATGTTCAGCCGCACCTTCTCCCTGCCGCCCACCGTGGACGCGGCGAAGGTGAAGGCCGACTACAAGAACGGCGTGCTCACCTTGACGCTGCCCCTCAAGGAAGAGGCAAGGCCGAAGCAGATCCCTGTCCAGGTCCAGGGCTAGCCCCGGAGGCGGCCCTGACCGCACGGCTGGAGATCCGGATCGCGCCGAGCGCCGGGGTGCCCGTTGCTGGGCACCCCGGCTTCGCGCGTCCGGCTCCCCCGATTGCACAAGACCGATGGCCACACCGCACGGCATCCCAGGAGACAAGGAGGCAGGCTCGATGAACGTACGACCGCTGCACGACCGCGTGATCATCAGGCGCATGGAGGAGTCCGAACAGGTGGTCGGGGGCATCATCATCCCCGACTCCGCCAAGGAGAAACCCCAGCAGGGGAAGGTGGTTGCCGCCGGACGGGGGCGGACGGGCAAGGACGGCATCGTGATTCCCCTCGACGTGAAGGCCGGGGACACGGTGCTGTTCGGCAAGTATGCCGGGACGGAGATCAAGATCGACGGAGAGGAACTCCTCATCGTCAGGGAAGACGAGCTACTGGGCGTCGTCGACGCCGGCCAGTAGGCACGGACACGAGGACACGAGTATGGCCAAGCAGATCATCTTCGATGAACAGGCACGCCACGCGCTGCTGCGCGGCGTCAATCACCTGGCGGACGCCGTCAAGGTGACGCTCGGGCCCAAGGGCCGCAACGTGGTGCTCGACAAGAAGTTCGGGTCTCCCACCATCACCAAGGATGGCGTGACCGTCGCGAAGGAAATCGACCTGAAGGACCCGATCGAGAATCTCGGCGCGCGCATGGTGCGCGAGGTGGCCAGCAAGACGTCGGACATTGCCGGCGACGGCACGACGACGGCTACGGTGCTGGCGCAGGCGATGGTGCGCGAGGGCTCCAAGAACGTCGCGGCCGGCGCGAACCCGATGGGGCTCAAGCGCGGCATCGAAAAGGCCGTGGCCGCCATGGTCGGCGAGTTGAAGTCGCTCAGCCGGCCGGTGGGCGGGTCGGCTATCGCCCAGGTCGGCACCATCTCGGCCAACAGCGACGAGACCATCGGCACGATCATCGCCGAAGCGATGGACAAGGTCGGCAAAGACGGCGTCATCACCGTCGAGGAAGCCAAGACGATGGAGACCTCGCTCGAGGTCGTCGAAGGCATGCAGTTCGACCGCGGGTACCTCTCGCCCTACTTCGTGTCGGACCCCGAGCGCATGGAGGCCGTGCTCGAGGATCCGCAGATCCTGATCCACGAGAAGAAGATCTCCGCCGTCAAGGATCTCCTTCCGCTGCTGGAGAAGGTCGCCCAGGCCGGCCGTCCGCTGCTCGTCATCGCCGAAGATGTCGAAGGCGAGGCGCTCGCGACGCTCGTCGTGAACAAGCTGCGCGGCACCCTCAAGGTGGCGGCCGTCAAGGCGCCGGGGTATGGCGACCGCCGCAAGGCGATGCTCGAGGACATCGCCGTCCTGACGGGTGGCAAGGCCATCACCGAAGACCTTGGCATCAAGCTCGAGAACATCAAGCTCGAAGACCTCGGCCGCGCCAAGAAGGTCACCATCGACAAGGACAACACCACGATCGTCGAGGGCGCAGGCACACGCAAGGCCATCGAGGGGCGTGTGAAGCAGATTCGCACGCAGATCGAGGAAACCACGTCGGACTACGACCGCGAGAAGCTGCAGGAACGGCTGGCGAAGCTCGTCGGCGGCGTGGCCGTCATCAAGGTCGGCGCGGCCACCGAAACGGAGATGAAGGAGAAGAAGGCCCGTGTCGAGGACGCCATGCACGCCACCAAGGCGGCCGTCGAAGAGGGCATCGTCCCCGGCGGCGGCGTGGCGCTCATCCGGGCGTCAGCGACGCTCGCATCCGTGTTCAAGACGGCGAAGCTCGACGACGACGAGCGGCTCGGCGTCGAGATCGTGAGGCGCGCGTCGGAGGAACCGTTGCGGTGGATCGCGCTCAACGCCGGGTTCGAGGGATCGGTCGTGTCCGAGAAGGTCAAGGACTCGTCCGAGCGGGACTTCGGCTTCAACGCCCAGACGGAGACGTACGAGAACCTGGTCGATGCGGGTGTCATCGATCCGACGAAGGTGGTGCGAACCGCACTGCAAAACGCATCGTCCATCGCCTCGCTGATACTGACCACCGAAGCGCTCGTGGCGGAACTGCCGGAGGAGAAGCCGGCGCCCGCCGCGCCGGCGATGCCGGAATACTGAGAACAGGGACCGGAGAACAGGGACCGGGGAACAGCGACCGGAGACCGGGGACCAGGGACCGGGGACCAGGGACCGGGGAACAGGGCCGGGGAACAGGGCCGGGGACCAGCGACGGGATTCGAGGCGCTGGTGCCTGGCCCCGTCCCAGTTGTCCGCGGGCCGTCGCCTGAGCGCCGTGCCATTGCGCGCAGGATCTGTCGCGCGCAGGATCTTGCGTCACGCACGCAACTGGGCTAGGTTAGAGGATCGTGAACATCTTCCCCGAAGACCGAGAGGGCCCTGAAGAAGCCGTCGTGCGGCCCGACCCGAAATACGCCGTCGATCCGCGGCGCAGCCGGTTTCTGTTCGTGGATATCGCCGCTCAGCGTGCCAAGCAGTTGCGCCGGGGCGCGATGTACCGGATCGATCAGTCCGACGCCGATGCCGCGGCGCCCCCGCCTGCGGTTCCCCGCAAGCCCGAGCGCCTCGCGATGGACGAGGTGCGGCTCGGATACGTGGAGTACTCGCTGCCGAATTCCGGCAACACGCCCCCGGGGGCAGGGACCGACTCGTGAGCGCTTCTGCGATCTCCGAGTTGATCGTGGCCGCCGTCCAGGGTGCGGGTGTCGGCGCCGTCTCCCTGCTCGTGCTCTTCATCGGCTTCTGCGTGGCGCTCGGGTTCCTGAAGCTCCGACCCAGCGGGCCGAAGACCCTGACAGTCCGCAGCCTCGACGAAGCCCTCGGCCAGCCGGTGTCGTACCTGCCGCCCCAGTCGCCCCGCGGGACGACCGACCAGTTGGCTGGATCCCGTCACGCCACCTGATTGGGCCGCTTCTGGAACCCGCTTCCCCCGACGTTCGTAGATCGAGGTGAGGGGCGCCCGTCCTCCACCCTCGGGACGCCCGACGCCGTCGTCGACGGCGTGGATCGGAGGCCGGAGGCACCATGTTGGAGCTGCTGGCGCTGGCGGTCGTCGTGGGCTTCGTCGTGCTCATCGTCGCCCTGATTGGCGCGGTGCTGAAGCTGCTGTTCTGGCTCGTGCTCCTGCCCTTCAAGCTCGCCTTCAAGCTCCTGATGCTGCCGATCATCGCCATCGGGTTCTTCTTCAAGCTCGCGCTGGGCGCCCTCTTGCTGCCCGTGATCGGGGTTGTCGGGGTGCTGGCGGTCGTCGCGCTCGGCGTGGCTGCCATGGCGGCGGTGCTCGTGCCCCTGCTGCCGCTCGCGGTGGCGATCCTTGCCGTCTGGGGCCTGGTCAAGCTCCTGTCCAGGCCGGCTGCCACTCCACCGCCCTCGACACCGGCGGTCGTTGACCGGGGGTCAGCCTCCTGACTCCTGACTCCTGACTCCTGACTCCTGTCTCCTGTCTGCTACCCCTCCGCATTGATCGGAGGCTGGGTGCGCCACCAGCCGGTGTCGCGCTCGTAGGCGTCCGCGACCCTCAGCATCGACGCCTCGTCGAAGGCGCGTCCCGTCAGCTGCAACGCGACGGGAAGTCCGTCTGCGTCGAATCCGGCCGGCACCGACACGGCGGGCAGCCCGGCCAGCGGCGCGCCGACCGTGAAGACATCGGCCAGGTACATGTGCACGGGGTCGGCCAGACGCTCGCCGAGCCGGAAGGCCGTCGTCGGACTCGTCGGCGTGGCGATAACGTCCGCCGAGGCCAGTGCCGACTCGAAGTCCCTGCGGATGAGCGTCCGGACGCGCTGGGCCTGACCGTAGTACTGATCCCGGTAGCCGGCGCTCAGCACGAAGGTCCCCAGGATGATGCGACGCTTCACCTCGGGCCCGAACCCGGCCTCACGCGTCTTCTCGTACATCTCGCGCAGGTTCGAGACCTCCGCCGCGCGCAGGCCGTAGCGCACGCCGTCATAGCGTGCCAGATTCGAGCTGGCCTCGGCCGTCGCAATCAGGTGGTAGACAGGCACGGCGTACCGGACGTGTGGGAGGCTGACGGCCGCGATTGTCGCTCCGCGAGACCGGAGCACGTCGATCGCCTGGTCGAAGGCCAGCCTGACGCCGGACGAGACGCCCTGATCGAGCCACGCGACGGGCACACCAACCCTCACGCCCCGCACATCGCCGCTGAGGTCCCCCAGCCAGTCGGGCACCACTTCGGCCGAGCAGGTCGAATCGCGGGCGTCGGGTCCGGCCATGACCGCAAGCACGCGCGCGGCGTCCCCGACCGTCCGCGCAAGGGACCCGATCTGGTCGAGCGAGGAGGCGAAGGCGATCAGGCCATAGCGCGAGACGCGGCCGTAGGTCGGCTTGAGACCGACCACGCCGCAGAAGGCCGCGGGCTGGCGCACCGACCCGCCCGTGTCCGATCCGATGGCCGCAGGCACCATTCGCGCGGCGACTGCTGCGGCCGATCCCCCGCTCGACCCGCCCGGCGCCCGCTCCAGGCTCCAGGGATTGGAGACGGCACCGAACGCGGAGTGCTCGTTCGATGAGCCCATGCCGAATTCGTCGCAGTTCGTCTTTCCGACGAGCAGCGCGCCGGCCGCCAGCAGGCGCTCGACGGCCGTGGCGTGGTAGGGCGCGACGAACCGTTCGAGGGTGCGTGAGCCGGCGGTGGTCCGGATGCCGGCCGTGCAGATGTTGTCCTTGACCGCGACGGGGACGGCAGCCAACGGGCCCAGGGCGCGGCGGTCCGGCGCCGCGTCCAGTGCCCGCGCCTGCTCGCGCGCACCATCGGCTGCGAGCGTGAGGAAGGCATTCAGCGAGCCATTGAGGCCTTCGACACGCCGGAGCGCGGCCTCGCACACCTCCCGCGCGGAGACCTCGCCGGCCAGGAAGGCGTCGCGCACGCCGGCGACGGTCCACGTGAGCTCCGTCATCGCTCGATCACGCGTGCCACCCGGATAAGTCCACCGTCGACGGTACCAGTCGGGGCGAGGTCCGCCACGATCTCCCGTCCGAAGGACGGCTCCACGGCATCTTCGCGCTCGGGAAGCGCAGGCGTCAGGGCGTGAGTCGTGGGCGGTACGCCCGCGGTGTCGACGGCCAGCACCTCGCCGGCGAACGTCAGAATCTCGGCAAGCTGCCGTGCATAGAGGACTTGGTCGCCCGGATCGAGGGTCAGGCGGGCGAGCGCTGCCAGCCGAACGACGTCGAAGTCGCCGGATCCACCGGGCATGGCCGATGCTAACATTCGATTTCGTGGGACCGCAACCAACCCGACCCGCCGCCGTCGCCGGCACGTGGTACCCGGAACGTCCGGCGGATCTGGTGCAGGCCATCGACGGGTACTTCGCCCGCGTGGACACCACGTTGCCGGGGGAGATCGTCGGCCTCGTCGCTCCGCATGCCGGCCTCGTCTACTCCGGGCCCGTTGCGGCTCACGCATACCGCCAGCTCTCCGGCCGCTCGTACGACGTGATCGTGCTGGTGGGGCCGTCGCACTACGCGGGATTCGATGGTGTGGCCGTGTACGCACGCGGCGCGTTCGAAACGCCGCTTGGCCGGATTCCAATCGCCGAGGACATTGCGTCGGCGATTGTCCGGGACGTGGAGGTGGCCCGCGATCTGGCAGGGCCTCACGGGCGTGAGCATTCGCTCGAGATGCAGCTACCCTTCCTGCAGTCCGTACTGCCCGGCACCCCCATCGTCCCGATGTTGATGGGACGCCAGACGCCGGCAGTCATGGCTGCGCTGGGCGACGGGCTGGCGCCGGTGCTTGCGGGCCGCCGGGCTCTGGCCGTGGCCAGCTCCGATCTGTCCCACTATCACGACGCCCGCACGGCGGCGCGGCTCGACCGCGTCGTCATCGAAGCGATTGCCCGGTTCGATCCGGAGGGGCTGGCGCAGGCACTCGAACTGTTCCCCGAGCACGCCTGCGGTGGGGGACCCATGGTCGCGGTGATGCGGGTGGCGCGGGCGCTGGGCGCGCGGTCGGCTCGCGTCCTCTGCTACGCGGATTCCGGCGATGTTTCGGGCGACAAGGACGCGGTGGTCGGCTACGCCGCCGCCGTCCTGGGGACCTTCGACGAGCCGCCGGCGCCGCCGGAGGCCCCTTCGTGAGCGGCCTGCTGACGAACGGGGAACGACGAGCGCTGCTGGAGGCGGCGCGTGAGGCGGTGGCCGACGCGGCCGCCGGACGCTCAGCCCGGCCGCTGCCGGTCGAGGGCGTGTTCGCGCGGCGAGCGGGTGCGTTCGTCTCGCTCCATCGCCACGGCGAACTCAGGGGATGCATCGGGCATATCGGGGCCGAGGAGCCGCTCGGCGACGTGATCGGCCGCTGCGCCGTTGCCGCCGCGAAAGAAGACCCGCGCTTCGATCCCGTCAGCCCGCGGGAGGTGCCGGATCTCGACGTCGAGGTGTCCGTCCTCGGGCCGATTGAGCCCGTGAACGACGTGGACGAGATCGAGGTCGGGCGCCACGGCCTCATCATCGAACAGCAGTGGCACCGGGGCCTGCTCCTGCCCCAGGTGGCGATGGAACACCGATGGAATCGGGAGACCTTTCTCGCACATGCCTGCCTGAAGGCCGGGCTACCGCGCGATGCCTGGAAGCACGGCGCCCGGATCTTCCGCTTTGAGGCTGAAGTCTTCGGCGAACGCTGAGGAGCGATTCCCGCCAACAGGAGTCACCATGCGCCGTTTCTGTTCCGCCCTTCTCGTGCTGCTGCTCGGTGTGCCCGCGTCCCTCGGGGCCTGGGGTGCAGAAGGACACCGCTTGATCCTCGACCGGGCGATCGATCTGCTGCCCCGGGAGATGCGCCCGGCCTTCGAGCGCGAACGCGCCATGCTGATCGAGCGCGCCGTCGATCCGGACCTGTGGCGGGTGGCCGGGTTCGAGGAGGAGGCCCCGCGGCACTTCCTCGACTTCGATGCCTACGGCGTCTATCCCTTTGCCGAACTGCCTGCCGACTACGGAGCCGCGCTCCAGAAGTTCGGGCGGGAGACCGTCACGAAGAACGGCCTGTTGCCGTGGCACGCGGCTGAGATCTACGGCCGTCTCGTCCGGGCTTTCGAAGCGCAGAAGAGCGGTGCCGGCTACGGGCTCTCGAACGCGCTGTTTCTCGCCGCCGTGCTGAGCCACTACGTGGCCGACGCGCACCAGCCCTTTCACGCGGTCGTCAATTACGACGGACAGCTGACAAACCAGCACGGCGTGCACGGTCGCTTCGAGAGCGATCTGGTGAGTCGCTATCGCGGGCAGCTGGTCTTCTCGCCGGCGCCGGCACGGCCCCTCGCCGCTCCGCGGGACGTGCTCCTCGACACGTTGCGCGAGAGCGCGCGCCTCGTGGACGGCGTCCTTGCCGCTGACCTCGAAGCCGTCGGCACCCGTACGGAGTACGACGATGGCTACTACGCGGAGTTCTTCGCCCGCACCAAGCCCTTGGTCGAGCGACGGATGAGCGAAGCCATGACGGCGGTGGCCGGTCTGATTGCCGGTGCGTGGGAGCAGGCGGGCCGTCCCGACCTGAACGCCCGGACACCGAGACCCGTCCAGAAGGTCCGCAGCCGCATCGCGAGGTGAGGGGCGCCCTCGCATGGAGGTCTTCCTCGTTCCTCTTGGCCGGCGCGGATACGAGCTGTACTGCGAGGCCGAGGACCACTCGGTCCAGGCCGATGCGGCGGCGGGCGTCGGCCTCCGGCGGCGCGTGTCGGTGTCCTTTCGCGAGTCACTCGCCTTCCTCGAGCGAGAACGTCAAGCCCGGCTCGCCCGGCGCGCGGCGAAGGAGTACCGCACGGTCCTCCAGCGCGTCCGGGATCGGGTGCTCGGCTGGATGGCGGAGCGCGTGGCGGAGCAGCGCCTGCTCTGGCAGCTGCGCCACGTCGCCGAGACCACGGCGCACTATCCCGACGACCTCGCCGAAGCGGATGCGTCCCGGGTTGTGCTCCACTCGCTTCGCCAGGACGCCACACGGCACCTCCGGTGGGGCAGCCTCAATCTGGCGGGTGCGGTGCTCTTTGCACCGTTCACGTTCGTTCCGGGGCCCAACCTGCCCGCCTACTACTTCTGGTTCCGGGTCGTAGGCCACGCGCTGTCGTATGTCGGGGCGCGGCACGGCCTCACCAGGGTCCGGTGGCGATATGCGCCGAGCCGGCCGCTCGCCGAGCTTCGCGATCTCGTGAACGTCACCGGCGAGGAGCGGGTGGCCCGGGCCAGGGAAGCGGCCGGCCGCCTCGGACTGGCGCACCTCGAGCGCTTCGTGGAACGCCTGCTGCTCGGATCCGCGTGATATACTCCGAGCTTTGAGACTTTCCGATCTCGCCAACCGTCTCGAGTGTACGCTCGTCGGGAACGGCGACCTCGATGTCGTGCGCGCGGCCGGCCTCGCAGACGCCGGAGCAGGCGACGTCTCGTTCCTGGCCAATCGGAAGTACACGCACCACCTTGCGACGACCAAGGCCTCGGCCGTCATCGTGGCCGAGGACATCACCTCCGCGCCGTGCGCGCTGCTGCGGTGCCGGGACCCCTACTTGACCTTCGCGAATGCCGTGGCGCTCCTGGCCCCGTCCGATCGCCCCACCCCGGGCGTGTCGGGACTGGCCAGCGTGGCCGCCGACGCATCGCTCGGGCCGGAGGTGTCCATCGGCGCCTTTGCCGTGGTCGGAGATGGCGCGACCATCGGCGCTCGAACGGTGATCCACGCACACGCGGTGGTGTATCCAGGCGCCCGGATTGGAGACGACTGCGTCATCCACGCCCACGCGTCGGTTCGCGAGCGATGCGAGCTCGGCAGCCGCGTGATCATCCAGAACGGCGCCGTGATCGGCGGTGACGGCTTCGGCTACGCGCCGAGGCCTGACGGCACGTACCAGAAGATCCCGCAGGTTGCTGCCGTCGTGATTGAAGACGATGTGGAAGTGGGCGCCAACGCCACGATTGACCGGCCGGCCGTCGGAGAGACGCGCATCCAGGCCGGGACGAAGATCGACAACCTGGTGCAGGTCGCTCACGGGGTCCGCATCGGGCGCCACGTGATGCTGGCGGCACAGGTCGGGATCGCGGGCAGCACGACGATCGGCGACTCGGTCGTCCTGGGCGGTCAGGTGGGGGTGGCCGGGCACCTGCACCTTGGCGAGGGCACCAGAGCGACTGCCCAGAGCGGCATCCCCAACTCGGTGCCGGACCACTCCTTCGTCTCGGGGTACCCGGCCATCGACAACCGCGAGTGGCTGAAGGCCTCCGTGATCTTCCGGAAACTGCCGGAGCTCAAGAAGGCTGTCTCCGATCTGTCGCGTCGCCTCGCCAATCTCGAGTCGCGGCTGTCGGCGCCACCCCGGGGCGAGAGGTAGCCGCTCCTGGATTCCCGCGATCGCGGGAATGACGTCTTCACAAGCCACATGCCATAATCGACCCATGGCTCTCGCGCGACGGGAACGGATGCGGTGTCTCACGGTAGGCGCCGTCGCCCGCCGGTTGGCTGTAGCCTGCTTGGTGGTACTGGCGATGGGGTGGCGCCTCGAGATTGACACCCAGGCCGCCGTCAGGCCCCCTCGCCTGGACTACCGCACCACCACGCTGGCGAACGGGCTGCGGGTCATCTTGCTCGAGGACCACTCGACGCCCATCGTCCACGTCCAGGTGTGGTACCACGTCGGGTCGAAGAACGAGAAACGGGGGCGGACCGGGTTCGCTCACCTGTTCGAGCACATGATGTTCAAGGGCTCGAAGAACGTCGACCCCGAAGAGCACACCGCGCTCGTGTCGGGCATCGGCGGGCAGGCCAACGCCCACACGACCGAGGACGTGACGGTGTACTGGAACACCGCTCCGTCGCAGTACCTGCCGCTCCTGCTGTGGCTCGAGGCCGACCGCATGGCCACGCTCCGCATCGACAGGGACGCGTTCGACCGGGAACGTGAGGTGGTCAAGGAAGAGCGGCGGATGCGCATCGAGAACCAGCCCTACGGCCGGCTTCCCGAGATCGTCTACGACCGGGCGTTCTGGATCCATCCCTACAAGCACCCCACGATAGGCTCGATGGAGGATCTCGAGGCCGCATCGCTGAACGATGTCCGGGAGTTCTTCCGTACGTTCTACGTGCCGACCAACGCCACAGTGGCGATCACGGGGGACTTCGACACCGATCAGGCCGTGGACCTGGTGATCCGGTACTTCGGCCGCATCCCGAAGCCCGTCGGGCCCGTGCCACGGGACATCCCGAGGGAGCCGCCGATGGCCAGGCCGAGGCGCGTCACGCTCGAGGAGAGCTGGCCGTTGCCGGTCGTGGTCATTGCACACCACGTCACCTACGACGGCGATCCCGATGCGTACCCCCTCCACATCGCTTCGAAGATCCTGTCCGACGGCCAGAGTTCGCGCATCTACCGCTCGCTGGTCTACGAGCGCGGTCTCGCGCTGGCGGCCTTTGGCGGCGGCAACATCGTCGAGCACCCGAGCCTCTTCTTCGCGGTGGGCATCGTGCAACCGGGCCACACACCGGCCGAGGTCGAGGCCGCCCTGGCCGCCGAGCTCGACCGCCTGCGGGCCGAACCGATCAGCGCGCGGGAACTCGACCGGGCCAAGAACCAGTTCGCCCGGGACTACATCCTGGGACGCGAGACGATCCAGCAGAAGGCGACGGTACTCGCCCACGCCATCGTGCTCCATGGCGGCGACGCCACAACGGCCGACGGCGAGTTCGACATCTTCCAGCGGACGACGGCCGAGGACGTGCAGCGTGTGGCGCAGCAGTACTTCAGGCCCGAGAGCCGGATCGTGATCACCATTCTGCCGAAGGCGGCGAAGGGAGCATCGCAGTGAGGCGCCCGTTCCGATCCGGCCTGGTCGTGGCGCTGGCGGCGGCGGGATTCGGCCTCGCCGGAGCCGGAACCTCGGCGCAGGTCCGGGGGTGGCCGTCCGAACGGCCACCGAAGCCGCTGCCGGCCCGGGAGTTCACGTTCCCCGCCTACGAGATTCGCACCCTCGCCAACGGCCTCCAGGTGGTCGTCGTGCAGCACGGCGAGCAGCCGGCCGTGAGCCTGCGGCTTCTGGTGCGGGCCGGCTGTGCACAGGATCCGCCCGGCAAGGCCGGCGTGGCCAACATGGTCGCCCTGCTGCTCGATCAGGGCACGACGCGCCGCACGGCCCAGGAGATCGCGGATCAGATCGACACGATCGGCGGAGGCCTCTCGGTCCGTGCGGGAACCGATGTCACCTTCGCCACGGCCACGGTGATGAAGGACAGCTTCGATATCGCCCTCGCGCTGGTATCGGAGCTCGTCCGGACGCCGGCGTTTTCCCCGGACGAGCTGACCCGCCAGTTGCAGCAGCAGCGGTCGGCGCTGCGGGTCGGCCACGAGGACCCGGACTACCTGGCCAGCGTGGTCTTCGAGCGGCTCGTCTACGGGCTCCATCCGTACGGCCTGCCCGGCAATGGGACCCCGGAGTCTATCGAACGGATCACCCGCGACGACCTGGTCCGGTTTCACGAGTTGTACTTCGCGCCGAACAATGCCCTGCTGGCCGTGGTCGGTGACGTCACACCGGCCGGTGCGTTCGCCGCGGTCGAGAGGGTCTTCGAGAGCTGGGAACGCCGCGAGGTTCCCGCCCCGCCCAACCCCGAACCGCCGTCGCCGACCAGGCGTGTCGTGGTGATCGACAAGCCCGATGCCGTGCAGACCGAGGTCCGCATCGGTCACCGCGCACTCCCGCGCGCGCATCAGGATCACCTCCAGCTTGAGATGGCCGTCCGCCTCCTTGGTGGCGAAGGCGCCAACCGCATGCAACAGGTGCTCCGCATGCAGCGCGGGCTGACCTACGGGGCGTCGGCCAACCTCCAGGCCTACCGCATCACCGGGGACATCACGGCCGAGACCGATACGCGATCGCAGGCGACCGGCGAAGTGGTCCGGCTCATGATCGACGAGTTCTTCAAGCTGCAGCGCGAGACCGTCAGGGATCGCGAGCTCGACGAGGTGAAGGCCTATATGGCCGGCAGCTACCCCCTGAGCATCGAGACGCCGGCCGGCATCTCGACGCAGGTGCTCAACGCCCTCTTCTACGGGCTCCCGCTGCAGGAGCTGCAGGACTACCGCGACCGCGTCGAAGCCGTCCGCCCCGAGGACATCCGGCGCGTGACGCGCGCATACCTCAGGCCGGATCGGCTGTCGATCGTCCTCGTGGGCAACGCGGGAGCCTTCAAGCAACAGTTGCGGGGCGCCGGGTTGAGGAACGTCGAGATCATCCCCATCGGCGAACTCGATTTGACGGCAGTCGACTTGAAGCGGGCGGAGCCGCGGCCTGCCGCACCGGCTCCGGCGCCTGTCGCACCCGCGCCGTCGGCGCCCGCCGGCATGCCTCCTGAGCGTCCGACTCCTGCCGGTCAAGCGCCGGTGCCCGACGACCGGCTGGCAGCCGGGCGCTCTCGGGCCATGTCGATCCTGGAGCGGGCCATCTCGGCGGCGGGTGGCCTCGAGGTCCTCCGCGCGGTCAGGACGGTGAGGGCTACCGCGCTGACGACCATGCACACGCCGGACGGCCCGCTGAAGACGAGGACGACAACGTGGGTGGAGTACCCGAGCCGTGTCCGCGTCGAGGCCGAGACATCATCCGGCCGCGTGGTGCAGGCCTATGACGCCGGGCACGCCTGGATCCAGGATGCGCACGGGGCGCGTGACGCACCAGACGGGATGCGTGACGCCTTCGGGCTGAGCGCACAGCGTGACTGGATCGCGCTCCTTCAAGCCGCGGCCGCACGACGCCTCTCGGTTCGGCCGGTGCCGGATGCCAAGGGCGTTGGCGGGAGGGCGCTCGTCGGCGTCGAACTGTCCGGGGCCGGCCTCCCGGCCACCATCGTGTACGTGGACGCCGCGTCGGCTCAGTTGGAGCGCCTGGTGTACGAGATCCCAGGGCCCCGGGGCAACGAAACCACGACCGAGACGTTCAGCGACTTCCGGCAGGTCGACTTCATCAGCGTACCGTTCAAGGCCGTCGTGCAGCGTGGCGGGGCGCCCTTGCTCGAGCGGACGCTGACGGGGATCGTGTTCAACGATCCCATCCCCGAGGGCCTGTTTGCGAAACCGCGCTAGAGCCGCGCGATGACCAGGGTGATGATCTCGTGCGGCGAGGCGTCCGGCGACCTCTTCGCGGGTGCGCTGGTGCGGGAAATCCGCCGCCAGCGCCCGGGTACGGAGGTCGCGGGTTTCGGCGGTGAGCAACTGGCGGCTGCGGGAGCCGAGCTTGTCGGCGACTATCGCGGGCTGACGGTGACCGGGCTCGTCGAGGCGATCCGCGTCCTGCCCCGCGCGCTGCGCATGCAGCGCGCGCTCGTCGAGCGGGCACGCCGCGAGCGGCCCGACGCGCTCGTCGTCATCGATTTCCCCGACTTCAACTTCCGCCTCGCCTCGGCATTTCGCGCACTGTCCATTCCAGTCGTGTACTACGTGTGCCCCCAGCTCTGGGCGTGGCGGCCTGGCAGGATCGAGGTCCTGCGCCGCATAGCGACGAAGGCGCTGGTCGTGTTCCCGTTCGAGCCCGACTTCTACCGTCAACGAGGTCTGGACGTCGAGTTCGTCGGCCACCCGCTGCTCGACCTGGCCCGCGCCACCGTCGACCGGACCGCGCTCTGCGCCCAGGTCGGACTGGACCCATCCCGGCCGATCGTCGCGCTGCTGCCGGGCAGCCGGCCGAACGAGTTGCGCGCCATGCTGCCCACCTTGGCGGCTGCTATTCCGCAGATACGGCGCCGGCTGGCCGAGGTGCAGCTCGTGGCCGCCAGGGCTCCGCACCTCGCGGATGCCCTGTTCGCGCCACTGCAGGCCGCCCGCACCCGTGTGGCGGTCGTCGAGGGCCGGACCGACGACGTGCTCGCGTCCGCGGACGTGGTCGTCACCGCGTCGGGGACAGCCACGGTGCAGACGGCGATTCACGAGAAGCCCATGGTCATCGTCTACCGGCTGTCGCCGATCAGCTACCGGCTGGGGAAGCCGCTGGTGCGGGTCACGACCTACGGCATGGTCAACCTGGTGGCCGGCGAGCGCATCGTGCCCGAGCTGATCCAGGCCCGGTTCACCCCGGAGGCCGTGGCGGACGAGACCCTGCGGTACTTCACCGATGCCGCCTACGCGGAACGGACACGGGCGCGCGTGCGTGACGTGCACCGCCGGCTTGGCACGCCGGGTGCCAGCAGCCGGGCGGCGGCGCGCGTGCTCGAAGTGTGCGACGCCTCGTCTCACACGAACTGATAGACTGTCCGCATGTTGCCTCGGAGGATCGCCGCACTGCTGTTGTGCGCGGCGTGCGTGCCAGGTCTCCCCCCTCGCGCGGCCGCCACCCTGGTCGCGACCCTCGACCTCGACGAACTCGTTGCGAGAGCCGACCTCATCGCGATCGGACGTGTCGCGCACACCATCGAGCTGAGGGCCGCGACCGGCGGCGTGGGGACGGAAGTGGCCCTGGGTGCCTGCACGCTGCTCAAGGGAACGGCCCGGTGCCCGGTGACGTTCGCGGTCCCGGGCGGGAGAAGCGGTCGCTACCGGACTGTTGTGGCCGGCGCGCCGATCCTGCGCGAGGGCGACGAGATTGTCGTCTTCCTCAGAGACCAGTCCCCAAGGCGCTCGACACTGGTCGGCTTCAGCCAGGGACTGATCCGCGTTTCGCGCCACCCTGTGACGAGCGAAGCCCTCGTCATGGCCCCGCCCTCGGCCTCGCCGGTGGATCGACGGGTGGTCCGCGGGGACCCGGGCCGGAAGCCCGTCCCACTCGCCGCCCTTGCGCGGGAGATCCAGGGCGTGGTCTGGCGTGACCGGACCTCGGACGAGCGCAGGCGCGGGAGCGATCGCCGCTCGGGCAAGCAGGTCGGAGCCGGGTGGTGATTCGCACACGGCGAGCGGCTGCCGTGGCGAGATGCGCGCTCGGCCTGGCCGCCGCCGCCGCGGTCCTGACGCCGGCGCACGCGTACCTCAAGTTCGGCACCGAGTTCGAGAACCGTCGCATCGGGCTCAAGTGGGACCGCATGCCCGTCAGGTTCTACCTCACCACGCGAAACGCGGCCGTGCCGGCTGGTGCACTGAAGACGGCGGTGGACGCGGCGTTCTCGAGCTGGGATTCGGTCGGGCGTGCGGCCCTGTCCTTCGAGAACGCAGGCTTCGTTGTCACCGCGCCCCTGGAGCAGGACGGCATGTCGACGCTGGGTTTCGACGCGATGCCGGAGCTGGATCGCGTCCTCGGCACCACAGCGCTGACGATCGACGATGTGACCGGCGAGATCGTCGAAGCCGACGTCGCGTTCAACTCTTCGTTCCAGTGGTCCACCGCGTCCGGCGGGGAGGTCGGACGCTACGATCTGGAATCGGTCGCCCTGCACGAGATCGGCCACCTACTTGGGCTTGGGCATTCGGCGCTCGGAGAGACGGAACTGCGGGCCGGTGGCGGGCGGCGGCTTCTGGGGTCCGCGTCGGTGATGTTCCCGGTGGCCTTCGCCGCCGGCAGCGTGGCCGGGCGCGGTCTCCACGCGGACGATGAGGCCGGCATCGCCGACATCTACTCCGCCCCGTCGTTCCTCGACGAGACGGGCAGCATCGACGGCGTGGCGACGAAACACGGCCGTGGCGTTTTTGGCGCCCACGTGGTGGCCTTCAACAGCCAGAGGGGTGAACTGGTCGGCAGCTTCGTGCTGGATGACGATGGACGCTTCGCGATCGCCGGGCTGGAGCCCGGCATCTACGTGGTGCGGGTCGAACCGCTGGACGACGCCGACATCACCAGCTTCTTTCCGCGTGAACGACAGGTGGACGTGGACTTCAGGGTGACGTACCTGGACCGGCTGGCGGTCGTGCCAAGAGGCGGGAACGCCGGGCCGTTTCTGATCGAGGTGCTGCAGAAGTGAGGCCCGTCGAGCGTGGGGCCGCCGTCACCGTCATCCTCGTGTGCGGGGTGCTCGCGGGCCCGGCCGGCGCGCAGACGTTCGATTCCGCACCATCCCGCTTCGAGGTTGCCGCCGGCGTGGGGCTCGCGGGCGGGAGCGGGCTCGGGCGAACGGATGCGGAACTGACGACGAACGCGGGCGCGCCCCCGCTGGTGCTCTTCACGACAACGGCCGAACTGGCCTCGTCTGCAGGCCTGGACGGAAGAGTCGGCGTCCGTCTCACGCAGTCACTGGTCGTGTCAGCGGTCGCCTCGGTGTCGTGGCTCGACCTCGGGGTATCCATCTCCGGCGACTCGGAAGCCGGCGGCGTCCAGCGGCTCTCCGGCGAACAGATTCTACAGGCGCGATTCGAGGCACGCGTCGACTGGATGCTCAGGCGGCTGCGGTTTGCCGGAGGGCGGGCGGTGCCGTACGCCACCGCCAGCATCGGTGTCCTCCAGCAGTGGCACCAGGGCTACACCATCAAGGAGAGCGGCCGGACCGTGCTGGCCGGTGGAGGTGTGCGCTATGTGTTCCGGGACCGGCCGGCTTCGCGATGGTCGCAGGCAGGCCTCACGGCAGAGGCGCAGGTGTGCCGCATACGCGGGGGGTACCATCTGGGCGCAGAGTCGCGTACCATGCCGGCATTCGGTCTCGGGTTTCTGACCGGATGGGGGAGGCGTCGGTAGTTCAACAGACAGACCGGGAGCGCAATTCATCATGGCTACTCTGGACTCATTCAAGACCGTACGTGAACTGAAGGTCGCAGGCGAGCGCCTGCACTACTGCAGCCTGACGGCCCTGGCCGGCGGAGGGTTTCCCGCCGTCGAGCGGCTGCCGTTCTCGCTGAAGATCCTCCTCGAGAACCTCCTTCGCCACGAGGACAATGCCTTCGTGAAGGCCGACGACATCCGCGCCCTCGCGTCGTGGGATGTAGGGCGGCACACGGAAAAGGAGATCGCCTTCACGCCATCGCGCGTGCTCCTCCAGGACTTCACGGGCGTGCCGGCAGTCGTCGACCTGGCGGCAATGCGGGACGCCATGGCGCGGCTGGGCGGAGACCCAAACCGCGTCAACCCGCTGCAACCCATGGAACTCGTCATCGACCACTCGGTGCAGGTTGACCACTTCGGCAGCGCGAACGCGTTCCATTTGAACGCCGAGCTCGAGTACGCGCGCAACAAGGAGCGGTACACGTTCTTGAGGTGGGGACAGAACGCCTTCTCCAATTTCCGCGTCGTGCCGCCCGAGACGGGAATCGTGCACCAGGTCAACCTCGAGTACCTGGCACGTGTTGTCTTCAGGGCGGAGCGGGACGGCGCGTGGTGGGCCTATCCCGATACGCTGGTGGGCACCGACTCGCACACGACCATGGTCAACGGGCTGGGCGTTGTGGGGTGGGGCGTTGGCGGCATCGAGGCCGAGGCGGCCATGCTCGGCCAGCCGATCTCGATGCTGATTCCTCCGGTGGTCGGTTTCAAGCTCGTCGGCTCGCTGCCGGCCGGGACGACGGCGACGGACCTCGTGCTGACGGTGACGGAGCGGCTCCGGAAACACGGCGTGGTGGGAAAGTTCGTCGAATTCTTCGGCCCGGGGCTGGCGAACCTGACCCTCGCCGACCGCGCCACGCTGTCGAACATGTGCCCCGAGTACGGCGCGACCGTCGCCATCTTTCCGATCGACGCGGTGACTCTCGACTACCTGCGGCTGACCGGTCGCGACGGTGCGATGGTCGAGCTCGTCGAGGCCTACTCGAAGGCCCAAGGACTGTTTGCCGGAGGCAGGGGGCCTGACGCCGCCTACAACGAGCTGATCGAGCTGGACATCGCCACGGTCGTGCCGTCGCTGGCCGGGCCGAAGCGGCCCCAGGACCGTGTGGCGCTCGCGTCTGCGAAGGCCAAGTTCGCGGAAACGCTGCCCCAGATCCTCGCCGAGCGGAAGAAGCCGGCCGGTGGGGCCGGAGCCGGTCGCGGAGTCGCTGTCGCGCCCGAAGTGGAGATTGGGCACGGGGCCGTGGTCATCGCCGCGATTACGAGCTGCACGAACACGTCGAACCCGAACGTGCTCGTGGCCGCCGGCCTGGTGGCGAAGAAGGCGGTGGAGCGCGGTCTCGCCAGAAAGCCGTGGGTCAAGACCAGCCTGGCGCCCGGGTCGAAGGTCGTGACGGCGTATCTGGAAGAGGCCGGCCTGGCGCCCT
The DNA here is from genome assembly GCA_040752275.1 of Acidobacteriota bacterium. Taxonomy (GTDB): domain Bacteria; phylum Acidobacteriota; class Vicinamibacteria; order Vicinamibacterales; family JAKQTR01; genus JBFMFH01. The sequence goes on from JBFMFH010000087.1 coordinate 77,172, forward strand.
ATCTCGACGCGATCGGCTTCAACCTGGTCGGGTACGGGTGCACAACGTGCATCGGCAACAGCGGCCCGCTGCCCGACGAGGTGGTGTCGCAGATCGAGGCAGGCGGGCTGGTGGTCGCGTCAGTGCTGAGCGGGAACCGGAACTTCGAAGGCCGGGTCCAGCCGCTGGTCCGCGCCAACTACCTGGGGTCCCCGCCGCTCGTCGTGGCCTACGCGCTGGCCGGATCGATGAACCTCGACCTCACGACAGAACCGATCGGGACGGGCAAGGACGGCGAGCCCGTGTACCTGAAGGACATCTGGCCCTCCGAGCGGGAGGTCCAGGAGGCCGTGCTATCGGCCGTCAAACCCGACATGTACCGCGACGTGTACGCGAAGGTCTTCGAGGGAGATGCCCGCTGGCAGGCCGTCGTGCCGCCGGCCGGGGATCGTTTCGCGTGGGATGCCGAGTCGACCTACATCCAGAACCCGCCGTACTTCGAGGCCTTGACGCTCGATCCGCCCGTGGCCCAGCCGATCGCCGGCGCTCGCGTCCTGGCGCTGCTCGGCGACAGCATCACGACCGATCACATCTCGCCGGCCGGCAGCATCAAGGCGGACAGCCCGGCCGGGGAGTTCTTGATCGCGAAAGGTGTGGAGCCAAAGGACTTCAACCAGTACGGCGCCCGTCGCGGCAATCACGAGGTGATGATGCGCGGCACCTTCGCGAACATCCGCCTCAAGAACCAGTTGGTGCCGGGCACCGAGGGCGGCATCACGGCCTTCCAGCCCGGCGGCGAGGTCATGTCGATCTACGACGCGGCGATGAGGTACAAGGCCGTCGGGGTGCCACTGGTCGTGCTGGCGGGCAAGGAGTACGGATCGGGATCCTCGCGCGACTGGGCGGCGAAAGGCACGGCGCTGCTTGGCGTCAAGGCGGTGGTGGCCGAGAGCTTCGAACGCATCCACCGCAGCAACCTGGTCAACATGGGTGTGCTGCCGCTGCAGTTCAAGTCGGGTGAGAACGTGGCGTCGCTCGGCCTGACCGGCCGCGAGGCCTACGAGATCGAAGGCGTGACCGGCGCGCTCGCGCCGCGCGGGACACTGACGGTGCGGGCCACCTCCGCGGATGGCTCGGTGAGAAGCTTCGAGGCGAATGTCCGCATCGAGACGCCCGAGGAGTTGGAAGCCTTCCGCAATGGCGGCATCCTGTCGTACGTGCTGCGGCAGCTGCTGAGGAAAGGGAAGTAGACGGTGGCATGCTCACGTCCACCGCCATCAAGTCCGAGGCCCGCGACATCGGTTTCGATCTGTGCGGGATTGCACCCGTCGCCGACCACCCCGAGCTCCACTTCCTGCCCGAGTGGCTCGCGCGCGGCTACGCCGGGCGGATGACCTACCTGAACCGCACCGCCCGGCGCCGGGCCGACGCGCGGGCCTGGCTGGCGTCGGCGCGCTCCGTTGTGGTGGTCGCCTGTCTGTACAACACCTGTGAGCCGCTGTCGGTCGAGCGTGCGGATCCGGGCGAGGCGGCGATCGCCCGCTATGGCTGGGGCGACGACTACCACCACACGATGGGGCGGCGGCTCGAGCGGCTGCTCGACTGGATGCGTTCGGCGGCCGGCGAGCCGTTCGATGCCGTAACGTCCGTCGACACAGGGCCGGTGCAGGAGCGCGTGTACGCGCAACACGCCGGCCTCGGCTGGATCGGCAAGAACACCTGCGTGGTCAATCCCGATCTCGGCTCCTGGCTGCTGCTCGGCGCGATCGTCACGAGCCTCGATCTCGAGCCAGACACCCCCGGCCTGGACCAGTGCGGAACCTGCCGCCTGTGCCTCGATGCGTGCCCGACCCGGGCGATCGTCGAGCCGCACGTCCTCGACGCCACGAAGTGTCTGTCGTATCTGACGATCGAGATTCGCGGCGGCATCCCTGAAGACCAGCGCGCGTCGCTCGGTGCCCACGTGTTCGGCTGCGACATCTGCCAGGACGTCTGTCCGTTCAACCTGCAGGCGCCCGTCTCGGCGGCGGGGGAGTGGCAGCCGAGGCCGGCGTTGCGCCGCCCGTCGCTCGCGGCCTTGTGGCGGATGAGCGACGACCAGCTCGCGCGGGCGATTGCCGGCACCGCCCTCGAGCGGGCTGGGGTGGCTGGACTGCGACGGAACATCGCCGTTGCGCTCGGTAACGCGGGCACTCCCGAGGCCCGGGACACGCTCGATGCGCCCCGACCCGCGGACGACGCGCCCTCGCTCGCCGATCCGATCGTCGCCGCCCACGTCGCCTGGGCGGCGGGTCGGCGTCACTGAGCCGGCCCTTGAGCCAAGCCGCCGCTGCCCGTGCCGCGGCGACCTGCACACCTTGCTACCTTCCGGCCCGGCCCCCGTGCAATGGCCGTTGAGCCGCTTGGCGACGCCTTCCTACGATTCCTCCAGTCTCAGGAGGAGGCGCACATGCCACGAGTCGCCGCGTGGGAAGACGATCCGCTGTCGTTCGAAGATGTCACACCCGTGACGCGTCCCGTTCCCGACCCGCGCCGCGGGGCGCTGGCCGTGGCCATCGGTGGTCGCAGGCCTGAACCCCGTGCCTACCATCCGGGGACCGCCGAGTTCCGCTACTGGACCGCCGCCGAAGCACTGGCGCGGTCGGCCGGGTACTGGGCGGGCCTCGTCCCCGGCGGAACCCGGTGGTGGCGCGGATCGACGCTGCCGGTCACCCTCGATCGGGGCGTCGATCTGAACGCGTACTACGACCGCCAAGGGCTCAGCTTCTTCCACGCCACGATCCGCGGGACGACGGTGTACTCGGGTGAGAGCCCCGACGTGCTCGCCCACGAGTTGGGACATGCCATCCTCGATGCCGTGCGCCCGCAGCTCTGGAACGCCGCTACCCTGGAGGTGGCAGCCTTCCATGAGTCGTTCAGCGACATCAGCGCCATGCTGAGCGGCCTGCAGCTGCTCTCGGTGCGACGAGCGGTGCTCGAGGAGACCTCGCGCCGGTTGTCGAGGGCGTCGCGGCTCTCGCGTCTCGCGGAACAACTCGGGTGGGCCGTTCGGCAGATCAAGCCGGACGCGGTTGATGCCGATTGCCTGCGCAACGCCGTCAACTCGTTCTTCTACCGTCCTCCCGAGCAGTTGCCGCCGAGCGCGCCCGCAAGCTCCCTCTCCTCGCAGCCGCACTCGTTCTCCCGCGTCTTTACCGGCGCCTGGCTCGAGTCGCTGGCCGGCATGCTGGATGCCGAACGCGCGTCCCCGGCCACGCTGTTGCGCACCGCCCGCGATGCGGGGCGGCTGCTCGTGGCCGCAGTCCGCGATGCCCGCATCGCGTCGAACTACTTTGCTCAGGTGGCCGCCCACACGTTACGGGCCGACGAGGCGCTGTTCCACGGGCGCTATCGAGCCGCGCTGTCCAGTGCATTCGTGCGGCGCGGCATCTTGTCGCCGGGGTCGGCTGCCGCCGTCGCCGGGCAGCTGCGACGGACCGGGGCCCGTTCCGACGCCAGGCGCCGGGCGGGCGTGCGCCACGCGACCGGGACGCAAACACCGGCGTCCTGTACCCTGTCGGTCGACGGTGAGAGCTTCGGCCTGTCTGCTCGCCGCATCCTGATGGAGGCGCCCGTCGACAGCGTCTCGTCCGTGTCGATGTCGGCGGCGTTCGACCATGGGTCGCTGCCCGCACTTGCGCCCGAGCGAGCGGCGCGGGCGTTCCTGGAGGACCTCGTGCGAACGAGACGACTCGACCCCGGGCCGTTTGCCGCAGCGTACAATCCCCGGGCACGGCTGGGCAGGACCACGCATGTCCTCATCCGACGGAGAGGGGAGGTCGAACTCGTCCGCCGGCTATTCCATGTGAGGTGACCGGCCAGGCTGGCTACCTGCGGCGGATGCTCACGGGCGACGCCGGCGGCTTCGGCGCCGTCGCCGTGGCCGACCTGAGGCCCCTGGCACGCTGAGTCTGCGCCGTCGGGCTGACTCTCGGTGCAGCATTCCAGGGCTCGGGGACGGACGGGCAACTCGGCACGCCGCCAGCCAAACGGGAAAGAACGGCCGATCCGGCAGTCGCCGAGGTGCCGCGCCATAATCGGGGCGAGTTCGATGGCCGCCGAGCGTTGTCTCGAACGGGCGATCGGTCGGATGATCGACATCAACTTCCACGTGATCACCGAATCGGATCAGCCGCCGCCTCCGGACTACTACCAGTCGTTCCTGCAGCTGACTTCGTTGGGCGTCTACTCCGTGGACTTCGGCTATCGGATAGCCGGATGAGCCGGCCTTCGGAATCGTATCGTCCACGAGTACGACGACATCGATCCGGTGAAGCTGTTTGACGCGGCTCAGCAGGCCATCGCGGACATCCCGGCCTATCTGGCCCATGTGAATGCCTGGGTTGAGCGGCAGCCGCCAGCCCGGCCCGAGTAGGCATGCCTCGCGTTCCCGCACGACCACGCCCCGCTGGACTTCACAGTCCCGATCGGGGGTGGGAGGCGTCGGTAGCAGAACGTGGAGCGGGGAGGTCACAGGTCGCGGGAAGTAGGTTTCCCGTGCAGGTGGCCCGCAGGAACGGGCGGCCTTCATCGCGCACCGGTGTGAACGTGACCTGCACCTGATGGTCGCGGAGGTGAGTCTTTGTCCGTTCTGGCGCCTTCTTGAGCAACCTCGTCAGGTCGGACACCTTCTGCCGAACCCACGTTGGGATCACGGCCAGAGGAGGCGTTGGAGCGTCATGAAGTCCATCGAGCTCTGATTCCAGCCGCGACAGTCGGTCCTGCCGTTCCCGCAGGGCCTGAATCACCGCGGGGAGGTCGCCTCCCGCCGCGATGGCGCGAACGAGCCGGTTCACCTCCGCCGTCACGGTTCTACGCTCGCGTTCCAGATCCTTCGTCTCGCGCCGCGACGCGTCGAAGTGGCGTGCGACCTCGGCAGACACCGCGCCGGCGATCGACGAGACCGTTTCCGGCCGGGCGAGGTGCTCCTGCACGCCGGCGAGAAGAGCGGCGTCAGCCACGGTAGCGCGGATCGTGAGGCGGTTGTCGCAGGCGCCGGTGCCGTTCCGCCACGAGTGCTGACAGCCATACCGGGGAGTGCCGTAGCCGCCCGAGACGACCGTGATCGCCTTGCCACAGACGCCACACCGCGACAGCCCTGACAGCAGGTGGCGTGAGTGGAGGGCCGCATTGCGCCCGCGCATCAGACCGCTGTTCGGCTGTCGCACCACCGCGACCGCCGATGCCGCCAGACGCTGTTGGACCCGCCACCATAGGTCGTCGTTCACGATCCGCAACTCGGGCGCGTCCCGACGCTCCCACTCGCGTTCTGGAGACGGGCGCGCAACCCGCCGACGTGTCCGCGGTTGACGAACGAACCGCTTCTTTCCCCAGACATGCACCCCGCGATATTTGTCGTTCCGTAGGACGCGCTGCACCATCCCGTGCCGCCACGGTCGGCCCTGGGGGCCAGGGACGTCCGAGTCGTTCAGCTCGACGACGATCATCGGGACGCCCGAGCCGGACGCATAGCGTTCAAAGATGCGGCGCACCACATCAGCCTCGGCCGGCTGGATGACAAGCCGGGCCCCCAGCCGGATGGGCTTCCCATCGGGACCCAGGCGACCGGAGGGATCCCACTCCGGCTCGGAGCGATAGCCGTAGGTGCGACTGCCCGTGGCATACCCCCGGCTCAACTGTCCCCGGAGGCCCCTCTTGATCTTCTGCGCTACATCACGTAGCGCGTGGCCATCGACCGCGCCCAGAATGCCGAACAGCAACTCGGCAATCTCCTGGTTCGTGTCCAGCCCCTGGCTGACACACACCACCCGAACGCCCGCGAACTTCAGCTCGCGGAGTACCTGGCCTGCATGCAGGTAGTCGCGGGCGAGCCTCGAACTGTCGTCGAGGAGCAGAGTGTCGAACGGGCAGCGAGGACTGCCGGCTACGCGGCGCAGGGCCTCGAGGCCGCCACGCTGCTCGGTGCTGGCACCCGACTTCGCTTCGTCGACGTAGATGTGGTCCTCGAGGATCGTCCACTGCTGCGCTGCGGCATACCGGCGAGCCGCAGCAATCTGATCCGCGCTCGATGTCTCGCGCTGCTTGTCGGTTGAGTACCTCGCGTAGATCGCGCAACGCATGATGCTGCCAGTGTAAACCCGCTACAGCCCAATTCCGCACGGGAACGTGCCAACGCGCCGGTCGTTTCGTGAATGCTCTCTTTCTGAAACACGCGGCTCGAACTGCGCCTCATCTACCGCCGTGCCGACAAGCCCCGCTTCGTATTCCCGCAGGAACTCCTCGACGAGGATCGGCACGATGACCTCGTCGATGAACGCTCGCATCGCAGCCTGCGGTGGGGGAGTTGGAACGGGGCTCATGTTCCGACCACCGCGCTCAAGTTCCAACTTCGGGAAGCCGGGCTGTCGCTGGCATCAGACCCCCGCGGGACGGCCGGCCCCTTAGTCACTGAAGTCAGTGAAGTCAGTGATGCCCGATCTGGCAGAACGGGGACGGCCAGGTCCCAGAAGTACGCGCGCGTACGTACGCAGATCACTGACTTCACTGACTTCACCGACCGCCTCCCAGTTCCTGAGCGGCTAGATAGCGGTCTCTGTCGGCCAGGTCGATGCGGCCATAGATGACTTGCCGGTGTCCGCCCAGCTTCCACAACCCGTCCTTTGCCGCTGTGTTGCGAACGGCCACGTATCCCGCTCTTTCCAGGCGGTGTGGAACCTGCCGCGCGTTCTTCCGGTCTCGAAGCCACTCGCCAAGTGACGCATCACTCAATCTGGCGAGGTCTGCGATCGTGACAACCATCGGTCGGTTCAGACGATCCAGGGCGTCAGCCACCTCGGCGTCCTCGGGTGTGCGGTCGGCGTCGACGAGATCCCAGAAGGCCTGTGTCTTTGGTGGAGGGGCCTTGGGGTCGAATGTCGACAGATCGAGCGTCCGCAGGTAGGCAGCGACGTGGTCCTTGCCGCCGCCGTCGTACCAGGCGTAGAGCTGGGTCCAGTAGGTGCTCGGGAAGTCGTCCTTGGTCAGGTCAGTCCACGCGACGTAGTGGCGGCGGTCATCCGCTGGTAGGTAGAGCCCCCCGATCTTGTGGTTCGTCGTTACGACGACGCCGCAGATGTTCCAGACCGCGTACTCGCGCAGGTTCTTCTCGTCGACGCGGAGAACGTCGGGGGGCGCGGCGGTGTAGACCTTCAAGTGCTCATAGAACGCGTAGCGGTTCACATCTCCCAGGTCCCGCGCCTCGCTGATGCGCAGAACCACGCTCTTCACAAAGCCGTTGAAGCGACCGAGCAGATGGCTGGGGCAGATTTCCAAGAAGTTCCACGGGCCTACGGCATGTTTGAGCGGTTCCAGCAAGGTGTCCTTGCCGATACCCTGGGAACCGCCAAGCACGAGCGCGTGGTTGACCTTCTCGTGAGGCCGTTGCACCCGATGTGCGCACCACCGCTCGATGTGATCCGCGTGGTCGCCATAGAGCCGGCGCACGTGATCACGCCAGCGCCCAACCGCAGCAGGATCGCCGCCGTCTTCGATCTCGGGCGGCCGATACAGGTTGAAGGTCGTCACACCGTTCCTGCGCATCCAGCCCCCCTCCGACACGAGGCGGCCACGTATCAACCTCGGCTGGCCGGGCGCCCACGTCATCTGTTCCACGGCGCGGTGCCGATCGAGCCACACGGCGGGCTTCATGGTTCGAGGGGTGTTGGTGACCGGGTCGAGAAGTGGGTCGCCCTCACCGCCCGTGAGCGTGACGCTCGGCAGGCGTGCGTTGACGCTTGCAGCTGGCCACATCTCGCACGTAGGCGCGAAGATGTAGGTGTGCATCGGCATGTAGCTGTGGAAATCCTCCAACTGCACGCCTGCTGCACGCTGCGCGATGGTTGCAAGTGCGACTCGGCGAGCCGCTCCGGTGTAAGTGTCACGACACCCGGCGACAGCCTTCTCAACCGTCATCTCGCCGTACGTGTGGCTTCCGTGGCGCTCGTCCCATTTCCCACGCATCAGCCCAGACTGGCGGAACAACCCGTCGATGCGGCCGGCATCAGGGCCCGTCCAGAAGGCCAGCAGGCTGCACAGCGCGAAGTCGGCCTCGCTGTTCGACGGATAGTCGGAGATGTCTCCTCCCCAAAGCCGGGAGAACTTCGCGCCGTTCCTTGCGGCCCTGGCCTTGTTAAGCAGGGCAGCATCGCCGGCAGCAACCGGGACGGGGTCTCCAGAGGTCGCACGCGGCCCATGGGTGTCGGTTCTGCCGTTGCCACCAGAGAGCCTGTCGTGCAAGGCAACGAAGGGAGCGGTCTGCTCCTCGAGTGTCGTTGGCGTGCCTTCGACGTGCTGGCCGGTCACGGTGAAGTACTTCCCCGTGCAGTAGAGCTCGATCGCAGCGCCTTTGCCCGTGCTCCCCTTCGGCCGCCTGTGATTGATGCCCCGCAGTGTGAGCGTCGGGTCGAGGCGGATGAAGATTTTGACGCCTGTGCCACTTGGGCTGATCTCGGTGTAGCTGGGGAACATGTCGACGACCTGGCGCGCCCACGGAGCGAGGAGACCGGTCGCCGGGTCGCGGCAGTCGTCGAGGTCGATTCCGCCCTGACCGTCGCCGAGCACGATTCCTGCGCCATCGGCCTTGCCGTCTTCTACCGCGCCGATGGCCTCGGCGAACGAGGCCCAGGTTGCCGGATCGTCGACGCGCGCCTTGCTCGACGGACGATGAGCCTGATAGGGTACTTTTGTTAGCCTACCGTCGCGGATCTCCCAATTCCACACGACAGCGCGTGAACTCTCGAGGATCTCGGTCGGCAGGATGTCTGTGTTGATGGTCATGCCCGTTCCCATTCAGAGCACTCGGTAGCGTGGCCGACAAATCTGCGCAAGAGGAGACACGCGGCTGTCGCACGTCGTGTTGACGCACTTCCTTGTAGAACTCCCGCGGTGCGGGTCTCGCGAGTTCAGAGCACGTGTGTCCTCAACTTGCGTGTCACAGCGTCGGTGATAGCGGGCGAACAGATCCGCGCCGGCGCTGATCCACAGCGATGCCCGCTCCACAGCCAGGCTCCTCTCAGCCTCTCCTTCCATCGTCGTCCCGATAACCAGGCGTCCAGATGGAGTCATGGCGTCCTTGCGGTGGGGCGTGACCGCGGCCCGGCCGTCGCGGCTCGCGCTTGAAGCTCGCCAGCAATCCGGACTACGACCGTGCGGTCAAAGAGACGAAGGCCACTGGACATCTGGAGCGCCACGGGCAGGACGCCTTGTCGAGCCCAGGCCCGAATGGTGTCAGGCACACGTTCGGCCAGCCGGGCCGCTTCAGCCGTTGTCACAAGGTTGTTGGTCATCGCGCCGCGTCCTCTCGGCATGCGTGATGCAGCATGCCTAGTTGAGATCGAGTTTAGGCACGGCGAGCGCGGATGTCTGGAGCGCGAAATATGCGAATTCCAGGGGTATTTCGTTCCCCTGGTCAGGTGTTCCCTTTACTCTATTGACACGCGCCGGGGAGACTGCCTCCGGGCTCTGGGTGACGACACAGGGGGGATCCAGCCGGCTACTTCGAGGGTCGGCGGCGCACGTGGGCTCCCGGACCTCAAGCCTAGGGGAGACGCGACATCTTCAAGAGAGTTCAGTCTGGCTGGGCAAATCAGTTGACCGGCTGGGGCGCAACCCTCAGTCAGATGGTCCCTCGGCCGAAGCCTTCGCGCAGACCTTCTCCGCCTGGCACTCACGTGCCTCCAGAAGCACGAGGTCGCATACGCGGGCGCAAATGACCATCGGGTCGTCTTCGCAAACGCTTGGCCCTATGTACTCAATCACTGTTCGCAGGGTCTTCGCCAGCACTCCGCCTCTGGTCTTCTTCAACGGGTACCCAGTCTGGAAAAGTGCGCGACCGACATCGAGTTCGAGGTGTCTACGCGCCTCGTCCACGGGCCTTCCCCTGCCAGTAGCAAGCGCCTGGCCGATCCGCTGCAGGGAGGGAACGAATCCGAGCATGTTGAGCTGAACCACGCTGTGGGATCGCCGAAGCTCCGACATGAAGGCTTCTAGCTTCTTCGCGAGGCGACGCTCGCTCTTCAGAATGGCGGGCATCGCCTTGCCCCGTGTTGCTCGGACCTCTAGTCGTTTGAAGTACGCGGCAACCGACCACTCAAGATCAACGACCGTCTCTTCGTTGAGCCAACCGAGAAGTTCTTGTCGGACTGATCGACTAAAAGGGTGGGGAACAAGTGTCCGAGTAACGTATAACGGGACCACCTCGAGCTCGACTTCAGCATCGAGGTACCTACGGGCAAACGATTTCTTCGGCGCTGCGTGACGCTCGGACTTGGTCATGATCTCCTCGTTGGACGGTCGCGCGGCCGAATCTCGGATTCGCCAACCGGCGGGAAGCGCCGAGCAGCCTGGAACGACCGTCACCGCAATGGTGAGAGGATAACTCAGAAGGGAGAACAGATTAGGCGTCGCCGCCGCTACTGGGCCCGGCGCGCTTCTGAAGCCAGGAGTTCTGCCGCGGCAAGACCGGAGGGAGATGACGAACGCCTCTGCCGGAAAGGCTAGGGCATCGCCCTTGACAACATAAAGATATATATCTATGTTTGGTTATGTGGGACAGTTCCTCTCGAGGGGCTACCCGGCGACCGGATGACAACGACGCAGGCGCCTACCGTTGACGACGACGCCAGTGGTTCGCTCGAATGAGATACCGGCACCTGATTCCCGTAGCCGGCCGGGGTCACAAGCCAGAACCCAAGTTGCTGTTGCTTGGGGGAGTCAAGTTATGGCGCGTCGACGCATCGACCCAGTCGAAATCCAGCAACTGATCGAGGCAGGATACTCACAAGCCGCTTGTGCGCGGCACTTCGGAGTGTCCGAGACGGCGATCTACCTGCACCTGCGGAAGGTGAGGATCGCCACCTCGAGGGTTGCTGTTCTTGAACGTGGTGCCGAGTTGGTCGAGAAGAAACTGACAGCCAGTGATCGGCTTCAGGCGGTCCAGGCCGTGATCGACCGCGAACTGCGGTGGGCGGTTCGGCAGGCTGAGGAGCCTGGCGCCGACCGGGCTAAACTCGCGGACGTCATTCTCAGGCTTGCTGGGGAAGTCCGACAGCAACTGGGCCTCCAACTCGCGATTACCCGCGCCCTCGTCGACATGAAGGTCGTTCGAGCGTTCCAAGAAACCGTCATCGACACGATTCGCGAAGAGTCACCCGACGTTGCCGTTCGCATCGTCGAGCGCCTGAAGGCCAGGCGGGCGCTCCGCGCCACGGCTGACCTGCTCGGACAGCAGGAAGGGACCGATGCCGTTTTGGGTTGACCCACTGGACGAGCTCATCGCTGTGCTGGAGCGGAAGGTCGCCATTACACCGACGCCCAGTCGAGCGGAGACGTTTCGCCGCGCGTTTCTGGAGTTCCAGAGAGACGCCGACATCGCGCTCTTCGGGACGGATGAGGAACGCGCCCGACTGGATGCTTCTGACCGCAGGCAGACGCTGCATCAATTGTTCACCCAGATGGGGAAGTGACCGTCGAGCCGAGACGTGAGGTCGACGCGGCGTCGGACAAACGCGGCGTCGGACTCTTGACACAATAAAGAGGTCTCGTTACACTTTCTCCTGTGTCGCCCCGCAAGCTCTACAACTTCTTTATCGATCCGGACCTAGCTGAAGGGCTCAAGCGGCTCAAGCAGCAGGAGGGCATCCCCGAGTCGGAGCAAGTCCGACGGGCGATCAGGAAGTGGCTGGGGCAGCGAGGTGTCCTCAAGGCGGAGCGCAAGCGGGCGGCAACCCGCAAGCGCCCCTAAACCGCCGACCTGGCATAGTCAGGCCGACGATCTGCCGGTGATTCTACCAGCAGACCTGCCGGCCTCCCATTCGAGGAGGCAGCAATGCCGAAGCAACGCAGGCGCGGACTCCGCCTCCGCGGCAACGTGTGGTGGATCCGGTACTACCGCAACGGCAAGCGGTACGAAGAGTCGTCGCACAGCGATAAGGAAGGCGTCGCACGGAGCCTCCTGAAACTGCGCGAAGGCGACGGCGAACGGGGGATCCCCGTGACGCCAGCTATCGGGCGCCTCACGTTCGACGATGCGGCGGCCGACCTCGTGACCGACTATCGGGTCAACGGGAGAAAGTCGCTCGGACATGTCGAACGGCGACTCGACCGTCACCTGAAGCCGACGTTCAGCGGACGCCGCATGGCCTCCATCACGACCACGGACGTGCGGACGTACATCGCCAAGCGGCAGACCGAGCACGCCGCGAACGGGTCGATCAACCGTGAACTCGCCATGTTGAAGCGGACGTTCACGCTCGCGATTCAGGCCGGGAAGCTCCTGCACCGCCCGCACATTCCGATGCTGCGGGAAGACACCGCCCGGCGCGGGTTCTTCGAGCGCGACCAGTTCGACGCGGTCATGCGACACCTGCCAAACCCACTCCGTCCGCTGTTCGAGTTTGCGTACTTCACAGGCTGGCGCGTGAAGAGCGAGCTCCTCCCGCTCACGTGGGGGCAGGTCGACCGAAACGCGTGCCTAGTCCGCCTGGAGCCAGGCACGACGAAGAACCGAGAGGGCAGGGCATTTGATTTCTCGGAGCTGCGAGCCGTCCAGGACCTCCTCGACGGCCAGTGGAAGCAACGCGAGGAGCTGAGGAGGACGAAGAACCTGATCTGTCCGTTTGTCTTCCACCGGGGCGGGAAGCGGATAAAGGACTTCCGCCATGCCTGGGAATCCGCGTGCAAGGCGGCCGGATGTCCCGGACGGATCCCGCATGACCTCCGGCGAACGGCCGTCCGCAACCTCGTCCGGGCGGGCGTCCCCGAACGCGTGGCGATGAGAGTGACGGGCCACAAGACGCGCTCGGTGTTCGATCGGTACGACATCACCAGTTCCGGTGATCTCCGTGCTGCCGGTGCGCGCTTGAACGAAGCACAAGCCGGGGCAGGGACACGGTCAGGCACACTCGTTCCATCGGCCAGGCAGGCGGTGGCCGGTGAGCCTCGCTCATCCTGAGGCACGATGTCCAATGCTCGGGGGCGGAGCTGGCGCCACACCCTCGCGCTTCGTGCAGCCCAGGTCTGACAGACACGGAAGCAGACGGACAAGATCCGCGCGGGATTTGTAATCACGGGCGCGTGCATTCGGCCTCGAATCCACGGCCCTTGTCTTCGACGCTGTCCCCATGCTGTCCCTGCTGCGACCGGTCGCCGCTTCCTCACACACGACGGGGGGACGGGCGGATGGACCGTCCGCAACCTGGCTCAGGCTAGCGCCCCAGCGAGGGAAGTCGTGACAATGGCAGGCCAGCCAGCACGTTCCCGTCGGCGGCCGCCACAATTGTCGCGCCCGACGACCTGCGGGAGGCCGACCGCAAGCGTAACTTGGCGCGCGGCATGACCGAGGCCACCGGAGAACGACCCTCAGCTCGGCCTGGGGTGTTGTGCCGGCAGACCGGAATCGCTTAGTCCGCTTCCGGCGTATGCGTGGCCGGCGGGTTGACCGACTCGGGGCGTTCCCCACCAGGCGTGCATTGTCGAAGGGGTGGGGGCTCACCCTCGCCCGAGCGATACTCACCTGGGCGATTGTTTTTCTGGAGTACCCGCGGCGGTAGGGGCCATAGTGCGGCGGTACGTCGAGGCTCTCGGCTGGCAGGTTGTTGACTGCGTCGCGACACTGGCGGTCAGGTCGGGCCGAACAAGGGATCATGGGGAGGGGATCTGAACCCCCGACCCTTCGGTTATGAGCCCGCCCAGGTCACCCATCTGGGACCATGACCTTACAAGAATCCCCAACAACAACGGCCCTTTGGCGTCTGCCGACTTGGGGTCAATGGGAGCGAGATTCCGATAGAACACGGACAGAACACGGACCGGCAGAGACGCCCGACCACCCGCGTGTACCGACAACTGCGGCTGGCTTCGAGCCATGAAATGCCGCTGTCTAGATAACCTGGCGATACCAGGGATTAGACCGCCGGCGGCATTCCGTGGTTCCGGTCTCGCCGCCGTCGTCCAGCCTCAATGTCAGAATGTACTTGCGTCTCGCCGGCCCTCCCAGAACAATGCACGTGGCAGGCGCCCGAGGCACCTGGCGCGGTAGGCCGTTCGGGCGTGGGAACCACGAAACGCCGTTGGCTACCTATGCGTTGGGCCGGCGGACGAAATGAAACTGACGCTGGACACGAACTGCGTGATCGATCTCGAAGAGAATCGGCCCGAGGCCCTGCCTCTTCGCGAACTGGTTCAGATGTCGTCCGAAGGCATTCTGCAGTTCGCCGTAGTCGGTATCAGCGCTTCCGAGAACAAGCCGGGCGGCGGCGGATCGCCCACCTTCTCTGCCTTTCAAGAGAAAGTTGTGCGCGTCGGCCTGGCGTCCGCCGAGATCCTGAAGCCAATGGGAATCTGGGGAGTGACCTATTGGGACTGGTGCGTCTACGCGGATGACGGCATGGAAGGACTCGCGGAGGACATTCACCGAATCTTGTTCCCTCGGTCCGAGTATGGCTATGCAGATTACTGCGCAGCTCGCGGCTTGTCCGTTGACGGGGAGGAAATCGATCGGACGTGGCGGAACCGCATGTGCGACGTGCTGGCGCTGTGGTGCCACATTCACTATCGCCGCGACATCTTCGTAACCAGAGACGGGAACTTCCTGGCGTCAACAAAGCGACGCCTGCTTGAGAGTATGGGTGGCAGGGTGATCTGCTCGCCGACTGACGCGATATCGACGGTCCGGCAGCGCCTTGCGAACTAGCAGGCGGATCGAGTTCATGGCTTGCAGCCGACCGCGGCTGGTGAAATCATGAGCCGCGGCGGCTGCAGCCTGGCGTTAGCCCGATCGAGTAGAAGCATGGATCCCGACGACGCCATTCTCGACGAGCCGCTACGGTTCATGCAATCTCAGCGCTACGACGAAGCGTTGGAACTTCTTCAGACGCCAATCTCGAACGCATCGCCCAGCTGGAACGCGCTGTACTTGGCTGGTCAGTGCCACCGGTTCTTGAACAACTTCGATAGCGCCGTGAGCCTGTTGTCGCGAGCTGCGGCGGCTGCCCCAGCGGTAGCCCCGGTCTTCTTGGCCCTCGGCATCGCATTCCAAATGGGGGGGCGACTCAGCGAGGCCCGGGACGCTCTGGCGCGGGCGCTCGAGATCGAACCCGACTATGCCCTCGCATTCAACAGCTTGGCGATGACCCAGAAGTTGGCCGGAGAATTCGAGAAGTCTGTCCACAACTACGACGCAGGCTGCAAAGCGCTGGTTCGGACAATTGTCAAGGCTATGCGAAACGACCGAGGAAGCCCAATCCTGAAGCATCGCGACACCCGTGGAACGCTCTGGATGGACCACGCGCTGTACGGAGCCATGTATCTTGTCGCGCTCGACGATGGCCTATCGGGTATGGCCATGCCGACTGGTGAACAGGCGACGGAAGAGGAACGCACGGAGAGGCATGGCGGCCTCTATTGGGAGGACAGGGCTGACGAGAATGGAGAGACCGTACGCCTGTTCTTTCCGAACTTTTTCAACACTGTCCGCGACGCATTCGGGCGCGACCAAACCTACTCAACCCTTATAGGAAACCGTTCTACGGTTCTCAAACTCCTGGGTCGTGCGACCGAAGCTCGTGAACACCGCGCGGAAGCGCTTGAGTTCTTGCCGTGACGGGCTAGCAACAATATGGAGCCGACGCGCCTGACCGGTCGTGCAATCATGCCGCCGTGGCGCGCGGCTCATTTTGAACGTTGGCCGGGCTGATCGAAGACATCAGATGGATCTGAAGCACTTCGGTGACGCGTACGACATCGTCAAGAAGAACCTACTTCAATGGCTGGCACCATTCGGGCCTTGGGCTGTTCACCCGATGTTCACGCACAAGGTATCCAAGCCCGAGGCAAAAAGGTTCTCGCAGTTCCTCGGTGTGCCTCTCCTGTCGACCAACATTCTGAAACTGGACACGAAACGGAAAGAATATCTGGAGCCGTGCGGCCGGTGCCGTAGCATCTTCTTGGATCCCGACACGGGTGTTCGCCTTCACCGCCGCGAGCGCCACCGGGCGACCGAGTTCATCTTCGAGGACGAACTGCTGACCATCGTCCGCGCACGGCCGAGTGGTTTGGTGATGGTTTTCGATCAGAGCGTTCCTCGAGGTCGCGAGGCCAAGCAGGCTCAGTCAAAGCTGGACCACTTTGCGGCACACGGCGTAGTTGGGTTCGCGTACGTGTCCCAGGCGTGCATCCTCGTGCTCAGCCAATCGCCGCAGATCGCGGACGAAGCCAGAAGTCAGGTGCTCAGAGCATCTGGTCTGCCGGATGTTCGTATCCTGCCCACAACCCCGGCTAGCATCGCGCCGCGTCCGACCTCAGCGGGACCGATACGCCGCGAGGAATGCATAAGCGATTGACTCAAGCACCGCTCGGAGCTGAAGCGCAGCCCACTCCCAATTGAGGCGTTTATCGCCGAGAGAAAGCGTACCGTCAGCCATCTGGCGCAGGCCACCGACCTTGATCTTGACGGACTACATCGATGTTTGGTACACGCGTATTGGTGGACTTGGGTTTCAACGGTGGGCCAGGTCGATAGAGACGCTGACCTTGCGTGTGGATGCTGCGTTGAGGACAACCTGGTCTGCGGGGCCGCCTGCGTGTCCTCTCGTAGATGCCGAGCCGCCAACCTCCTCGGGCATCGTCGAGAACCTGCGCCGGATTGGGGGACGAACCCAACCGGGGACTCCAAGTCACTGCCGGCAGAGAAGTTGGGGGAGCCTGTGCGCTAACTGTCCGTGTTTCGAGCGCCGGCGTTCCAGTCGTGGTGATGACGTGGCGCCTCAGCAGTACGTGCTCAGGCGCCAGCGGACCTCGCTGTGCACTCGTCGAGGTGGCGTCCCTGCAAGACCCCTGCCCCGGCAGTGGGATGCCGGCTCGGCTCACCCCCGCGCCATGCCCCCCGGGATCAACCAAGAATTGCCGAACCCGGTGAGGCGGCTCCAGTGTAGTGGTAGAGGACCCGTGGCCGATCCTCCGGGTTGAGTCCGACTTCCAGGGCACGCCGGCATGCGCCCAGTAACCTATCGGTGACGACTTCGGCATCCAGATTCATACGGCTATACTCGTCCGGCTGACGCCCTATCTCCGGACGGAACCGAAACGGGGCAAACGGGCGTTGCCCGGGCCTTGGACCATTCCGACGGTTTGACGTGTGGCGAATCGTATTCCCGAAAAAGCTAGGCGGTCAAGTTGCTGCTGAGCAATCACTTGGCGGCGCGAGACGGGCCGGGAGTCCCGGAAGGGGGCGAGCGGCCCAACCCGAGCAGGCCCCGGGAATGGCGCTCGCGCCAATCCAGGAAGTCGCCTCTGTTTGTGCGTCGAGGAGCGACCGCGCGAGGGTTCGGCTGGCTACGCCATCTGGCCGTGTGGGTGCGGGTAGCAGCCGGCGATTGCCCGTGGCCGCACCAGACGCGAGGACGGACCGTTCACCGTCGGCCCGAACGCCAGCACGACATACTCCCAGCCATTCTGGGCTTGGTCGCAGTCGAAGCCGTCCGCTGGGTCGCCGCAGTTCGCGGCAGGGCAGTCTCGCGGCCGGTGCTCTCACCGTCGCCGTTCCGCCTAGAACATTGCCCGCAGCCGCTGTGCCCGTTCCCGGAGTTCCTCCCGCGAGTATCGCGGCGGCTCGCCTCGAGCCACCCGGTTGCGGCCCTCCAGCAGAATCCGGACGAGTTCATCCGGGTCCACCGCGGTGGCTCGCTCCTCGGCTTCGGCTGCCAGCCGTTCGACCCGCGCTAGCGCCGCCCACAAGTTGCGCCGCACGGGTCACCGCCTCCCGTTGTGATGCCGCGGCCGCTGAAGGCTCGCCTCGATTTCGGCCATGCGCCGCTGAATAATCTCGGCGTCCTGCTGATGGAGCCCGATCTCCACCAGGGTCCGCGCGGCCCCCAACCGGACACCCGGCGGCTCACTCGGGTCGAGCAAGCCGTCGAGGGTCTCCACGGACTTGCTCACGAGCGCCTGGACGCGGCCCATCCCGGCCTCGAAGGCCGTGCGCCTGGCCTCGGCGAGGTCGGCCTGGAACTCCGGGTCGCGGGCGAGCCACTCTTTGAGGGTCTTCTCGCCGATGCCAGCGCGTTTCGCGGCCTCGGCGAGGCTGCGCTCACTCAGGACTGCGACGATGGCCCGTTCGCGGACGGCCCGAGGCTTGCGGCCATGGCCTTCCCCCATTACGCGGACCCCGTCTGGTGTTGCCTGAGGCTGGCTGGGCTCGGGACTGGGCGGTGGGGATTCGGCGGTCGTCATGGTTGGCTCCTGCTGACGGAGTGTGGTCAACCTCACCGCCCTGAACCTGCGCTGTTATCCAGGCTTCGCGAAGTGGAGCCGCGGGCGGGCATCTGGAGCCGGGGCAGGGGAGTTCCATGCTCCGACGTGGGTTGTACGTGGAGCTGCGAGGTGCCGTCGCCCCGTTTGGGCAGCACCCCACCCACGAGACGCCGGACCCGGACGCATTTCGCCGGCCCAGTTGTCTCCCAGCCGCGGGGTTGGCCGTTCCGGGCGAGGTGGCAGCCCGTTACCCGGTAGCCCAGCCGGGTCCAGCGCCGGGCCTCGACTGGGTCGGCGGTGTAGAACCGGACGAGGTGCTCGTCCCGGTCCCAGCGAATGATGGTCTCTTGTTCAGCTCTGAGCATGGTGTCCTCCGAGTGCCGTACCTATCTGCGGGGGGATGACCCCGCCTAGTGGAGCCACGGCTGGCGCCCCTCCTCCCGGGCCTTCGCGTCCACGATGGTCTGCTTCACGATCCGCGCGAACTCGTCGACCGCAGCGACGGGGTCGTCGCTGTTGGCCAACAGCAGCACCGCCAAGACCTGACCGAGGCTGGGGAGCGCGTCTTCAAAGGGCTCGAAAAGAACGAGGCGGAAAACGCGTTCTCGCAAGGGAGGGGGAACCGCGATATCGCGAGCGTCTGGGCCAGGGTCATCATTCCTCACCACGTCCTCCAATCGGGGCAGACGGCCCCTCGGTACGCTTCAACTGGCCTTCTTCCGCCACCCCGGCCCCAACTGGCAGGGGGGCAGGTCAATGACGACGGACCATGTTCTGCTACCGATCGATCGGGGGTGAGGGCGGAAACGTGAAGTGACTGCGATTTCGCAAGTCCGCCCCGAAGCGGGGCCGCCAGGCGGAGGAGCTGGCGCTCGTGACCCGCGACAGGATTCTCCGTGCCTACGGGGGTCGGGCGATCTGGTAGACCGTCCGCTCGAGTGGGACCCTGGGCTCGCGCAGGATCTACCTGGTGCCCGCCGCCGGTTCGCCGAGTGCACGTGCCAGCAGGTCCGCGACGCCAAGGATCTCCGCGCCCTCCTTGAGGTACTCCCGATCGAGCTTCGAGCCCTGCACGCGGACGATGCCCACGATGTCCCGCCACTGCCGGTCCGACGTCTCGCCTCCCCGTCGATACCAGCGCAGCTTCTGCAGGAGGATATCTTCAGGTGGGTGTATGAACAGGTAACGTCCGTCGCCAAGATCGACGGCCAGGCGGCGGGCGAGCTGCCGGGCGTCCAGCGGTGTGCCGCCCGCCACGAACAGGTCGACCTTCAACTGCGTCGCTTGGTGAATCAGATTCGCACTCGAGCGCATCCGGATGGCCCGACGAAGAGCGTCAGCGTCGATATAGAAGTCGGCCGACAGCGCCGCCACGAGGGCGTCGACGTGGTGTTCCTCGAGCGCAGCCACGATATCGATGTCGACCGTGGAACGGGGCTCACCAGCAAACGAGCTCGCAAGGGACCCGCCAACGCTGTGCGCGATGCCCAGCGCGTCGAGATGGTGCGCGACGAGGTGCGCCGTGGCGAGTGGATCGACAGTCGGCGTCACCGGAGGAGCTCTGCGGCATCGGGGTACGCCACGCTCGCCAACTCCGGTCCCAGCACGAGGATGGCGACGCGCAGGAACTGTTCGCGGGGCGATGCGTCGGGATGCCGCTGCCTGACCCCGGCGTACGCCATGGCGTAGGCCGCGCGGGTGAGGCCCGTGACGATGGCGGCCTTCTGGGTGGCCGTCATCGCGCGCCACGATTCGACCTGGCGGCGCTCGATGTCGGGCGACGTGTCGGCACTCAGCGGAGCGGGGTCCACGGCGGCGATTATAGCAAGGTCCGCACGGGCGAGCCTGGCGGACCAGATTCCCGTGGCCGTGGTGCTGGCGAACGCGGCGAAACCAGAGCCGGTCCCCGGCCCCCGGGTCCCCGATCCCGCTCCGCGTCAGTTCCCCCTGTAGCTGATCCGATAGATCGCCCCCGCGAGATCGTCCGAGACGAGCAGCGCGCCGTCAGGCATCACGAGCACATCCACTGGCCGGCCCCAGGCCCGGCGGCCTTGCAGCCAGCCTTCCGCGAACGGCTCGTAGCTGACGACCTCGTTGCCCTTCAACGTCACGAGCATCACGCGATAGCCGATGGGCACGCTGCGGTTCCACGAGCCGTGCTCGGCGATGAAGATCTGCTGACGGTACTGCGAGGGAAACATCGCGCCGGTGTAGAACCGCATGCCCAGCGCCGCGACGTGAGGCCCGAGCTGGCGCGCAGGCGGAACGAACTCGCTGCACGGCCGCTTCTCGCCGAATTGGGGATCGGCGATCGACCCGCCATGGCAGTAGGGGTACCCGAAGTGCAAGCCTCTGGACGGCGCCCGGTTCAGCTCGTCGGGCGGGACGTCGTCGCCCATCATGTCGCGCCCGTTGTCGGTGAACCAGAGTTCCTTCGTGACGGGATGCCAGTCGAAGCCGACGGTGTTGCGCACGCCGCTCGCGAAGACGTCGCGGCCCGTCCCGTCGGGCCTGATGCGCGTGATCGAGGCATACACGGGATCCTGGCTCTCGCAAATGTTGCAGGGCGCCCCGACGGGCACGTAGAGGTACCCGTCCGGCCCGAACGCGATGAACTTCCATCCGTGGTGCCGATCACTCGGGTAGTTGCCGGTGACCACAACTGGAGCCGGCACCGCACGCAGTGACGACTCAATATGATCGAACCGGATGATCCTGTTCACCTCAGCTACAAACAGCGAACCGCCACGCACCGCAATGCCGTTCGGCATGTTCAGGCCCTTCGCGATCGTGATGACCTCGTCGGCCTTGTGGTCTTCGTCGGCGTCCAGCACGGCGTAGACGTTGCCCGCGGTCCGCGTGCTCACGAACAGCGTCCCGCCTGGGCCCAGCGCCAGCGCCCTCGCGTTGGGCACCCTATCCGCGAACACGTCGATCGAGAATCCGGCGGGCAGCCTGATGGTGTCCAGTCGGACGGGCGACGCAGCCGGCGCCTGCGCGCTCGCACTCACCAGGGTAATCACGGCCGACACGAACAGCGCGGCCAGCACAGAAAAGGGGGCTCGGTTGAGCATCAGGGTCTCCTGCATCCCATTCTGCGCCATTTTCGGTCAGAATGGACGGGTAGCCCCGGAGATCGAGGTTCCGATGAACTACTCCAGAATCGCCAGCGTCTGTGCAGCGGCCCTCGTGGCCGGAGGTGTCATGGTGGGGTGCGGATCCGAACAGCCGCCGGCCGAAACGGCAGAGCCGGCGACCAGCACGAGCGGACTCGACGGGATGATCGCCCGCTTCGCGCCCGTGGAGATCGGTGCGGACGTCTCGACGTTGCCGCCCAACGAACGCCAGGCGCTGGCCAAGCTCGTACAGGCCGGCCGCGTCATGGATGGCCTGTTCCTCCGCCAGGTCTGGGCGGGCAACGAAGCGGTGCTCTTCGACCTGCTGGCGGACACCTCTCCGCTCGGCAAGGCCCGGCTGCACTACTTCCTGATCAACAAGGGCCCGTGGTCACGCCTGGACCACAACGAAGCTTTCATTCCCGGCGTGCCCGAGAAGCCGGCCGAGGCCAACTACTACCCGGCCGGCACGACCAAGGCAGAGGTCGACGCCTGGTTCAACGGCCTGAAGGAGCCCGAACGCACGGCGGCGACGGGGTTCTTCACCACTATTCGCCGCGGGCCCGACGGCGTCTTCGTCGCGGTCCCCTACGCGGTCGAGTACCAGGGCGAACTGCAGCGTGCAGCGGCGCTGTTGCGAGAGGCAGCCGCGCTCACGAGGAACGAGACGCTCGAGCGGTTCCTCAGCACGCGCGCCGACGCGTTCCTGTCGAACGACTACTACGAGAGCGACGTGGCGTGGATGGAGCTGGACGCCCCGATCGAGCCGACCATCGGCCCCTACGAGGTGTACGAGGACGAATGGTTCAACCACAAGGCCGCCTTCGAGGCCTTCATCACTCTGCGCGATGACCAAGAGTCGGCGAAGCTGGCGAGGTTCGGCGGCGAGCTGCAACGCATCGAGGACAACCTGCCGATCGACCCGGCGCTCCGCAATCCGAAACTCGGCGGCCTCGCGCCCATCCGCGTCGTCAACGTGATTCTGGGGGCGGGCGAGGGGAACTCAGGGGTGCAGACGGCGGCCTTCAACCTGCCGAACGACGAGCGCGTCGTGCGGGAGAAGGGCGCGAAGCGCGTGATGCTGAAGAACGTGCAGGAGGCCAAGTTCAACAAGGTCCTGGTGCCCATCTCGCAGGTCGTGCTGACGCCGGCCGACCAGGCGAAGGTGTCGTTCGACGCCTTCTTCACCCACATTCTGATGCACGAATTGATGCACGGGCTGGGCCCCCACGCCATCACGGTCGGTGGCCGGGCCACGACGGTCCGCCAGCAGCTCAAGGAGACCTACAGCGCCATCGAAGAAGCCAAGGCCGACGTGTCGGGTCTGTTCGCCCTGCAGCACCTCGTGGACAAAGGGGTCATCGACCGATCGATGGAACAGACGATGTACACGACGTTCCTTGCGTCGGCCTTCCGCTCGATCCGCTTCGGACTCAACGAGGCGCACGGACGCGGCATCGCGATCCAGCTCAACTCCATGCTCGATGCGGGTGCGTTCGTAGCGGCGGCGGACGGCACCTTCTCCGTGAACGCGGCCAAGATGAAGGAAGCCGTCACGGCTCTCACGCGCGAGATCATGACGCTGCAGGCCGAGGGCAGCTACGAGAGGGCCAAGGCGATGATCGAGAAGATGGCCGTGGTCAGGCCCGAAATCCAGCGTGCGCTCGACAAGCTCACGAGCGTGCCGGTGGATATCGAGCCGATCTACGTCACGGCGGCCGAACTGGGCAAATGACCGATCAGAACACAGGAGACAGAAGACAGAAGACAGAATGGGAGGCGTGCCGGCTGGACGCCGGCACCGTGCTTCCTCCTCCAATTGCTGGCCCGGGTCTTCAGCCCGGGCGAGGGGATGGTCGCGCGACGAGCGCGACGCGTGCCCGTTCTGTCTCCTGTCTTCTGTATTCTGTCTTCTGACAACCGCCAGCGTCAGCTGGCGAACTTGCACGCCCCCGGCCCGCCGGGGTGGCCGCACGAACCGCACGGCGACGTGGCGGGGAATGACGGCGACGACGAAGACGAGGCGCCGACGGCAAAGACCGACAGCTGCTTGTCGACCCTCTCGCTGCGGCAGGTCGGGCAGACGGGCGTCAGCGAGCCGCGCACGAGGAACTCGAACCGGTGCCCGCACTCGGCACAGGCGTATTCGTACAGAGGCATAACCACAGTATAGCGCGACCATGTCCACCTTCTACATCACGACCGCCATCGACTACGTCAACAGCCGGCCGCACCTCGGGACGGCGTACGAGAAGATCACCGCCGACATCATCGCGCGCTACAAGCGGCTGGCCGGCGTCCCGACCTGGTTCCTGATGGGCAACGACGAGCACTCGCTCAACGTGTTCCGGCAGGCGAAGGAGCAGGGGCTCGACCCGAAGACGTACTGCGATCAGATGGAAGGGGAGTTCCGCGAAGTCTGGACGCGTCTGGACATCTCGTTCGACGACTTCATCCGGACGACCGAGACGCGCCACCGTGTGGCCGTCACGGCCCTCGTGGACCGTATCCAGGCGGCCGGCGACATCTACGAAGGTCACTACGAGGGCTGGTTCTGCAACTCCTGCGAGGCCTTCAAGCAGGAGAAGGACCTCGTCGACGGATTGTGCCCGACGCACCGGACGAAGCCCGAGTGGATCAAGGAGAAGAACTACTTCTTCCGGCTGTCGAAGTACCAGCAGCCGCTCGCCGACCACTACGCCCGACACCCCGAGTGTTTGGAGCCCGACATCCGCCGCAACGAGATTCTCAACGTGATTCACGGCGGATTGGAGGACATCTCGATCAGCCGCGCCGGGCAGGCGTGGGGCATCCCACTGCCATTCGATCCGTCGAGCGTTGTATATGTGTGGTTCGACGCCCTCATCAACTACATCTCCGCTGTCGGCTACGGGCAGGACGATGCGCTGTTCGCGCGCTGGTGGCCGGCGTCGCTGCACGTCATCGGCAAGGACATCACACGCTTCCACGGCGTGATCTGGCCGGCCATGCTGATGAGCGCCGGCGTGGCCGTGCCATCACAGGTGTTCGGCCACGGCTTCGTGTATCTCAAGGGCGAGAAGATGAGCAAGTCGCTGGGCACGATCGTCGACCCGCTCGAGGCGGCCTCGAAGTTCGGGCCCGATCCGCTCCGTCTGTATCTCGTGCGCGAGTTCGCCTACGGGCAGGATGGCGACTTCTCGTGGGAGCGCTTCGAGGAACGCTACAACGCCGACCTCGCCAACAACCTCGGCAACCTGGTCAGCCGCATCGCGACGATGGCCGACAAGTACTGCCAGGGGCGGCTGCCGCAGCCAGGCGCGCCGGCGGGACGCCTGGCCCATATGGCCGAGACGGCGGTTGCCTCCTACCGGGCGGCGATGAACCGCTTCGCGCTGCAGGACGGGATGGCCGCGGCGTACGGCCTGATCGACGCGGCCAATCTCTACATCACTGAGAGCGAGCCGTGGAAGCTGGCGAGAGACGAGGCCCGCGCCGCGCGCGTCAGCCAGATCCTGTACGAGGTGGCCGAAGCGCTCCGCATCGCGGCCATCTTGCTGCTGCCGGCAATGCCGTCATCGGCGGCCGAGATCCTGCGCCGCGTGGGCGCGCCGAAGTCCGGCGCCCAACATCAACTTGGCGATGCAGTGTGGAACGGCGCGGGCGATCGCGTCACGATCAAGGGCGACGCGATGTGGCCGAGAATTCAGAAGCAATAGACAGAGGACAGAAGACAGAAGACAGGAGGAAGGCAGGGATCTGGGGCGAGCGGCGAACGGGCCTGCGAACGTGACACACGCTCGTCGTCAGGCTCGCTTCACGGCTCCAATCCCGGGCCTGTCCGTCAGAGTGACCTTGCCGTCGACCACCGTCGTGCCGTCGAACGGGTCGTTCGAGATGAGCAGGGCGCCGTCGAGGTCGGCCCAGTCAACCATCGGCGACAGGTGCGAGGCGGCGGAGATGCCGCATGACGTCTCCGTCATGCAGCCGAGCATCACCTTCATGCCGAGGCCACGCGCCAGCTGCATCATCTTCTGCGCTTCGCGCATGCCGGTCGACTTCATCAGCTTGATGTTGATTCCTGAGTACACGCCGTGCGCCTTGCGTACGTCGGCGAGCCGCTGGACGCCTTCGTCTCCCAGCACCGGAATCGGGCTGCGCTCGGTGATCCAGGCGAGGTCGTCGATGCGCTCCTTCGGCAGCGGTTGCTCGACGTACTCGAATCCCCGTTCCTTCAGCCAGTGCAGCATGTCGAGGGCCTGCTGACGGTCCGTCCAGCCCTGGTTGGCATCGCCGGTGAGCGGCACCTTCGTGACCGACCTGATGGCCTCGACCATCGGCTTGTCCGTGTCACGCCCGAGCTTGATCTTGAGTACCTTGAACCCGGCAGCTTCCCGCGTCTTCTCCTTCACCACCTCGGGCGTGTCGATGCCGATGGTGAAGGTCGTGTGGGGGGTCTTGGACTTGTCGTATCCCCAGATGTTGTACCAGGGCTGCTTCATCAACTTCCCGACCAGATCGTGCAGCGCGATGTCGATGGCCGCCTTGGCGGCTGGGTTGCCCGGCGCGAGTCGGTCGATGTCCCCCAGGATGGTCTCGAGCTCGAACGGGTTCGCGTACTGGCTGAGGTCCACCTTCGAGAGGAACGCAGCAGCCGTCTCGTGCGACTCGCCCAAATACGGCGGCATTGACGCCTCGCCGTACCCCACCACCCCGTCGTACGCAATCTCCGCCAGCATGACGGGCGTTGTCGTCCGCGAGCTGGTCGCCAGCGTGAACACATGCCGCAACTGCAGCGTGTAAGGTCGGAAGGTGAGCGTCATCCTCGGGCTGCCACGCCAAGTGCGGTCGCCTTGGGCCTGAAGCCAGCTCCCGGCCGGAGCGAGCATGGCCGTGCCGCCCAGAGCCGACCGTTGCAGAAACTCGCGACGTGTACGATTCATCAGTACCTCACACCGACTGCGGCCGCCACGAGCGCGCCGGCGCTCATCAGCGAGTCAACGCGTAGTAAACCACGTACAGCCAGGAGAACACGCCGTGGAGGATCGCCCACAGGATCGAGTGGTGGGTGCTCCAGGAGATCGTAATGGCCAACGCCGTACCGAAGCCGATGCCAGCCGTGGCTGCGTCTCTTCCGTGTGCCATGCGGCCCTCCCCTATCAGCCCTCAGTATACCTACCGAGGCCATGCCTCAGACCGCCGAGCACGTGCAGGGGCCTCCGCCTCGCTCGAGCACGGTGTTGGCTTGCCTCGCCCTCCGGCGGGGCGAAGACGTCAAGCTCTTGCCCCCTGGGGGCAGAGGTTGCCGAATGCCGTCACAGTCGACGAAGATGACGAGTCGGTCCAAGCAGGCCAGGCAAGACCGAGCCGGGAGGCTGGCGCACCGGGGAAGCTGCTTCGGCAAGACGTGATAGTACTCGTTCGGACGGGTGCACGAGCACCGGGAGACACTCATGCCACATGCCTTCTTGTGCGATGCGATTCGCACGCCGGTCGGGTCCTACGGTGGCTCGCTGGCGTACGTGCGGACCGACGATCTCGCAGCCATCCCCATCCGGGCGCTCATCGCCCGCAATCCCGGCATGGACGTCTCGCGGATCGACGATGTCGTGCTGGGGTGTGCCAACCAGGCCGGCGAGGACAACCGCAACGTCGGCCGCATGGCGTTGCTGCTGGCCGGGCTGCCGGCCACTGTGCCTGGCAGCACCATCAACCGTCTCTGCGGGTCCGGCATGGACGCCATCAGCATCGCCGCCCGGGCTATCGTGGCGGGCGAACAGGAACTGGTCATGGCCGGCGGCGTGGAGTCGATGTCGCGCGCGCCCTTCGTCATGGGGAAGGCCACGACCGCGTTCAGCCGGACGGCGGAGATCTTCGACACGACCATCGGATGGCGCTTCGTCAACGAACTGATGAAGCAGCAGTACGGCATCGAGTCCATGCCCGAGACGGCCGAGAACGTGGCGGATGAGTACCGCATCTCGCGTGAGGACCAGGACCGCTTCGCCGTCTGGAGCCAGGCGAAGGCGGCGGCCGCGATGGCGAACGGCGCCCTGGCCGAAGAGATCGTGCCCGTGACCATCCCGAGACGGAAGCAGGACCCGCTCGTCGTCGATCGCGACGAGCACCCGAGGCCCGGCACGAACTACGAGAAGATCAGCACGCTGCCGGCGCTGTTCCGCAAGAACGGTACGGTCACGGCAGCCAACGCGTCTGGGATCAACGATGGCGCGTGCGCGCTCATCGTCGCCTCCGAGGAGGCGGCGAAAGAGCACGGCTTGACGCCCCGTGGGCGCGTCATCTCCACGGCGACCGCTGGCGTGCCGCCGCGTACTATGGGGATCGGACCGGTGCCGGCGACACAGAGGCTCCTTTCGCTGACCGGCCTCAGACTGGAGCAATTCGACGTCATCGAGCTCAACGAGGCCTTTGCAGCACAGGCGCTCGCGGTCACGCGCGAGCTGGGGCTGGCAGACGATGACCCGCGGCTCAACCCGAACGGCGGAGCCATCGCCCTCGGCCACCCGCTCGGGATGAGCGGCGCCCGCATCGTCACCACCGCGCTCCACGAACTGCAGCGCCGCAAGGGCCGGCTGGCCCTTTGCACGATGTGCATCGGCGTGGGGCAGGGGATTGCGATGGTGATTGAGCGCGTGTAGGGCACGCGCTCGATCACCATCGCGGGGACCCCCGTTCTCTTACGCTCGGCGAATCGCCCGCCTTGCGGTGGCGAAGAGCTCCTCAGGCGTGAACGGCTTGGCCATATAGTCGCTGGCGCCGCGTTGGATGGCTTCGACGGCCGTGTCGATCGAAGCATAGCCCGTCACCATGACGACGGGCAGCGCCGGGCGCTGCTTGCGGATGGTGGGCAGCAGTTCGAGGCCATTCGCGTCGGGCATCTTGAGGTCGAGCAGCACCAGATCATACATGTCATTGAGGATTCGCGTCAGCGCCTCGCGGCCCGAGAAGGCCTCTTCGACACGGAATCCCCGGCGGCTCAGCGTCCGGCGCATGCTGTTCGCGACAACCGGCTCATCGTCGACCACCAGCACCCTGCGTCCCATGGCCTTCCTGGCGTCCCACCGGCTGGCGACCGGGATGTCGCCGCGGCCGAGGGCGTCGGCGTATGCCGGCGACGTGACGGCCGCGACTTCCACCCAGCTGAACGGCATGTCGACGTCGATCTGATCCTGCACGTGACCCAGAGCCGCGGACGCCACCCGCTTGCGCCGTTCGGCGGCGCTGAGCGGGCATTCGGCCTGCTGGCACACGCCCCTGGTCTTGACCCGCTTGCACGCGCGTTGACCGAGCGCACAGAAGTCGATGGCCGGAATGTCCGACCTCGTGAGCTGCTCGACGAACCGGGGCGATGTCGCGGCAGCGACTTCATCGGCGTCGAACGGCATGTCGACATCGATCACCTCACCCTTCGACGCGCGCTTCGGCGCAAGCCGCACCTGCGTTCTGGCGGCGGGCTTGGCCGCCGCCGGCTTCATCGCCAGCGCGACGTGCTCGAGGGCGGCGTCGAGTTCGTCGGGCGTGAACGGCTTCGGCAAGTAGCCCGCCGCGCCGGCCCGTGTCGCCTCGATCGCCGAGGCGATCGACGCGTACCCGGTCATGATCATCACGGGCACCGACGGCCACCGATCGCGCACGATCCGCAACAGATCTAACGAGGCCATGCCTCAGACCGCCGAGCATGTTCGGAGAGGCCTGTCAGTCGGCGGTCTGAGGCAGGTCTCGTTAGAAGGTTGGAGTGGGAGGGGAGCCCCTGGGCACAATGGGGGAGTTGCCT
>JBFMFH010000088.1:0-34278 GCA_040752275.1 Acidobacteriota bacterium
CCGTTCTCGTGGCGATGCCTAACCTGGCACGCAGCCGACAGCGCGGTGGCCGAGGGCGCGCTGCGGCTGATGCCGGTCGTTAGCCCGTAACTCTGAAACGCGACGGAACCTGCCGGACTGAAGAGGATGGCAATCTCAGTGCGACTCGCTCGGCTGTCAGATGCCGATGATATCGCTCGGTTGACGACGCAGCTTGGCTATGAGTCCGATGCCGCATCCGTGGCGCCAAGACTGGCCCGCCTTCTCTCGCGTCCAGATCAGCAGTTCGTCGTCGCTGAACGTGACGGCCGTGTAGTCGGGTGGGCTCACGCTGTCGTTTCGGAATACGTCGAATTGGACGCGTTCGTCGTAATCGGCGGACTGGTGGTTGAGAGCACTCACCGGAGACAGGGGATCGGCAGTCTGCTGATGCGCGAAGTCGAGGAATGGGCCAGGAAGAAAGGATACTCGATTGTCCGCCTCTGGTCGAGCGTCAGCCGTACCGCCGCGCACGAGTTCTACCGGGAGCGGGGCTATACCCAGGTCAAGACGCAGTTCTCGTTCGTCAAGTCGCTGAATGAAGATGGAATCGACAGCGTGGCCCAGTTTGTGCCTCGTGTGAGCGAGTGAGGTCCGTGTCGGCGCGCAACATACGGCCACTGGGGCTTCTCCGTCAGGTCCGTGGCACGACGGGGCTACTCCTGGCGCAGGGCGATCAGGGGCTCCACCCGCGCGGCCCGGCGCGCCGGCACGCTCCACGCCACCGCCGCCACGGCGAGCAGCAGCAGCGACACGGCCGCAAACGTCGATGTGTCCGTGCCGGACACGCCGTACAGCAGGCTGCCCAGAAACCTGGTGAGCGCTGCCGCCATGGCGATCCCGACGAGCAGGCCGGCGACCGTGAGCGCCAGCCCCTGGCCGATCGTCGTCGCGAAGATCCTGGAAGGCCGTGCGCCAAGCGCCATGCGGATGCCGATCTCGCGCGTGCGCGCGCCGACGAGACAGGCGATCACGCCGTAGAGACCGACGACCGCCAGGAGCAGCGCGACACCCGCGAAGATCCCGAACGCCAGCGTGGCGAACCGGCGGCGTGCGACCGACGCTCCGCGCACGGCGTCCATCGTCCTGACGTCGAAGATGGGCAGGTCGGGGTCGACCGCGGCGATCTCGGTCCGGACTTTGCCCGCCAGCGCCATCGGGTCTGTCCCCGCGCGCAGCGCGACGCTCACCGAAGGCAAGGCGAAGGGCCACTGGTCGTACGCCAAGTAGAGCGTGGGCTTCGGCGCCCCGTCCAGCGCGCTCGCCGGCACGTCGCCGGCAACGCCGACGACTCTCCAGGTGATGGCCGCGAGGTCGGCTGGCCCGCGGAACCTGATGCGCCGATCGAGCGGATCCTGTCCGGGCCAGTAGGTGGAGGCCATGGCCTCACTGATGACGACCACCGGCTCGCCGCCTGCACGATCGAAGCCGTCGAGCGATCGGCCGGCCGTCACGGGGATGCGCATGGTCTCCAGGTAGCCCGGAGACACGTGCCGGACCATCGCGCTCGCGTTCGGGGTGTCGCCGGGCGGCCGGCCTTCCATCGAGAAGCTCCAGTTCTCGAAGTCCCCGGCGAGCGGCAGGACACTGGCGGCACCGACGGATGCGACCTCCGGCATCGACGCAAGCCGCTCGGTCACCAGCCGATGGGCCTGCGACCCCTGCTCCCGCGCGGGATACCCCGATGTGGGCAGCGTGTACCGAAAGGTCAGCACGCCTGTCGAATCGAACCCGGGGGATCGCGACCAGACGTTGACGAAGCTGGCCATCAGGAGGCCCGCCGCGATGAGCAGGACCTCGGCAACGGCCACCTCGCCCACGACGAGCAGACTGCGGACGCGGCTGCGCGTACCGCCCGAGGCCGAGCGTCCCGCCTCCCTCAGCGAGGAGTTGACGTCGGTCTTCGACGCCTTGAAGGCGGGAACGAGCCCGACGAGCAGCCCCGTCGCAATCGAGGCGAACGCGGTGAACGTCACGACGCGCCAGTTCATCGCAACCGCGTCGGCGCGCGCGATCGCATCGCCAGCCAGCGTCGGGAGCCACCGCACGCCCCACGCGGCGATCAGCAGACCGGCAGCACCCCCTGTGAGCCCCAGCAGCAGGCCCTCGGCGAGCGCCTGCGCCACGATCCTCGCCCGGCTGGCCCCGAGCGCCGACCGGACGGCGATGTCACGCGTCCGTGACGCGGACTGCGCGAGCAGGATGTTCGCCACGTTCGAGCAGGCGATGAGCAGAACCAGTCCCACCGCCGCCCAGAGGATGAAGACGATGGCCCGGCTGTCGGAGACGATCGACTCCTGGAGCGACTCGACGCGCGCGTCCCAGCCGTCGTTCGTTGCGGGATGGGCGGCCGCCAGGCGGCGGGCAATCGTGGCCAGTTCGGTCTGGGCCTGCTCGAGCGTGACGCCGGGCTTCAGCCGCCCGACGGCTCTCGCGAAGTGCCGCCCGCGGTCGCCAGGCACGAGCCGCGGATCGCGAGGCAGGGGCCGCCACAGGTCGGTTTCGGGCGATGGGAACTGGAACGACGGCGGCATCACACCGACGACCGCGTGGCCGACGCCGTTGAGGCGAACGGTGCGCCCCACCACGGCCGGATCGCCGCCGAGGTGGTCGCGCCAGAAACGGTGACCAAGGATGACGACCGCGTTCACGGCCTCGCGCGCGTCGTCGGGCCGAAACGCCCGCCCCAGCATCGGCGCGACGCCGAGCACGTCGAAGAGATCGTCCGACACGACCGCGAAGATCACGCGCTCGGGTGCCGCGCCGCCCGTCAGGTTCGCCGACTGCGCGCTGTAGGCCGCCATGCCGGCGAACGTTGTGGCCTGATCGCGCCAGTCCGCAACGTTGTGGACCGAGACCGAGAAGCGTGCAAAGCCCCTGGCGAGGTGCTGCTCGTAGAGGTTGACGAGCCGGTCTGCCCCAACGAACGGCAGCGGCCGGAGCAGGACCGCGTCCACGACGCTGAAGATGGCGGCGTTGGCCCCGATGCCGACGGCGCGGGTCAGCACGACCACGACCGTGGTGCCGCGCCCGCGACGCATCATTCGGAGACCGTGCCGCACGAGCTGTCGGATAGCGTCCACGTGGGAGTTCCTCCGGGGGCGGGCGTCCGAACCAGACCTGAACGTTGGACGGGGCTCACGCGCAGAAGGTTGCCACTGCGAGCGCCAGGTTCGAGCCATCAACCGGGCCCGGACACCGGGACGAATCGCAGCGACAGATCGATCTGAACCGGGGAGGCGTCGGGGATTCGTGCCGCTTCTCCGGGGAAAGTCACGAGGCGATTCGGCACGCCGGCGCCGTCGAGCCGAAGCGATGCCGGCGCGCGCCGGGCCACCGGGGCGCTCCCCCGAGTGCGGGGCTCGAGGCGGAGGTTCACGGGCGGTCCCCGCCGCGGCTACTCGCTCCGCAGTGCGCGCACGGGTTCGACGCCCGTGGCGCGCCGGGCCGGGACCGCCGCCGCGACGCCCGCCACCGCAAGCATCACGAGGGCGGTCGTGACGATAGTTTTCGGCGTCGGCGGATCGACGTCCGTCACGAGGTGCCCGAGCAGGCGCCACGCGCCGATCGCTGCGGGCAGGCCGGCCGCGAGTCCTATCCCCACCCACGTCAACCCCGAGCGTACGACCATGCGCCCCACATCCCCGCGCGTCGCGCCAAGCGCCATCCGCACGCCGATCTCGCGCGTCCGCTCGGACACGGTGTAAGAGAGGACCGCGGCGAGGCCCATCGCCGCGATCGCGAGCCCCAACAGCGCGAAGCCCGTCATCAGCGTCGCCGAGAACCGTGGCGCGGCCAGGTCGGTGGCGACGACGTCGGCGAGCGGCCGCACGTTGTACACGACGAGTTCAGGATCGAGCGCGGCCAGTTCCTGCCGGATCGCCGTGACGATGTCGGGCCTGGAGCCGCTGAGCCGCACCACTTCGGTCAGCGCCCAGTTGCGTTCGCCGGCCATCTGGGCGTGCGGCAGGTAGAGCGTGGGCGCGGGCGCGAGCCGGTGGTCGTGGTGGACGTCGCGGACGCTGCCGACCACCGTCCAGAACTGGCCCGCGATCCTCATCCGCTTGCCGATCGGGTCGGTGTCGGGGAAGTAGCGCCGCACGAACGCCTCGCTGACGACCATCGCGCCAGGCCGGTCCGCGCGGTCCGTTCGCTCGAACAGCCGCCCGCGGACGAGCGGGATCCGGAGCGCGTCGAAGTAACGGCCGTCCACCACACGGACGTTGGCCGGAGACCAGTCTCCCAGCTCATCGTCTGACCGGCCGGCTACGCGGAACGTCCACACGTTGAACTCGCCGCTCACCGGCAGCCGCGACACGCGCCCGCTGGCAGCGACCCCGGGAATCGCATCGAACCGATCGGTCAGCTCGTCGCGCACCCTGGCGCGCGCCTCGCCATCGGCGTAGCGCGCCGTCGGCAGATTGACCTCGAACGCCAGCACGCCAGTGTCGTCGAAGCCCAGCTCGACCTGCGAGAGCCGCGTGAACGTCCCGATGAGGAGGACGGCCGCGGCCAAGACGACCACCGAAAGCGCCACCTGTGCCGCCACGAGGCCGCCCGATGCGAAGCGGCGGCGCCCGCCGCCCGCGCCCTGAGTCCCGCTCCGCAGCAGCGGTTCGAGGCGGCCGGTGAGCACGCGGGCGGCTGCCGGCAGGCCCGCGAGGACCGCAGCGCCGAAGGCGGCCGTCATCCCGAACAGGAAGACCGTGCGATCGATGACCACGGACTCGGCCCGCACCAGCGCGCCGGGCATCAGCGACAGCAGCGCCTGCACGATCGCCCACGCAAGCAGCGCGCCGAGAGCCCCGCCGGCCGCTCCCAGGACGAGCTGCTCGGCCAGCACCTGGCGCACGAGCTGCCAGCGCCCGCATCCCAGCGCGGCTCGAATGGCCAGGTCGCGTTCGCGCCCCAGACCCCGCGCGAGCACCAGGTGCGAGACGTTGACGCAGGCGATGAGCAGCACCAGCCCGACGGCCCCGAGCAGGATCATCAACGTCGTGCGCAGGCCGCCCGACGCATCCTCGTGCAGCGAGACGGCAGTCGCCGGGCCCCGCTCGTACGCGCCCTGGTACTCGCGGTTCAGGGCGGCTGCCACCATCCCGAGTTCCGCATTCGCGCTCGACAGGGTGGCGCCCGGCGCCAGCCGCGCGATGACGCTGATGTAGTGGTTGTGCACGGTCGTGCTCGTCACGTGGGGCGTCCACACGTCGGCGGTCTCCCCGATCGGATCGCGGAACGTGGCCGGCATGACGCCCACGATCTCCGTCGGCGCGCCGTCGAGCATGACGGACCGGCCGACGCAGGACGCGAATCCGCCGCACGCCTGCTCGGCGAGCGCTTCGCTGATGACGGCGAGGTTGGCATCCGGGCGCTCGTCGGTGGGCGTGAACGTGCGACCGGCGAGCGGGGCCGTCGCCAGCGCCTCGAAGTACCCGGCGGTGACGGACAGCGTCGATACGCGTGTCGCCACGCCCTGTCGCGTGAGGTCGGCGCCCGTCGGGCGGTAGGTGTACGCGCCGGCCACCGACGCGAAGGACCGCGCCGAGCGCCGCACCGCCGCCAGTGTCGGGCCATCCACGTATCCACCGGTGTTCCGATCGGTTCGATCGTACACACGGACGAGCGCGTCCGGATCGGCGTAGGGCAGCGGACGCAGCAGCACGCCATTGACGACGCTGAAGGTGGCCGTGGCGGCGCCCAGCGCGAGCCCCAGGATGAGCACGACACCGAACGTGTAGCCCGGCGATCGGAGGAGCGTGCGGACGGCGTATCGCAGCTCGTCGCGGATGCCCGAGAGCGGATTTCTCGCCCGCAGCGGAGGTGGCGGAGGCGCCATCGGGCGCGGGCGATCGGCGAGGCGGATGTCGGCGGCCAGGCGCGGCCACTCGGGCAGGTCGCGCATGACGCAGGCGCGGGCGTCCTCCGGATCCGTGCCCGCGGCGATCAGGTCGGCCTCGCGCTGGGCGAGGTGCTGCGCGAGTTCCTCCACGATCTCGGCTTCGCGCGCGGGGTTCTCGGCGGCCTCGCGCAGGTGCTGGCGGACGATGGCGGTCCAGTCGGTCATGGTCGGCTCCGGAATCAGGGCTCGGCGGCCTTGACGCCCGCGACGCGCTGCAGGGCCAGGATGAACGCGCCCCACGTGCCGCGCTGCTCGGCCAGCACCCGCCGGCCAGCGGGCGTCAGGCGGTAGAAGCGGCGGCGGCGCTGCCCCGCCTGCTCCAGCCAGCGGCCGGTGATGAGGCCGCGCTTCTCGAGACGGTAGAGCGTGGGGTAGAGCGAGGCGACGTGGAACGAGAGGGTCCCTTCGGATCGCTGCTCGATGAGCTTGCCCAGCTCGTACCCGTGCCGCGGGCGCTCCTCGACGAGGGCAAGGATGAGGAGTTCGGCGCTGCCCTTCTTGGCTTCCCGGTTCAGCATGGGACCACCATATATGGGAGACGCATATATGTAAAGACCGATGGCGGGCGGGAAAGGTTGCCTGCGCTCACTGGTCGTGGCGCCCGTCCTGTAAAACATGTTTGACATCGCGTCCCCGTCGCGCTAATGTAAAACATGTTAGACATGCCCGGCCAACGCGCGGGCGCGATCCCCGGGAGGAGCGGGAGACCCATGGCCAGAGCCGAACAGTATTCGTGGGCGTCACTGGTGACGCTCGTCGTCATCTTCGGGTGGTTCCAGATGCGCATGCTCGACGGATGGACCATCGTCGATCAGCCGGCTTCGACGCTGTTCGGCATCTACCTCGGCGTGATTGCGGCGGCGACACTCGCCGAGATCGCGATCGCCGTCGCGCTCAAGCTCCTGTCGCGCGGCCAGGCCGTCGAGCGGGACGAGCGCGACCTGGCGATCGAGGCCCGGGCGAACCAGAACGAGCGGGTCTTCATCATTGCGGCCGTGAACGTGCTCATCTGGCAGATTCTCTGGGAAGGGATGTGGGCGGCACACGCGCGGCCGCCCATCGACTTCACGCGCCTGCCGGCGCTGTTCTTCGTCCTGTTCGCGCTGCTCTTCGGCGGTGAGATGGTCAAGCGCGTCTCGACGATCTGGCTGTATCGCCGCTGAGTCCTTCGAGGCGCAAGTACGGCAACGCGTTTGCGCCCTCAGGACTCAGTGCCGAGCGAGCGGGTAGCACCCGCCGCCTGAATGCAAGACGTCGGCGAATGTGCGAGTCGAAGCACCGAGGCGCTCGCGGCTGACGGGAGGTCCCATGACCACCGGTAAAGGACGCGTGCTCAACTCGATCCGGGACTACCGGCTGAAGGCCGGCCTGACGCAGGCGGAGCTGGCCGAGCGCGTCGGCGCCACGCGCCAGACGATCATCGCTATCGAGGCCGAGAAGTACGCGCCGTCGCTCGAACTCGCCTTCCGGATCGCGCGCGCCTTCGGTGCCCCGTTCGAAGAGGTGTTCGACTTCCGGGAGGATCAGCGGTAGTGCGTGCAGCCCACGCCTCGCGGTCCCCGTGCAGAATACCTGGCCCAGCGCGAGACCGACCTCATCGCCGCGGGCGCGGACCCATCAGTTCCAGGTGGCGGCGGCATAGCTGAATCTCGTCGGCCATGTCGATCTCGGGCTGCGCGGCCACGCGGCTGATGATGCGGAACTCGTCCGCCAGCGCCTCGACGAGCCGGCCGGCCTTGGCTGGGTCCTGCCCGAACCACGACTGGATGGTCAGCAGCGTGTTCATCAGGAGGTGCGGCTGAATGGTCTTCTTGAGCAGTTCGGCCTCGAGCCGCTGGGACCGCGAGCGGAGCGCGTGGTAGTCGCGAACCTGATCGCGCAGCCTGAGTACGATGACGCCCATCAGGCATCACAGCGACACGCCAATGGGAAGCAGGTCGAGCGGGCCCGGCAGCCACGCGGGCATCGCGCCGTCGGTCCTGCCGCATGGAGACTCCCGCCCGTCGCCGTGTCCCGGCCTGCCTGCCGCCGGCTCACCGCGTCGCCGACAATTCGACCACGTGCCCGGGCCGACACGGACCGAAGGCATTCTGGAACGAGAGCGGTCGTGACGACGGTCCCAGGGGTCAGCGGATCGACATCCGTCACGAGGTGCCCGAGCAGGCGCCAGGCGCCGATCGCCGCGGGCAGGCCGGCCGAACACTCGCAGCCTAGCAGCTGAACTCCCAGCCACAGTGGCCGTGGGCCTCGGGGTCGGGGGGGCAGTGCAGGCACGTAGTCCGGATGCGCGGGTCCACCGTGCGGGCGAAGGTCTCGAACTCGACCTGGCCCACGCTGCTGCAGGGGAAATCGGGAAGGCCTTTGCGGCGGCGGGTGTCCTGCACGCGGCAGGACTCCATGAAGAACCTCAGGCGCGCCCCGTCTGCGGCCATCTCGATCCGCCACGGGTTGATGAGGCTGTACATGCGGTAGGCGAGGGCACGCCGGAGGGATTCGAGGCCTCCGCCGGGTGTGATAGCGAACGCGGCCATGATGCGCCGGGCCTCGGCGGCGGCGAACCGCCGCCACGAGGCCGTGTCGAGGTCCATGGCCACGTCCATGCCGAAACGCTCCTCCGCCGCGAGGAACCAGCAGCCGTCGTGGGCGAGCCAGTTGCTCGCGAACACCTCCAGGGCCCGCAGCAGGCCCGCCCGGTCGAGCGCGGCGAACGCCGGCGACGTCCGGCCGGCGTCCGGAACCCGCAGCACGCTGACCCGGTGCAGGTGGCCCGTCGCCAGCTTCTCCTCGACGAGCCCCAGGCCGCCGCACAGGAAGCCGCGGGCCCAGTCCATACTGACCGGGCCCTCCGGATGCACGCGGCCCTCTGAGGCGTGCACCCTCGCGACCATCTCGAAGCCTTCCCGCGAGAAGTCGGCCAGCACCACGGCGCCTCCCGGCCTGACCGTGCGTGCCAGCTCCGCGAAAACAGGGCGCCCGTCCTCGAGGTGATGCAGCACGTCGACAGCAACCGCCGCGCCGAAATGGCCGTCGGGAAACGGCAGCCCGGCCGCACTCGTCACCAGGAAGCGAATGCGCCGCGAGTGCTCCGGCTGGTCGGTGAGGAACGCCGCTACCTCCTGGTCGCGCGCGTTCGTGTCGACCGTGACCACGTCCAGGCCGCGGCCGGCCAAGGCGCGCGCCGTGATGCCCATGCCCGTGCCGACATCCAGGACGGGGCCGGCGAGCGGTTCGGCCTCGTCGAGGACGAAGGATGCGGCCGCGAACCTGTCGTACCCGAGGCTCGCGAAG
Source organism: Acidobacteriota bacterium (assembly GCA_040752275.1). GTDB lineage: Bacteria > Acidobacteriota > Vicinamibacteria > Vicinamibacterales > JAKQTR01 > JBFMFH01. The sequence continues at coordinate 9,206 of JBFMFH010000088.1, forward strand.
TGTGCCGTGCGGCTCCAGAACTGCGCCTGCTGCTGCGCCAGCTCATCCGTGGTCAGCGTCATGTCGTGTCCTGCCGTTTCTTCAGGAACGCCCGATGGTGTTCGGAGCCTTCGCGCAGCATGGCCGCCCCGCAGGCTGGGCATTTCGTGGTCCTGCACGGCGTGCCCGGATGGTGCGGCACCTTGGTACCGCACCTGAGGCAGATGCAGGCCCCTTCCGGGCCGAGGCTGCTGCGGGGCGCGTCAGGCGAGGTGATGTCCATGGTGGCCGTCACAGGCCTCGTTTCGATCCAGGGGCTGAAGCGAGCCTGCCGTGAAGGCTGCCAGAACTTCCTCGACGGTCGGGTGCATCGCGCGGTACACCGTGATCCCGGCCGCCTGCAGCTTCATCAGGGCGCCCATGCCGATGCCGCCGACTACGATGCCCTCCACCGGTTCGCCGGCGAGCGCGGCCAGCGGCTGGCACATGCCGTGGGCATGGTGCTGGTCGTGGTTGCCGATCAGGCGGCGGTTGCCCGACTCCGTATCGATAATCATGAATGCCGGGGCGGATCCGAAGTGCGAGGAGACGCGGCTTGCGAGTCCGCGATCCTCGAGAACGGGAATACAGATCTGCATGACAGGATTTCCTCCTAGGTGAATGCGATGCCTGCGGCTCACGTCCCACCGTGCGGGCACTCCGGGTACGGCGCAGGGGTCTCGGCCTCGCCACCAGGGCAGTGACACGATCGACCGTGCCGGCGGGGGCCGCCGTGCACGGGGCAATCGGCCCGGGCGGGGGCGTGGTCGAGGATCGCCTGGGAGCCCGCGTCTCCCACGAGCAGCATCTTCTGTTCGACAAGGCTGCGAGCGACGGCTGCCCTGCCCCGCGTCAGGATGCGAGCATAGGTCTGACGGGAGACGCCCATGCGTCCGGCGGCCGCGTCCTGATACAGGCCCTCGACATCCGCGAGGCGGATGGCCTCCAGCTCGTCGACGCCGATCCAGAGCGCGTCGGCTTTGAACGGCGATCCGCCGACGGGCCTGAAGCCCCGGCCGCTCAACTGGCAGCAGACACGGCGAGGACGCTGGGGACGTGACACGTGTAGAGAGCATATGCTCACAATATCTCGTTGTCAACCGTCCGCCGGATCGCACGAAGCCCCTGGTGGCGGCTGTGCCTATGCGAGGACACGATGACCGTCGGGTCGCCACGACTGCCCTCGTTCGGATGGAACCGCCATCGGTGGTGGAGTAGACTGGCGAGGCACTTTATGAGCATATGCCTACAACTCCACGCGAGGAGAGGGCCGCCGCTCTCGTTCCCGGACCTGCCGCGCGGCCTGTGCGCGTAGGCCACTCTCGGGGTCTACGAACTCAACCGGATCGAACTATCGGTGCGGCGTCCTGCCGCGGGTTCAGCTCGACGACGTGGCCGGGGCGCCAGTTGCCCGAACGCATTCTGGAACCAGCGGTCGACGAGGGTGCCATCGGGCCCAAACAACGACGCCATCGAATGGGCGCGCGGCTACGGCGTCACCGAGGCCGGCTCGTCCACGCCAGTCACGCCGGCCACCCTCTTTCAGGCTGCGTCCATCAGCAAGTCCGTCGCGGCCATGGCGGCGGTGCGCCTGGTCCAGCTTGGCCTGCTGTCGCTCGACGAGGCCGTCAACGCGAAGCTGAAGACCTGGAAGGTGCCGGAGAACGACTTCACGGCGAAGGAGAAGGTGACGCTGCGGCGCCTCCTGAGCCACACGGCGGGCCTCACGGTCTCGGGATTCCCGGGCTACGCCGCCGGCACGGACCTCCCCACCGTGGTGCAGATCCTGGACGGTGCGAAGCCCGCCAACACGGGACCGATCCGCGTCGATGTGCTGCCGGGCAGATTGTGGCGCTACGCGGGCGGCGGCTTCACGGTGATGCAGCTCCTGCTCTCGGACGTCACCGGCCGGCCGTTCCCGGAGCTGCTCGCCGAGATGGTGCTGAGGCCCATCGGCATGGAGCACAGCACGTACGAGCAGCCGCTGCCTGACGCGCGGCGCGGCGCGGCCGCCTCGGGGCACCGCGCCGACGGGACGCTCATCCCCGGCCGTTTCCGCACGTATCCGGAGATGGCCGCGGCCGGAAGGCGGCGGGCGGTCCGGCGGCATTCGTCGTGCATGGCGACGATGTATGATGCAGCCCATGCCGCGGGTGCCTCCCTTCGAACGACCGGCCACCTACGAGGATCTGGCCGCCCTGCCAGGCACGCTGGTCGCCGAGATCGTGGACGGCGAGCTCCACGCGTCGCCGAGGCCGGCTCCGCCTCACGTCGAGAGCGGTGTCGCGCTGGGCGGTCTGCTGGTGCCGCCGTTCCACCAAGGGCGAGGCGGGCCGGGCGGCTGGAGGATTCTCTCGGAGCCAGAGGTCCATCTCGGCGGCGACATCCTCGTGCCGGACTGGGCTGGCTGGCGACGCGAGCGCCTGCCGCATCGGCCGACGACGGCGTACTATCCGATCGCGCCCGACTGGGTGTGCGAGATTGTGTCACCGTCAACGGCCATGCTCGATCGCGTGAAGAAGCTCGCCATCTACGCTCGAGAGCGCGTCGCATACTCGTGGCTGATCGATCCGCTTGCACGCACGCTCGAGGTTCTGCGGCTGGAACACGGACGCTGGACGATTCTCGCGACGCACGCCGGCGAGGAGACGGTCCGCGCCGAGCCCTTCGCCGACACCGACCTCGACCTAGCCGCGCTCTGGGCGGACTGAAAGAGAGCCCGCCGCACGCCGACCTGACCCCTTCGCCATCGCGGCCAGGCGCAGCAGAACGGGGCCGCGGGGCAGGCGGTCGTCCCCTTGCTTGCCGTCGCCAAGCCGCGGCCCGGTTCATCTCTGCAGTTGCCTGGCCCAGAGGGTCAGCCAGAGAGCCACCAGCGCGAGCGGCCACAGGGTCAGCTTGAGCACGATCAGCGTGGTGAACCAGACGGACTGGACGCTCTCCCATGTCGATGCCGGCCCCCAGGCGGAGAGCACCCACGGCGGCTGCACGGACATGAGCAGCAGGTATCCCAGCCACTGCACGGTGACGAATGCGGCGGCGGCGATGAAGGTCCACCACGCGGCTTTCGATGCCGCACGAACCCTCACGCTGAACTCGCTGGCCATGATCGCCCTCCTCTCCTGCAGATGACCGACAACCTCAGGTGAATGCCCGAACGAGGCCGTACAGCAGCCCCAGCACGAAGAGCGAGTTGAAGATAGTCCGAATCGGCGGTACCAGGCCGCCACGGGAATGGCGAGGATGGCCGACGCAAAGAACGCCCAGACGATCGTGTGCGCGACCTTCACCATTACCAGGCGGGGCGTGGACATCAGGTTCGTGTCTCCGGGTTCGGGGCGGAGCCTCAGTCCTTCAGGTCGAACCGGACCGTCACCCTCATCACCACTTCCACCGGTTCGCGGTTCAGCAGCGTCGGCGTGAAGCGCCACTGCCGCACGGCGTCCACCGCGGCAATCGCGAAGTCCGGGTGGACCTGCGCGCTGACCACGCGGACGGACGAGACGGTGCCGTCAAGACCGATGATGGCCTCGACGGGTACGACACCGCTGAGGCCGGCCTCACGCATGGCCGGCGGATACACGGGCTTCACATCCACTTCCTTGCGGGGCGGCCTGATGTTGCCGCCCACGCGCACGCGCGCCGCGGCGGCGCCGCCCACGTACGGCGATGGCGTCGCCAGGCGGCTCTCGCTGACCGTGACCGTCTCTGCGAGCTCGCCCACCTGCAGCATGATCGCACGGTCCCAGTCGCCCGCATCGCGCAGCTGGACCCGCTGCCGCAAGGTGCGGAAGCCGGGGAGGCTCACGTGCATCACGTACGCGCCCGGCGCGACGGCCGGGAATTCGAAACGGCCGCTCGCGTCGGTCGTGGCCGCCGACCGGTTCTGGTACTCGTCCTCAAGAACCACCTCGACTCCGGGCAGCACGCCGCCGGTCGGATCGTAGACCGTTCCAGAGAGCGCTTCCGGAGCCGCCAGGCGCGCGGTCAGGGCCGCGGCGGGCAGCGTGACGAGCAGAAGCGCGGCGGCCAGCGCGGTCATCGCGCGGCGCGAGGGTACCTGGCGGTCGAGCCTCGGATTCAGCATGGCGGTAATCCTCCTCTCCAGCGTTCGCGGGTGGGCCATCGGCATCGCCGATGTCCAGGCGAGGCCGGACCGGCGGCACAGTCTGGCCAGTTCAATCAGGTGACCCGCGTACTCGCGTCCGCCCACTCCCAGGGCCAGCACCTCGTCGTCGCAGGCCCGCTCGCCCTCGAGGCGCAGACGGCGGCACGTCATCCACGCGAGCGGGTTGAACCAGAGCACGGCGAGCACGACCTCGCCCCCAAGCTGCACCACCCAGTCGTGACGGCGGATGTGCGCCAGTTCGTGGCAGAGGACGATGTGCACGCGGTCCATCGGCCAGTCCCGCGCGTGGTGCGGCAGGAGAACGCGCGGCCGCACAATTCCCCACGTGGCAACCAGGTCCGGAGACTCCGTCCGCGCGACCGCGATGCGGCAGGAGAGCCCGTAGCGGTGCGCGATGGTCTCGAGCGCGTGTAGCCACCGGGGGTCATCAACGCGCGAGGCACGGGCCGCAGCGCGGCCGACACGCAGCAGCCCGACGACGAGCGGGAAGGCCACGGCGAGGACGCCCGCGAGCCAGACTGCGACAGCCGACCGGACGGACCAGCGGGCGAGAAGGCCCGCGAATCCGGGCCCGGGTGGCTCAACGACCCGGGGCGTGGCCGCCTGGTGCGCACGGGCCGAATCCGCCATTCCACCCGACCGGACCAGGGCGTCTGCCGTCGTCGTCGCCCCGGCGTTGCGCGCGGGAAGCGTCACGGTCCACTCCGGCAGGATAAGGCCCAGCGGACCGACGAGGGCCGCAGCCGCGAACGCCGCCGCGAGCACCAGGTGCCGCAGAGCGGCCGAGCGTCTCCTCAGGCAGGCGCTGAGGAGCAGGCCGGCAGCCAGGATGACCGAGGTTCGAAGCGCCAGGCCCATGAGCAGTGTCATCGGCCTCTTCTCCTCGTCCGCCTGGACTCGACGCGGGCGCTCTTCACGAGGTCCTCGATCCGCGCCAGCTCCTCGTCCGAGACGCGGGACGCATCGCCGCCGAGCAGGGCGGCGACGGCCTTCGAAGTGGAGCCTTCGAAGAAGGTGTCCACCAGGTGCTTCAGCGCCGATCGGCGCGCGGCCTGCCTCGGCACCGTGGGCTCGTAGACGTAGCGGAGCCCCACTTCCTCGTGCCTCACGTGTCCCTTGCGCTCCAGGACGCGGAGCTGCGTGCGGACTGTCGACGAGGCCGGCTCCCCGTCGAGGCACTCCATGACCTCGCTCGCGGTGGCCCGGCCCAGCCGGTAGAGCACGTCCATGATCTGCCGCTCGCGCTTGCTCAGGGCCGCCGGCGGGCGTGTGGGCAACATGTTATTTTTATAACCTCTCGGCGACTTTTATAGCACCACCGCATGGGGGTGTCAAGCGGGCGGCCGTGAGCGAGTGGGAGCGGCGGGCGCGAGAGCCGTCCTGGTCTGTCCGCACGCGGCCAACCCGTCGGCCGCCGGCGGCGTCCAATGGGAATTCGACTGGAGGTCTTCGATGCCGGGCGCCATCCGGGAGGATATCCGAACCGCATTCCGCCACGTCCGGCGCCGACCGGTGCCGGCTGCGGCCGTGTCCGTCACGCTCGCGGTGTTCATCGGTGCCGCCACGACGGCGGCCGGCCTCGCGCGGACTTACACCCCCGTTCTAGAGCGGGTCTCATCCCGGAGTTGCCCCGGAGTAGACCCGCTGTAGCGCGGGCGCGCCTACCACGGGTGGTGTCTTTACTTGGTTATGTTTCTGACCTACTATCTGACTATGCAGGTCAACATCTACGAGGCCAAGGCGAGGCTGTCGGAACTCGTCGAGGCCGTCGAGTCGGGCGAGCGCGTGACGATCTGCCGCCGGAACCGTCCCGTGGCGGAGCTCGTCCGCGTTGGCGCGGGGCGCAAGGAGCCGCGGCCGATCGGCGGCGCGCGGGGGCAGTTCGTCGTGCCGTCGGCGTTCTTCGAGCCGCTGCCCGACGCCGTCATCGAGACGTTCTACCCTGACGCGGAACGCACAGGCCATCTGCCGGTCGCCGCGGAGCGGCTACGGGTCGCTGCGCCGGAGGCGCCGCCGGCGACGCCCCGCCGGCGAAAGACACGCCGATGAAGCTGCTCCTCGACACGTGCGCGTTCCTCTGGATTGCGGCCGACTCGCCCGAACTGTCGTCGCGCGCGCGATCGCTGTTCCAGTCCCCGGAGCACGAGGTCTACCTGAGCGCAGCCTCCGCGTGGGAGATCGGCATCAAGTACTCGCTCGGGCGGCTGCCGCTGCCCCAGTCGCCCGGGCGCTTCGTACCAGCTCAGCGCGAGCACCACGGCATCGACACGCTGCCGATCGACGAGGAATCCGTGCTGCAGGCGGATCGGCTGCCCTTCGTCCACCGCGATCCGTTCGACCGCCTCCTCGTCTGCCAGGCCATCGTCCATGGCCTCGCCATCCTGACGCCCGACCCGCTCATCGCCGCGTATCCCGTTCGCGTCCTGTGGTAGCAGGGCTCAGGCGAGGTGCCGCGGTTCGGTGAGACGGCCGACGCCTGTTCGCGGCTCAGCGTTTGATGGCGCCGCGCATCCCGCCAATCGTGTCCCCCAACGTCTGCCGCAGCAGGCCGAAGTCCCAGCCGACGCTGATCATCCGGTAGCCTTCGGCCACCCTGGCCGCGATGTCCTTGGGACCCGCATCGGTGGCCAAGACGACGTTGCGCTCGCGGCACAGCCGCACGATCGTGGCCGTGTCCGCCTCGGACAGGTGGACCGGCTGGATGGCGGTCACCCCCGGCGTCTCGATGATCTCCCGCGCGTGCGCCACGCCCTCGGCCGACTCGATCATCGCCACGACCACGAACTCGCCCTTCGGGTTGAGCGGCCAGGGATCACGCCGTTCGCGGGGGATGTTCAAGCCCCCGAGGGCCGAGCTTTCGGCGTTCCTCACGGCGGACACCGCGCGTTCGAGATCGGCCCGGCTCTCGACGAACGGAATCCACACGCCGGCCGCCGGCCCCACCTTCAGGGTCTCGGCAATCTCGTACCGGGGGTCCCACGTGGCGCGGGTGGCGATCTTCACGAGGACCGCGGGCGCGGCCCGGGGCGTCGCGCGGAAGCGCTGGCTGAAGTCGGGAATCTCCAGCAGGAACCGCCTGAGCGTCGGAAAGTCGTATACCTCGTGCTCGATGTCGGCGACGATGAAGTCCGCGTCGCTGGTGGCGAGCACCTTGGCGATGCGCGGCGCGGCGGTGGCGCCGGTCCACACCCCGATAGCGGGCTGTCCCGATTCGAGCAGTGAGATCATCCGGTTGGCGCGCTCTTGGGACTGAGCAATGGCCCGCGGCGCGAGCGCGAGCGCGGCAACGACAACGGCAACGGCAACGAACGCGGAAACGACCCGGAACATGGCGCCTCCTTCTGGCCCGCATTATTCACGACGCTCCGCGTTCCGTGAACAATCCGCCGTGAATCACGGTTCTTGACGCCGCCGGCTTCGACGCGGTGCTTCGCACCTTGCTCCCTTCGACGCGGCTCAGGGAGCCCCGAGCACAGTCGAGGGGCTCGAGGCTAGCGGTCGCGGCACTCGGTCGGCGCGGTGGCGAGCCGATTCTATCCGGAATGCCGCCCCCGGGGGACACACGCGGCACACTGCTCCACGCCGCCGCGTGGCGCGACGATTTCCACGCGCGCTCGTGCGCCGAGATCCCGGCCGTGGAGCGGCTGGGTCTCAGCGCCCGCGCCTGGCCGGCGTTCCTGCTCGACGGCCCGGGCTGATGGCCCTTCCAACTGGCCACGGGGTCAGGCGATCTTCGCGCCGTGTTCCGCCAGCAGGTCTTTCAGCGTCGATCGATGGCAGCGTGTCTCGTCCTCGCAATAGCAGCCCACTGAGAAGCCCGTCTGGCGCGACATCGCCGCCAGCAGTCCGAGCAGACGCGCGGCTTCGGGACGTTTCATCTCGGCGCGATAGCGCTTCATGGCGCGGAGCCACGACCGATCATCGCCGGCCTGCCGAGCCTCGTGGACGAGTTCCTCCGACGGCGCGAGCTCCGGGAGCCACACGTCGTAGAAGTCGCGCGACGCGTGCTCCCACTTCGGCACGCCGCGTGGCGGACGGCGCACGGTTCCGAGGCGCAGGCCCTCGCCCGCGCCTCTCGGGCTCCCCAACCGGACGATCCGGACAGCCATGTCATTCACCCTTTCAAGGATTCGTCAGTGGCTCCAAGGATGTCACCGAGCCGGCGCTTCTCCTCGTTGTCGCACCAGGCGGCGGCGAGCGCGTTCCGGTTCAGCGCTCGGATCTCGTCCCAGGTGAAGCCGAGGTGCGCGGCGAGCGCTTCGTACTCCTCCGCCAGGCTCGTGTTGAACATCTTCGGGTCATCAGTGTTCACCGTCACCACCACGCCCGCGTCGAAGAACGCGCGGATCGGATGCGCGGCGAGGCTCGCGACGACCCCGGTCCGCAGGTTCGAGATGGGGCACATCTCGAGGGGCACGCGATGCTCGACGAGCCACGCCACGAGGGCGGGGTCCTCGGCCGCACGGGTGCCGTGGCCGATGCGATCGACGCCGAGGGCGCGCACGGCGCCCCATACGCTCGCGGGTCCCGCCGCTTCGCCCGCGTGGGCGCTGGTCCTGAACCCCAGCTCGCGCGCCTCGCGATAGACCGCCGCGTACGGCTCTGGCGGGAACGCGTGCTCGGACCCACCGATGCCGATGCCGACGATGCCGAGCGATTGCACCTCGGCCAGCTCGCGCAGCCAGATGCGGCCCTGGTCCGGGCCGAAGTCGCGCACGAGATCCGCCACGAGATTCACGGTGATCGCGCCCGCGTGCGCGTCGAGGCCCTTGCGGATGGCCTCCGCCAGGCGCTGCGTCCGGAGACCGTGCTGCGTGAAGTCGCCCGGCGAGAAGAACGCCTCGGCATGGACGATGCCCTGGGCGGCGAGGTCGGCGGCGACCTCAGAGGCGATGAGGGTGAAATCGTCGTACTCGCGCAGGTAGCCGTTCTTCCAGCGCCACGTGTCGAGGAAGTGCGGGAAGTCGCGGTAGGTGAAGCGGCGCTCGAGGTCGTCGCGGCTCCGGATATCGGCTGGCCGGCCGTACTTCGAGAGCAGGTCCCACAGCGCCGCGAGCGGGATCGCGCCCTCCAGGTGCAGGTGCAGCTCGACCTTGGACAGCGTCCGGATGCGCGATTCGAGGGTCATCCGCTCCATTGTGCCCGAATCGGCGGCAGCTCGCCGCGGAACGTCATGCCGGGATCGTCAGAAAGTACCGGCCGATCTCGCGGAGCGCCGCCGACCACCCGGCCCGGAGGTACAGGAGGACCGCCCGGCCGTCAGGATGGTATCCTGCCTCCAGGCAGGCAGCAGGGCACCACGGGTTCGGGGGAACGCGACCATGACGGCCAGGGAATTCGTGCAGTCGTTGGCCAATGGCAGGGTAGACATCCTGCAACTGTTGCTGGCGATTCTGAAATCCACCGGAACCGACTACTGCCTGATTGGCGGACTCGCGGTCAACGCCTACGTCGAACCCGTCGTCAGCCTGGACATCGATGTCGTGGTTGCCGTCCAGAAGACGGAAGCCGTCCGGACGGCGGCGGAAGCGCAGGGGTTGAAGGTTGAGGTGTTCCCGCACAGCATCAATCTGACGGGGCCCGGATCGGACCTGCGGATCCAGCTGCAGACCGACCCGCGATACCAGGCATTCGTGTCGACCGCTGAAACGAGGATCGTGCTCGGATACGAGTTGAAGGTGGCTACCCTCGGAGACGTCCTGCAGGGGAAGGTCTGGGCCTATCTCGACGACACGCGCCGCCGGAGCAAGCGGCAGAAGGACCTCGCGGACATCGCGAGGCTGACCGAAGCCCACCCAGAGCTACTCGCCTCGCTGCCAGGCCGAATCAAGGACCAGCTCGCATAGGTTCAGCCCGAACGGGCGGCTGGCCGCCTACCGAGGCCGGGAACCTGCCACTATTCTTCGTCGTATAACAGTACGTCTCGAAGCATAGGGAGGTCCGGATGTTCAGTCCCGAGCTCAAGAAAGGCAGCCTCGAGCTCGTCGTGCTCACCCTCCTCAGCGAGCAGCCCCGCCACGGCTACGACATCGGGCGGCTGATCGAGGCGCGGTCGCAGGGCCGCCTGCAGTTCCGTGTCACGACCCTTTACCCGGTGCTCTACCGGATGGAGAACCAGGGCTGGATCAAGAGCCGCTGGGTCGAGCGCGATGGCGAGCAGCGCCGCAACTACTACCGGCTCACGCCGAAGGGCGAGCGGGTGCTCGTCGAGCAGCGCGAGAACTGGCGGGCCTTCACGGCGACCATCAACCTCGTGATCGGAGAGGGCCATGCCTGATTTCACGCGGATCGTCCGTGAGCGTCTGGTCCTGCCCCCGATGAAGGGGCGGCGCGAGGAGAAGATCATCGAGGAGGTGGCGGGGCAGCTCGGAGACCTCTACCGGGAAGCCCTGGCCGCCGGCCGGAGCGAGGCCGACGCTCTCACCCACGCGCTCGCCGCGATCCCCGACTGGGACACGTTTGCGTCCGACATCAGCGTGGCCGAGCGCCGCAACATCCCGGCCATCGGCGAGGCCGATGTGGAGCGCGTCGAGCTGTCGCTGCGGCAGCGCGGGCGCCCCTGGGGCTGGCTCGCCGATGCGGGTCAGGATCTGCGCTACGCCTTGCGCACGCTTCGCGCGCGCCCGGCCTTCTCGCTCACGGCCGTGCTCGTCCTCGCGCTCGGTATCGGCGCCGGCACGGCCATCTTCGGCATCGTCGAAACGGTGCTGTTGCGGCCTCTGCCGTACGCCGAGCCCGACCGCCTCATCTACCTGCTCGAGCAGAAGCCGCCGCAGTTCGCGCAGTTCACGGTGGCGCCGGGCAACTTCCTCGAGTGGCAGGCGCAGAACCGCACGTTCGAGTCGATGGCTGCGTGGGGATCGGGCGCGTTCAACCTGACCGGATCCGGCGAGCCCGAACGGTTTCGAGGGATGCGGGTCACGGGAAATGTGTTCGACGTGCTCGGCGTGCGGCCTGTGTCAGGCCGACCGTTCCGGGAAGAAGAGGACGCTCCGGGTGCCCCGCCGGTCGTCATCCTGTCGTACGAGTTGTGGCAGCGGCGCTTCGCGGGCGAGCCGGATGTGGTCGGACGCGCCATCACGCTCAACGGCGTGGCGCACACCGTGATCGGGATCGCTCCTTCGTCGATGCAGCTCCTCCATCGCGACACGGCGCTCTGGGTGCCGGTGGCCTTCACCGCCGACGATCGGCAGCAGTACGGATCGCACTACATGCGTGCCGTCGGGCGGATGAGGCCGGGCGTGACCTTCGAGCAGGCCGCGTCCGACCTCGAGACCATCTCCCGCCGCCTGGAGGCCGATCACCCCGGTTCGAACAAGGGCTGGAGTGCCCTCCCCACGCCGCTCGCCGAGGCGTTCGTGAGCGAGGTGCGGCCCGCACTCCTGATGCTGCTCGGCGCCGTGGGCCTGGCGCTGCTCGTCGCCTGCGCGAACGTCGCCAACCTGTTCCTGGTGCGCGGGCTCGGACGCCGCAGGGAGTTGGCGATCCGGGCCGCGCTGGGCGCCGGGCGCGCGCGGATCGTGCGGCAACTGCTCGCCGAGGCCGGCGTGCTCGCGCTGGCGGGCGGCGCGTTCGGGCTGTTGCTCGCGCACGGCCTGCTCCGCACGCTGCTGACGCTCGTACCGACGGCCCTGCCGCGCGCCGACGAGATCGGCGTCAGCACGCCCGCCGTCGCCTGCGCGCTGGCGCTGTCGGTGCTCACGCCGCTGCTGTTCGGGCTCGTGCCATCGCTGCAGGTGTCGAAGGCTGGTCTGACCGATGCCCTCAACGCCGGCGGCCGCACCGGGCGGGCCGTGCTCCGCCGCCGCACGGGGCGCCTGCTCCTCGTCACCGAGATCGCGCTCGCCGCCATTCTGCTGGTGGGCGCGGGACTGCTGGCGCGCACGTTCCAGCTCCTGCTTCAGGTCGACCCGGGGTTCGTGGCGTCGCAGGCGGTCACCGCGAGATTCGCGCTGCCGGCCGCCGGCTACCCGGAAGGGGCGGATGCGTACCGGTTCTACCAGGCGCTCATCGAGCGCGTGTCACACGCGCCCGGCATCTCGGCCGTCGGCGCGACGGCGGGGCTGCCGTTCAGTGACGACTTCATGACCTCGCTCTCGATCGAGGGCCGCCCGATCCTCCCGGCGGCCGAACGCCCGTCGGTCAACTACTACTCCGTCAGCCCTGGCTACTTTCCTGCCATGGGCATCTGCCTGATTCGCGGCCGCCTCTTCACCGAGCGGGACGCCCCCGGCGCGCCCCGCGTGTGCCTCGTCAACGAGACCTTCGCCCGCCAGTACTTCCCGGGCGAGGATCCACTGGGGCAACGCATCCGGGTGGACATGGGAGGAGGCGAGGCCTGGCGGGAGATCGTCGGCGTCGTGGCCGGCACCCGCCAGTACGGTCTTTGAGGCGACACGACCGCGCAGGTGTACGATCCTTACGGTCAGCGGTCGTTCTCCGGGATGGTGCTCATCGTGCGCACCGCCGGTGACCCGGCCATGGTGACGTCGGCGCTTCGCGATGCCGTGCGGGCGATCGATCCGGCCGTCCCCATCGGCCAGATCCGCACGCTCGAGGACTTCGTGGCGCAGGCCACTGCGCGCGAGCGCTTCTCGATGCTCCTGCTGGCGGCGTTCGCCGCGTCGGCGCTCTTCCTGGCCGCCATCGGCCTCTACGGCCTGCTCGCCTACCGCGTCTCGCAGCGGCGGTTCGAGATCGGCGTGCGGATGGCCCACGGCGCCCGGCCGCGCGACGTGCTCTGGATGTTCGTGCGCGAGGGCGTGGGGCTGGCGGCCGTCGGAGCCCTGATCGGTCTGGGCGCCGCGCTGGCGCTCGCGCGCCTCATCGCGTCGCTCCTGTTCGGCGTCGCCCCGACGGACCCGGCCACCCTGTCGGCCGTGCTCGCGGGACTCATCGCCGCGGCGGCGCTGGCGAGCCTCGTGCCGGCCTGGCGGGCCATGCGGACCGACGTCGTGGGCGCGCTCAGAGCAGAGTGAGCGGAACCCCTGTCCGCGCCGGTGCGTATTGGTAGAAACTGGTGCGTCGCCGGTGCGGGTCCTGCGCTCCAGGATCCCTCGAGCGAGCGCGGAGACCCTCATGCACAGCAACCGACACCCTGCTATCCACCCGTCCCGCCTGCTGTCAGCCTGCCGTGAGGAGATCCACGACGCCATCCGCGGGCTCGTCAGGAATCCGTGGTTCAGCCTGGGGATCGTCGTCTCGATCGCCATCGCCCTCGCCGCCAACGCGGTCCTCGTCGCCTTTCTGAACGCCTACTTCTGGAAGCCGCTCCCCTTCGCCAGGGCGGCCGATCACGTCGAGATCTACGGCCGGGACGCTGCGGGACGCGTGAACTCGTCCTGGAGATCGGCCGACGCGCGGCACCTGCGGGAAGCGGCCGCGTCGGTGCTCGATCGGGCCTACGCCTTTGGCGAGCGACGCGCGACGGTCCAGCCGCTGGGCAGCGCGGACGTCGTACCGGCCGTCGGCGCCCTGGTCACGCGTGAGTACTTCACGCTGGTCGAGCCGCGCCTGGCGCTGGGCCGGCTGCCCTTTTCGACGGAGGGCGGCGGACGCAATGAGCCCGGCATCGTGCTGAGCGATCAGGGATGGCGTCGCCTGGCGTTCAGCCGAACCGATGTCGTCGGGCAATCCGTCCGCATCGACAACGCCTTCTTCGTCGTCTCCGGCGTCATGGCGCCGGCGGTCACCGGGCTGGAGCCCATCAGCCCCGACTTCTGGATCCTCGCCGACACGTACGAGAGCACGGTCGGTCCCTTCGACGGCTACATCGTTGGAGGCCTGCTGCGCCACGGCGTCTCAGCGGCGGCAGCCTCGGATGCGATGATGGCGCCGATGCGGAGCCTGCCCCGCACCGGCAGCCAGACCGGGCCGCCGGCCTCGGCGATCGTCTTTCCGCGCCCCTCGCTCATCCGCGAGCGCACCGAGCTGCAACCGCTCGTGCTCTCGCTGCTCGTGGCGTTCGCGCTGATGACGCTCGCGGCGGGCGCGAACCTCACCGGCATCTTCCATGCGCGGGTTGCCGGGCGCGCCCGCGCGGCAGCCATTCGCGTGGCGCTCGGCGCGACGCGAGGACGACTCGTACGGCAGGTGCTCTTCGAGAGTCTCGTGCTCGCGTGCGCCGGCGGCGTCCTCGCGGTCGCCGGGGCGTGGCTGGTCGTGAGCCGCCTCCAGGGCCATGTGTTCGCGATGGTGGCCCAGGCCGGCCTGACCCTGGCGCCCGTCCGCGTCGACTGGAGCGTCGGCCTTTACACGCTGTTACTTGCGGTCGCGGTCGGGTGCGCCTGCGCGCTGGCACCGGCGCTCGCGGCCGGCACGGCGTCTGCGCGATCGCTCGGCGGCGGCGGCGTGCGCGGAGGCCCGGGGCCCCGTCGCGCGCTGCAGCGGCTGGTCGTCGCGCAGGCCGCCATCACCGTGCCGCTGCTGGTCGTGGCCGGGGTCATCGCGACGAACGCCGCGCGGGCTCGACAGGTCGATGTCGGGTACGACCTCGCGCCGCTCATCGACATGGGATTCTCCGACCTGGACCCGGCGCGCGTGGAGCAGTTCCGACTCGACCCGCGGATTGCCGATGTCACCACGGTCGCGGCCATACCGCTGGCGGGCCAATCGCCGAGGGTGCCGGTGATGGTGGACGGGGAGACGCGACGGCTCGCGCACAACGTCGTCGACGCCCGCTTCTTCGACACGCTCTGGATTCCGATCCTGCGAGGAAGGAGCCTCGATCGCTCGGACGAAGCGCCGAACGCGCGTGGCATCATCGTCAGCGAATCCGCAGCCAGGCTGCTGTGGCCCGGCACGAACGGCGTGGGCCAGAGCCTGGACCTCGACCTCGCCGACACGGGTTCACCCCAATGGGAACGCTACGACGTCGTCGGCGTCGCCGGCGATGCCCTCTACGGTTTCTTCTTCGAGGGGCGGGAGCTGCCGATGATCTACGTGCCGGCCCCCGTCGCGTCGGCTTCTACAGGACAGCTCCTGGCGCGCGTCGCAGGCGGCGACGCGGCCGCATTCGACACCCGCGCGCTCTGTCGCGCGTACGACGCCAGCCAGCTCTGCCGGCCGATGACACTGAGCGCGCTCGCGGACCGGCAGCGGGTCCCGTTCGTCGTCGCGGCCGAGATCGCGTCGGGTCTTGGGAGCCTCACTCTCGTGCTCGCGTGCATGGGACTGTACGGCCTCGTGAGCTTCTCCGTCGTCCGGCAGACGCGGGACATCGGCGTGCGGATGGCGATCGGCGCTACTCCGAGGAGCGTGCTCGTCGCCGTTGCCGGCGGGGCCGGGCGGCGGATGCTCGCCGGCGTTGCGATCGGGCTGCCCTGCGCGGCGCTCCTGCTCGGTCTGGTCGAATGGCGGGTCCCGTTCGTCGAGACCTTCAGCCCGACGGTGTACCTCCTCGTCCCGGCCGTGCTCTTCGCCGCAGGAGTCGGCACGGCGCTGGTGCCGGCGCGGCGAGCCGCGCGCGTCGATCCGATCGTCGCGCTGCGGCAGGAGTAGACGGGACGGCAACTTGACGTCGCTGGACCCCACCAGTAGAGTGCCGCACATCACCACGGCAAACCGTGTCCGGGGGGCCGCCATGAAGACGCGACGGAAGATCATCGTCTACATCGCCACGAGCGCGGACGGGTACATCGCCAGGCCGGACGGGGACGTCGAATGGCTCAATCGGCGGCCTCACGACATCGACTACGGCATGAAGGCGTTCTACCCCACGATCGACACCATTCTCTGGGGCCGGAGGACATACGACTGGCTCCTGGCCTACTTCAAGAAGCAGGGCAAGACTGAGGGTCTCTTCGACACCAGCGTGACCAACTACGTGTTCTCGCGGAAGCCGCCGCGAAGGCCCGCTGCGGGCGTGCAGTTCGTATCGGAACCGGTGAAGGCGTTCGCTCGGCGTCTGCGGGCCACTGCGGGCAAGCACATCTGGATGATGGGCGGCGGCGGCCTCATCGCCTCGTTCCTCGACGCGGGCGAGATCGACGAGTTCGACATCCACGTCATTCCGGTCTTCATCGGCAAGGGCATTCCGCTCGTCGCGCCGCGCCACCGCGACATCCCGCTTCGCCTGCGCTCGTCCAGGAGGTTCCCGGACGGCGTCGTCCGGCTGCGGTACGAGGTGGCGAGATAACCGCTGCGTGGCCGATTCTACGGTGCCATCAGGCGGAGCTTCGGGAAGTAGGTTCGGTATCGGGCGGGATCGCGAGTGAGCAGCGTCATGCCTGCGACCAGCGCATGCGCGCCGATGTAGAAGTCGGGAAGCGGCGACCGGCGCTGGCCGCCGCGGCGCCGATACACCACGAACGATCGTCCTGCCAGGAAGGCGGCCTCCCAGGGCAGCGCCTGCCGTTGGAAGTAGTCGGACGGCAACGCGTCTTCGAGATCTTCGATGCGCTCGAACCGCGCCGCCGCCTCGGCGTAGATGATCGGATTCACCACGACTGGGCCCGCGTCCGCCTGCCGTGCCAGCGCCGATGCGGACCAGTCGAACCACTCCTCGTCCTCGGTGACGACGTCGAGAATGACGTTGCTGTCGACGAGCGTCGCGGTCACGCTACTCGCCCCTGGTGAGCGCCATGATCTGGTCAGTGGTCAGGCGCGGTCCTTTCGCGCCTCGGCCGGCGGCGGCCATCCGCGCAATCAACGCAGCGCCCCGCCCTTGCTGGCCGGCCTTGCGGATGCGGACGCTGTCCCCGACGACGTCGAAGACGACGCGGGTGCCTGGCAACAGGCCCAGCTTGAGGCGGATGTCCTGGGGGATGGTGACTTGGCCCTTGGTGGTGAGTGTCACGGTATTACTCTTATCGGTAAGAGTAACACCGGCGTCGCCCGCGCGTCCATCCCCTACCTCCGCCTCCCCAACGCCACTCGCGATCGCGCGCTTTCGGGGTTATACTAGTGGTATGAAAACGGCGGTTTCCATCCCAGACCAGGTGTTCGAGCAGGCCGAGCGTCTGGCACGCCGGACACGGAAGTCGCGCAGTCATGTCTTCAGCTGCGCCCTGCGCGAGTACGTCGCCCGGCACAGCCCAGACGAGGTGACGGAGGCGATGAACCGCGTGTGCGAGGCGGTGGGCGATCAACGAGACCCCTTCGTCGCACGGGCAGTGCGGCGCACGCTGGAGCACGTCGAATGGTAGTCGGCCAGGGCGAGGTGTGGTTGGCGGACCTGCGTCCGCCGGCCGGTTCGGAGCCTGGGTACCGGAGACCGGTGGTGGTGGTGCAGGGAGACGCGCTCAATCGCAGCCGGCTGGCGACGGTGGTGTGCGTGCCTCTGACCAACAACCTTCGATGGGCGGACGCCCCTGGCAACACCACTCTGATGGCTCGGGTCACAGGCCTGCCAAAGGACTCGGTCGCGAATGCGTCGCAAGTGGTGACGCTGGACAAGACGACGCTCACCGAGCGCGTGAGCAGGCTCCCTCGAGCGAAGCTCGATCTCGTCCTCGCGGGAATCGATGTGGTCCTCGGGAGGTAGACACGTCCGGACCGCGAGGGGCGTTCTAGGAGACTAACGAGACTCCGGCCATCGCTGGCGACCGTGGAAGACGGCCACGATCTCGACCAGCTCTCCGCGAACGCGGTACGGAATGACGAAGGGCGTTCCGGGTACGACGAGCTCGCGCGTGCCGGCCACGCGACCAGGTCGGCCAGCATTGGGATGCTCGCCCAGCAGCTCGACCGCCGCGATCAACGTCGCGGCCACGTCGGCAGCCGCCCGAGGGCGGTCGCGGGCTATCCAGGCCCGCAGCGCCTCGAGATGTGCCACGGCTCGGGCCGACCAGACGACGGTCACCGGCGGGGAGCCTTGCGTTCGCGGGATGTGCCCCAGGAGCGCAGCCAGGCGGTCACGTTACGGTGGGCCACGCTGCGGCCTTCCTCGAGGTCGCGAACGCCAGCGTGGACTTCGTCGAGCTGCCAGCTTTCGGCCTGGACGTAAGCGGCGATCGCCTCGGCGGCGAGGAACGACTTGGAACGCCGGGAGCGCCGGGCCAGAGTCTCGAGCTGCTGTTTCGTTTCGATGTCGAGGCGGACGGACAGCGTCGTGGTCATGCGGACTCGCTTGTGTGATGTTGTATACAGCGTACCACAACGCCGGCGGATTGACGCCCGAGCGCCGACGCATGAGGCGGAGGGTGCGATGCCGGAGCCGAGCATGGCCGGGCGTCACTCGGCTTTCAACGTGGCGGTCGGATCCGCGCGCGACGCGCGGATGGCTGGCGGCCAGCACGCACGAACCGGGGGAGCCGGTGCTATGATGCCGGCCGTCGGGGGCGGGCATGCGCAACCTCTGGAACGAGATCACGACCGGCGCGCGGGTCTTCGGCCGATCGCCGGGACTCGCCGCGGGCGTCGCCATCACGATCGGGCTCGGTGTCGGCACCAGCCTGGCCATCGTCGCGTTGCTCCAGGACACCCTGATCGGGCGCTCGCCGTTCGCCGATCCGGCCTCGCTCGTCGTCGTCGAGAACACCGGCAGCTACTACTACGAAGGCCGCGTTTCCGAAGGGCTCGCGAGCCCGCGCATCTCCGTCCTGGACTTCACGGACATCGAGGCGTAGGTACGGACGCTCGCAGCCGTCGGCACGGTGGCCCAACTCTCGGGGGTGATGACGGGCGGCGACCGGCCGCGTCCGGTGTGGCGGACGCTGGTCTCGTCCAAGCTCCTGCCTCTGCTCAGGGCACGCCCAAGCCTCGGCCGGCTCCTGCTGCCGGCGGACTTCGAGGCCGGCGCGCCGCCGGCCGCCGTCCTGACCGACAGCATGTGGCGGAGGCACTTCGGCGCGGACCCCGGAATCGTCGGGAAGTCCATTCACCTAGACGATCAGGCGTTCGCCGTTGTGGGCGTGGTCCCCGACGCGGTGCTGCGCTTCCTCTCCCAGCCTTCCGGCCTGCTCGATCGCGTCCAGGACCGGCAGGTGATCTCGCCGAACCTCGAGGCGCTGGCAGGCGGTGAAGCCCGGCTTCTCAGGTACCTCCGGCAGCAGCGGGACGCGCCGTGGTTCCAGGTCGTCGGACGCGTCGCGCCTGGGCGCTCGGTCGCAGAGGCCTGGAGCGAGATCGCGGTGGTCGCGCAGCGCCTCGCGGCCGAGCATCCCGCCACGAACGCCAGGCGCGGTCTTCGGGTCACGCCTCTCGACGCGTGGCGGACGGCCAACGTACGCGGCACGACGACCATGCTGCTGGCGGCGGCGTTGCTTGTGTTCCTGGTCTCCAGCGCATCCGCAGTCTTCCCGGGGTGACGGCCGCCGGTGCCGGCATTACCGCGCCGCTCACCGGAACGTCGTATACGGTGACGGGACTGGAACTGGAGCTGCCGTCGGGCGAGAAGCGGGGCTTCGAGCGCCTCAACGTCCAGTCGGTCATGCCCGGCTATCTCGAGGCGATCGACATGCGCCTGGTGCGCGGGCGATGGTTCGCCGACGCCGACTATGCGGGAGGACGGGCCGTGCTCGTCGATCAGGCGTTCTGCCGCAAGCACCTGGACGGCGTCGATCCCCTGCAGGCGCGGGTGATCTGGGGACGCTCAGCGCTGCCCATCGTCGGCATCGTGGCGGACGTGCGGCGCGACGGGCCGTTCTCGGCATCCGCCGATACGGTCTACGCCATGGAAGCGGGACACGCCACCACGCTGAAGAAAGTGTTGAAGTGGGCCGATACATTATGTACGCTTAGCCTAACGACTCCCCGGCAAACACGCCGGTCGGGCGGTCTATATGGCCGCCCATAATTGTTTTGAGCGCCACATCTCGCCGGTCCATCGTGTACGTGGACGGCTTCAACCTGTACTACGGGGCCGTCAAGGGAACTCCGCACAAGTGGCTTGACCTACAGCGTTTGTTCGAGTCGCTCCGTCCGGACGACGAAATTCAGACGCTGAAGTACTTCACTGCCCTGGTGGATGGCCCCAAGCAGCAGAATCAACTCGCCTTTCTCGCCGCGCTTGGGTCGCTCCCGAAGATCGAGATCATTCAAGGGAAGTTCAAGAAGAAGCGAATCCGCTGCATTCACCCGAAGTGCCAATTGCCCGGAGACCGCTTCTTCGAGAGCCAAGAAGAGAAGCACACGGACGTCAACATCGCCCTCCACATGCTTGATGACGCGTATCGCGGGAAGTGTGACATTTCCGTACTGGTCAGCGGGGACTCTGACTTGGTTCCTGCCGTTTCAATGGTCAGAAGCCGATTTCCGGCTTTGAGGGTGGTTGTGTACGCGCCAGTCCCTGTTACAGCACATGGTCGCCACGCCATGGAGCTGAAGCGGGCCGCCCACGCCGGCAAGAACCTGCCGCACAAACTGATCGAGACGTCCCAATTTCCAGATGTTGTAACCAACGCCCGCACCGGACAGGTCATCAAGAAACCAGCCACTTGGTGATTCTGGGCCATCTGTCGGGCGTTGGCACTGACGACTGGCAAACTAGACCACTACCGCCGCGCGAGGCCGCTTGCCGGCAATCCAGGCTCGCGGCGCCTCGAGATGCGCCACGTGCCGGACCCGAGCTTGACCTGGCGTCACTCGGCTTTCAACGTGGCGATCGGATCCGCACGCGACGCGCGGAGGGCTGGCGGCCAGCACGCCATCACCGCGACGATCACCATCAGCAGTCCCACGAACAACAGGACTCCGCCGTTCCGGGCCTGCACCTCAAACAGGTACGCCTGGACCGCCTCTCCCAGCGCCCACGCCGCACCCGCGCCGGCAGCCACGCCTGCCAGGACGATGAGCGCCGCGCGGCCAAGTACGAGAGCAAGGAGGTGGCTTCGGCGTGCGCCGAGGGCCACCCGGACCGCCATCTCGTGGCGGCGCTGTTCCACCGAGCAGCTCATGACGCCGTTGAGGCCCGACAGGGCGATCGCCAACGCCAGCACCCCGAAGACCGCCATCAGCAGCATGTTGAAGCGGCGCGACGCACCCGCGCGCTCGATGTCGTCCTCGAGCGTGGCCAGGCGCGAGATCGGCTGGTGCGGCCACACACTGTGTGTCGCCTGGCGAATCCCAGGCATGACGCCTGCTGGATCGCCTGTGGTCCGCACCACGAACGAGCCTTGGACATCGCCCTGTCGCTGCGCCAGCGCCATATAGAGCTCGGGACGCGGGCCGGGATCCGACCCCGCGTGCGCGATGTCACGAACGACGCCGATGACTTCGTAGGTCCGGTCGACAATCACGAGATGCCGTCCGACGGCATCCTCGTCGGGCCAGAAGCGGCGGGCCGCGCGTTCATTGACCACCGCGACGGCCTGAGATCCGGCCACGTCGCGTGACCCGATGTCACGTCCGCGCAGGATCGGCACACCGAGGACCTGGAACGCGCCGGGGCTGACCCATAGGAGGTCGGTCACGGGTCCGTCAGCACCCGGGCGGGGCTCGCCAGGCCGGTGCGCGGGAAACGTCGTGCGACCGCCTCCGAACATCCAGCCCCCTCTGACGATGCCTGCCCCCGACACGCCCGGCAGCGCCCTCAAGCGGTCCAGCAGCGCCTCGGCTGCGGCGATGCCGCTGCCGGCCTGGTTCACCTCTCGCGGCACGGAGATCCGCAGAGTCACGAGGTTCGCGGTGTCGAAGCCGGGGTCGACGCTCGTGAGCCTGACGAAGCTCAGCATGAACAGGCTCGCACCGGCCAGCAGCACGAATGACAGGACGACCTCCGTGAACGCGAGCGTCTCACGCACCCGGCGGCTCTTCCGCCCCGCGCCAGATGCCGAGGCGTACTCCTTGAGATCCTCGACGCCGGCCTGCCACGCCCGAAGGGCGGGCAGCAGCGCCGAGATGAGTCCCGTCACCGCGCCGGCCGCGATCGCAAAGCCAAGCACGCGCCCATCGAGGCCAATGTCGCCGATCTGCCGGAGGGACGGCGGCACGGACACGCTGAGCACGCGCACGCCCCACCACGCCAGGACGATCCCGAACAGCGTGGCTCCTGCCGACAGCAGGAGGTTCTCCGTGACAACCTGGCGCGCCAGACGGCCCGGTCCCACGCCAAGTGCCGTGCGGACCGCCAGCTCGCGCCGGCGTGCGGACAGGCGGGCGAGCGTGAGGTGTGCGACGTTGGCGCAGGCCACGAGCAGCACGAAACCCGCGGCGCCAAGCAGCAACACCATCCACGCGCGAACGGGCCCGACTTCCTTCCGCTCCAGCGGAATCAGGATCGGCCGCCACGAGCTGCCCGACACCGCGTCCGGTGGCAGGGCGGCGGACAGCGCTGCCATCTCGGCCTCGGCCTGCGCGGGGCTGACCGAACCTCTGAGACGGAGGACCGCGCCGAACCCCGACATCGCCCGGCCCGAGCGCTGGTCCTCGGTGAACGCGTGGGGCGCCCACAGGTCGTACGTGCGACCGGCCGCCGGGTGCTTGAAGTCCGCGGGCATGACGCCCAGCACTTCGTAGACACCGTCCTCGAGAGCAATCCCGCGGCCCACGATGCGGGGATCGCCGGCAAAGCGCCGCTGCCAGAAGCCGTAGCTCAGCACCACGACGCGATCGTGGCCTTCGACTTCGTGCTCGCGACCGAACACCGTGCCGATGAGTGGCCGCGCTCCGAGGACGGCGAAGAGACCGCCGGTGGCCCGACAGCCCCGCAGTTCCTCGGGCTCGCCTTCGACGAGGTGAAACTGCCCACCCGAGATGAGCGCGATCCCCTCGAGCCGCGTCTGGTGTTCACGCCACGCGAGGAAGTCCTGTGCGGCAACGCCCGTCGACACCCGGTCGCGGGTGGTCGCCCGGCTGTGAACCGCGAAGAGCCGGTCGGGCTCGTCGTACGGCAACGGGCGGAGTGCGACGGCGTCGGCCACGGAGAACATGGCGGTCGTCGCGCCGATGCCGACGCCAAGCGTGAGCAGTGCAGACACCGTCGCGCCAGGCGAGCGCCGCAGCATCCGGGCCGCGAATCGCAGGTCCTGCCACACCGAGTCGAGCCAGAAAGCGTTCATCGTCGCAGTCTCCGGAGGTCAGACGTGAACCTCGCCCTGCCGCTGCTTCGAATGGGACAACGGTCGGGTGCAACCCAGCCGGGTGCATTCTACTCTCGGTCACCTGAGGCCTGGATCGCTCCAGGACTCCGGGGCATCCGGACGGACCGCGCGGCGCGGGCGAGTTCGGCCAACGCCAGCAGAGAAGGTGCGGCGACGGATCGCCGCCGGCGTCGGCCCGACGCTCCAGGCGCTGGACACCTGCGATGTGCGGTATACTCAATGTGTATCCATGGAGGCAGTCCGATGCAGACTCGGGTCCAGCGGTGGGGAAACAGCCTGGGGCTCAGGATTCCGAAGTCGTTCGCGGCGGAGGCAGGGGTCGAAGCGGGTTCCGAGGTCGACCTGTCAGTAGAGGCCGGCGATCTGATCGTGAGGCCCGCGCGCCGGCGGACGTACCGGCTGCGCGACCTGCTCGGCCGGGTCAATGCCAGAAACGTCCACGGCGAGGTGCGAACCGGGCGGCCGGTCGGACGGGAGAGCTGGTAATGGCTGCCGAGCGAGTTCCGGACCGGGGCGACATCGTCTGGCTGGAGTTCGACCCGCAGGCAGGGAGCGAACAGAAGGGCCGTCGCCCAGCTCTGGTAGTGTCGCCGAGATCGTACAACCGCAAGGTCGGGCTGGCGATCATGTGCCCCATCACGTCGCGAGTGAAGGGGTATCCGTTCGAAGTGGAACTGCCCCCGGATCTCGACGTGCAGGGTGTGGTCCTGAGCGACCAGTTGAAGAGCCTCGACTGGCGGGCCAGGAAGGCGGTCCAGGCAGGGTCCGTGCCCGACGCTGTCATGCAGGAGGTGACCGCTCGAGTACTGGTGCTGATCGATCCACAAGAGTAGGATTTTCTATGTCGGGAGGAGCGATCGGTCAGGCGCGAGGCAGCGTCGTCGAGCCGGCGTTGCGTTTGTAGCTACATGTAGCTAGAATCGACTGGATGATGACCGCAGGGATACGCGAGCTCAAGAACCACCTCAGCCGGTACGTCCGACGGGTCGAACGCGGTGAACGCGTCGCCGTCACGGCGCACGGCCGCGTGGTCGCGGAGCTGTCGCGACCGGCTGGCGGCGGCCAGGACGATCCGCTCGCCGACCTGATTGCCAAGGGCCTTGCGCATCCGCCGCTCGAAGAAGGCGACCCGCTGGAACGCTGGCCGTCGCTCCGACTGCCGGCCGGCACCGCCGCCGCCCTGCTCGATGCCGACCGTGGCGACGCGTAAACCCCGGGGCCGGCGGGTGCCCGACTCCGAAGACGGCCCAGGCGCGGCGGCTGAAAAGCGGTCCCGGCCGGATCCCGCGTATCGCTATCTCGAGTCGAGCGCCGTGTTGGCTGCCCTGCTCGAGCGGGACGCCGGCGCGCGGCGGGCGATCCGTGCCCGGGGTACGCGTGTTGCCTCGGCGCTCACGTTTGCGGAAGGCGCCCGCGCCATTCTCAGGGCTCGAGCCGCCGAGCGACTGACACCGAGCGAAGCACGCGCGGCCCGACGGGCGCTGGACACGCTCGAGCGGCGGTGCGCGGTGATCGCGGTCTCCGAAGCCGTGCTCGCCAGGGTGGGGCAGCCGTCTCCGGTGGAACCGGTCCGGACGCTCGACGCCGTGCATCTGGCCACGGCCGAGCTGCTGGGCGCGCGTCCCCGGCTGCTCGTGGTGGTCACGCGAGACGCCCGCATCCGCGACAACGCCGCCGCGTTCGGGTATCGAACGGCCTAGCACCGCGTCGCCGGCGCGTGCATGGTGACGCCAGCCGGGGGTAGTGGGTCAGTTTGGACCCTCGGTCTACCCGACCGGCATGACACTTGCTAGCCAGAAAGCTACTCTGCCCTGCCTAATCTAGGAGTGTGTCGGAGATAGATTCTATCCCCAGCGCCCAGCCACGACGATCGGCCGTTGCGAAAGGTGTTGAGTCGGGATCGATCGGGCCCTAGCATAGCGGTTATGGCGAAGCGTTTCCGTCCG
>JBFMFH010000089.1:0-7905 GCA_040752275.1 Acidobacteriota bacterium
TGTTCGTGTACCGGGTCATCGTGTCGTAGGTGTTCCCGGGCTCGATGAAGAACCCGGTCTGGAATTCGTGCGTGCCTTTCCAGCCCGACTTGAAGTACGTGATGTCACCACGAATCAGCGTCACCGATGCCGGGCCGATCGATTCGGCCGCCCGGTTGCCGCCCTCGAGGATGAGCCCCGACCCCGTGATGAGCCCGCTGCTGATGCGGGTGCTCTGATAGATGTCGATGTTCGGGCCTTCGCCCTGTTCGATGCCGTTCAGCCACTCGAATGTGCCTTCGTTGTTGGCGCCCTTGTTGTTGTAGCCGACGAGGAAGGTCGTCGTGAGGTTGGTGCCCCACACCGACGACAGCTTCGCGCTATAGAGGCTGCCGCCGTTGCTGTAGCCGTTGATCTGACTGTAGAAATACTCCCAGTTCGACTGGCCGTTCGTCCGGTCGTTCTGGTAGAGCACCGACAGCTCGTGCGCCGTGCCCAGGCGCGAGGTCACCTTCACATACGGCTGCGTGCCCTCAATCTTCTGGTTGAAGAGCTTGGCGCCGGGGAAGAAGTTCTGGATGTCCTGCACCTGCTTGTCGATGCGGCTGATCGCCGTCTCGACATCGGACCAGCGGAACGAGCCGAAGAACCACACGCGGTCCTTCCTGATCGGCCCCCCGAAGGACGCATCGAGCTGGCTGACACCCGATCGTACCGGGACACCCCCCGTCGACACGCATTCGAAGTTCGGACACGTCGAGTACCTCTGAATCTCCGTGGGCAGTTTGAACACCGTCCGGGCCGTCGAGTTGTCGCCGTTCAGCCGGGACTCGAGCGGCTGGTACGCGTACCCCGCGGTCCCCCGGAACTGGTTGCCGCCGCTCTTTGTGATCACGTTGATCGCCAGGCCCGTCCCCATCGGCGTCGAGGCGTCAACCCCGCCCGTCTTGGTCTGGATGTCCTGGATCATGTCCGAGCCCATCTGGATGTAGGTGAGCTGGAAGTCGTTGTAGTTCCCGGCCTGCATGCCCTCCAGGTTCGTCACGTGCGCGAAGTGCTCCGTGGCATGCCCGAAATACACCATCCGTCCCGACCCATCGTCGAAGGGTCGCGAGTGGACACCCGGCGTCATCTCGAGGAAGTCCGTCCAGTTCTTGCGCGCCGCAATCGGCATCTGCTTCTGGAACTCGCCATCGATGTTCAGCACGTTCGACGGCTTCGACACTTCGATCATCGGCGACTCGCCCGACACCGTGATGGTCTCTTCGAGTGCACCGATCTTCAGCAGGACGTCCACGCGGAAGGTGGCGCCCGCGCGCACCAGGATTCCCTCCTGGCGAAACGTGGCGAAGCCTGTGAGCTCCGCCGTCACCGCGTAGGTGCCGGGGGCCAGGTTGACCAGCCGGTAGGTGCCCGATTCGTCGCTCACGGCAACCGCCGGGGCAATCGCGTCCGGGCTGGTCGCGGTGATCGTGACGCCGGGCAGGGCTCCGCCCTGCTCATCCTTGACGGTGCCTCGCAGACTCCCCGCTCCGGTCTGGGCAAGTGCCGGCGCCACAGCACCGGCAGCCACGCCCAAGACGAGCGCCAGAACAAGACCAAGATGACGTCCCCCCATAGACCCTCCTCGGCTGCGCAAACGGGACCCCTGGCAGCAACGACCTGATGCCGCAGCACCCGCGTCAGGACAGAGATGTGGACGAATAGGGGTCCCCCGGTGGAGGGACTCTACGGCCGGCACGAGGTGCCGTGCATCATCCAAGGACAGTAGCGCCGCGCACAACGGGACCCTAGCAACCTCCCCGTTGATGCCGTACTCAATCCTCGGGGGTTGGCCGAGACCGGTTCGCGGACCGGCCGGCCGCCTCCAGAACGAGCCTGACGAGTGCGCCGAACTCTCCGGCGCTCACCGCGTGGCCCTGGATGTCGGTGTTCACCCGGTGCACGATGACGAGGTCATAGGTGGGGATCACCAGGATGTAGTGGCCGCCGGCGCCCCGCGCCGAGTAGCTGCCCGCCGGCAAGGTGACGCCTGGCAGATGGCGTCCGTCGACCGCGACCCACCAGAGGTACCCGTAGCCGCCGGACGCACCGGCATCGGAGTACGATGCCGTGCTGTCGCGTACCCAGTCGGCCGGGACGATCGACCGGTTCCTCCACGTGCCGCCGCGCAGGAAGAGCAAACCGAATCGCGCCATGTCGCGCGCGGTCATCCGGAACGGATACGCAGGATAGACCGAGTCCGGCCCCGTCACATACGCGCCATCGGCGATGCTGTAGTCCTGCATTTCGAGTGGCCGGGCAATCCTCGACTCGAACTCCCGATAGATGCTGCTCTTCGCGGCGCGCTCGAAGATGGTGCCGAGCACGTTGAAGTCCCAGTTGTTGTAGTACCAGAACGTGCCGGGTTCGTGACTCCAGCGGGCCGGCCGCGCCGCCTTCATGGCCGCCGTCTCGTAGAGCGCTGGGTGGTAGACGCCGGATCTCGCCTTCAGAAGATCGTGGACGGTCGCCCTCTTCTCGGTGGCCGTCAGCGAGGGTTCGTTGTCGTCGATCCCCATCTGCTCCATCGTGGCAGCGAGGTCGATTCGGCCCTCGCGTACGTGGATGCCGTACATGGCGCTCAGAAAGCTCTTCCGGATCGAGTGGATGTTGAACTTCTTCGCCGTCTCGCCCCATTCGTCAACAACGCGGCCGTCACTGACGATCATGACGGCAGCCGTGTCGATGGTGGCGGCGTAGTCACGGGCGGCCTTCAGCTTTTCGCGCGACCAGCCGGCTTTCTCGACGTTCGAGATCGTCTTCCACGTCTTGCCCGGATAGGTCTGTGCCTGGGCCGGTGGCCCGGCGAGCACCAGCGCCAACACGATGAGCAGGCACACGCGCACCCCGAGGGACGAACGCAGCAACGTCTTCATGTCAACCCCCGACTTTCCATTGCGGATTGTGGATCGCGCGGCTCATTCCGCATTCCGCAATCACCGCGTCACCTCAATCCGCCCCACCCCGTCTCTCACCGATACGGTGGTCCCGAACTCTACCGACCGCTTCGCCGCGTTGTCGAGGATCTTCTGTGCCAACTCCCCAGTCGCCAACTGTGGGCGGCCCCGAACGCCCAGGGGCTGACCGAAGCCCATCGTCACGGGGTAGAGCGTGATGTCCATCAGCGCCTTCCCGGACCAGCGCGGCAGCGCAAGCAGTCCTTCCCACACCTCGCTGTCGGCGACGAACCCCCGCCGGCCGCCTCCCGACCTCGCATCGGCGAAGTCGGCGCCGTGCTTGTCCACGCCCAGGTCGTAGCGCTCGTAGTTCTCCGCCGGGAGCCTGAGGACCGTGTCGTTCTCGAACAGGAAGTCGCCGAGACTGTAGAAGATGGCCTTGCCCTTGTAGAGCTCGATCCCGCGGATGACATGCGGCCCGTGGCCGGCCACGACGTCGGCTCCGGCATCGATCATCGCCCTCGCGAACGTGATCAGGAAATCGGCGGGAGCCGTCCGACTCCGGCCGCCTTCGTGTCCGTGAATGCTGACGATGGTGTAGTCAGCAAGGCGGCTCGCGCTGTTGACGACAGCCGCGATCTCGGTGATGTCTTCCGCACGGGCCTCGGTGCGGGCCGACGGCGTCTCGCCGACCTGGAAGCGGGCGCGGAACGCCGTCAGCGAATCCCCTTGGACGGGCGCGTTCAGCCCGAGCGCCCGGACCGTCGCGCGCAGCTGTTCCAGTTGCCCCCTCGTGACGACGTAGGTCGTGCTGAAACGCAGGGGATTCAACCCGGGGCGGGCAGGCATGTCGCCGCGGCTGCGGCTCGCCCGGGCATGGTCGGGGAATGTCGAGGCCACTGACACGAGCGCGACGCGGCCGCCGGGCGCGTCAAAGAAGCGGGCCTCGCGCGCTTCCATCAGGCTGTTGCCGACACCAGCCTGCACGAGCCCGACCTCGGTCACATACCTGGAGGTGAGCTGCATTCCCAGGACGCCGTAGTCGCCGGTGTGGTTGTTCGCGCGCGAGACGAGGTCGAAGCCGAACCACACGAGATCCTTGACGATCGCCGGATCGGCCCGCATGTAGGTACCGCCGCTCTCGTGCATGGGATACGGCTCGTAGTCGTGGAACAGCATCTCGAGGTTCGTGAAGGCGGCATCGGCCCCGCGCACGAGATCGACGAGCTTCAAGAACGCGGGCTCGGTGCGGCCCGCGACGTGCCGGGTGATGATGGAGTCGCCCGTGAGCGCCACGGTGAACGGCCGCCCGCCGGCCGTCGCCGGCTGCGCCTGACTGGCCGGATTGACGACGGTTGCGACAACGACGACGACAGCCAGCATCGACCGGACAAGGAACGCGCGCATGCGGACCTCCAGGAGTGAGTGCGGGCACGATACCGCAGGAGCCTGGATCCTCGCAACGCCGCGCCGCGCGACCGCGGCCGTGTGGCGCGCCCGGCTCTTGATGGTAGATTGGGCAGGATTGAAGCCGCGCAGGGAGCATCGCTCGGGCGACGGACATGCCGCCAGGTGGGGGACTGGCGGTGGGGCGAGCGGCGCGCCAGCGTCTGAGATTGGCGCCCCCCACTCCTGGCGGCGAGGGCCATTCGCCGGCGTCTGGCCGCTGCTCGCCGTCGCGGCTACCGCATTCGGCGTCAAGGCCATCGTTCTGGCGCACCTGGGCAGTCATCCTCTCCTCCAGCCCCTCGGGGAGCTCGACACCGCCTTCTACGTCGAGCTTGGACGCAAGGTCGCCTCGGGCGGCGTGCTGGCCGTGACCGAGTCCTTCTTCGTGGCTCCGCTCTACGTGTACTTTCTGGCCGTGATCTTCGCCCTTGGCGGCACGATCGAGACGGTGCGCTTCGTCCAGATTGTGCTCGGCACGTCGGCCGTCGGCTTCATCTATGTGGCCGCACGCCACTGGTTCGGCTCGGCGGCGGCATTGATCGCGGCAGTCCTCGCCGAGCTGACCGGCCTATTCACCTTCTACGAAATACTCATTCTGCCGGCGGCCCTGGATTCGTTCCTGGTGGCCATCACGCTGGCATGCGTCACGCTGGCCAGGCGGCGCTCGCATTGGTGGCCATGGGCCGCCGCTGGACTGACGAGCGGTCTGTTCGTCTTGAACCGGCCCAACGCCCTGCTGTACGCGGTGGTTCTCGCCATGTGGCCCGCTCTTCTGTGGTGGCGAGCGAGATGCCGCCGAACCCCAGGTCCACGCGCCGTCCACCTCCTGGCTCTTCCAGCCGCCCTCCTGATCGTGATTGGCGCCAACGCCTTCCGGAATCACGCGGTATCGGGCGAGTGGGTCCTGGTCTCGTCGCACGGCGGGCTGAACTTCTACATCGGCAACGGTCCGGACGCCGACGGCACATACAGCCGCATCCCCGGCATCACGCCATCGATTGCCGGCCAGGCTCGGGATGCCAAGCGGATGGCGGAGATGGCTACGGGCCGGGAGCTCTCCGCCGGTGCTGTTTCGGCCTACTTCTACAGGCGCGCGTGGGCCTGGATCGTCGACCATCCGGCTGCGGGCGTGCGGCTGTGGATCAGAAAGGTCTCGCTGCTGCTCAACCGCGTGAACGCGCCGCTCAACTTCAGCTACGCGTACTACAGCGAGCAATCTGCGGTGCTGCGCGTACTGGTTGTAGGACCGTGGCTCCTGCTGCCAATTGGTCTTGCAGGGTTGCTGCTCGGGCAGGCTCGTCGTGTGCGCGATGGGTACTGGATGTGGGCTTCATTCGTACCGCTGTACGGGGTGTCAGTCGTCGCGTTCTTCGTATCATCCCGGTACCGGATGCCCCTGCTCGTGCCTCTCTGCGTGACGGCTGCCGGTGCGCTCGCCTGGGGTTGGGAACAGGTGCGGGCCCGGCGCGTGAAGGTGCTGCTGTGGCCGGCCGTCGCCGCGGCCGGCGTGGCCGCGATCGTGCACTGGCCGCTGGGCCTCGATGACGGGCGCGGTTTCGAGCAGACGCGCCAGGCGGTCTGGTTCATTGAGCAGGGCCGCTTCGACGAGGCGCGCGACTACGTGGCGCGCGTTGCGCGGGTTCACAAACGTCCAGGATTGCTGCACTACCGGGTGGGACTGGCGCTGGCAGGAGCGGGCCGGTTCGATGAGGCGATCCCTCAGTTTCAGCGGTCGATGGAGCTCGACGCCACCCAGCTCGCCACACGGTTGGAGCTCGGCCAGGCGCTGGTCGTGACAGGTCGTGCGGGCGAGGCAGTGTCTCATCTCAGCGCCGCCGCCCACGGCGGCGAACGCGTCGAGGTGGCGGCGCCCTGGCTCATTCGGGCCCTTGCGGCCAGCGGCAACCGCCAGCGGGCAATCGCATTGATCGGCACATGGCCGCAGACCATCGCAGAGTCCAGGCCAGAGACAGCCCTGGATCTGGGGACAATGGCGCTGGAGCTCGGATCGCCGCCGGCATCCGAGCGCTGGTTGCGCCTCGCCACAAGCCGCTTGCCGGCCAGCGCGGAGGCGCACGAGAATCTCGGAGTCGCGCTGTTGCTGCAGGAGCGCGTCCATGAGTCGATCGCATCACTCGAAGCCGCCCGGCGTCTCGATGCCCGGCGCACCAGCGCCAGGCTCAATCTGGCCGCCGCCTACGCTCGTGCGGGACGCGTGGCCGACGCACGTGCTGAGGCGGGGGAGGCGCAACGCCTCGATCCCACCGAACCGCGGGCGGCCGCGCTACTGAAGGCGCTCGGAGGACGGTAAGACAGGAGTCAGGAGTCAGGAGACAGGAGACAGGAGTCAGGAGTCAGGAGTCAGGAGTCAGGAGTCAGGAGTCAGGAGACAGGAGTCAGGAGTCCAGGAGTCAGGAGTCAGGAGACAGGAGACAGGAGTCAGGAGACAGGAGTCAGGAGACAGGAGACAGGAGTCAGGAGTCAGGAGTCAGGAGTCAGAATCCAACAGAACGGGACCGGGGATTGGGGACCCAGTCCCCAATCCCGAGTCCCGAATCCCGAATCCCGTCTGGCGAAGCTCCCCTAGAACCGCACCACCGCCGTGAACTGGGCCTGCCTTGCGGGTTGCCGGTTCCGCATCTGCAGGAAGTTCGGGCTCCAGCTTTGGTACGCGCTGTTGTAGCTGAACTGCGTGAAGTCGCCGCCGTTCAGCAGGTTCAGGATGTTCATTGCCACTTCGACGTTGCGTGCCTGGCCAAGCGGGATCTTCTTGCCGATCTTCAGCCCGACCGTGTGGATGCCGGGCGCCTGGATCTGTCCCTCCCCTCGCGTGCTGTAGAGATAGCGGTTGCGGGTCGACAGCGGGTTCGAGAATGTCAACCCGCCAGGCGACCGGAAGGTCGTGGGGCCGTACTTGGCGATATCCGGGTCGTTCGCCGGCAACTGGTACAGGATGGCTCCCGACCACGGCCCCGCCTGCAGCGTGTAGCTGGCCGCGACATTGATGCCCCACGGCGCTTGCCAGATTCCGGCCATGTTGAAGCGGTACTTCATCCAGGTGGGCCCATAGCTCAAGGCGTTGCCCGTGTCCGGGAGGCTGTTCCGATCGTTGTTGCCCCGCGGCATGTAGAGGTTCCCGTCGTTCGGGAAGGCATCCGGGGCGATGTAGCCCGCCTTGTCCGTCGGATTCCAGGTGCCGTCCATGTGATGCCATTGCCGGTTGAACCCGGCCATCACCTGGAAGCCCTTCGACATGTTCTTGGCCACGGTGATCTCGATGGCTCGGTATTCGAGCGTCGACCACGTGTTGTTCGTCTGCTGCGTGACTTCGCCACGCTCGGGGTCGACCTTGCCGAATCCGCCGAACGGCTGGCCCGGGGCCGACGGCCAGTACCCGTTGATCTCACGCTCCGCCCAGGTGTGCTTGTAGCTGCGCGAGATGAAGCCGACATCCAGGCTCGTCTGCCACGGGAACTGCCGGCGGTACCCAATGATCCACTCGTCGACCCACGGCTGGTGGTTGTTCGGGTCCATCTCC
>JBFMFH010000090.1:0-57929 GCA_040752275.1 Acidobacteriota bacterium
GGTCGACTCGTGCGCGCCGGGCCTGCCGACGGCCGAATCCTGCAACGGGGTGGACGACGACTGCGATGGACTGACGGATGACAACATCGCGCCGGTGCCGACGACGTGCGGCGTGGGGGCCTGCCGGGCGACCGGCGAGTCGACGTGCCAGGACGGCGTGATGGTCGACTCGTGCGCGCCGGGCCTGCCCACGGCCGAATCCTGCAACGGGGTAGACGACGATTGCGACGGAGCAGTCGATGACGGCATCGCGCCGGTGCCGACGACGTGCGGCGTGGGGGCGTGTGCCTCAACGGGCGCCCTGACGTGCGTGGGCGGCGCGTTGCAGGACTCGTGCGTCGCGGGCACGCCGGGAACGGAGACCTGCAACGGAATCGACGACAATTGCAACGGCGCGGTCGACGAAGGCCTATCCTGTGGCGCCGACTCCGACGACGACGGCGTTCCCGACGCCCTCGACAACTGCCCGTCAGTGCCCAACCCTGGTCAGCTCAACACGGGCGGCGATCCGACGAAGGGCAACGCCTGCGACGTGCCGACGAACAAGGATGAGTGCAAGGCAAATGGTTGGCGGACGTTCACCTCGGCTGGCTTCAGGAATCAAGGTCAGTGCGTGGCCTTCGTCGAACGGGCCGACAGGGTGCGCGGGCGTGACGGCGACCGCGACGGCATCCCGGACACGAGCGACAACTGCCCGGCGATCGCCAACTCCAGTCAACTGGATTCCGACAACAACGGTCGTGGCAACGCCTGCGACGTGCCCAAGTCACGGAACGAATGCTCGAACAACCTCTGGCGCTCGTTCACGCTGGCGGGCTTCCGGAACCAGAACCAGTGTGTTGCCTTCGTCAACCTGGTCTCGTGGTTCAACGCTCGATTCTGAGTCGTGCTATCCTTCCGGGGCCGGACGGACACCCGCCGTCCGGCCCGCTCCCCCCTCGGGGATTCCGACACCGTGAGAGCGGCCGCCTCGACGAGACGCGAGCCCTCGGAGCGGCCCCATGAGCACTGACCGCAAACCCGCCCGCGCAACGCTGCCCCCCGGCCGGCACCTCGGCCCATGGCTGCTCTCGGCCGCGGCCTTCGCGCTCGTCCTGGCCCTGGCCGGCACCATCGTCTTCTCGCAGTCCCCTGACGAAGTCAGGGCGATCCTCAAGGAGATCGAGGCGCTCAGGCAGGGCCAGGCGGCCATCCAGAAGGAACTGCAGGAACTCAAGGCCTTGCTGCAGCGACAGCCGGGAGCACAGCCCGCACCGCGGCCAACGAGCGTCGGCAAGAACGTCCTGGTGGCGGGCCGCCCGTTCAAGGGACGCGAGGATGCGCCGCTGACCATCGTGGAGTTCTCTGACTTCCAGTGCCCGTTCTGCGCGCGGTACGTCACTCAAACGCTGCCCCAGATCGACCGCGAGTACATCCAGACGGGGAAGGTGAAATACGTCTTCCGGAACCTCCCGCTGGAGTCGATTCACAAGCAGGCGTTCAAGGCCGCCGAGTCCGCTGAATGCGCTCTGGCCCAGGGACGCTTCTGGGACATGCATGCCCGGCTGTTCGCCAATCAAACGAAGCTCATGGCGGACCAGCTCCAGGCGCACGCCGATGCGCTCGGACTCGGCGCGGCGTTTCAACGCTGCCTGGCTTCCGGCATGCAAGCGGCGCACGTGCGGCAGGACGTGAACGACGCGACACAGCTCGGCATCACGGGAACGCCAGCCTTCCTCGTCGGGCGCACGAAACCCGGCGATCCCGGCATCCAGGTCCTCGCCTTCATCTCCGGGGCCAAACCCTTCGCGGCCTTCAAGGACACGCTCGACCAGGCGCTGGCCTCACGCTAGACCCTGCAGCAGATCGGCCCCTGCCGCCGGCTCGCGCGGAGCCAAGGCGCTCGAGATTAGCACGCCCGCCGGACTTGCCCGATAATGGGCGCCGACCCGCTGCCGTCACGGGAGGAGCATGCCATGTGGTTCCGCCGCCACCGATGGATCCTCGCTCTGGTTGCCGCACTCTACGCGGCCAACACGCCGCCCGCGCCTGGAGGGGCCTCCGGAGGGACCCGTCCTCGTGCGGCAGACACTTTAGCCTGGCCAGCGACCGCAGCACGTGGACAGGCTCCCGATTCCGCGCGGCTCGACTGGTGGCGGGAAGCCCGCTTCGGGCTGTTCATCCACTGGGGCCTCTACGCGATCCCGGCCGGCGCGTGGAACGGCCGCACGGACCACGGCGAGTGGATTCGCCATACGGCCCAGATCCCCATCGATGTCTACGACCGTCTTCAGGCGCGCTTCAACCCCGCGACGTTCGATCCCGACGCCTGGGTGCGCATGGCGAAGCAGGCGGGAATGAAGTACATCGTCATCACGACGAAGCACCATGACGGGTTCGCGTTGTTCGACTCGAAGGTGTCCGACTTCGACGTGATGGCGACCCCATACGGCCGGGATATCGTCCGCCAGTTGGCGGATGCCTGCGCACGAGAGGGCATCCGGCTCGGCCTCTATCACTCGATCATGGACTGGCACCACCCCGACTATCTGCCGCGCCGGCCATGGGAAGCCGACAGCCGTCCTGGCGAGGGCGCGGAATTCGACCGCTACGTGGCCTACATGAAGGCGCAGGTCCGCGAATTGCTGACGAACTACGGCCCCATCGGCATCATGTGGTTCGACGGCCAGTGGGAGGGCACCTGGACCAACGAGCGCGGGCGCGATCTGTACGAGTTCGTCCGGTCGCTCCAGCCGTCGATCATCGTCAACAACCGGGTTGGCCGCGCCGGAGGAGACTTCGGCCTCGACCGCGACCAGGGACAGATCGGGGATTTCGGTACGCCCGAGCAGGAGATCCCAGCGACCGGGGTCCCGGGCCTCGACTGGGAGACCTGCATGACGATGAACCGGAACTGGGGCTACAACCAATCCGACAAGGACTTCAAGTCGACGAAAGACCTGATCCGCAGGTTGGTCGACATCGCGTCGAAAGGCGGCAACTTCCTGCTTAACGTCGGGCCGACGGCAGCCGGAGAGTTTCCGCCGGAGAGTGTCGAGCGCCTTCGCGAGATTGGCGAGTGGATGGCGGCACACGGCGAGAGCATCCACGGCACGCAAGCCAGCCCGTTTCCGTCCCTGCCCTGGGGCCGGTGCACGCGACGCCGCCTCGCTGACGGCACCACCCGGCTGTACCTGCATGTCTGGGATCGGCCGGCCGACGGCGTGCTCGTGGTGCCCGGCCTGCTGAATGGCGTCCTGCACGCCAGGCCGCTCGGCGCCCTGAGCCGGCGCGCCAACCTCGACGTCGTCCGGGAGGGTGACGATCTCCGCATCACCCTGAGTCCGGTGCTGGGCACCAGCAGCGCGCCCGAGGAAGTCGTGGTGCTCGACATCGCGGGCGAGCCGGATGTGGCGATCCCGCCCGCGATCGAGGCGGACGCCGCCATCTTCGTGGACAGCCTGGACGTCCGTCTGTCGTCGGACCGGGCGAACATCGACATCCGGTATACGACGGATGGACGGGAGCCGACAGCCATTTCGCCCGACGCACGCGGCCCGGTGCGGATCAGCGCCACCACGACGATGAAGGCGCCTGCGTTCCGCGCCGGCCGGCCGGTGAGCCCCGTGGCCGAGGCCACGTTCACACGCGTCACGCCCCGCCTGGCGTCGGGCGTGAAGGCGACAGCCTCGGGCCTGACCTATACCGTGGTCGAGGGCGACTTCTCGGCGCTGCCGGACTTCACCGCGACGCCGGCGCGGAGCGGAATGACGAGCGGGTTCGACCTCGGCGTCAGGACCAGGGACACGCGGTTCGCCGTGAGGTACACCGGGTATCTGCAGGCTCCGACGACCGGCGTCTACCGCCTCTTCCTCCGGTCGGATGATGGCAGCCGTCTCTGGCTGGGCGACGACCTCGTGATCGACAACGACGGGCTGCACAGCTCGCGTGAACGGCATGCGGACGTCGCGCTCGCGGCGGGTCAGCACCCGATCACCGTTGCCATGTTCGAACGCGACGGCGGCTTTGAACTGACCGTGTCGTGGCGCGGGCCGGACCGCCCACGAGAGAGGATTCCCCACGAGTTCCTGCGGCTCCGCGACCCGCAGGCGCCGTGATACCCTTGGGCCACCACATGGCGTTCTCGCGGATTCTCCTGACGGGCGGTGGCACCTCAGGGCACGTCAACCCGGCGATGGCGATCGGCCAGGTCCTCGGAGACGAACGGACGGCGTACTTGTTTGTCGGTGTCCGCGGCCGGGCTGAAGAGGCGGTCGTGCCGCGAGAGGGCATGCCAATCCGATTCGTCCGGGCGGGGGCATTCCCGGGCATGCGGCCGTCCGCTGCCTGGGTCCCGTTCCTCGTCAATCTGGGTCTGGGCATCCTCAAGGCGGCGTTCATCATCCGCTCGTTCCAGCCCGAGATCATCGTGGGAACCGGTGGCTTCGCGTCGGCACCGGTGATGCTGGCCGCGGGGCTGTTGCAGAAGATCGGCCTGCTCAGTGCGAAGCTCTACGTGCACGAACAGAACGCGGCCCCAGGTCGGCTCAACCTGCTGGTCGGGCGACTGGCCGATCGCGTCTTCGTCGCATTCCCGGAGGCCCTGGCGGCCTTCCCCGGAAACGGGGTCATGGCGGGCTATCCAGTGCGCCAGCGCATCACGGCCGCGAGGGCCGGCATGAGTGGCCCCGCGCTGGATTTCGAAGTGCCACTTGGGCGGCAGGTCGTTCTGGCGTTCGGCGGATCCCAGGGGGCCCGCACGATCAACCGGGCCGTGGTCGACGCGCTCGGCCCGCTCATGCCGTACAGGGACCGCATTCTGATCGTGCACGGAACCGGGTTGTCGCCGGGAGGCGACGGCTACGATCCGGGACGAGAAACGCGTGAACGCCTCGAAGCAACCTACGACGAGGCCGAGCGTCGGGCCATCGACTCGTATTACGTGTCGCGGCCGTACTTCCACGAGATCGAACAGGTGTACGCGCGTGCGGACCTCGTCGTCGTCCGCGGTGGGGCAGGCACGCTCAACGAGGTGGCGTCGCTGGGGATACCCGCCGTGGTGGTGCCGAAAGTCAACCTCCCAGGTGAGCACCAGGTCATGAATGCGCGTGCCCTGGCCCGGTGCGGCGGCGCCGTGGTCTTGTACGAAGAGACCCGCGCGGTGGGCGGCGCGCTCGTGGAGGCGCTGGACGGTGCCCGCCTCGCGGGGACGGTGATGGGCCTGCTCCACGACCCCGCGCGGCTGGAAGCGATGGCCGCGTCTGCCCGCCGGTTCGTCCGGCGCGACGTGCTCGACACGATTGCCCGCGTGGTGCGCGAGGGCGCCGGGCCCGCTCCCGCCGCGCCGCCGGTCCCGGCGGCGGCGCCGCTCATGAGCAATGAGGCGTTGCTGGCGATGCTCGAACGTGCGGCGCAGTTGAGCCGGGACGCGTACCGCGTCGAGGTTGCGGTTCGCTCGCCGGATGACCTGGCGTACTACATCAGCCGTGCCGCATCGCTGCTGGCGAGCGAGGACTGGGAGGCGAGAAACCTCGGCGTGAAGCTCCTCGGATTGCTGCAGGCCCGGGGACATCTCCCGCTCATCGTCGAACTGCTGCGCGACAGGCGGCCGGCGCCGTGGTACAAGCGGCTGGCCGGCGGTGACTTCTTCCAGGTCGGGTTCATCCGGCGGAACGCGCTGACGACGATCGCCAGGCTGGGGATCTCGACGCCGGATGTCGAGGCTGTGGTTGAAGCGGCGCTGTCCGATCCGTACTACGAGGCCCGCGCAGAGGCCGCCCGAACGATCGCGGCTCTGGAGCGCGCCATCAGCGACACCGGGCGGGAGCGCCTGGTGTTGGCGCTCATCGGGCGACTGTACGACACCTGGCTCGAGGTGGCGGCCTCGGCAGCCGAGGCCCTCGGCCGGATCGGCCGCAAGAGCGATGCACTGGCCGCGCTCGTCGACCTCCAGCACCATCGCTACTGGATGGTGAGGGCAGCGGGGTTGCGCGCGCTCCGGTCCATGGTCGAACGCGGCGAGGCTGGGAGCCTCGAAGACCTGGAGCGCGAGATCAAGGGGTTCATCCTGACCGCGACGGACTTCCGCCCCGAGTTCACCATCCGGACGTCCTATGGCCACCTGGTGGCAGCGATCGCCGAACACCGGAGGGAACGGTCATGATCCATCTGCTCGGACACCTGCTCGAAGGCGGCTTCCGGGCATGGTCCTTCCTGCGCCTGCTCGATTACCTGTCGATTCGCGCCATCGGCGCGGCGATGACGGCATTTGTGATCCTCCTGGCCGTGATGCCGCCGTTCATCTGGTACCTGCACCGGCGCGGGTTGGTCGATCAGACGCGCCAGACGGGCGTCTCCTCCGCCTTCGGCAAGGCCGGCACCCCGGTGATGGGCGGAGCCGTGCTGGTCGGTGCAGTGCTCGCGTCGTGCCTGGTCTGGTGTGATCCGACGAACGGCTACCTCCTGCTGGTCCTGGCCGGGATGCTGTGGTTCGCGGGCATCGGCCTGAGCGATGACCTGGCGAAGTGGCGCGCGAGGTCCGGCAACCGGGGCATGTCGGAAGCGCGCAAGCTGGTGTTCCAGGGGGCGTTCGCGGCGATCTTCGTCGGCGTGCTCGCGAGTCCCTGGTCACCCCTGCCGGCGCGCGAGGCGGCGACGCTCTACGTGCCGTTCGTCAAGCACGCCGTCGCCGACTCGATGTGGCTCTACGTGCCCAGCATCTTCCTCTTCGTCGTGCTCGTCGGCAACGCCGTCAACATCACCGACGGGCTCGATGGACTGGCGATCGTCCCCTCGGTGTTTGCGGTTGCCGTATTGGGCGTGTTCGCCTACATCATGGGCAACGCCATCTGGGCGCCCTACCTGTTCTTCCCGCGGCTGCCGGGCGCGGGGGAACTGATCGTCTTCTGCGCGGCCTTCGCGGGCGCGGGCATCGGGTTTCTGTGGTTCAACGCCTACCCGGCGCAAGTGTTCATGGGCGATGCCGGATCCCTGGCGATCGGCGGCTGCCTGGCGACGCTCTCCGTGCTCGTCAAGCAGGAGGCGCTGTTCCTCATCCTCGGCGGGCTGTTCATTGCCGAGGCGCTGACCTCGCAGATCCAGGACAAGGTCGGCATCAAGTGGCTGGGGCGCCGGCTGTTCTACCGGGCTCCGCTGCACCACCAAATGCAGCACACCGGTCTGGCGGAGACGAAGGTGGTCATACGGCTGTGGATCGTGTCGCTCATCCTGGCCCTCGTCTCGGTGGCCACGATCAAGCTGCGGTAGCCTCGGGATTCGACCCCCACGCAATCAGGGCAACTCCTGACTCGACTCAGCGCTCCCGACTCCTGACTCCTGACTCCTGACTCCTACTTCCTGTCTTCCGCCTCCTGTCTTCTGTCTTCTGTCTCCTGTCTTCTTCTTCCCCCTGTAGCGCCTCCCACTGGTTCATGAGGTCGCCGACTTCCCACATCAACGCCTGATGACGGTCGATGACGGGCCTGCTGGCATCCCGATCGTCGTAGAAGCCCGGTGCCGCCATTGCCGCTTCGATCTCCTTGATCTGCCGCTCCCGATCGGCGATGCGGCTCTCGAGGTCGGCGATGCGGTCGAGCAACCCGCGGCGCGCGCGCTCCCGCTTCCGTTCCTCGGCCTCCATCTGCTTGCGGGCCTCGTAGTCGGCCGCGCGTGCAGCGCGCGCGGGCCGGGGCGGCCCGTCCTTCGAGCGCCGCCCGGCGCCGACAGGCCGTGCCGAGCCGGCCGCCGGCGCGGAGCTGGTGGCACGCGGCGCGGATTCCTTCGCCCGGGCGCGTTCCAGCGAGGGCGCCTGACCGGCGTGGGTCCGGCTCCAGTGGAACTCCTCATAGGTGCCGGGGTACAGCACCGCTTGGCCGTTGCCGACGTCGACGATCTTCGTGGCGAGCCGGTCGATGAAGTACCGGTCGTGGGAGACCACGATGAGCGTGCCGCCGTAGTCGATGAGGGCGTCGAGCAGGACGTCCTTCGAATCGAGATCGAGGTGGTTCGTGGGCTCGTCGAGCAGCATCGTGTTCGACGGGCGGAGAAGCATGCGGGCGACTGCAAGACGCGTGCGCTCGCCACCCGACAGCACCTCGACCCGCTTGTAGATGTCGTCGCCTGAGAAGAGAAAGCCACCCAGGATGTCCCGGATCATCGGCACCATGTGGAGGGGCGATCCGCCTTCCAGCGTCTGGTACACCGTGAGGTCGCGATCGAGACGTGCCGCCTCGTCTTGGGCGAAATACTCCAGGACCACTTCGTGCCCGATTGTCCGCGTCCCCGCGTCGGGCGGGTCCTCGCCCACCAGCAGCCGCATCAGCGTGGACTTGCCCGTGCCGTTGGCGCCGACAAGCGCGATGCGATCGCCGCGCTCGACATGCAGGCTGATACCCTCGAACACCGGGGTGTGGCCATACGCCTTGTGCACGTCCTTCAGCTCGAAGACCATCCGCCCGCTCTTCCGGCAGGACGGGAACGTGAAGTGGACCTTCTTCCGCTCGGGCGGCACTTCGATGGGCACGACCTTCTCGAGCATCTTGACCCGGCTCTGCACCTGGGCAGCCTTGGTCGCCTGATAGCGGAACCGATCGATGAACTGCTTGACGCGCGAGACCTCCTCGTCCTGGCGGCGCTTGGCTTCGCGCACGCGCTCGACCCGGGCGTCGCGCTCGACGAGGTACTGGCTGTAGTTGCAGGGGTAGTCCTCCAGCGAGCGCAGGTAGATGTCGGTGATGCGGTCGACGACGGCGTCCAGGAAGAACCGGTCGTGCGACACGACGATGACCGCGTGGGGGTACTCGTGAAGGTAGTCCTCCAGCCAATTGCGTGCGTCCAGGTCCAGATGGTTCGTGGGCTCGTCCAGGAGCAGCAGGTCGGGCTTTGCGAGCAGGAGCTTCGCGAGGGCCAGCCTCATCTGCCAGCCGCCGGAGAAGGTCTCGCTGCCGTGCTGGTAGTCGGCGGGCCTGAACCCGAGGCCGCGCAGGACGGTGTCGATCTTGAGATCCACCGCGTATCCATCATGCAGCCGGAAGCGCTCCTGAAGGTCGCTGTACCGGTGGAGCATGTCTTCGTGCTCGGCGGCTGGAATGGCGGGATCTCCGAGCCGCTCCTCCAGCGCGAGCATCTCGGTCTTCTGCCCCAGGAGCCAGTCGAAGGCCGACGCGGCCTCTTCATAGACCGTCCGCCCGCTGTGCGAGAGGCCGTCCTGCGGGAGGTAGCCGATTCGGGTGGCACTCGGCTTGACGATGGCCCCGCTGTCGGGCTCGTCCAGCCCGGCCAACATCCGCAGCATCGTCGTCTTGCCGGAGCCGTTCGGCCCGCAGAGGCCGACGCATTCCCGGTCGGAGACCTGCCAGGTCACGCGGTCGAGCAAGACACGGTCGCCGAACGACTTGGTGAGGGACGAGAGCTGAATCATGCCGGGCGCCGAGCCTCCAGAGCCGCGCGCGTGCGCAGAACTTCACACGTGTGCACGAAGGTGCCACTGGGTGACCGGAACCGCACATGTGTGCGCGAAACTGCAAAAGCCGTTGTCTTGGAGATGGACATGCTGGCGATGACTGTAGGTGTCTCTCCCATGGCCGGATCGCCGATCTGAGCCGCTGGTCTGACGTCAAGTGTCTATGGACGAACACACTATCATCTTGTGTTCGTTCACGCGCTTTCTATGAGTGTCTCTCCTGGCGTTGCCGGGAAAGTGGCGCACGCCTAGCATTCTAGCGTCGTACGATGCAGATGCGGAGCGCACGTCTGGGCGCGGTGGTGGCGGCCGGCTGGCTCGTGGGAGCGGCGGCGGTGGAGCTACACGCCTCCCATCAGCAGACGGCACTGATGCTCCTCAGCACGCTCATCCAACCGCGTGCGTCGCTGCGCGTGACGGAGCAGGCCCTAGTGCTCGAACCCCACGATCAGGCCCCAGACGCTCCCGTGGACGTTGGCTCGATCGACTTCAGGGCCGCGGCGCGGACCGGCGGCGACGGAGAAGTCCTCCTCACGGTCGAGCCCCTCGTGGATGTGGCCACCCTCGGTGGCGGACCGTCGGCCGGCACGCCCGCGATCGACTTCGCTGGTACCGGCGAGGGAACGGTGGACGGGCCCTTGGTTCTGGGGCAGCCCTCGCTTGCGGGTCGATGGGTCGGGCCGGGTGTGCGGACGGGGAGTCTCACCTTCACACTGCGCGGATCGATTGGCCCGGATGGCGCCACTGTGCCGCTGCGGTTCGTCCTTTCCACGCCCTGACGGCTGTCCCCCGTCTCTCGCTCGGGGTCGCAGAGCAGGACCCGGAATCCAGGATCGGCGCCGTGCGTGGATTCCCGCCCCCGTGCCCGCGGACCGGGCGCGTGTGGCAGGAACGACGACCACCCGACCGCGTTCACCGGCCTATCGTGAAGCAATCTCCAACACCGTCTCTCCCACGAGGACGGCGGGCATCCCGACATCGATCCTGACTTCGACGCGATAGCTCCCAGGTGGGAGCGGCGGCAGATTCTCGCCGTCCCATACCGGAATGGCGACGTCGCGTTCACTCTCAGGCAGCACGGGGACGTTCGGCAGGGGAAGCTCACGCGCGACGGATCCATCGGGCCGGTAGACGATCACCGTGCCGCTGGTC
Source organism: Acidobacteriota bacterium (assembly GCA_040752275.1). GTDB lineage: Bacteria > Acidobacteriota > Vicinamibacteria > Vicinamibacterales > JAKQTR01 > JBFMFH01. Next base: position 10,592 of record JBFMFH010000090.1, read on the forward strand.
CGGACGTGCACCTTGCCGAGGTTCTGCAGCGTGGGCACGACGACGGGCGGCCGGTCCTTGACCGAGCGCACCTGCAGGTCGATCAGCTCCAGCCTGGGTACCGGCTTGCCGACAGTGGCATAGAGCACCGTCGCCACCCGACCGCGAAAGACGACATCACGAGCCCGGGCCGCCGGGTCGGCGCCAGGCGGATCGAACTCGAACATGACCGCACTCCGGTACCCGCCGTCGGCCACGTCCTTCGGCACAGTGACGGTGAAGCGAACCGTGGCGGTGACGCCGGGCCCGACCACCTGCTCGACGGGGTTCAGTCTGATCCAGGCTGTCGCCGAATACGGGGTGTCGGGCTTGGCGAAGGCGAACTGCGGCGTCCCGTCCTTGGAGAGGTACCAGTCGTCGACGCGCGCGTGAATCCGGATGGCGTTCTCGCCCTCGTTGCGCAGTGTGACCGCCTGGGTATGAGTGGCGCCCGCGCCGAGCTTGAGTTCCACGCGCAGCGGATTGACCTCGACCGACAGGGCGTCCTGTGCGGACGCACGGCCGCCGATCGCGCCAAGGACCAGGCCCGTCGCGACCGCCGCGACCTTCACACGGCGGACAGGGTGTACGTGATGGTGACGCTGTAGGTGCCGACGTTGTATGTCCATGAGTTGACCAGAGAGTAGAAGATCGTGCCCGTCATGTAGACCCACGCATTCCCCGATGCGACGAGTTGGGCCACCGTGCTGCTCATGACGCCATCCTGAAAAGGCGGCGCGGGCGTCGCGGTCCAGCTCACATTGGAGATGGGGATGCTCGAGGACCCCGAGGTGAGGTCTCCGCTGGCGATGACCGTGATCTGCCAGTTCCGCCTCAGGGAGTAGAACGTGATGGTCAGGGGCGGGGCGGCGATGACCGGTGTCGTGTCGGGGTCCGCAGCGGGGAAGGTCACCGAGCTGGCCGAGAGACTCAGCCCCATGAGTCCCTGCGCCTCGGCTGGCCCGGCCCACAGACCGATCAGCACAGCGGCGATTCCAGCAGGCAGCGGCCACCTCTTGATGCGGTCCATGTGGGGTCTCACGGGGTCGTCAGCGTGTAGAGCAGCGTGGTTGTAAACGTGCCCGTTGGATGCGACCACGAGTTCGTCAACAAGTACGTTTGCAGGCCCGTCCACGCGCCCGAGCCGCTCCAGTTGCCGACTGGCTGCGGCACCGCGGCGCTCATCGTGCCCAAGGCGGCGAATCCAGGACCCGATCCCGTCCAGTGCAAGGCGGACGCGGGAATGGCGTCGAGACCCGACCGCAGATCGTCGCTTGCGACGACGGTGAGCGTCACGGGGTCTCCGGCGGACACCGTGGCCCTGACCTGAATCGTGAGCGCGCCGCCGGTGGCGGCCACCTCTGGAACCGTATCCGGATCGGCGGAGGGAAACAGAAGCGAACCGCTCGACAACACGAGCTTCGACCGAGCCACGACCGAATGCGAGGCGCTGTGACTGGCGGTTCGGCTCTGTCCGGACGCCGGTGTCTCCGGGAAGACGATGCCGGCCACGACCGCGCCCAGGACGAGAAACGGACCGGACACCGCCGCGAGCCGCCCGAGCGGCTCGGCCGCTCGCCGGGCCCTCTCCGTCAGGTCGACGCCCAATCCATGGGTCCGCATGGCCCGCACATCCCGCGTATCGGTCACTGGGCCGTGAGCGTGTAGGTGGCCGTTGTCGAGTAGGTCCCGGTGGCGTAGGCCCAACTGTTGGCCAGCTGATAGGTCTGGGTGCCGGTTCGGCTGCCCGCGCCGATCCAGCTCCCGACCACCTGTGCCGCGGCCGTGCTGAGCGTTCCAGGCAGGAATCCCGCTCCCGTGGCCGTCCACGAGACGTTCGAGGCGGCAATGATGTTGGCGCCCGACGTCAGGTCCCCAATCGCCATGACCGTCAGGGTCACCGGGCCCCCCGTGGCGGTCCTCGCCTTGGTCGCGATCGTGAGCGCGCCTTCGCTTGCGGTGATGCTCGGTACCGTATCGGGGTCGGCGTTCGGGAACGAGACGGTCGAACCGCTCAGGGTCAGCTTTGCGACCGCTGCCACGCTCACCGACACACTCACCGTGCCGGTCGTCGTGCCGGCTCCCGGGGAGGCGGGCAGCGCCAGAACGAGAAGGGCGGCAATCGAGGCGATGGCGCGTGTCACGGCAGTGTGTCTCCTCACTCGCGCTTCTTCGGAGGAAAGACCTTCCGGATCTCCGGGCGCATCTCCATCCGGATCAGGTAGACGAGCTGGCGCGCCGGCTCGTCCCGCGTCAGTTCGACCTCGATCGCGGCGTCGCCGATGAGCTGCGTGCCCTCCGGCAACGACGGCGCAAGCACCTCGACCCGGTGCGGCCCGATCCGCACGTTGTCGAACCAGAAACGGCCCTCCCTCGTCACCTCCGTGCGATCGCCGTCATCCAGCACGAGAACGACACGCTCGACGGGAGTATCGGCTGTGGTCAGGTCTCCGTTGCCGTCCATGTCCTGATACACGACGCCATGAACCGAACCCAGCGGGATGAGGCCGAACTGCACGTCATAGACACCCTTCGGGGGCACCGAGACCGTCCGCCGAACCTCGGCCGGCGGGTCGTAGATGGCCGGCACCGTCGAGATGTCGACGGCGACCACCTGGGCGCCCGCGGGGACCGAGTCGACCGCGAAGCGGCCGTCTCCGCCCGCTGTGGCGGATGCGGCCGGTCCTGCCGAGATGGCGACTCCGGCGACCGGCTCCTCATCGAGGTCGGCGACGCCGTTGCCGTTCCAGTCGGCGAAGACCAGGCCCGTGATGCGGCCGGTCGGGCCACGGTATGGCGTGATGCCCGGTGCCGAGGGAAGGCGGACACTGCCGAAGGTGAAGGACCGCGTCAGGCGAATCAGCGCCCGGGTCACCCACGGGCTGGCGCCGGGAACGGCCTCGAAGGGCGTGTGATCGACGTACACGTCGAGCGAGAGGTAGGTCCTCGCCGTGAGCCGGCCGGAGACGGCCGCCGAGAGCGACTTCCGGCGAACGATACGGCCGGCCAGCCAGTCCCGCGTGCGGCCGGTCGCGCCCTCGAGGCGGACAAAGAGGCCACCGAGTGGCACCTGACCACCGGCACCGGCCTGCCACAGCGTCTGGCCATCGCCTGTCCGATCAGCGCGCTCGGAGTAGAGACCCTGGCCAAACAGCTGCACGCCGCCGGGGAACGTGAGGTACAACTGTCCCGACCCATCGTGCTGGGTGAAGCCGGATCCTTCCGGTCCCGCGTCCACATTGGAGCGGCGCTCGTAGCGGGCGACGACGTTGCCTCCCCGGAAGCGTACGTTCCAGTCGGCCGCGACGACGCCCGTGTCGGTCGCGAACCCATCGCCGAACTTCGATGGGTGAATCTCCCGGCCTCCGGCGTCGACACGCACCCCGAAGGTCGACCAGCTTCCGGATCCCAGGCGCAGGCCCGCGTGAGCGCGCGCCGACGTGCCCGGCGGGAGAAACACGCTCGCCCGTTCGGCCGCATCGGGGTCGAGACCCGTTCTCGCGTAGTCGGCGCCGCCGTAGAGGCGGAGCCGGTTGTGGAGCGACCACTCGCCGGCCAGGAACACGCTCTCGCGGTCGTTGTAGGGGTAGTTCCCAACGGCGTAGTGACCCAGCGCGAGCCGTGAAGCGTTGAGCTGCAGCCAGCCGCGGCTGCCCGACCATGTCGCGCCAATCAGGCCCGAGACGTCACGCTCGGTCGCGTCAGACCCCGTCCGCCGGAAGGCCGAGTACCCGGCGTCGACGGCCACCTGGAGCGATGAGAACGGCCGGTAGCGCAACCCGCCGCCGGCCTCCGTGCTCGCTTCGACGAGCGACGTGTAGGCGACCGGGTTGGTGCCGGCGACGTCACTGGCGCGCGCGTAGAGGTCGAGCGACGGGCGCAGCCGATGCGAGACCGCGAACTGCGCAAGATGTTGGCCCATCGGCAGGGTATCGGTGCCGAAGATGTTCCGCCGGGCGGTGAGCCGCGCCGACGAGACGAGCAGGGAGGTCGTTCGGTTCAGTGCCTGTACCGAGACGCCGCGCAGGTTGATGGGGGGCGCAAAGAGATTGGCAAAGCCGAAATCCGGCGCGACCGGTGTCGTCCAGGTGTCGCCGGCGTTGAGCGTCCACCTCAGACCCGCTGCCTGGAATCCGTCGATCCGGACGAGGCCCCGGCCGACCACCGGGCGATCGTCTCGCGTGGTGACGTCGACGTCGGCGTACAGCTGGGCGGCTCCGGGACCCGGACGGGAGAACTGGATGCCGAGGTCGGGCACGACGTGCTGAGCCGTGCCGATCCGGGCCTCGTCGCCGGTCAGCACCTGCGCGGCTGCGGCGACCTGCACGGTCGTCTGCCTGACCGCAGGCGCGGAACCGGGGATCTCAGCGAACAGCAGCGGCACGGGCGGCAACGGCGAGCGGTCGGCGGTGCGGTCTTGCGGCTGTGCCAGCCGACTCGGTAGTTGCAGGGCGGGCGCCAGCTCCGCATAGGCAGCCGTACGCGGGCGCGACGGGAGCAGTGCCCGACGTGCGGTCGCGAGCGAGGCGAGCATCACCGACTGGGATTCGGGAGCCACGCCGACACCGGGCGGCCACCGCTCCCCGGCCGGGGCGGCGTTGTCCGACACTCCAGGGACGTCGGGCCCGGGCGGAGGGGGACCCGCATTCCCCCAGCCGGCTACGACCGTGAGCAACTGGGCTCCTCGAAGGGTCGTGGGCACCGGGCCGACGGCCTCCGGAGACGGACGCCAAGTTGAGGCCAGGGCGGCGGGAGGCGCGGCAGCAGGGAGAGGCGCTCCGGCGGATGCCGCCACGGCGTCACGGCAGGTGACAACCAGCCGGGCGGGCGCGTCGCGGAGTTCCCCGGAACAACGGTCGACCCCAGCTCCCTCGATGACGATTCGCGTGATGCGGTTGGGATGGTGGCCGAGTCGCATCCGTGTGACGGGTCCACCATCGAAGGCCACAACGGCGTTGCGCAGCCCGGCGGGAGTGCGCGTGTCGTACAGATCGAAGTACAACCGAGGCGGATCGGACAGCCTGACTTCGTGGAACCATACCGGGCGATCGAGATCGACCTGCAGCGTCGTTCCGCCAGGAACCAGGTCCTGCCGGATGCCGCTCACACTTCGGGTCGTTGCCGCGATCAGTCCGCTGATGCGGCCCACGTGGTCCTTGGCCTTGGCGACATACGCACTGTGCGGATGGTCGCGGACGAGCGAGCCGAGCAGCCTGAGCGCCGTCTGGCGGTCGCGCTCCTCGCCAAAGACCGCGAAGGCGTCTGCCGAGAGCTCACCGCCCAGCCACAAGGCGGTGTCGGCGTAGCCGCTCTTCGGGTCCTGGACGGCTTTCTCGTAGGCGGCGACCGCGGCGCGCATCAGCCGCAGCGTGGACGACGCGGTCTTGCCCGGAGAGACCAGTGCTTCACGGGCCTGCCGGTCGCGTGCCCGGGCCGTGCTGAACAGGTCGCGGGCCGGCTGAGCCTCGACCGGGTTCCACGAGGCCCCAATCAACACGGCCGACAGGAGCAGCGCCCGTCGACGTGCTCCGGAGCAGCCCGCAGGCCGAGACACACCCGCCCGGCGTCGGCCCTCGTCGCCTTCGCGGCGCGGGTGCCGAACGCCCGGCCGGCGCCGGGCCCGCCCGGTGCGTGTGTCGTCCCGCATGAGTCAGTGCACCGCGGTGCCCGTCCCGTCGCCTCGGGCAGTCCCCCGGGGCGACGTCTGTCCACGTCGTCGCACCCGGGTGCCCGTCCCGTTGCCTCCGGCGGTCCCCCGGGGCTGAAGCCCCCGGGGCGACGTCTGTCCACGTCGTTCGACGCCGTCCTCGTGGGCGAACGGTTTCAGCCGATGCCTGTCCACGTAGGCCCAAGGCTTTGGCCCTGGGAACTGGGCACGGGGCGCGACGCGATCCGCCCCGGAGCGGCCTGGGACGCGGCCCCAGGTCGACAAGCGCAGATCGCCGCCCGACAGGGGCGCCCGTTGTGTGGTGTATCGGCCCGGATTGCAGGTCGGTGCAGCCGGCTGGCTGGCAGGAGGATGGCGGCAGCCCGGGTAGCCCAGGACTGCCGCCACGATGCTCGGCGGCGAGTATCTCCCCGGCTTGGGGGCGCTGCCAACCTTACGGCGAGGTCAGCGTGTAGGTCGCCGCAGCCGAATAGCTGCCCGTCTTGTAGCTCCAGCTGTTCGCCAGGGCGAAAGTGACCGTCCCGGAGCGGTTGCCCGAGTCGGTCCACGAGCCCACCGACTGCGCGGCGGTCTTGCTCATCGTCCCGGCGACGAAGCCCGTGCCGCTGGCAGTCCAGGTGACGTTCGAGATCGCGATGGTGTCGGTCCCGCTCACGAGGTCTGCCGCCGCCAGCAGCGTCAGCGTGATCGAACTGCCGTTGCTGGTCTTGCCCTTGGCGGTGATCGTGACGGCACCCTCAGTCGCGGTGATGCTGGGCGTCGTGTCCGGGTCTGCGTCGGCGAACGACACCGTCGCGGCGCTCAACGACAGCTTGGCGGTGGCGCTGACGGTAGCTGACACCGTCACGTTGCTGGTGGCGGTCGCGGCCATCAGGGGCTGCGAGAGAGCAAGCCCGAGCACCGCGACATACAGCAGCAGGACCCGTGTTCTTGGAACTGCCTTCATCGTTCTGCTCCGTTGATCGAACCCCCGTCAGTTCCGGGGGGCACGCGAGGTTGGTGACGACCGCTGCCAGCCGAGCGTGCCGCGGACAGGCATTGGTCCCAGGGAGGCGCCGGCTGCTGATGCCGGAGCCACTCGTCGAGGGCCGTCCGACTGACTCGCCATTGCCGGCCAACCCGGACCGCCGGGAGCTGTCCGCCTCGCATGAGGCGGTACAGGGTCCGTGCGGTGACCCGGAGGTAGCCGAGCACCTCCGGTGGGGTGAGCAGGCCGTGGTCGTGCGGGTGCAAGGCGGCCATTACTGAACTCCTAAGTCCGTCTATCGAACGAACATGACTATACAATAGGCGCCATTTGGCGTCTTGTCAAGACCAAATTGACTATTATTGTCATTTCGTGTCATGTCGCGAACAGGCGTCAGCCGTCCGCTGACGGGCGACAAGAGTAGTGGCCAGCCCGGCTGAGGTGCGCTACTCGCCCAGTGCTGTGGCGGCAGCGCTCAGGATCTTCGCGATGCGGAACGGCTTGGTGAGATACCCCTGGACGCCGAGGTTGATGGCCTCGATCGCACTCGCTTCCGTCGAGTAGGCCGTGATGATAATGACGGGCAAGGTCGGCGCCAGCCGGCGGACTTCCCGGATCAGCGCCAGCCCGTCGATGCCGGGCATCTTGAGGTCGGTGATGAGGAGATCGTAGCGTCCGGCCCGCAGGCGGGCCAGGGCGGTGCGCCCGTCAGGCGCCTCCTCGACATCATACTCGGCGAGCGCAAGCGTCTTCCTCAGCAGCTCACGAATGCCGGGCTCGTCGTCGGCGACCAGGACCCGGGGACGTGAGGCGGGACGCTTTCCCGCTGGCGACTCCGAGGCCTCTCGAGCAGACGGGGCGGCTGGTGGGGCCGCAGGCCCGGTGCGGTGATGCTCGAGCCACAGGTCGATATCGGACTTCCTGAACCGCCACTGGCGGCCGACACGCAACGCCGGCAGTTTGCCGGCCTTGATCAGCCGGTAGACGGTTCTCAGATTGACCTGAAGGTACTCGAGTACCTCTTCGGTCGTCAGAAAGACGTCATCCATTGGTCGTCCGTGGCGTCTACTTTATCACCGGGGGAACCGGAAGGTACAGGAGGAATTCGGTACCACCCGTGGGGACGGGTCTGACCTCGACGTCACCACCGTGCTCGTGAGCGATGCGGAGGACGAGCGCCAAACCGAGCCCGCGGCCGGCCTCCTTCGTCGTGAAGAACGGATCGAACACGTGCGGGAGGACATCGGCCGGGATGCCCTGACCGTCGTCAAGTACGCGAACCTCGACCCGCCGCCTCGCAGGATCAAGGGCCGTTCGGATCTCGATGCGCCCGCCGCGATCACCGAGCGCCTGTTCGGCGTTCAGCAGGACGTTCAGGATTGCCTGCTGCAGGAGCAAGGCGTCACCCGCCACTCGAGGCAAGGCCGAATCGAGGTCGTGGGAGACGCGGATCCCCGCGGCTCGCCACGCCGCCCGGCGGTTTGCGAGCGCGCGCCTGACCGCCGCATTCACGCTGACCGGATGCGACACGATTCGTCCGGAACCCGCGAGGAGCAGCAGGTTACGGACGATGCGCGCGGCGCGGTCCGCCTCGCGGTGCACGAGCGCGAGCTGGCTGTCAGCTTCAGGACCGAGTCGTCGGGTTCGCCGGACGAGTTCGACATGCCCCGTCACGGCTTGCAGCGGGTTGTTGAGCTCGTGGGCGATCCCGGCGATCAGGTGGCCCAGCGTTTCCGACTGTGCGAGCCGCTCCCGCAGGGCGGCCCGCTCGCTCTCGAGCCGCGATTCCTCGGTGACGTCCCGCAGCAGCACGACGAAGCCGGCGGCCAGATCCTGCCGGGCAGCCAAGGGCGCCACGCTCACGTGCAGGATGGTCCCGGTCCGCTCGTCGCGGTGTTCCGTGGTCTGGCTCCGTCTGTCCCGATCCTGCGCGTCGTACATGGCGCGATCGAGCCACAAGCCGAGCGTAGGATCCACCAGCTCGCTCAGACGGCGCGACTTCAGTGACCCGCGCGTCTGGCCGGCGAGTCTCGCGAAAGCCTCGTTCGCGCGGAGGATGTGCCCGTCGAACGCGCAGACGACGAGCGGGTCGCGCATCGAATCGAAGGTGTTCTCCAACTCCCGCCGGGCGCGAATCACATCGTCCAGCAGGTGCGTGCTCTCGAGCAGGGCGGCGAGCTGGCGCCCCAAGGCGTCGCAGTGGGGCAACAGGCGGACGGCGTCGCCGGGGCCGAGCCTCAGCCCGTCGACCACCAACACGCCAAGGGCACGGCGGCGTCCTCGCAGAGGCACGGTCGCCGTGTGCCTGGGCAGCGCATAGGCACCTTGCGAGTCGCGGCTGACAACGGAGGAGTTCTGCCGCCGGAGGGCAGCTGAAACCAAGCCGTCGGCGTCTCCGGCGTCGATTGAGGTCACTTGGCCAGGCCTCGACTGGACGGACTGCGCCATCAGGTGGAGGAGCTGCCGGTCGCGATCGTGCCGCCAGAGCTCGACCGCCTCGGCCGCAAAGACCCTGGCCACACCCGTGCAGAACGCGCGCAGCCGCTCGGCGGAAAGCGTCGGCGACCGGTCCTGACCCAGCGCCCCGACCAGAGCCCCGACGTCGGTCTGCAGGGCCAGGTCGTGGCGGAGCCGGGCTGCCGTCAGCACGAGGGCGAACCCCGCCGCGCAGTCCGAGACCGCGCCGGCCCATGCCAGGGGCGGTGTGAGTTCGGACAATCCCAGGACCAGCAATCCGAGGGGGTCACCGGCGAAGCGCACCGGCGCCAGATACGCGGCCGGTGTCTTCAGTTGCCGGGCGAGCGTCGGGCAGGTCTCGGTGATCGGCGAGATCGGCCGAGGCCGGCCGGTCGCCAGCACCGCGCTGGCGAACGCGCGACTGACCTCGTCGGTGCACCAGGGATCGACCGCGAGATGATCCAGCCCCCGCCCTGAGGTCGGGTGCAGGAGGCCGGTGTCGGCGGCCAGCTCCAGCAGCACCGTACAGGCGGCCGATGTGGCCTGCTGGACGCGAAGGTGCAATGCGACCAGGACATCGGACACGGCGTCGGTGCTGGCCATCAGAGTGGCCACGGAACTCGTGTCCGGTGACGGGAACGCCATGGCTGTTGCCACGCATTCTACTTCAGCCCCCGGCCAGACCGCCCGGGTTGGACGTCTAAGGAAGTGAACGGCCGGAGAATGGTGAGGGACTCTGGCGAGACATTCCGTTTTCCGGGGCCGATGGTGGAGAATGGAACGGCGGCCGAGGGCATGACGCGCGTCCATGGCGTTCAGTGATGAGGAACTCGTCGCGCGCAGCGTTGCGGGCGACACCGACAGCTTCAACGAGCTGGTCCTCCGGTGGGAGCGGCCTATCTATGCCCTTGCCTACCGGCAGATTGGCCGCGAAGACGAAGCCCGTGATGTGACGCAGGAGGCCTTTCTGCGGGCCTTCCGCGCACTACCCGGGTTCAAGGGGCAAGCCAAGTTCTCGTCCTGGCTCTACCGGATCACGCTCAACCTGTGCCGGGACTGGATGCGGCGGCAGATGCGCGCCCCGTTCGTCTCGACGCCCGAAGGCATCAATGCCGAGGACTTGGCCGTTCGCGACGAGACCGGGACGGCGTCGGTTGAGGACGCCGTGGCCCGGCGGGACTTGAGTCGTCATGTGGCGAGTGCGATGCGGTCGCTGCCGGACGAGCAGCGGTCGGCGGTGATTCTGAAGGAGTACCACGGTCTGACGTTCCAGGAGATCGCGGAGTTGCAGGGCTGCCCCCTGAGCACGGTCAAGACGCGGCTCTACCAGGGCCTGACGGTGCTGAGACGGGAACTGGAACGGCGCGGGGTCATGAACACACGGACGGTAGGCGTACGGCCATGAGCGAATCACAGTTGTGCGGCAATCAGGACGTGTTGCTGTCCTACCTCTACGAGGACGGCGACGAGGCAGAGCGACAGGCGTTCGGCGCTCACCTGGCGAGGTGTGAAGCCTGCGCCCGGGAGGTCGAGCGGTACCAGGCGCTGCGCGCCGAACTGACAGCCTGGACCCCGCCGGAGCAGGTGCTGGGCTTCCGGGTGGTGCGCGACCGTGCACAGGCGAAGCCGGCCCTCGCGTGGCTGCGGCTGCCGGCCCTGCCACTCTGGGCGCAGCTGGCTGCGGCGTCGCTCGTGGTGGGGATCGCCGCCGGTCTCGCCGGCCTCGAAGTCCGGTACGACCCGCGGGGATTCACCGTCCGCACGGGATGGGGTGGTCCCGCGGGAGAGACGGCGGCAGCGGTCCCGTCGCCCGTACCGGCGGCGGGCGGATCCGAGAGCCCGTGGCGCGGCGACCTGGTCGCGTTGGGCGACCAGCTCCGCGGGGAGTTCCGGAACCAGATTCAGCGAGCCCCGGCGACCGGTCTCGTACCGGTCGCATCCGGACGCACGATGAACGATGCCGAGTTTCTGGCCCACGTGCGTACGCTGGTCGAAGCCAGCGAACGGCGGCAGCAACGCGAGTTGGCGCTGCGGCTGTCCGAGGTCGTGCGGGACTTCGAGACCCGGCGCCGCGTCGATTTGGCTCGGGTCGCGAACAGCCTGGGGTTGGTCGAGGGCCGGACCGGCCTGGCCGTGGCCGAGCAGCGCGACATGTTGAACTACCTGATGCGGGTCTCGTCGAGGGACCCCAAGTAGGAAGCAGGCGCCAGGCGACAGATGACGGGCGAGTCGAGAGCCGGGAACTGAGTGACGCGCCGGATGGAGGATGCCGTGACTGGTCGAGGGGTGGCGGGAACAGTGGTGGTGACGTGCGCGATCTCGGTGTGGCCGGTGCTTGCGTCAGCCGGGCAGCAGCCGCCGGGATCCGGGCCCGGTGAGACCCGCGTGGTCGTCGTACAGCCGCGCCCGATGGACCCGCAGATGGCGGCACGTTTCGAGCTGGCGAAGATGGAGGGTCTGCTCGAAGTCGCCGTGGAGCAGGGGACGGTCATGCTGAGCCGGCAGTTGCGTGGCGTGATGTCCGAGATGCTGATGACGGGCGGCACCGCACGTGCACGCGGATTTCGCCTCGAGGGCTACGGCGTCTTCTTCGATGTCGAGATTCCCTCCGTGAGCCAGTCCATCATGTGGAGCTGGCGGGTGCTCGAGCGCGACAGCGGAGGTGCGGCGATGGCGCTCGAGGCGTTGAGGAACCACATCGAGACGGTGACCGATCCGGAAGCCCGCCGTGATCTGGATCAGGCGCTCCGCATGATCGAGTTGCGCGTGTCGCCGCTGTCGGCCTCGGTGCTCGAACGGGAGAGGGCCCAGAGCGCAACGAGGCCGGGGGATCGCGTGGCCGTGCAGGTGGCCGACCTGCCGGCCTCGAAGGATGAGCGCCAGCTCCCGGAGAACCCGAGCGCCGCGTACACCATGCAGGTGAAGAACTCCCTCATCGACACGATGCTCGACTACAGCCAGGCCCTGTCGGTTGGCCCTGACGAGTTCTTGACCGTGGCCGCCCGCGACAGTCAGGCACGCACCTTTCCGAGCAGTGGCCCCTACGATCTGATCACGATCATCATTCGAGTCAAGGGCAGCGACCTGATGGACTTCCGGGCCGGCCGGATCTCTCGCGAGGAGGCGCTGAAGCGGGTCGAGGTGAGGGAGTACTGACGGGCGACCGGCGCCAGTGGACGGTACGGGCCGCGGCGGTGTCTAATGCCTTGACGCGGGAGGTGCAGGTTGAGGCAACGGCTGAAGCGGCGCGTGCTGACGGGGCTCGTGCTGGCCGGGGCGATGGCGGCGTCGGGTTGCGGCGCGCCGGCAATCGACGTGGCCCGGTCCATCGCGATCGGTAACCTCACAACCGGTTGGTTCGACGCGGGTATCGTAGGCGGCAAGAACAAGCTGGTGCCGAGCGCCTCGTTCACGGTGACCAACAACAGCGCGCACACGTTGAGTGGCCTGCAGGTCTTCTCGGTCTTCCGCTTCGTCGGCGACCAGGAGGAGCTGGGATCATCACTCATTGTCCTGCGCGGAGTGGACGCGCTCGAGCCATCGGCGACGAGCAAGCCCGTGACCGTGCGCGCCAACTGGGGGTACACCGGGGAACAGCCCCGCGCACAGATGCTCATGCACGGGGAGTTCCGCGATGCCCGTGTCGAGATCTTCGCGAAGTGGGGATCCGGCCCGTTCGTCAAGCTCACCGAAGCTCACATCGAGCGCCAACTGCTCACCCAGTAGCGGCGCCCACGCGCCTGCCTCCCCTGTCGTCTGCCGGGTCCGAAGACCCAGCCCTCCTGACTCCTGACCTCCCCGCCCCTACCGCTTGATGAGCGGCACGAACCGCACCGGAATCACGCTTCGGGACGTGGTGCGCCCGGTGCCATCCTTTTCGATCAGGATGAGGTCTTGCACGTCCGAGACGGGTCCGACGGGAATGACCATCCGCCCGCCAGGTTTGAGCTGGCCGACCAGCGCTTCGGGCACGGACTCCGGTGCGGCCGTCACGAGAATCACGTCGAAGGGCGCCTCCTCGGGCCAGCCCGCGTAGCCGTCACCCTGGCGGACATCCACGTTCGCGTACCCCAGGCGGGCGAGCCGTTCGCGCGCCGCGGTGGCGAGGGGTTCCACGAGTTCGATGGTGAACACCCGGTCGACGAGCGTGGCCAGCACGGCCGCCTGGTACCCCGATCCGGTGCCGACCTCGAGTGCGCGGTCCGAGGGAACCGGCCGCGCGAGTTCGGTCATCAGGGCGACGATGTAGGGCTGCGAGATGGTCTGGTTGTACCCGATGGGCAGCGGATAGTCGTGGTAGGCGTCGCGCTGCTCGCCGGCCGGAACGAACAGGTGCCGCGGAACCTCGCGCATCGCGGCCAGCACTCGGGGATCGCGGACGCCGCGGCCTTCGATCTGATCCGCGACCATGGCCCGGCGCGCCGCGTCGTAGGTCTGCGGCCCGGCAGCCTGGCCGGCATCTCCCATCGGGGCGCACGCCATCATGGCCGTGACCGCCAGCGCGAGCGTCGGACGCGACGTGTCCACCGACTATAATGCGGCGGTGCCAGAGACCTCACACCCACCGCCCCCCAGTCTCGAACGCCGGCTTGGCCCGTTCGACGCAGCGGCCATTGTCATCTCGAACGTGGTCGGCGTCGGGATCTTCATTACACCCCGGATCATCGCACAGGCGGTGCCGCATCCGATCGGGTTTCTGGCGGTCTGGCTTGGTGGAGGGTTGCTGGCGTTTGCCGGGGCGATGGCCTACGCCGAGCTCGGGACGCTGCGGCCGCGCTCGGGCGGTGAGTATGTCTATTTGCGTGAGGGGTTTGGCCGGCTGGCGGCGTTCCTGACGGGGTGGACGTCGTTCGTGGCCGGGTTCGCCGGAGCGATGGCCGCCGGGGCTCTTGGTGCCGCCGACTACCTCGGGCGCTTCGTTCCCGTGGCCGGGGATGCCACGCCGCTCCTGACCATTCCGCTGCCGTGGGTGCCGCTCGTGGTGTCGCCGAGGACGCTCGTGGCGCTCTCGGCGATTGTGGGCCTGGCCATCGTCCACATCCGCGGCCTTGGGCCCGGCCGGGTCGTGCAGAACACGCTGGCGGTGCTGAAAGTCGGCGTGCTGGCGCTCGCGGTCGCCATCGGCCTCGGCATCGGCCGTGGCAGCTACGCCAACCTGGCCAACGCCCCGGCAGACGCCTCGTTCAACTGGCCGCTGGCGTTCATCGTCGTGATGTTCTCCTACAGCGGGTGGAACGCGGCGTCGTACGTGGCGGAAGAGATCCGTGACCCTGGTCGGAACGTGCCGAGGGCGCTCGCGCTGGGCACGATCACCGTCGTGCTGCTGTATCTCGGGCTGAACGTCCTCTACGTCTACGCCGTGCCCATTGCCGAATTCGGCGCCGGCGAACAGTCGGAGATCGCAATGGTGGCGGTGGACCGGCTGATCGGCCCGGTGGCCGCGTCCGTCCTTGGCGCGGCGGCCGTCGTGGTGCTGCTCGGCAGCCTCAGCGCGATGACCATCGCGGGGCCGCGGGTGTACTTCGCGATGGCGCGTGACGGGGCCTTCTTTGCGCCTGCCGCGCGCATCCACCCGCGGTTCCATACGCCGTGGATCTCGATTGTGGCGCAGACCGTCTGGACCGCACTGCTGATTCTCACCAACACGAAGGACCAGCTCGCGGAGTACACGGGATTCGCCGTGCTGCTGTTCTCGGCCTTTGCCGTGAGCGTGATCTTCATGCTGCGGTGGCGCCATCCCGAGGAGCCGCGTCCGTTCAAGGCGTGGGGCTACCCTGTGGCGCCAGCGCTCTTCGTGACCGCGTCACTCGCCATCACCCTGGCGGCGGTGGCGGGACGGCCCGGGCCATCGTTCTTCGGCGCGCTCATCATTGCTGCGGGCGTGCCCGTCTATTACCTCTTCTCGAAGCGTCAGCCGCCGTCGTAACGACGACTGCGGCGATCGCCGCGGCGTTCGACGCGTGACGACCCTCCTCGGCTGGCGAGCAGCACCAGCAGCGTCGCCAGGGCCAGCGAGCCGTCGGCTGCCGCAAACAGCAGGTAGGCCGCCGGCGACCCGCGCCACGCGACGTCGAGGACGAACAGCACGGCACCGCCGCCCTTCAGCAGCGGACCCATGATCCAGAGATACGCGCGATAGCGGACCGGGTCTCGCCACGGAAGGACGTAGCCAATGCCGATCGCTGCCGTGAACAGCGCGTTGAGATCGGCGTGAAGCGGGGGCACGGGAGCGGGAACACCAAAGGCCGCCGCCAGCCAGGACCGCCCCAGGACCAGTGCCAGCGACAAGCCGCAGTCGTACACACCCGAGATCCCCGCGACGACTCGCAGGGCACGGAGCCCAGAAGGGAAAGCCCCGGGCGTCGATACCCGGGGCTGGTCCAGCAGTCCGTCGGCGGGCACGGGCCGGCCCTCGCTACCTGATCGGTTCCAGCACACCCTCGTACGTGATCGTGTCGTTCAGACGGACGTCGACGTCGAAGACCAGCGGCGCGTACCCGGGCGCGGAGATCTCGATCTTGTGCGGGCCGGGCTTCAGTTTCAGCCGCTGGAAGATCCCGTCGAAGTCGTCCACGCGGCCCGCGTAGTACCCGTCGACGAAGACATTCGCCTCGCGGGGGCTCACCTTCAGCCGCAAGCTGCCCGTTGCTTCGTACCCGTAGCCGCCGTAACTGCCGTACCCGCCGTACCCGCCGTACCCGTACCCGCCGTAGGCCGGGGCGCCGTATCCCCACCAGTACGGGTCATAGTAGAAGTAGCCCAGGCCGAATGCGCCATACCCGTACCAGTACGACGAGTTCCAGTAGTTGGGCGGATAGTAGCCGGGCGGATAGTAGCCAGGGTACCAGCCACCGCCGCCGGTGGGCCAGACTGGCGGCCGGCCGCCGCCGCTGCTCCCCCGCTCGCCCACCGTGCCGATGGCCGGGTTGTTGCCGCGTGGTCTCGAGTACCACGGCGGGTCACTGCCCTGCGGCGTGCGCTCCCGGCCGCGAGAGGTGCCCGCCTGACTGTCGGTCGGCCTGGTGTTCCCGCCCCACATCGGAGGCGGTGCCCCACCAGACGATGCGCCGCCGCCCGACGTCGTCGGGGGGGGGGCGCCTCCTGCTCTGGGACCGGCACCGGGACCGGGACCGCCTCCGCCCCGAGGGACCGCCGACCCGACCCGCTCGCCGCCGGTGCGGGGTGGGTCCTGGGATTCCGTCGGCCTGGTCTGCGCGCTGGCCACGCCAGTCGCCAGCCACGCGAGTGCCAGGCTCCCGGCGAGCAACAGGGCCATCCGAGAGGTTGCGCGGTTCATGTCCAGCTCCTTGCAGCGAGGGGCCGCGGCCAAGGCGGGCCGGGACCGTTCACTTCAGACGCAAGCAACACGGCTGCCAGGCAGGCGCACCGGAAACTCAAGGACAATGTACGACTTGCGGCGCTGCTTGTCCAGAAGAATGGGCACCGCCGCACCTGGGCCGTCCTGATTTCTTGACAGTGTTTTCCGGGCTCCGATAGACTGCCCGTACGGTCGACGTCACCCCCGCTGAACCTTCTGAACAGCCCTGCCGTACGTCCGGAGGGGGCACACCATGTTCCATGCGACGACGATTCTCGGTGTCCGCCACCAGGGCCATGTGGTGATGGCAAGCGACGGCCAGGTCACCCTGGGCGACGCGGTCGTCAAGCACCATGCCAGGAAGATCCGTCGGTTGTTCGACAATCGGATTCTCGCCGGGTTTGCCGGCTCTGCCGCCGACTCGTTTGCCCTCTTCTCACGGTTCGAGGCCAAGCTCGAGCAGTACCGGGGCAACCTCGAGCGGTCGGCGGTCGAGCTGGCCAAGGACTGGCGCACGGATCGCGCACTGCGCCGGCTGGAGGCCATGCTTCTCGTGGCCGATACCCGCTCGACGTTCCTCTTGTCCGGCACGGGCGACCTGATCGAGCCCGACGATGGCGTGGTCGGCATCGGATCGGGCGGCGTCTACGCCGCCGCCGCCGCACGGGCGCTGGTGCGACACACCGAGTTCGACGCCCGCCGGATCGCCGAAACCGCGATGGGGATCGCGGCCGACCTGTGCATCTATACGAACAATCAGATTACGATTGAGGAACTCTGATCTCGCGGGTCTTCGCGACATGCCCTTCTTCCTGCCGGCCTCCATGGACCCTGCAACGACCGCCCTGACGCCGCGCCAGATCGTCGCCGAACTCGACAAGTACGTCGTCGGCCAGCACAAGGCCAAGCGGGCCGTGGCGATTGCCCTGCGCAACCGCCTGCGGCGCCTGCGCCTCGCCCCGGAGATGGCGGAGGATGTGGCGCCGAAGAACATCCTGATGATCGGGCCCACGGGTGTCGGCAAGACGGAGATCGCCCGGCGTCTCGCCCGGCTGGCCCAGTCGCCGTTCCTGAAGGTCGAGGCCTCGCGTTTCACGGAAGTGGGCTACGTGGGCAGGGACGTCGAGTCGATGGTCCGCGACCTGGTCGAGGTCTCGGTCAACATGATTCGCGATGAGCGGCTCAAGGACGTGCTCCCGCAGGCCGAGGGCCGCGCGGAGGAACGCCTGCTCGACCTGCTGTTGCCGCCGCGCACGCCGGCTTCGGGCGAGGACCCTGCGGCGGTCCGCGAGGAAGCGGCGCAGACCCGCGAGCGGCTCCGGGTCCAGATGCGGGACGGGCGGCTCGATCACAGGGCCGTCGAACTCGACGTGCGCGACCAGGGCATGCCGCTCATCGAGGTGGTCGGCGGCACGTCGATGGAAGAGCTCGGGTTGAACCTCCGGGACATGCTGCCGAATCTGTTTCAGGGGAAGAGCCGCCGCCGCGCCCTGAACGTGCCGGACGCGCGTGCGCACCTGGTGCAGGAAGAGCAGCAGAAACTGATCGACATGGAATCCGTGTCGCGGACGGCCATCGAGCGGGTGGAACAGAACGGGATCATCTTCATCGACGAGATCGACAAGATCGCCGGGCGCGAAGGCGGCCACGGCCCGGAGGTCAGCCGCGAGGGCGTGCAGCGGGACATCCTGCCGATCATCGAGGGGACGACCGTCAACACCAAGCACGGGCTGGTGAGAACAGATCACATCCTGTTCATTGCGGCAGGGGCCTTCCACGTGTCGAAGCCGTCGGACCTGATCCCGGAACTGCAGGGACGGTTCCCCATCCGGGTCGAACTCGATGCCCTCGGCGAAGGCGACTTCGTGCGGATCCTGCGCGAGCCGAAAAACGCGCTGTTGAAACAGTACGCCGCCTTGCTGGAGACGGACGGCGTGAACCTCGTCTTCACCGACGAAGCCGTCGAACGGATTGCCGCCCTCGCGGCGGTCGTGAACGAGCGCGCCGAGAACATCGGTGCCCGCCGCCTGCACACCGTGCTCGAACGGCTGCTCGACGAGATTGCGTTCGAAGGCCCGGACCTGGCAGAGAAGTCGATGACGATTGATGGATCGTACGTGGATCGCATGCTCGCCGACATCGTGTCGAACGACGATCTCAGCAGGTACATCCTGTGAGGCGCTTCCACTTCCCGTCCGGTCGCGTGCCGCGGGCCCTCGTGCTCGGGGCGGCGGCTGCGGCCAGTGTGGCTGCGCTCGGATGCGGCAAGAAGGGTCCGCCCCTGGCCCCCTTGGTCACGCTGCCCAACCGCATCACGGATCTGGCGGCCCGGCGGCTCGGGGACACGATCTACGTCACCTTCACGGTGCCGGCGACCAACATCGACGGAACGGCGCCGGCGGACCTGCGTCGCGTCGAGGTGTACGCGTACACCGCCCTGGAGGCTGCGGAAGGCCGGGACGTGAAGCGAACGACGCTCGTCGCCACGATTCCGGTGAAGGCACCGCCGAAACCGCCGGAGACAGAGGCAGAGGACGAACCGCCGCGCGTCGACGAGGCAGTCGGGGAACCCGGCGTCGATCAGGGCGCGCTCGTCGCGATTGTCGAAACGGTGAGCGACGAATTGCGCGTTCCCTTGCCGCCCGACCCGAAGGCGCCGAAGCCAAAGAGCGTCGTCCGTCCGGCGCCGGAGTTCGCGACGACGCTGCCCCTGCCGCTGCCGGAGCCGGAGCCGGCGCGCTTCTACGTGGCGGTTGGCGTGAACCGGAAGGGGAAGAAGGGCCCGTTCTCGCCGAGACCGGCTGCGTTCCTCCATGCCGCACCCCCGGCGCCGGAGGCTCCCCTCGTGTCGGTGACGGAGCCATCCGTCGTCCTCGAGTGGTCCCGGCCGGCCGGTCTGCGCCGGCCCTACCTGGACCCGGACGCCGGCGCCCGGCGCGAGGTCCTGCTGTTCGGATGGTTCGTGACGCTGCCGGTGCCGCCCAGGCTCACCTCGACGTTCACGGGCCTGCCGCGGCAGCCGGCCATCACATACAACGTCTACAGAGTGCCGGCGCCCGCTGCCACCTCGCCGATCGAGACCCCGCCGCCCAGGCCGGGACTGGTGTCCGCGCCCGTCCCGCTCGGCGAGAGGCCCACCGAAGGGCTGACCTTCAGGGACCCGATCGGGCAGTGGGGCGTCGAGCAGTGCTACGCCGTGCGGACCGTCCAAACGGTCGAGTCGGTCGCCATCGAGAGCGAGTTGTCGCCGATCGCCTGCGTGGTCCCGACAGACAGCTTCGCTCCCGAGGCGCCTACCGCGCTCGCCGCGGTCGCGAGCCAGGGGGCCATCAGTCTCATCTGGGAACGTGTGCAGGCCTCCGACCTCGCCGGCTATCTCGTGTTCCGGGGACCCGCGCCCGATGGCCCGCTCGAGCCCCTGTTCGAGACGCCCATCCGGGAGACCACCTACCGCGATGCGACCGCTGCGACGGGCGCGCGCTATGTGTACGAAGTCGTGGCCGTCGACGCCGCGGCCACTCCCAACCGGAGCGTCCCGTCGAACCGAGTGGTCGAGGCGGCTCGCTGAAGGAGAGGGGCAGAAGGCAGGAGTCAGGGCGCGGACATGGATCATATCTACCGCATCGAATGGGAGGGCACGCCGCGCCATGCGGTGGGACGAGACGGCCGGCTGTTTCTCTTGGCGGGCAGCCCCTTCGGGCCTTATGAACCTGGGCAGGCGATCGCCGCGGGGAGCGGTGCGAGCTTCACGCCGGCGGTTCGTGTCCTGGCGCCGGTGGTCCCCGGCAAGATCGTCGGGATCGGCCTGAACTACAAGGACCACGCGGCCGAGCAGGGCAAGGCGTTGCCACCTGCGCCGATGGCGTTCCTCAAGCCGCCGACGGCCATCATCGCGCCGGGCGATCCCATCCTCCTCCCGTCCGGCGTGGGACGTATCGACCATGAAGCCGAAATGGCGCTCGTCATCGGCCGCCGCGCGTCGCGCGTCAGCGTGGAGCAGGCCCGCGACTACATTCTGGGCATCACCTGCGCCAACGACGTGACGGCGCGGGACCTCCAGAACAAGGGGATGCAGTATTCGCACGTGAAGGGGTATGACACCTTCGCACCCATCGGCCCCTCGATTGCGGTGGGCCTCGATTCGCGAGACCTGGCCGTGGAGGGTTGGGTCAACGGCGTTCGCCGGCAGGCGTCGCGCACGCGCGAGCTGATCTTCCCGGCGGCCGAACTCATCGCCTACATCTCCGACATCATGACGCTGGAGCCCGGCGACGTGATCTTGACCGGAACGCCTTCTGGCATCGGACCCCTCACTGCCGGGGACACGATCACCGTCAAGGTCGAGGGCGTGGGGGAGCTGGAGAATCCGGTCGAGGACAGACGGCAATCGTCAGGGGCGGGCGACAGGCGTCTGGGGTAAGGCGGCAGGCAGCGGCCACTTGGGTAGGGATCGGCGCGAGAACCGGGTACACTAGTGCGACGCTGCGGGCACCGCGAGCCGGCGCTCTGGCCCCGGTCCCCGGTCCCCGGGGTTTGGGAGCATCCATGCAGCTGTTTATCGACACCGGCAGCATCACGGACATCGAAGTCTACGCCGGGCTCGGCATCATCGACGGCGTGACGACGAACCCCTCGCTCATGGCGAAGGAACCGGGCGATCCGCGGGCGATCCTGAAACGCATTTGCGACATCGTGCAGGGGCCGGTGAGTGCCGAGGTCCTGGCGACCGACGCCGACGGGATGGTACGCGAAGGGCGGGAGCTGGCGGGCATCGATGGGCACATCGTGGTCAAGGTGCCCTTCGGGAAGGAGGGGATCCAGGCATGCCGGCGCCTGCGCCGCGACGGCATCCGCGTGAATGTGACGCTCGTCTTCTCGGCGGCGCAGGCCTTACTGGCCGCGAAGGTCGGCGCCACCTACGTGAGCCCGTTTGTGGGCCGCCTCGACGACATCGCCGCCGACGGAATGGGCCTGATTCAGCAGATTGTGGAGATCTACGAGAACTACGACTTCGAGACCGGCGTGCTGGCCGCCAGCATCCGCCATCCGATGCACGTCGTGCTGGCCGCGCGGATGGGGGCGCACGTGAGTACCTGTCCGCCCGCCGTGATCGACGCCCTTTTCAAGCACCCCCTGACCGACATGGGTATCGCGCGCTTCCTGAAGGACTGGGAGGCTGCCAAAGGAGCCAGGGCGTGAAGGAGTCACTCGACAAGCTGGCGGCGCTCGAGCGCCAGGCCGAGCTGGGCGGGGGAGAGGAGCGGCACCGTCGCCAGCACGAGGCGGGCAAGCTCACCGCCCGCGAGCGGATGACGCTGCTGTTCGATCCCGGCACGTTCGAGGAAGTCGACAAGCTCGTCACTCACCGCTGCCGTGACTTCGGGATGGAGGGCCAGATCGTGCCCGGCGACGGCGTCGTGTCCGGGCACGGCAAGGTCGACGGGCGGCACGTGTACGCCTTCGCCCAGGACTTCACGGTGTTCGGCGGGTCGCTCTCCGAGACCAACGCGGCCAAGATCTGCAAGATCATGGACCTGGCCATGCGCATGGGCGCGCCGATCGTCGGTCTGAACGATTCGGGTGGAGCGCGCATCCAGGAGGGCGTCATCTCGCTGGGCGGTTACGCCGACATCTTCCTGCGCAACACCCTCGCGTCGGGCGTCATCCCTCAGATCTCCGCCATCATGGGTCCGTGCGCCGGGGGCGCCGTGTACTCGCCGGCCATCACGGATTTCAACATCATGGTGAAGTCGACGAGCTACATGTTCATCACGGGCCCGGACGTCATCAAGGCCGTCACCCACGAGGACGTGACCAAGGACGAGTTGGGCGGCGCCATGACCCACAACGAGAAGAGCGGCGTGGCGCACTTCGCGGTGGAGAACGACCGGGAGGCCATTGCCCTCATCCGCGACCTGCTCGGGTTCCTCCCGGGCAACAACGTCGACGACCCGCCTCGCCAGCCCGCCAGCGATCCACCCGATCGAGACGACAAGGAGCTGGACGCGCTCGTGCCCGCCTCCCCCTACCAGCCCTACGACATGCTGGACCTCATTCACGTCATTGTCGACGACGGGGTGTTCCTCGAGGTGCACCGGCACTACGCGCAGAACATCGTCGTGGGCTTTGCGCGCATGGCCGGGCGGAGCGTGGGCATCGTCGCCAACCAGCCGGCCCACCTGGCCGGGACCCTGGACATCGATGCGTCAGTCAAGGGCGCGCGCTTCGTCCGTTTCTGTGATGCCTTCAACATCCCGCTCGTGACCCTCGAAGATGTACCCGGCTTCCTGCCGGGCACGAATCAGGAGTACGGCGGGATCATCCGCCACGGCGCCAAGCTGCTGTACGCGTTTGCGGAGGCGACGGTGCCGAAGGTGACCGTCATCACGCGCAAGGCCTACGGCGGAGCCTACTGCGTCATGGCGAGCAAGCACATTCGGACCGACTTCAACTTCGCCTGGCCGACGGCCGAAATCGCCGTCATGGGCCCGGAAGGCGCCGTGAACATCCTCTACCGCCGCGAGCTCGAGCGCGTTACCGATGCCACCGCGGTCCGGACTCAGAAGACGGCGGAGTTCCGCGACACGCTGGCGAACCCGTACGTGGCCGCTTCCCGAGGCTTCATCGACGAGGTCATCCTGCCGCGCCAGACGAGGCGCAAGATAATCGGGGCCCTCGACGCCTGTGCCAACAAGCGGGACAGGAACCCGCCGAAGAAGCACGGGAACATCCCCCTGTAGGGTCTGACCGGCGGTGCTCAGTGCTTCGACTCGCAAGTACGGCCACGATTCGCCCCCGCCGAACGTGGTCGGTTCCGCCCGCTCGCCACTTAGTCCTGAAGGCGCAAGTCGGTTGCCACACTTGCGCATCGAAGGACTAAGATGGGCCGGGGGACACCGAGCGTGTTGACCAAGATCCTGATCGCCAACCGCGGCGAAATCGCCGTGCGGATCATCCGCGGCTGCCGCGAGATGGGCCTCAAGACGGTGGCGGTCTACTCCGAATGCGATCGCACGGCGCTGCACGTCCGCTATGCCGACGAGGCGTACCCGATCGGGCCGAACGCCCCTCGCGACAGCTACCTCCGGATCGACAAGCTCATCGATGTGGCCCGAGAGGCTGGAGCCGACGCCGTCCATCCGGGGTACGGCTTCCTGGCCGAGAACGCCGGGTTCGCACGGGCGTGCGAGGAAGCCGGCATCAGGTTCATCGGCCCCGCCGCGAGCGCGATCGAGTTGATGGGCAGCAAGACCGCCGCGCGCAAGGCGGCCATCGATGCCGGCGTGCCCATCGTGCCCGGCACCCGCGAGCCACTCGGCCCCGACGTGCCCGATGCCGGCGTGGCGGCAATCGCGGCCAAGGTCGGCTATCCTATTCTCATCAAAGCTGTCGCGGGCGGCGGCGGCAAAGGCATGCGGACGGTCACCGATCCGGCCGATCTGCCAGGCGCGCTGCGCTCAGCCCGGTCCGAGGCGCTGTCGTCCTTCGGCGATCCGGCCGTGTACATCGAGCGGCGCATCCAGCGCCCGCGACACATCGAGATTCAGCTGCTCGGCGATCATCACGGCACGGTGGTGCCCTTTGTCGAGCGCGAATGCTCGATCCAGCGCCGGCACCAGAAGGTCGTGGAGGAATCGCCGTCGCCGGCCGTGGGCACAGACCTGCGCCGCCGCCTCGCCGCCGCCGCGGCGGCCGTTGCCAGGCGCGTCGGCTACACGAACGCCGGCACCATCGAGTTCCTGGTCGACGAGAACGGCGCGTTCTTCTTTCTCGAGATGAACACGCGGCTGCAGGTCGAGCACCCGATCACGGAACTCGTGACGAGCACCGACCTGGTGCACTGGCAGATCCGAATCGCCCGCGACGAGGCGCTCTCGCTCGATCCGGAGTCCGTCCTGACGCCCCGGGGGCACGCGATCGAGTGCCGGATCTACGCCGAAGACCCGGACCGCGATTTTCTCCCGTCACCGGGCCGCATCCTCGCGCTACGGGCCCCGGCCGGGCCCGGCATCCGGCGCGACGACGGAGGCGCCGCTGCCGGAGTGGAGGTCCCGATCTTCTACGACCCCCTCATCGCCAAACTGGCCACCTGGGCCGATGACCGGCCGATGGCCATCGAGCGCATGAACCGGGCCCTGTACGAATACGACGTGCGCGGGATCAAGACGACCATCCCGTTCTTCCGCTGGCTGTTGGCCGACCCCGACTTCCGCGCGGGACGCTTCGACACAGGGTTCATCGACGCGGCGCTCGCGCGGCGCAACGGCCGCCCGTTCCTCGAGGTGGCCCAAGGGGCAGCGGATCTGGCGGCTGTCGCCGCCGCCCTGCACATCCACACCCGCACGTCACAGGCCCGGGCCATTGAGGTGCGGTCCGAGCCCGGGAGTCTCTGGAAGCGGCACGCGCGGCTCGAGGCCCTGCGCTGACACCGTCGCCGGGGTGCGTCATGGAACTGCACATCGAGGTGAACGGCCGGGACCGGGTCGTCAGCGTCGAAGCCAGGGAGGGAGCCTACTCGGTGACGCTCGACGGCGAGACCCACGTGGTCGACGTGGCCCGCGTCGACGCCATGACGCTCTCGCTCATCAGTCTGAGCGACGGGCACCACAGCGTCCAGGCCGGGCTGGCCGAGACGGGCGCCCCCGGGGAATGGTCGGTCCACCTGCCCGCCGGCGTGGCGTCGGTGCGCCTGCGGTCGGGTGCGGGACACTACGGGCGGGGTGCCGGACGGGTCCCGGCGGCGGCTGGTTCCCAGCGGATCACCGCCCCAATGCCAGGCAAGGTCGTCAAGGTCCTCGTCAAGCCGGGCGATGAAGTCAAGGCCCGCCAGGGCGTGGTCGTCGTCGAGGCGATGAAGATGGAGAACGAGCTGCGCGCCGCCAGGGATGGCCGGGTGACTGACGTGCTCGTGGCCGAGGGCACCTCGGTCGAGTCGGGGCGCCTGCTCGCCGTCATCGAGTGACGTTCAACAGCGAATGAAGGTCAAGGACACAGCCCGCCGCGTGCTGCGCCATGCAAGGAGGGGGGGGACGATTGTCCTCGTCGTCCTCGTGGCATCCATCGTGACAACGTTCACGGTCGATGTAGGGCCCTGGCTCCGCTCGCAGGCCGAGCTGGCGGGTTCCCGGCAGATCGACCGGCCCCTGCGCATCGGCGGCCTGTCGGTGAGGCTCTTCGACGGGCGTTTCGTGGTGCGCGATCTCGTCATCGATGGACTCACCCCGCAAGACGAGCCCTTCCTGCAGGCATCGGAGATCGTCGTGTCCGTGGCGATGGCGGGCCTGCTCCGACAGGAGATTCGAATCGACACCGTCGAGATGCGTGACTGGCGCATGACGGTCGAGACCTTCCCGGGCGGAAAGCACAACTTCCCGCGCTTCACCTCGCGCCGCCCCAGCGTCGAGCCCTCCCGCATCACGACGACGGTCAGCTACGTTCACGCGCAGCGTGGCCAGTTCACGTATCGCGACCACGGCACGCCGTGGAGCGCCGTGATCCGCAACCTCGACGTCACGGTGCTGAAGCTGGTGGGCTACCGCGGCCACTCGACCTCGTCGGGAGGCACGGTGGCCATCCAGCGGTTCGAGCCCATGGCGGCCGAGCTCCGCACGTGGTTTCGCATCGCCGACGGCAGGATCCTGCTGGACCGCATCGAGCTTGACACGGACGGCGCCGTGACGGTCTGCACGGGTGAGGTCGACACGCGACGCTGGCCCGAGCAGCGCTATGACTTCGTGTCGAGGGTCCAGTTGCCGCGGATGCGCGAGATCTTCTGGGCTCGGGAGTCCTTCTCGCTCGCCGGCGAGGCGGCCTTCGACGGGACGTTCCACCTTTTCAAGGGTGGGCGCGAGCTCACCGGCGAGTTCAAGAGCGACGAGGCAGGCCTGAACCGGTTCCGGTTTCCGCAGCTCGAAGGGTCGATCGTCTGGACTCCGGACCGGTTCGAGGTCACCAGCGCGCGGTCGCGCTTCTACGGCGGCACATCCCGGTTCACGTACCTGATGGCGCCGCTCGGCCGGAGTGTGCCGGCCACATACCGCTTCGACGCCAGCTATGAGGACGTCGACCTCGCCGCGTTCAGTGCGGCCCTGGAGTTCGACGGCCTCAGGCTGGCCGGGCGCGCGTCCGGCCACAACCTGCTCGAGTGGCCGTCCGGACGGTTCAAGGACCGCCAGGGCTTCGGCCACATCGAGGCGGTCCCTCCCCCTGGCGTGACGCTGCAGGGGCGACAGCTGCCCGAGACGATCCCGCCGCCACGGGTGCCGCGCGCATATGGCGATCCCTTTCCTGTGATGGCGGACGTCGAGGTCGGCGGCAGCGTCAACTACCAGTTCGGGCCCGAGTGGGTGGACATCGCGCCGAGCCGGGCGGCTACACCGACGACGTTCGTGGAGTTCCAGGGTCGCACCTCCTGGGGCGAGCGCACGGTGATGCCGTTCCACGTCACGAGCACCGACTGGCAGGAGAGCGACCGCCTGCTCGCCGGCATCATGACCGCCTTCGGCGCACCGACGCGGCCGGTCGAGATGGGCGGCGCCGGGACCTTCGACGGCGTGATGCTCAACGCGTTCCGCCGGCCCAGGATCGAGGGACTGTTCGCCGGGCGGGAGATGCGGGCGTGGGACGTGGTGTGGGGCGACGGACGGTCGCAGATCACCGTCGAGAATTCCTACCTCGACGTCAAGGATGCGATGGTTCACAGGGAGAACGCGACGCTGTACGCCGACGGACGCTTCTCTCTCGGGTACCCGCGGCAGGACGGCGGCGAAGAACTCAACGCGCGTATCCGGACCGAAGGGTGGCCCCTTGCCGACTTGCGTCACGCCTTCGACTTCGACGACTACCCGCTCGACGGGCCGATGAATGGGGAATTCCATCTGTACGGGCCCTACACGGGGCCGTTCGGGTTCGGACGCCTGACGATTGCGCCCGGAGCGGCCTACGGCGAAGCGATCGCCAGTGCGAGCGCCTCGCTCCGATTCGAGGGAACGGGCGTGTGGTTCGACGGCCTCGACGTCCGCAAGGGAGCGACGGGCGTCATGCGCGGTGCGGCACACGTCGAATGGGAGGGATCGTACTCTTTCAACGTTGACGCCCGTCGCGTGCCATTCGAGTCGATCGACATGCTCACGTTCCCGAAGGCGCCCCTGACGGGCCTGGCCGAGTTCACTGCCTCCGGCAGCGGCCGGTTCGAATTCCCCACCTACGAGGTCCGGGGACGGATGCTCGACCTGTTCGTCGCCGACGAAGGCGTGGGCCAGGTGACCGGCCGCATCGACGTCCGGGGCGACGACCTGCTCTTCGAGTTCGCGGCCGGGTCCGCGCGCCTGGAGGTCTCCGGCACGGGCCGGGTCACGACCGCCGGGGACTACCCGGGCGACGTGTCGCTGCGGTTCTCCGAGACCTCCCTCGATCCCTACGCCCGCGTGTTCTTCCCTGGGTTGTCACCGTTCGCGACGGCGGTGGCCAGCGGGACGCTCAGGGCGTCGGGGTCCTTCTCGCGGATTGAGGACATCGTCGCCTCCACGCACGTCGACAGACTGAGTGTGTCGCTCTTCGACTATCCGCTCCGCAACAGCGCGCCCATCGAGATGTCCCTGCGGCAGGGTGTGATCCGCATCGAGGACCGGTGCCTCTCGGACCCGGCGGAATCCTGCGGGCTGCGCCTGGCTGGCGACGGCACCGGCCTGGCGGTCAGCGGCACTATCGATGCGCTGGCCGAGCGCTTCGGCATGCATGCGGAAGGCGAGGCGAATCTGGGTGTCCTGCAGGCGTTCTTCAGGGACATCAGGAGCGCTGGTCAGGCCGATGTCATTGCCGATGTCGGGGGGTCCTTCGACCGGCCGCTCATCGGTGGGCGCGCGACCATTTCCCGCGGGCGGCTCCGCCACATGTGGCTGCCGCACGCCATCGAGTCGCTCAACGGCGATCTCGTGTTCGCGGGCAGCAGCATCCGCCTCGACGGCGTCACGGCTCAGGTCGGCCGGGGTGGCGTCGCCTTCGGCGGGCGGCTGGGGCTCACGGGCTTCTGGCCCAGCGATCTCGACCTCACGGCAAGCGGGGAGGCCATGGAACTGCGCTACCCGGTGGGGTTCCGATCGCTGGTGGACGCGGAGCTCGCCTTGCGCGGCCCGATCGACGGGGCGATTCTGAGCGGTACCGTCAACGTGCGCCGGTCCTCGCTCACGCGCCGGTTCGACTTGGGAACAGGCCTGATCGAGCTGGCCGGGGCCAGCCAGCTCGCCGCGCCCTCGCCCGGACCCGCCGCCGACGCGCTGCCACTCAGGTTTGACCTGCGCATTCTGGCGCCGTCGACCCTCGAGATCGACAACAACGTGGCGCGGATCACCTCCAGCGCCGACCTGACCTTGCGGGGCACCTACGACCGCCCCCTGCTGTTCGGGCGTGCCGAGGTGGAGCGGGGCGAGGTGCTGTTCGAGGGGCGCCGCTACGTGGTGACCCGCGGGAACATCGAGTTCTCGAATCCGTCGCGGATCGAGCCCGTGTTCGACGTCGAGGCGGAGACCCGCGTGCGTGTGCCCGGTCAGACCTACCAGGTGACGCTGCGTGCGATGGGAACGCTCGAGCGGCTCAACCCGGAACTCAGTTCGGACCCGCCGCTGCCCGAGGTTGACATCGTCGCCTTGCTGCTTGGCGATGTCCGATCCACGCAGGACCCAGAGCTGCGCGCACTGCAGTCGCCGGACCAGGCCGAGCGGACGCTGCTGCAGGCCAGGGCCGCCCGCCTGCTGACGAGTCCGATTGCCTCGAACGTCGAGCGGGTGGTCGAGCAGACCTTCGGTGTCGATACGTTTCAGATCGCGCCGATGCTGACCGATCCGTCCGATCAGACGCTCCGCTTCAGCCCCGGTGCCAGACTCACGATCGGAAAGCGCATCTCGGACCGCGTGTACCTGACCTACTCGCGGAGCCTGTCGTCCTCGACACGTGACCAGGTCATCCTCCTGGAGTACGATCAGTCCGACCGGCTCTCGTGGATTCTCACCCAGAACGAAGACCGTACCTACGCCCTGGACGTGCGGGTCCGGCGTGTCTTCAGGTGAGCGCCGTGCCCTCGCGGGGTCTGGCGCTGGCGATCGTCCTGCTGGCCCTTCCGCCGGCTGCGGGGGCCCAGTCACTTGGCGCGCTCGTCGGCCTCCCGGTCGTGTCCGTGTCGGTGACCAGCGAGGGCCGGCCCGTTGAGGATGCCCAGGCGCGCAGCCTGATCGACATCCGCGAGGGCGCAGCCTTCTCGATCTCCTCCGCGCGCTCGACTATCGCTCATCTGATGGGCCTGGGACGGTACCTCGACGTGCGCGTCCACGCTCGGCAGGCCGAAGGTGGCGTGGCCGTCGACATCGTCCTCGTGCCGCTGCGGGAGCAGCGGCGGGTCGTGTTCGCCGGGGATCTCGGCCTGCCCGAGCGCACGCTCCGGGCAGCGGTTGCCGAACGCTTCGGCAGCACGCTGCCGTTCGGGCGGGCGGCGGACGTGGCTCGGGTCCTGGAGGACGCCTATCACGATCGCGGGTACCTCACGGCCACAGTACGCCCACGGCCCCTCGACGACGCGGCTGCCGCAGCGGGTGAGCTCGTCTGCGACGTGGAGGCGGGCCCCCAGGCGAGAATCCGAACCCTGACTTTTCAGGGAACGCCGGACGAAACGGTGGCCGCGCTGCGAGCAGCGCTGTCGCTGTCGGCAGGAGCGCCCTACGAGCCGGTCGAACTTCGCCGGAAGCTCGACCGTTTCGTGGCCGATCTCCGCGCGGCGAGAGGCGTTGAGGCTGGACGCCTGCGCTCGGCCGGGTACTTCGAGGCGAGAGCCACGCCGTTCGCCACGACCGCCGAGGGCGGCGCGGTCGTCGATCTCGTGGTCTCGGTCACCCGCGGCCCGCTGGTGTTGGTCGACTTTCAGGGAGACTCGTTGCCCGAGCGCCTGCGGGACGAGCTGGTGCCAATCGCGCGGGAAGGATCGGCAGACCAGGACCTCATCGAGGACTCGCAACAGCGCATTCGAGACTACTTCCGCGCTCAGGGGTACCGGGATGCCACCGTCGAGCCCGTGCGGCGCGAGGACGGCAGTCGACTCACCATCGTGTTCAACATCACGAAGGGCGCTCCCTATCGCGTGGCCAGCGTGGGGTTCGAGGGCGCAGGGTCCCTGCGGGAGGCCGACCTCCGGCAGATGGTCCGAATCGTGCCCGGCGACGTCTTCGTCGCGTCCCGACTCGAGGAAGCCGTTGCGACCCTGACCCGTTACTATCGGCTGCAGGGCTTCTCCCAGGCGGATGTTTCGGCGGCCGAAAGGTCCGTCGCCGTGGCGGCGTCCGTCGCCGAGGTGCCGATCGCGATCACCTTCACGATCGATGAGGGAGTCCGGACGACCGTCGGGGACATCTCGATCGGCGGCGCTCGCGCCGTGGACGAGTCACGGCTGCGCGCGGTGCTCATCTCGTCGGCCGGCAGCCCGTTCTATCCGTCACTCATCGATAGCGACCGGGACCGCCTGATCGCGCTGTACAGGAACCTCGGGTACCGCCTCGCGCACGTGGGCGCCGATGTGTCGTTCTCCGAAGACCGCCGTCGCGCGGACCTCCACTACGCCATCACGGAAGGCCCGGAGATCCTCGTCGATCACATCCTCGTGGCCGGGAACCGCCGGATCGGGGATGCCACGATCCTGCGCGAGGTGACCCTGCACCCCGGCGATCCGCTCGGCGACGAGGCCGTCGAGGAGACGCAGCGGCGACTCGCATCCCTCGGCCTGTTCCGCCGCGTCACCATCGCCGAGCTGCCTCATGGGTCCGAGCACCTTCGCGACGTCCTCGTGACGGTCGAGGAGGCTCCGTCCACGACATTCGGGTTTGGCGGCGGGGTCGAATTCCAGAAGGTCGAGACGTCGGAGTTCGCTCCGCGCGGGTTCGTGGAAGTCGGTCGCCGCAATCTCTGGGGCAAGAATCGATCGGTCAGTTTCTTCGGACGCTTGAGCCTGCGACGGCACGAGGCGGACGTGCTCGCCGAGGGAGACGCCGGTGCCGGGGCGGCGACGACGGATCTCGAGTATCGCCTCGTCGGATCGTACAGGGAGCCTCGAGTGCTCCAATCCCGCGCCGACGTCCAGGTCGCGGCGACGCTCGAGCAGGGCAGCCGGACCTCGTTCCGGTACAAGCACCAGTCGGTGCGCATCGACCTCGCCCGGCGGCAGGGGGCGTCGTGGTCGGCGCTCGGCCAGTATGCCTTCGAGCGCAACGAAATCCTGGACGACCGCATCAACCCCGTCGACCGGCCGCTCATCGATCGGGTCTTTCCCCAGGTGCGACTGTCATCGGTGGCGGCCTCGGCTGTCCGCGACACCCGGGATGATGCCATCGATCCGGGCCGGGGGTCGCTCGTCGGCCTCAATGGTGAGCTCGCCCTGCAGCCAATCGGATCCGAGGTCGGCTTTGCCAAGGCGTTCCTCCAGGGCTTCATCTACCGGCACCTGCCGGGCGACCGGCGGATCGTGTTCGCGGGGGGAGCCCGCCTCGGCGTGGGCACCGGCTTCCCACGCACCGTTCCGGCGACCGGCGACGACGGCGACGACATCGTCGTCGGGCCGGACGGCACACCGTTCGTCGTGACTCTCCGCGACCTGCCGATCAGCAAACGCTTCTTCGCCGGCGGGGACACCACGGTCCGGGGATTCCAGCTCGACCGCCTTGGAGCCCCCGACACCTTCGACCGCGACGGAACGCCGATCGGCGGACATGCCGAGATCATCCTGAACGCCGAGCTGAGAGTCGCCGTGTGGCGCGATGTGGGCGTGGCCGGGTTCCTCGACGTCGGCAACGTGTTTGCCGTGGTGGGCGACGTCAGTGTGGGCGATCTGCGAGGCGGGACGGGCTTCGGCATCCGCTACAAGTCGCCGATCGGTCCCATCCGCGTCGACTTCGGATTCAAGCTCGGGACCCTGCGCACCTACAACACCCGGCGGGAGCAACGCTTCGCCCTGCATTTCAGCATCGGCCAGGCCTTCTGATGACCAGGATCGTGCACCTCCTTGCTTCCGGCCTCCTCGTCATCCTGGCGATCCCTGGAGCCACGCGCGCGCAGCAGGGACAACTGGTGGATCGCGTCGTCGCCATCGTGTCGGGGACGATCGTCACGATGACCGACGCCAGGGCCGCGCTGGAACTCGGATTCGTCGATGCCGCCGGGGCCGACGATCCGGTGGCGGTCGCCGTGGGCTGGCTGGTGGACCGTCAGCTCATCCTGGAAGAAGCCGCCCGCTACGGGACCGCACCGCCGGAGCCGGCTCAGGTCGACGAAGCAATCGAGGCGCTGCGCTCCAGGGATGCGACCGCGCAGGCCTTCGACGATCGCCTCACGAGACTGGGACTCAGCGAGGGCGATCTGCGGATGCTCGTGCGCCATGACCTCTTGGCCAGATCGTATGTCGACCGGCGGTTCGACGCCACGCTGGCGGTCACCGAGAACGAGGCGCAGGAATACTACCGCCTTCGCGTGGATCGCTTCGTGCGGGAGGGCCGGCTGCTCTCGTTCGATGAGGCCCGGAAGGCGGTGTACGAGGCGCTGGCACGGGATCGACGCGAACGTGCGCTCGCCGACTGGCTGGCGCGCCTGCGACGAAGGGCCGAGCTGAGCATCCTCTACGGCGGACATCGGGAGGGAGGGCAGCGATGATGCCAGCCGAGGAGCTGCCCGCCTCCGCGGGCGCTCCCCGGGCCGGATGGGAGCCGGGGCGATCGACACCGGATCGCGGTCCTTCCCCCGGCACACTGGACCCCGCCGACGGTCTGATGGCGGCGCTCGCCGGGCTGCTGGCGGTCGGCGTGTATCTTGCGACGCTGTACCCCGGCTTGCACGACGTCGGCGACGCGGCGAAGTTCTCGTTCGTCGGGAAGGTGCTAGGCACGCCCCACGCGCCGGGCTACCCGCTGTATGTCGTCGTCTCCCACCTCTTCTCGTACGTGCCCTGGGGAACGCTCGCCTACCGGATGAACGCGTTGTCGGCCGTGTTCGCCGGTCTTGCGGTGATGCTGACCTACTTCGTCACCAGGCGCCTTGGCGCGGGCCGCACCGCCGCCGCCGCCGCCGCGCTC
The DNA here is from genome assembly GCA_040752275.1 of Acidobacteriota bacterium. GTDB lineage: Bacteria > Acidobacteriota > Vicinamibacteria > Vicinamibacterales > JAKQTR01 > JBFMFH01. The sequence continues at coordinate 44,119 of JBFMFH010000090.1, forward strand.
GCCCTCGGATTCGGAAGCGCGTTCTGGTCGAGATCGCTGTACGCGAAAGGGTACACACTGAATGCCGCGCTCGTGTCGGCCGGGATGCTCTCGCTCCTCTGGTGGGACCGGACGCGCCGGCTCCGGGACCTGTACCTGGCTGCGGCCATCTTTGCGCTCAGTCTCGGCAATCATCTGATCGTGGTGGCGTTGCTTCCGGCGCTGGTGCTGTTTCCGGTCCTGACCGAGCCCCGACTCTCGCTCCGGCCGAAGACCATCGCCGCCGTCCTGCTGATTGCTCTGCTGGGCCTCGCCCAGTACGGGTTCATCGTCCTCCGGACCCGCCAGCATGCGCCGTATCTGGAGGCCACGGCCTCGAATCTGTCGGAGTTGTGGCAGGTCGTGACTGCCCGGCGGTTCGCCCACGAGATCGGGGGGTTCCCCACCGTCGTACTGGTGAGGAACCGCGTGCCTCAGATTGCCCGGACCGTGGGGAAGGAACTGGGGCCCATCGGCGTGACGCTGCTCATCGTGGGGTTCGTGACCCTAGTTGCGCGACGACCCCGTTACGCCATGCTGTTCGGCCTCGCGGCCCTGGGCGTGGCCGGATTGACGGCGAACATGGCCTCCCACGAGGATGAGGGGTTCATGCTCCCGGTGTTCGTACTGCTCTGGCCCGTAGCCGGGCTCGGGTTGGATCGCGTCTCTACTGCACCGCGCCCGCGGTCCGGTTGGGTCAAGACGGGCACCGCGATCGCCGTCGGCGTGGCGTTGCCGTCCACGTTGGTCGTGACCAACTACCGCGCCAACGACCACCATGCCGACACGGCGGAGATCGAATACTTCGATGCCCTGTTCGCCGCCCTTCCAGAGAAGGCGGCCATCATCGACGACGAGTACCGCGTCAACATGATGGTGAGGTACAAACTCCTGGGGGAAGGGGCTGCAGGCAAACGGGACATCCGGCTCATTGGCCCGGATCGCAGCCAGATTGCGGCGCTGCGCGAGGACGGCTTCGAGGTGATCGGTTTCGACCAGGCCCGCGCGTATCTGAGACCGTACGGCTTCCGCTTCGCCACGTTCGGCGACCGATCGGACCAGGACGCTCGGGCGGCCCTGCGCCGGCGCCGGGTGTTCCGCGTGAAGTCCGAGCCGTGGTGTGCCGATGTGGGGAACCGGGGATGGGTTGACATCGGCCGCGCCTTTCAACCCCTCGGCCGCGCCGTCGTCGCGATCGACAACTACCGGCCGTTCGAATCCCGCGTCACCGTCTACGCGGGTATGGAGGTTCGGCCCTCACCGACCTTGGCTGGCGGGAGTGGAGCGGGCAGTCCGCTCCTGGACGTCGAGGTGTTCTCCAGGCAGGACCCCGACGCTGTGAGCCGGCTGGACCAGCGTCTCACCAGAGACGGAGCGGCACTCCCCGACGAGATACGTGGCGCGGCGTTCGTGGTCAGGGTCCTGCTGTCGGTCAACGACAAGGGTGCCCATTTCAGCACGGGCCTCGATCTGGGCGCCCCTGTGACCGGAGCGCTTGTGCTGGCGCTCGTCGACCTGGATAACCCAAGACGCGCGTCGGTCTGTAGCCATGGGCTTGGCGAGGTCACCCTGTGGCCGATTGGTGCCTCGGCCGTGACCCTGACGCTGGATTCCGACGACGCCGAGTTCTCCGAAGGCTGGCACGACGTCGAGCGAAGGCCCGACGGACTCATCTACAGGTGGACCACCGATTGTGCGACCCTCGTTGTGCCGTTGGACACGCCTCCATCCGCCAGGGTGACGATCGACGCCGAGCGGCTGGACTATGCCGGCCGCCCCGAGGCCGCGGCGACGCTCGTCGTCAACGGCCGGCCACTCGGCACCCGGCCACTGCCAGCGGGGCCAGTGCGGCTGTCGTGGGACGTCGCCCAGACTGGCTGGCGTCACGGCCTCAACCAGATCGTCCTCGAGGTTGCCGGTGCCATGCGCCCCGCTGAGGTCGGGCTGTCCCCGGACCGAAGGCTCCTCGGAATGGCAGTGACCGGCATCCGCTTTGACGCGCAGCCCGGCAGATCCCCCTGAGCCCGGCGACTCGATCAAGTCGACGATTTGCCCGGCACGTTGCCCGCGAGACCGGGCCCGCCTGACCCCACCAACGTGAGGAGAGGGAGCGCCCGGCAACTCCGGCCGGCTTCAGCGGCGTGCACCGGGCCGAAGGGCCATCAGTTCACCGTACACGTCCAGTTGCCGGCGGATCACGACGGTCCACGAGAACTCGGCCTCGGCCAGTGCCCGTCCGGCCGCGCCCAAGTCGGGCAGACGCTCAGGGGCCGCGAGCGCCCGGGCCAGTGCGCCGGCCAGCGCATCGGGACTCCCGGGGGCGACGAGCCAGCCAGTCTCCCCGTCGTGGACCTTGTCCGGAAGCCCCCCGGCGGTCGTGGCGATGACAGGCCGCCGATGGACCATGGCCTCGAGCGTCACCAGCGAACTCCCCTCGTACAACGTCGGATGCACGAAGACGGTGGCGGCCTCGTACCAGGCGTGGAGCTGGCGGTCGTCCACCCGGCCGACGAGGGCCGTCCGACTGGCGATGCCCGCCTCCGCCACCGCGCGCGTGATGTCGTTACGGAAGGGACCGTCGCCAACCAGGACCCACCTCCACCTCTGCGGTCTCAGCGACCCCAGGGCTCGCGCGAGCACGTGAAAGCCCTTGTTGCGTTCCAGGCGGCCCACACTGAGCAGGACCGTTTCTTTCGCGCCGATCCCACGTCCGGCACGTGTGCGCGCACCGTCCGCCGGACCCGCCAGCGCCTCGCAGGCCGCCACGTCGACCGCGTTGGGCACGAGCCGAATCCGGTCCTCGCCGACACCGAGGTGCCGGGCTACGGCTGGCGCGATCGCTCGATCGGTTGCGATCACGCAATCGGCGGCATCGGCGCATCTCCGGACGGCCCACCGCAAGGGACCGTACCCGAGGCGCTTGGCGGGCTGTCCGGCGTAGGTGCCGTCGATGCCGCCGAACTCCTCCAGCCCCTGGGGATTGAACACAAAGGGGACCGTTCCCTCTTGCCGCCTTCTTCCGACCGCATATCCGAGCCCGGCGGCTCCAAGCGCGTGCACGATGTCAACCTGCCCCGCGCTGCTGAGCACGGCGGCCGCGCGCCCCGCTCGGTAGCCGAACACGAGGTAGGCCGTGGAGCGATCGAGGATCGTCGTGCCCCGGCGGCCGGCGAATGGGAACGTCCGGTACGGAACGGTCAGCTGCCTCACGGACGCGTCAGGCACGATCCCCTGGAGCTTCACACCTGGCTGCGGGGGTCGGGTGACGAGCGTGACCTCCACCCCCGCCGCAGACAGGTGGCGCAGGAGGTCCGAGACGTGCCGCTCCAGACCCCCGTGTCCGTGGAGCGGACACACGGACCGGGAAAGCAGTGCGAGGCGAAGGCGATCGGCACGTCCGGCCTCAGGCATGCCGCCTCCGCTTGTAGACCAGTTCCTCGTACAGCGCTTCGGCCTTGGCTGCCACGTGCGCCGATGCGAATGTCCGCTCGACGTGCGCCTGCGCGCCCGCACCAAGTCGGAGCGCCAGCGCCTCATCGGCCGCCAGCCGGGCGACGGCGTCACCGAGCTGTTCTGCAGTGTCGACCAGCAGGCCGGTCACCATGTCCTGCACGATCTCAGCCGTGCCACCGGTGTGCATGGCGGCCACAGGGACGCCAAGCGTGGCGGCCTCGAGCAGTACGCGGCTCAGCGACTCGGGGCCGTACGACGGGAACACGAGAACCGACGCATGGGCGAGCCACTGGAGCACCTCATCGCGCGGCAGCCAGCCCGTGAACGTCACTGGCCGCCCAGAGGCGAACGCCTGCCTCTCCAGACGCCCGCGCTCGGCTCCGTCGCCGACCACGACCAGGGGGTACGCGAGAGCAGCCCGCTGCATGGCGGGCAGCAGGAACGCCGAACCCTTGTTGGGTTCGAGCTTGCCGACAAACAGGGCGTACGGGCCTGGAACCGGCCGCGGCAGCGACATGGCCCGCTGGCGGATGCCGTCGACGTCGACCGGGTTGGGAATGACCACAATCTTCGACCGCCGCAGTCCGCGGGCGCGACGGCGCAAATCGCCGGCGAGTACCTGGCTCACGGCCACGATGGCATCGGCCTCGGCAATCGCCCGCTGCTTGCGCGCCAAGTTCGCACGCATGTAGGGGATGGCGCCCAGGGCCACGAGCCAGGCCGCGCCTGCGCGGGGCTTCAGGCACCGCATCATCGTGCCCGACGTGCATTCCGGGCAGAGCCTGGTCCAACGTGGATCGACGATCGTCGTGCCCCAGTAGCACACGGGCCAGTAGTCGCGGACCGTGCAGACGACGGGAATCCCGACCCGCCTGGCTGCGATCACTGCCGCGGGAGACGTCAGCTGATGCTGCGCGTGCACGATGTCCGCCCGCGACACGGCGCCTGTCCTGTCAATCCGCGCGGCGAGGCGTGGCCACAGCCACTCGTTCTTCGCGTAGGTGCGGACGAAGGGAACCGGGAGCGAAGGACAGGCAATCTCCTCGACGCGCAGCTCGTCGAAGGTGCGCACGTGATCGGCCCGCAAGCCGGGTCTCGGCATGACGATGGTGATGGCGTGCCCGCGGAGGCGAAGTCCGCGCGCCAGTTCGTAGGTGCTCCACCCGCTGCCGCCGCAGGCCGGGGGAAAGGCGTCGGTGGCGATCAGGATTCGCATCGGCGGTGAGCGGCATGCCGCCATTCACGTGCCTGCCGCATCGCACCGTCCAGGCGGGCGCAGTGAGCCGCCCAACTGAACTGCCTAACGACGCGGTCTCGTGCCCCACGGCCCAACCGGGCCCTCAGGTCCGGGGAGTCGGCCAGCGTGGTGAGGACGTCCGCCAGCGCATCTGCTGCCCCGGCATCGTACAGGAGTCCCTCGTGGCCAGACCGCACGATCCGCCGCAGGCGGTCGATTGATGGAACCACGACGGGAAGACCGGCCGCCATGTACTCGAACACCTTCAGTGGCGACCAGTAGAAGTCGAGCCGGAGCGGCGCATGCGCCGCGAGGTCGAACGGAGCCACACCGATGTCGCACGCGGCCAGGCAGGCCGGCATCTGGCCATGGTCGACCGCCCCGGTGAAGGTGATGCCGTCGACACCTGCCGCCTCGGCCCGTGTGCGGCCGAGCTCGGGCCCGGTGCCGACCAGCACCGCGTGGATGTCGCTCCGCCCTCGCCCTCGCAACACCCGCATGGCCCGCACGAGATGGGCCGCGCCGTGCCACGCCCGGAACGCGCCGGCGAAGACCACGACCACCGAACCCGGCCTCCGTTCGAAGGGTACGGCACCGCGGGCACCGGGGTGAAAACGATCCGTGTCGGCTCCCCACTCGATCTCGACGATGCGCTCGTGCGGAACGGACGCGGGCAGGATGCCGGCCGCCGGTGTCACAATCAGGTCGGCCGCCCGGCATTGCCACTCGCGCCAGCGGCGCATGGGTTCGACGAGCAGGGCCCGGTCGAGCAGGGCCTTGGGGGAGCCCGGGTAGTCGATGACCGGTGCGTTGACCTCGAGGATGGCTAAGGCCCCGGTGGCGCGGGCGGCGAGGATCCCTTCCCCGCCGAAGTTGTAGTACCGCTCGAGGATGGCCTCTGCGCCAATGGACGCGGCCACTGAGCGAACCGCTCCGCCTCGTAGCGCCCGCAAGCGAGGCACCCCAAGCGGCGGACGCATGGCGTGCCACCTGACCTTGCCGCGCGGCGGAAAGCCTTCCGGTCCTGGCCTCGCGAGCACGGTCACGTCGTGCCCGAGCGCAGCGAGCCCCTCGGCAACCGCCGAGACGTGAACCGATCCCCCGGTTGTGCCCGGCACCCGCTGGTCCAGCGCCGCGTACAGGATCCTCACGGCCGTTCCTGCCCGCGCGGACCACGCGGCTCCTTGACGAGGAGCGCGAAGAACGGCCCTGAACGGATGTGCCCGAACAGCAGGATGTCCACCTTCATCACCCACGTGACGGCACGCAATGCCGCATACAGCAGTCCTCCCCGGCCCAGACGCGCCTTGGCCGCGGCGCGCGCTTCCTTGGCGCCGCCAGCGGGGTCCGCCCGCTCATCGGTGGAGGTTCCGGATCTGCGCCGGGACAGCCAATGCTCAACCACCCGCATCAGGATGTTCTCGACGATGGCGCCGACCAGGGGTGTGTAATAGCGGATGCGCGCGATCCGAAAGCCGGAGGCAGCCACCGTGCGCTCGAGATCCGGGATATCGGCGAGCGGATTGACGTGGTCGGACTTGCGCAGCCGCTCCCGCGACAGATCGACCAGGCCGAGCCGCTCGAGACCCGCCGCGGCCCGGTTGACCAGGCGGAGCCCTCTCGCAAGGCGAGAGTTCTTCCGCACGTGGCTGTACACGAATAGCCGGCCACCGGGCACGAGGATGCGCGCCGCTTCGGCCAGTACACCCTCCAGCGCGTCGCGCGAAAGGTGTTCGAACACGTCGAGGGCATACGCAGCGGTGATGACGCCGTCGGCGAACGGAAGCCGTCGCAGATCTCCCAGCACGAGATCGACCCGTTCGCGCGCCTCCCGCGCGAAGTACGGGCTGACGTCGAGGCCGGCCTGATACGCCCCGAGGTCGCTGTTCCAGATCAGGGAACGCCCGCTGCCGCACCCCAGATCGACCACCGTATCTGCGGGACCTGGCGCGAGGAACGCACGGAGCAGGTCATTGCGGATGCGAGCCGACAGCAGCGGCGGCGAGACATGCTCGTGCCTGGCATCGCCATGGAGCGCCGCGTCCAAATACTTGGTCTGCTCCGCGTAGCTCACACCCGGATGAAGGACCAGGCACCCGCCCTCCGCCACAAACCGGCGGGCGCAGGTTGAACAGGCCAGGTCCGGCGGCGCTCCCGCGAGACGCGCGCCGCAGTCCGGGCAGCGGACGAGTTCGAGCAGCCGCGGCGAGATCACGACCGGCTCCCTCCCACCGCACCTCGTCGCGCCAGCGGCGAGAACAGCCGCTCGAGGCGGTCGGCACGCCGGTCCCAGGTGAAGTTGGTGACCTCGGCGAGCGCAGCAGACGCCAGTCGTCGAGCGAGGGCGGCGTCCCGTACGATCCGCAGGATTGCGTCGGCGAATCGCGACGGGTTGCCGGGCTCGACGAGCAGGGCATTCTGGCCGTCGCGCAGCACCTCGCGAAGGGCGGGCAGGTCCGACGCGACGATGGGGCGGCCGGACGCCATGTACTCGAAGAGCTTGAGCGGTGACGTGTAGCTGGACGAGATGCGCGTGGCCGGATTTGGCAGCATCAGCACGTCAGCAGCCCTCAGCAGGGGCGCGACCTCTCCGGGGGGCACGGCCCCCGCAAAGGTGACACGACCGGGCGCCAGTTTCTCGGCCATGGTCCTCACGCGATCGAGATCGGGCTCCCCGGCCAGTCCGCCGATCACCAGGCCGCGTATCGCTTCGAGGCGCGCCAGCGCGAGCAGGAAGACGTCCAGCCCCTTCCACGGATACAGGTGCCCCGCGTAGCCCACGACCGGCGGCGTGCTCATCTCGCGGGCCACCGTGGCGTTGGCCGGGACCCGAGCTCCATCGGGCACCACTGCCACGGATGAGCGTGGTCCAAACCGGGACTCCAGTTCGAGACGAAGACCCTCCGTGATCGTGACATACCCGGCCGCGTGCCGCCAGACGTATCGCTCGCGGCGCGCCAGACGCGCGAGCTTGGTCCTTGTCGGCGCAGTGGCGGTCGACACGAGCGAGGGCATCTCGGCGCTCACGACGGGCGCGTACCCGTGAGACTCGTACACGACCGGGACGCGGACCACCGCTCGAAGCGCGAGGAGTACGCGGGCGATCGTTAGATCCCGCGTGACAATGACGTCGGCCTCTGCCGCCGTGGCCGACCGGCGGACAATGCGCAGCAGGTACGCCGGCCGTCGCCAGGCAGGGGTGGCCGGCAGGGAAGGAGCCTCGATGCGCAGGGACGCAACCGGCGGCAGTCCGTAATAGGTCAACGGATCCCGAGGAGGACGGAACGTGTCCGGGCGAACAACCAGTCGGACGTCATGGCCCCGGCGCGCGAGGGCGTGGCAGGTCTCGATCGTCTGCACACCGTTGGCGCGCTCGAGCGGAAAGCGGATGTCTGCCAGGACCAGAATGCGCAACGACGTCGAACCTCAGCGGCGACCCGGATCGTCACTCGGCGTTGGCCGCCGGTAGAAGCTTCCGCGGTCGAACACGTACCGCCACGCGACTGCGGGCAGCACGCGGGGCACCGTGACGAACGTATTGTAGGTGTTCGCCGCGAGATCCAGCCGCTGGCGATCCATCAGCCCGGCCCCGAACTGCACCATGAGGCCGATGTTCCACCAGACGGCGATCACGGAGACGGTGACGAGCATGACGCGCCCGAGGCTGGTACGCGCCCGTGCGAGGAGGACGGCCAGTCCGATCACCAGCAACGGCGTCAGGGACACGAACCGCCGCTGGCCAAACGCCCCAGCCAGGGTCCAGCTCTCGACCGAGCCCACAATGTACACCTGCGCAGCCAGCATGACGAGCAGCGACGTGGCCAGCCGCCGCGCCTCGGCTGGAGCCGGTGCCTCCGGCGTTCCGAGGTCGCGTGGTCCCGGCCGCACGAACAGCACGAACAGCCCGGCGACGGCCAGGATGGCGATGGGGGTCCAGAGGAAGAACCCGTGCTCCGGCGACGCCAAAGCCTCCCACGCGTGCGGCGACGACCACGCCATCTTCCGGCTGGTGACCTGCGACGGCCCGATGCGACCGTTGAGGACCAGGTAGCTCATCGCCTGCGGCAGGAAGACGATCGTGAAGGTGGCGACGGCCGCCGCAACCCCGGTCAGCCGCCGCCACTGGCGCGTCGTCCAGGCCCGCCACACGAGATCGACGGCCGGTCCGAGCGCGAAGAGCACATCCTGCTCGCGGAGCATGGCCATCAGTGCCGCCAGAGCGCCGAGAGCAGCCAGCCCGGCGATGGTGTAGCGATCGCGCACGCGCAGCCAGACCAGCACGAAGCACGCCACGCCGAATGCGGACGGGGCGTGCGACATCACCGGGGCCACGTACATGTAGAAAAGGAGCGGCGTGCCGAGCCAGACAGCCCAGACCGCCGCCACGGCCGGCGGATGACTGCGGAGCCCGACCCCTCGGAGCACGTGTCGCGCGCCTGCCCACGAACACACCAGCGCCAGGAGACCGTACAGCGCGGATCCCCAACACACGGCCGCGACATACGGCCAGGCATGCCCGTCGGCCGGGATCGGGCTTCCGCCGGCACGTGCCAGACGAACGCTAAGGTCCGCCACGGCGTAGAAGGGGGACCAGAGGAGGCCCGACCCAATGGTCCCGAAGTTGAGCCTCAGGCCCGTCGGCGAGGTCCGCTCCAGAAACGTCTCGTGAAACAGGTCGTCGGCGGCCGTGCCCTGGTCGTAGAAGTGACGGTACTCGTTTTCGAACTCCACGTCCCGGTCGAACCAGAGCGAACGAAGATACGAGAAGAACTGGATCTCATCCGACGCGTAGATGCGGAGCGTGACGCCGGGAAGCGCCAGCACGAAGGCGAGGACCAGAAGGACGAGCGCTCGCCGTTCAGGAACCGGCCACGAGGAACTGGACGATCTGCGCGACATTGAATCCCGAGTGGTTGATGACGGAGGCGCTGATGCTCCGGCGCCAGAGATACAGGATGCCCCAGAACGCACCGAGCAGCGTCGTGACAATGCCGACGTCCCAGCCCTGTACGAAGTGGCCGGCGCCGAAGGCGAGGCTGAATACGACCAGGCCGACGCGTTCCCCACCGAGGAACTGCCCGAAGCGGCGCAACACGAACGCCCGCTGGATCTCCTCCTTCACGCCGCCGCTCAGTACGGCGAGGGCGCCCATCAAGACGGCATCGTGCCCCGTCTGGACGAAGGGTTCGAAGGGGTTGGCCGGGACGTTATGGAGACCGGGCAGCACCGTGCGGATGCCGGCCAGGGTGCCGGCTACGCCGACCAACACGAGTGGGACGCAGGCGAACCCGAGCACCAGCTCAGGCGGCTGCCTGCGTCCTCCCAGCAAGACGTCCCGCCAGGAGTCTCGGCGGGCATGCAGGAACGCGGCAATCAGTACCAGGACGAGTGCGGTATCCGACAGGAGCAGCGCAAAGACGAACTCGCGAGACAACGTGCCGCCTGCGCCGGTCTGGGCGATCCCCAGCGCCGCCAGCCCGACCATGACCACGAGTTGGGAGGGAAGGCCCGACACCAGGACGACCTCCAGCAGGGCAGTCAGTCGCTCGGTGGGCCGCGGCGCGGGGCGGGCCTGACGCTCGAGGTGTGGCGGATCGCCCGCGCCCGGGACCGGGGCGGGCTCTGGGAGGGCCTGGCGCAGGCCCGACAGGTCGGCGTCCATGGTCGTTCGGACTCTATCATGGGGGAGCGCCAATCATGTGCAGGTGGTCAGGGGAGGCAAAAGCGAATACATGACGAAACATCGGAGATTGGCCGGTAATCCACACCATATTGCGTTTGACCTAAATAGGTGACACAAGATGTGGTGTTCTTCGCAGTTGACAATGACCTTGCCGAGCGTCATATTACTTCGCTGTAACCCCGAAGCATGGCGAGGACATCCCAGCTTCTCGCCAGTGTTCCCATACGAGGCGACGGGTCCGGGCGAAGGGGTCGGAGCGCGTCCAGGTTCTGCAGCGAGCTGTACGTACCGGAGAGCATCGCGATGGGATGGACGGCGATCCTGAGGCGGGCGTCTCGTCGCCGGAATGCGGCGCGCGGGTCTGGGGAGACCCGGCTGGCGCGTCGCGTCGGGTGACTGGGTATCGGATTGGAAGCGGCGGCCCCTGGGGCTGGGGCGTCGCAGCGTCGGAGGCGGCATGCAGAGAGGGACGGAGGAGACCAGGGGCGGTGGCACGGTCGGCGCGGAGCGGCCCGACGCGAAGTCGCGGGCGAGGGGAGAGGCGCACGGGCTCGCGTTCCCGAGGTACTTCACCCAAGCGGGGAAGGACTCATTCGACGAGATCGAATGGGAGAGCCGGGACGCGGTGATCGCCAACGATCGCGGTGAGTCGGTGTTCGAGCAGCGTGGCGTGGAAGTTCCGAAGTTCTGGTCCCAGCAGGCGACCAATATCGTCGTATCGAAGTACTTCCGCGGCACGCTCGGGACATCCGACCGCGAGACGAGCGTCAGGCAACTGGTGGGCCGCGTGGTGGACACCATGACGCAGTGGGCTCGCGAACAGCGGTATTTCGCGAGGAACGCCGATCTCCAGGCGTTCAGCGACGATCTCAAGCACCTGCTCGTCTACCAGAAAGGGTCCTTCAACAGTCCGGTCTGGTTCAACTGTGGGATCGAGAAGCACCCGCAATGTTCGGCCTGTTTCATCAATTCGGTCGACGACACCCTCGACTCGATTCTGACGCTCGCGAAGACGGAAGGCATGCTGTTCAAGTACGGGTCTGGCACCGGCACGAACCTCTCGGCCCTGCGGTCGTCGCGGGAGTCGCTGGCGGGCGGCGGAACCGCTTCCGGGCCCGTGTCGTTCATGAAGGGGTACGACGCGTTCGCGGGCGTGATCAAGTCGGGCGGGAAGACCAGGCGCGCGGCGAAGATGGTCATCCTGAACGCCGAGCACCCGGATATCGTCGAGTTCATCAACTGCAAGGTGGAAGAAGAGAAGAAGGCCTGGGCCCTCATCGACGCGGGCTACGACGGCTCCTTCACCGGGCCGGCGTATTCGTCGGTATTCTTCCAGAACTCGAACAACAGCGTGCGCGTGACCGACGAATTCATGCGCGCGGTGCTGGACGACGGCGAGTGGCACACGCGAAGCGTGCGCCCGCCCCACCAGGTGATGGACACCTTCAAGGCGCGCGACCTGATGCGTCAGATTGCCGAGGCCACCTACGCCTGCGGCGACCCGGGGATGCAGTTCGACACCACGGTGAACGAGTGGCACACCTGCCCGGCGACGGCTCGGATCAACGCGTCGAACCCGTGCTCCGAGTACATGTTCCTCGACGACTCGGCGTGCAACCTGGCGTCGCTGAACCTCATGAAGTTTGTCGACGACGAGGGCGAACTGGACGTCGAGGCGATGCGGGCCGCCGTCCGGACGTTCATCACCGCCCAGGAGATCATCATCGAGAACGCGAGCTACCCCACGAGGGCCATCGAGCGCAACAGCTACGACTATCGTCCCCTCGGCCTGGGCTACGCGAACCTCGGCGCGCTCCTCATGTCGCGCGGCCTGCCGTACGACGGCGACCAGGGCCGGGCGTATGCGGCTGCCATCACCGCCGTGATGACGGGTGAGGCCTACGCGCAGTCGGCGCGCATCGCCCGCGACCACGGTGGGCCGTTCGCCGGGTACGCGAAGAACCGGGAACCGTTCCTGCGCGTGATGCGGAAGCACCGCGACGCCCTGCGCGACATCAATGCGTCGCTCGTGCCCTCGTCGCTCTACGAGGCCGCCCGCCAGGCGTGGGACGAGTGCATCGAGATCGGCGAGGAACACGGCTACCGGAACGCTCAGACGACCGTGCTCGCCCCGACGGGGACCATCGGCTTCATGATGGACTGCGACACGACGGGCGTCGAGCCGGACATCGCGCTGGTCAAGTACAAGAAGCTCGTGGAAGGCGGGCTGATGAAGATCGTCAATACGACCGTGCCGTCGGCGCTGTCCAGGCTCGGCTATCCGACGGACCACATCGAGGCGATCGTCGCCCACATCAACGCGAACGAGACCATCGAGGAAGCACCGCATCTCAAGGAGAGGGACCTGGCGGTCTTCGACTGCGCCTTCAAGCCGATCAGGGGCCAGCGGTCGATCCCCTACATGGGGCACATCAAGATGATGGGCGCCGTGCAGCCCTTCATCTCCGGCGCCATCTCGAAGACGGTCAACGTGCCCAAGGACGCGTCGGTCGACGACATCATGCGGGCGTATCTCGAGGCGTGGCGTCTCGGCGTCAAGGCCATTTCGATCTACCGGGATGGCAGCAAGCGGACACAGCCCCTCAGCACGTCGAAGGAAAAGTCCGCCACCCCGGAGATGCAGGTGGTGACCAAGATCGTCAGCCAGCCCGTGCGGCGGAAGCTGCCGGAAGAGCGGCACGCCATCACCCACAAGTTCGATATCCAGGGGCACGAAGGCTACATCACCGTCGGGCTGTACGAGGACGGGAAGCCGGGCGAGCTGTTCCTGGTGATGGCCAAGGAGGGCTCGACCATCTCAGGGTTCGCCGACGCGTTCGCGCAGGCCATCTCCTACGCCCTCCAGTACGGTGTGCCGCTGCCCGTGCTGGTCGACAAGTTCAGCCACATGCGGTTCGAGCCGTCCGGCATGACCAAGAACCCCCAGATCCGCTTCGCGAAGTCGATCGTCGACTACGTGTTCCGGTGGCTGGCGACCAAGTTCCTCTCGGCCGAGGCGCAGTTCCGGGCCGGGGTGAACGGGTCGGCGGGTGAGGCGGAGCGTTCGACGCAGGCCGAGCAGCTGAAGCTCCAGGGGATCAGCGTGCCCGCCGCCGAGGGTGAAGCACCGGCCCCCGCCGTGCCCGGACTCCTGGCGGTCCAGAACCAGGAGGACGCGCCGCCCTGCAACGTCTGCGGATCGATCATGGTCCGCAGCGGCAGTTGCTACAAGTGCGTGAACTGCGGCAGCACGAGCGGCTGCGCGTAAGAACAGGGACCGGGGATCAGGGATCAGCCCCGCCGCGGCCTGCGGCCGGAGTAGACGAGGCTGTGATCCCGAGCGGGTGGCGCCGGACGGGCGCCCGCCGCGGCCTGCAGCCGGAGGAGACAGGGGACTCCGGGATGACTCCGGGAGGACTC
>JBFMFH010000091.1:0-57940 GCA_040752275.1 Acidobacteriota bacterium
CCGCCGAACGACAGCTCTCCGGCGTGGGCCATGGCCCCGGTGTAGAACGACGCGATCTGGTTGCCGTCCCGATCCGTGCTGCAGAAGAACGACGCGGTGAACGTGGTGTCCACCTCCCTAACGAGTGACGTATCGATCCCCGCCGCTTCGAGCCAGCCGCGGTACTCGCCGAAGTCCCGGCCCGCCGTGCCCATCAGCCGGGGCCGCTCCCCGAGCAAAGCCAGCGTGTAGGCGATGTTCGGCCCACACCCGCCGCGCCGCTTGTCCATCGTGTCGACGAGGAAGCTCAGGCTCACGCGCTGCAGGTGCTCCGGCAGCAGGTGCTCGGTGAACCGCCCGGGGAACGACATCAGGTAGTCGTACGCGATCGAACCGGTCACGATGATCGTCATGGTCCCTGCATGTACTTGCCGATGATCGGCGCCAGTTCCGCCTTGACCGACGCAGGGATCTGGTCCGGACGCGTGATGATGGCCGCCTGCAGGGCCGTCTGGCAGGCGCAGGTCCGCGATGCGGGTAGTCGCCCCACCGACTCGGCAATCACCTTCTGCGCCATGGCCGCGTTCCGCACCAGGTTGCTGATGATCATGTCGACGGTGACCGAGTCGTGCTCGGGATGCCAGCAGTCATAGTCGGTGACCAGCGCGATCGTCGTGTAGCAGATCTCGGCTTCGCGGGCCAGCTTGGCCTCCTGGAGGTTGGTCATGCCGATGATGTCCATCCCCCACGCGCGGTAGAGTCTCGACTCGGCCAGGGTCGAGAACTGCGGACCCTCCATGCAGACGTACGTGCCGCCGCGGTGCACATTGGCCCCCACAGCCCGGGCGGCGCCGTACACCACTTCTCCCTGCTCCGGGCACACCGGGTGGGAGAAGCCGACGTGAGCGGCGATGCCGCGGCCGAAGAACGTGCTGGCGCGCCCTTTCGTCCGGTCGAGGAACTGGTCCGGAATGACCAGGTCGAGCGGCTTCAGGTCCTCCCGCAGGCTGCCGACTGCGCTCGCCGAGAGGATCCGCCGGGCCCCGAGGGTCTTGAAGCCGTAGATGTTCGCCCGGAAGTTCAGCTCCGAGGGCAGGATCCGGTGCCCCGCTCCGTGCCGCGCCAGGAACGCTACCGTCCGGCCCCGGAGCGTCCCCGTCACATAGGGCCCCGACGGATCACCGAAGGGGGTCTTCACCGTCACGTCCGTGCGGTCGGCCAGCTCCGCCATGTCGTACAGCCCGCTGCCGCCAATGATGCCAATCTCGATGGCCATCGTTTCGGTCCCTCTCAACTCCGCTGTGTCAGTTCGACCAGCACGCCATGCGCGCTGGAGGGATGGACGAACGCCACGAGTGCGCCTCCGGCACCCGGACGGGGCTCCTCGTCAATCAGCCGCACCCCCTTGCCCTTCAGCCGGGTGAGCGCCTCTCGGATGTCGTCGACGCGAAGGGTGATGTGGTGCACGCCGGGGCCGTGTTTCTCTGTGAACCTCGCCACAGGCGAGTCCGGCGCCGTGGCCTCGATCAGCTCGAGCGCCGACTCCCCGACCGGCACGATGTGTGCGCGGACGCCCTGGGACGGGACGTCCTCCGGCGCATCGATCTCGAGCCCGAGCGCGTCGCGGTAGAACGCCAGCGCTTCGTCGATGTCCCTCACCGCGATCCCGACGTGGTCCAGTACCGCTTTCACGCTCATTCCTCCGGCTGCGGCCCTGAGTTCTCAGCTCCCCGTTCTCGGTCTCCGCCTCTCGGCTTCGATGACTGACACCCGACGACCGACACCTGGTCGCGCCGCAGCACTATCGTTTGACCGCCCTTGCCAGGACCTCGGTTGCGGCGCTGTACGGGTCGAGCGTCCGGGCGTCGATCCGATCCAGCATCGCGTCGAGCTCTCCGGGGGCCAGCACCGAGCGATCCACATAGTCCATGAACCGATTGGCCAGCAGTTCGCGCAGCCGGTACTCGTTGCGTACCCGCGCGCGGCCGCCCCGCTGTGCGCTCCCGGACGCACGGAAGCGCTCGATGGTCCCCAGGAGCTCGCCGACGCCGACGCCGGTGTTGGCCTGCGTCTGCACGATCGGCGGGCGCCAGTCGTCCGGCCCGAATTCCTCCAGGCCAAGCATCGCCTCGATCGACGCCGCCAGACGGCCGGCGCCGTCGCGGTCCGCCTTGTTCACGACGAAGATGTCGGCAATCTCCATGATGCCGGCCTTGAGGGCCTGCACCTCGTCTCCGGCCCCGGGCACGAGGGTGACGATGGACACGTCGGCCGTCCGCACGACATCGACCTCGTCTTGTCCGACGCCGACCGTTTCGACGAGCACCCAGTCCATGCCGGCCGCGTCGAGGACGTACGCAGCCTCGTGGGTCGCCCGCGCGAGCCCTCCGAGGTGCCCTCGCGTCGCCATGCTCCGGATGAACACCCCCGGGTCCGACGCGTGTACCTGCATGCGGACCCGATCGCCCAGGATGGCGCCGCCGGTGTAGGGACTCGTCGGATCGACGGCCAGGATGCCGACGCTCTCCGAGCGCCCTCGGATCTCGCCGGTGAGCCGATCGACCAGCGTACTCTTGCCGGCTCCCGGAGGGCCCGTGATGCCGGCCAGGTAGGCGCGTCCGGTGTGAGGGAAGAGCGCACGGACGAGATCGGCAGCCGGCGGCTCGTCGTCTTCGATGAGCGAGATGGCCCGTGCGATCGCGCGGGCATCACCAGCCCTCACGCGGTCGACCAGGGAGGCCCGGCTGCCTGCCGTCGATGCGAGCATGGCGTCAGGCAGGCTCCGCCAGAAGCTGCCGGGCGATCACGAGGCGCTGGATTTCGCTGGTCCCTTCACCAATCGTCGTGAGCTTGACGTCGCGAAGGAACTTCTCGGCCGGGTAGTCCTTGACGAACCCGTACCCGCCGTGAATCTGCACGCACTCCTCGGAGGCGCACACGGCCACCTCGCTCGCCAGGAGCTTGGCCATCGACGACTCGCGCGAGGTGCGCTTGCCCTGGTCCTTCAGGTAGGCTGCCCGATACGTCAGCAGGCGCGACGCTTCGATCCGCGTCGCCAGGTCCACGAGCTTCCACTGGATGGCCTGGAAGCTGGCAATGGGCTGTCCGAACTGCGTGCGCTCCAGCGCGTAGCGGCGGGCCACTTCGTACGCACCCTGTCCCAGCCCGACCCCGAGTGCCGCGATCCCGATGCGGCCCGCGTCCAGCACCTGGAGGGTGTTGACGTATCCCTCGTTCTCCGGGCCGAGGAGGGCATCGGCCGTTACCCGGCAGTCGCGGAAGATGACCTCGCTCGTGTCGCTCGCGCGCATGCCCAGCTTGTCTTCCTTGCGCCCGGCGGCCATGCCGGGGTTGCCTCGTTCGACGATGAACGCCGAGATGCCCCGGTGCCCGCGTGTCTTGTCGGTGACCGCCATGACCACCATGACCTCGCCGATGCTGCCGTGCGTGATAAAGGTCTTGGTCCCGTTGATCACCCACCCGTTGCCGTCGCGCACCGCCGTCGTCCTGATCCGGGCAGCGTCGGAGCCGGCGGTCGGCTCGGTCAGTCCCCAGGCCGCCACCCACTCACCCTTGGCCAACGGCACGAGGTACTGCCGCTTCTGTGCCTCGTTCCCGAACATGGCCACGTGCGCAGCGCCGAGGCCGTTGTGCGCGGCGACCGACAACGACACCGCCGGATCGATTCGGGCCAGCTCTTCGACGCAGATGCAGTACTCGATCGCCGACATCCCGGCCCCGCCGTACTCCTCGGGAAACTGGATGCCCATCAGCCCGAGGGCCGCCATCTTGGTCACCAGCGACCGAGGGAACGCCTGGACGGCATCCCATTCGCGCACGAACGGACGGATCTCGGTTTCGGCGAACTCCCTGACGGCTCGCCGCAGGACAATGTGCTGTTCAGCGGGTCTGAAATCCATGGCCTGCCCGGTGTCGGGAGCGGGTTGGGGCGCTCGTGCCGCCGCCTGGACACGGCACGCACGCCGTCCGCAAACTGTACCACACTCAGGACGTCTGCCAGCGCGTGTGCGGGGGCCGGTTCTCGACAATCCACCCGTGGATGAGCTGGCCGTAGCTTCGCCAGCGCAGCCCACGCCGCGCGTAGAACGGAATCAGTCGCCTCTGCAGCTCGGGCAGGCGGTAGAAGGGAACGCCCGGGAAGTAGTGATGCTCCAGGTGGTAGTTCGAGTTCAGGAACACCCGGTCCCAGAACCAGTGCCCGCGTACGAGGGTCGACCAGCCCGCCGGGTCGTCCGGGTCGATGTCGTAGTGCTGGCCGAGCCGGTTCAGCGAGAACGCCACGGGAAACACGAAGAGGACCGGCACCACGTAGGCCTTCACGGCCGTCATTCCGCCGCCAGCCCACCAGAATGCCGCCAGGACGGCAAGATGGAACACGACGGCCACCCGGCGCTCACCGGCTATCTGCCGCCGGAGGGCGGAGGGGTAGGTCGCCCCCTCGCGCCGGGCCGCGCGGAAGTAGATCGGGAAGAGCGCCGGCGTCGCGTACAACAGCTTGTACCAGCGCGTGTTCACCTTCGGCGACAGGTGGTGGCGTTTCGGGTCGTCGCTGGCGGATCCCAGCTCGGCATGGTGATCGAGGTGCCACCGGGTGAACTGGGCCGCCGAGATGCCGCTCGGGATCGCATACAGGTAGCCGAGCAGGCGCTCCAGGGCGGGGCGCCGGCGCGCGAAGATGGCGTGGTGGACGACCTCGTGCAGGAGGACCGTGAAGTTGAACACCGTGAAGCCCTGCACGATGGCCAACGGAATCCAGATCGCCGGATGAGCGTCGATCGTCAGGCCCCACCCCGCCAGACCCAGCATCAAGAACTGCCGAACCGCCACGAGCAGGTGCCGGTGCGGCTGCTTGCGATGCAGGTCCCGCATCTCGGCGCGCGACAGCTCGCTCCCCAGCTCGGCCCGAAGCCCCACGGCGTGACGGCTGTAATGGTGCTCTTTCATCCTGACGCCTGGCGCCACAACCGGCGCTCACGCAAGGTGATCATGCGCCGGGGATGTCGAAGGCGGGCGTTCCCGGCCTGAGCGATCTCGAAGGCAGCGCGCGGACCCGGAGCGAACATCGGCGGCACCGGCGAGCTCCGGGATCAGTAGTACACAACCACTCTGAAGTTCCCGCTGTTGTCCGTCAGTACATCGTCGTTGATGCCCAGGTAGAGCCGTCCCGACTCCCTCATCCGAATCGGGCCCGTATTGTCGCCGATGAAGAACGGGGCATCGTCACCATCGCCAATCTGGCCGATGAGCGCAGCCGCCGGCCGGGCCGGAATCGGCCGGCCCGGGTTGTGGGGCGAGTCGTTCTCGCCGGCGGCCCCGTCGCGCCGGTTCGGTCCCCAGCGCACCTGACCGCGTGCCTCGAAGTAGACGACCTGGCCGGCCCTGACGTCGACGCCGGTGTCGTTCCAGCGTTCGGCGGCCGTGACCACGACCTCGCGCTCTCGCATTCCGGAAGGCCGCATTCCCCTCTTGGAGTCCCGGTCGTCGTCCCAGGACTCGCGGCCGAATTCGATCCGGTCGACCTCGTCGACCGAGAAACGAAGCGTCCGGCCCGACCAGCCGCTCTGTTCCCTGAACTGGACTTCTCCGTTTCGGACGCTGACGAGCTCCCCTTCGATCCGCCTGCCGCTTCGCAGATACAGGGTGTCGGCCGACACGGCCGCCACCAACACCAGCATGGTTGTCATGCCCAGCCCGACGCCCGCCCGCCACCCCGTCTTCATGGCAGCCTCCCTGGAAGGACCCTCCCGCCCGTGTGTTTTGGATCGTCCAATAGTATCATTCCCCGCGTGACCACCTCCCAGCGCACACTCATCGCACGTGCCGTGGTCCTCGCCGGTCTCGCGGCTGGTGTCCTTGCCGCAACCTCGCGGCCGGCAGCCGCCGACATCACGGCGTTCCTCGGCACGACCACCTCGGCGACGGGGCAGGTGCACAAGGGCCTGTCTGCCGGCTTCACGATCCTCCTGGTCGGACTGGACTTCGAGTACGCGGCCGCTGCGGAAGATCCCGAGGGCGCCGTGCCGTCGCTGAGCATGGGCAGCGCGAACGTGCTGGTCCAGACGCCGACCGGGCGGGTGAAGCTCTACGGCACGGTCGGCATCGGCGTGTATCGCGAGGCCCTGGGCGCGTACAGCACGACGAACACGAGTGCGAACGCGGGGGGCGGGGTGAAGATCGGCCTGGCAGGGCCCCTCGGCCTGCGGATCGACTACCGCGCGATCACGCTGCGCGGCTCGCGGCGCGAATCGACCCAACAGCGGTGGTACGTGGGACTCAACCTGACATTCTGAGGCCCGGAGGCGTTCGAGCCGGCACACGGCGGGAAATGGGCCGCCGGCCGCCGGCGCGGCATCGATAGCCGTGTGGTCGCGGGGGTGAGTGGGCCGGGACCGGAGGGAAGCGACGGCCCCGGGGCGCCGCCATGACGGCGCCCCGGGGCCGGATTGTCATTTGCCCAGGTCGGCCACGAGCTGGTAGTTCGCCATGGTCACACCGCCGGCATAGGCGTCGCTGTAGACCTTGAAGAGCTCCTGCACCTCGGTCGGGAAGACCTCGGCGAGGATCCGCGACACGGTATAGTCGGCGTCTTTGGCCACCGGGTCGATCAGGAACACGTAGAGGATGGCCCCGTTGGGCATCGGCTCGTTCTGCTTGAACACGCGCCAGCCCGCCGCCTGCTGCTTGCGGACGGGATCCTCGCTCTTGGCCATCGCCTCCTTCAACTTGCCGATCACCATTTCGAAGTCGGCCGTCTTGTCAGCCTTGATGACGTTGAACATCAGACCGACGTCGCCGGTGAAGACGCGGGCCTGAGGCTTCTGCGTCTGCGCCTGCGTGTCCTGCGCGAACACGGCGGGCGCAAGCACCAGCACCGCGGCCACGGTGACGACCATTCCAATCACGATGCGCCGCCATCCGGCAGCCGGAGACATCAACGTCGGGTGCATGCAGTAACCTCCTTCGAATGGGCGTGATGTCCGTTGGGTCGAGATCATCACACTCTACCGTACGCCGCGCCTAGATGAAAACCGCGAGGATCTCGTTGGCCAGCAGCATGCCGCGTCGCGTCAGACGGATCCGTCCGCCCCCGTGCACCAACAGGCCCTCGTCCAGGTACGGCTGAAGATGATGTCCGTATCGCGCCCAGAGATCAAGCCCGAAGTTTCGGGCGATGGTCGACTCGTCCACACCCGCGGTAAGGCGCAGGCCCGTGATGAGCGCCTCCTGACAGGCCTCGACCGGCGACAGATGGCGCGGCTCGACACGCGTCGTCCGGCCTGCTTCGATCCGCGACACGTAGTCGGCGATCCCCGGGACGTTCTTCCATCGCGTGCGTGACACGGTCGAATGCGCCCCGGGGCCGAAGCCGAGCCATTCGCCGTCGGTCCAGTACTTCAGGTTGTGACGGCACTCGAGGCCGGGCCGGGCCACATTGGAGATCTCGTACTGCCGGTATCCCGCCCGCTCGAGGCGGGCCATCGCTCGCTCGTACATCTCGGCGGCATCATCGTCGGAGGCCGCCGACCACTTGGACCGCGCCATCTCCTCCCGCAGTGGTGCGTTGGGGTAGAGTTCGAGCATGTAAAGCGACGCGTGCTCGGGCGCCTCGTCGATGAGGGTCTCGACCGATGCCATCCACTGCTCGATCGACTGTTGTGGCAGCCACATCATCAGGTCGAGGCTGATGTTCGAGAAGCCAGCGGCACGGGCGTCGGCCACGGCGCGGCGCGCCCGGCCCGCATCGTGGGCGCGGCCAAGCCGCTGGAGGTCGTCGTCGCTGAACGACTGCACCCCCAGGCTGAGGCGTGTCGCACCAGCGGCCCGATACGCAGCCGCCCGCGCTTCGTCGATGGACTCCGGGTTGGCCTCGAGGGTGATCTCGGCATCGGCCGACACCCGAAAGGCACGGCGGCATGCCGAGAGGATTCGCGCGATCTCCCCGGGTTCGAGCAGTGATGGGGTGCCGCCGCCGAAGAAGATCGTGTCGACCTCCACGCCGGCAGCGGCGGGCACATCAGCGTGGACCCGAGAAAGCTCGCCGACAACGGCGGCGACGTACCGCTGCTCGAGGGCCGGGTCCCTGATGTCCCGAGTGAAGTTGCAGTAGCGGCAGATGGACGCGCAGAACGGCACGTGCACGTAGAGCCCCAGAGACGCCATCAGCTTCCGTCCCCCCGCGTCGGGCGGGCCTCGCCGGGTCGCCCGCTCAGGTGCCCGCCCGGCCGCCCGGCCACTTCAGGTCCAGCTTCGGTGCGTCTCCCAGCTGTGCCCGTGCCGGTGCCGGGCGCACGGTCCCGACGCGGCGGGCGCCACGCTGGCGTTGCAGCTTCCAGAGGGCGAGGAGATCGTCGTCTCCGGCATTGGACGGTGCCTCGCGGAAGTCGGCGCCGTCGAGGTCGATGAATTCGCACATCTCGTGCAGCCGGGACCGCATGCGGAACCCGATGCGGCACAGCAGGGAGTTGGGATCGGTGTCGTCCGGCTTGTCCTCGTAGTTCGAGGTGAAGATCGTCGTGCGCCGCTCGTTGTACCGGGCGTTGACGATGAGGTTGAGCGTCTCCTCGACCCACTCCGAGGTCTTCTCCGCCCCCAGATCGTCGAGCACGAGGAGGTCGCAGGCCATCACCGGCCGGAGCACCTGCGCCTCGGTCGTCCTGACGACCGGATCGTAGGTGGACCGGATGACGCGCAGCAGATCCCGCGTGTCGTAGAAGAGCGCTTGTGCGCTCCGGGTTGCCACGATCTGCCGGAGCACGGCCACCGCCAGGTGCGTCTTGCCGACGCCGGGCGGTCCCTCGAAGAACAGACCACGTTCGACGACCGGGAACGACTCGGTGAGCCGCGCGGCGCGCTGGCGGGCGCGCTTCAGCGATTCGTTGTAGTCGCGGAAGTTCGAGAAGTCGCAGTGCTGGTACCGCCGCGGGATCCTGGCCTCGTCGAGCAGTCGGAGCGAAAGCCGATCGTGCCAGCAGTCGCAGCGCGTGACGCGCCGCTCGCCCTCGCGCACGACGTACCTCCAGCCGGTGCCGTCGCAGATGGGACAGGCCATGGGAGGGATCAGTTTAGCGCACTTCTCACGCCGCGCAGCCGGCTCGATCGCCGCAGCTTTTCCTTCGCGCGCGACTCGATTTGCCGGACCCGCTCGCGCGACAGGCCCAGGCGGTCGCCGATTTCCTGCAGGGTGAGGGGATCGGCATCCTCGAAGCCGAACCGGAGGCGCATCACCATCCGCTCGCGCGCAGTGAGCTCGTCGAGCGCCTTGTGCAGTTCCTCGACCACCGAGGCGTTGACGAGCTCGTCCTCGATGGGGGGCTCCGAGACCTGGGCCAGGAGATCTCCGAGTTCGGGGGCGTCCCGTTCGTGCCGGCTGTCGCCGACGTGGTCGCTCAGCGAGATCTCGTCACCGATGATCTGCAGCAGGGCATCGGCGTCCGCGTCGGAGATGTCGAGGTTCTCGGCGAGTTCGTGCGTGGTCGGTTCGCGATCGAGCCGCTCGGCCAGGGCGAGCCGCGACCGGCTGAGACGGGCCGCCGGTCCGGAGAGTTTCGCCGGCAGCGAGAAGATCCTCGCCTGATCGGACAGCGCATGCACGATGGCCTGGCGGATCCACCAGACCGCATAGGTGATGAACTTCACGTTGCGGTTTGGATCGAACCGCCGCGCGGCCTCGATCAGGCCGAGGTTGCCTTCGTGGATCAGGTCGAGAAACGGGACGCCGAGGCCCCGGTAGCGCTTGGCGTAGCTCACGACGAACCGCAGGTTCGACTCGACGAGCTGCTGCAGGGCTTCTTCGTCCTGCTGCTGCTGGACGCGGACTCCCAGATCGCGCTCCTGCTCGGGGGTCAGACGTGGAACGCGGGCGATCTCCTGCAGGTAGGCGCGGAGCGTGTCCGCATCGGCCGAGATGCGGGCGGAGCGTTTCGACACGAAGCGATCATACATGGTCGCTTGCGGCGACGCGATCCGAAAGCGCCGCGCCGGCGCGGCGTCACGCCCGGTCCGGACGTCGGGTCCCCGCCGGCGCGCGCCCTCCAGGGTCGGGCGGCGACGAACGTACCAGCTCCGACGGAGCCGAGCGCACCAGCGCGGTGTTCAGCCGTTGCTCCCAGTCGCCGAGGCCGCGCGCGAGTTCCTTCTTCACGTATTCCATGAACTCGTTGACTTCGCGCTGCATGTCCTCCATCTTCTGCCGCATGTTGAGGATGATCTCGACGCCAGCCAGGTTGACGCCGAGTTCGCGGGTCAGCGAGAGAATCGTCTCGAGGCGCTTGAGGTCGCCATCCGAGTAGAGGCGGGTGTTACCCTCGGTGCGTGATGGCGACAGCAGCCCCTCGCGCTCGTACAGGCGAAGGGTCTGGGGATGGATATTGTACTTCTGCGAGACGGCACTGATCATGTAGTACGCGCCTCCCTCGCCGCTCGTCTTCCGCGTCGCCATCGTTCCTCCCCTGCTCGCCGACTCTACGCATCCCGAGGCGCGTCGCGCCACAAGTCGGCACGCACGTCGTCTGGGTTTCGCTGTCCGAACTCCCGGAGCAACTCCTTGGAGCGCTCGTCGAGCAGGCCCGGCAGCACGATCCGGACCTCGACGACCAGGTCCCCCCGACGGCTGTCGCGTCCGTGCGGCACACCCCGGTCGTGCAGGCGGAAACGCTGGCCGGTCTGCGTTCCCGGCGGGACCCGCAGACGGGCTGGACCACCGAAGGCGGGCACGTCGATCTTCGCGCCCAGCGCGGCTTCGTGCACGGCCACCGGCACAATCAGATGCAGGTCCGCCCCGTCCCGGCGGAAAAGCGGGTGGGGCTCGACCTGCACCGTCACATACAAGTCCCCGGGATTGCCGCCCCACGTGCCCGCGTGCCCTTTGCCGGCCACGCGCAGTCGGTCACGGTCGGCCACACCCGCAGGCACAGGCACCGCCACCGTCTCCGACCGCGTGTCCGTCCCGCTGCCTCCACAGGCGCGGCAGGCGGCCTGGCGCAGGCGTCCCGAGCCTTCGCAGGACTCGCACGGCTTGGCGAACACCATGTGCCCCCGCGCCGTCCGGATCGTCCCGGTGCCGCCGCAGGGCCGGCACGTCATCTCGCTCATCGCCACCAGACCGGTCCCGCCGCACTCGCGGCAGACGTGTCGACGGAGCACGCTCACCGGCCGCTCCACGCCCGTCATCGCCTCCGCAAGCGACACGGAGACGCTCAGGTGGAGGTCGGCGCCTTCCGCCGGCGCCGCAGCCGGCGACACTGTCGCCCGAATCACGTCGGCGAACAGGTCGCCGAAGGTCGGCGCCCCCAACACATGCCGGCCTGGCGCCGAGAAGTCGAACCCCTCGAATCCGAACGACGCCGTCTCGACAACGGCCGTCACCGTCGAGCCGCAGCTGTCGTACCGGCGGCGGCTGTCTGGGTCGATCAGCGTGTCGAAGGCCTCGGAGACCGCACGGAACCGGTAGGCCGCCGCCTCGTCACCCGGGTTGATATCGGGGTGGAGTCGCCTCGCCAACCGCCGGTACGCGCGGCGGATCTGCTGTTCATCCGCGTCGCGCGACACGCCGAGCAGTTCGTAGAAGTCCATAAGAACAGGGACCGGGGGCCGGGGACCGGGGACCGGGGACCCCCCTACTTCTTGCCTTCGTCCACGACTTCGGCATCGATCACGTCGTCTTTCGGAGCGTCCTGCCCCGGCGCGCCGCCGGCGGCCGCTCCGCCCCCGGTGGCCGACTGGCGGTAGAGCTGTTCAGCCAGCGTGTGTTGCGCCGCCGTGAGACGTTCCATCGCACGCTTGATGTCTTCCACGTCGTTCTTCTCGAGGGCCTTCTTGACATCGGCAACCGCCGACTCCACCGCCTGGCGGTCTCCCGCGCCGACCTTGTCGCCCATGTCCTTGAGCATCTTCTCGGCGGCGTACACGGCCTGGTCCGCGTGGTTGCGGGCCTCCACCGCTTCCTTGTTCCGCTTGTCCTCCTCGGCGTGCGCCTCCGCCTCGCGCATCATGCGATCGACCTCATCCTTGTTCAGGCCGCTCGACGCCGTGATCGTGATCTGCTGCTCCTTGCCGGTGCCCAGGTCCTTGGCGGACACCTTGACGATGCCGTTGGCGTCGATGTCGAACGTGACTTCGATTTGCGGCACCCCTCGCGGCGCCGGCGGGAGGCCCACCAGGTGGAACCGGCCGAGCGTGCGGTTGTCACGCGCCATCGGGCGCTCGCCCTGCAGCACGTGCACCTCCACGCTCGTCTGGCTGTCGGCTGCCGTCGAGAAGATCTCGCTCTTGCGCGTGGGGATGGTCGTGTTGCGGGCGATCAGCGTTGTCATCACGCCGCCCAGGGTCTCGATGCCCAGCGACAACGGCGTGACGTCCAGGAGCAGCAGGTCCTTGACCTCGCCCGCGAGGACCCCAGCCTGCACCGCCGCGCCGACGGCCACGACCTCGTCGGGATTGACGCCACGGTGAGGCTCCTTCCCGAACACCTCGCGCACCAGCTGCTGCACCCGAGGAATGCGGGTCGATCCGCCCACCAAGACCACCTCGTCGATCTTCGACGGCTGAAGACCGGCGTCCGACAACGCCTGCTTGACGGGGGTGATCGTCCGCTGCAGCAGGTCTTCGACCAGCTGTTCGAACTTCGCCCGCGTCAGCTTCAGTTGCAGGTGCTTCGGTCCGTTGGCATCCGCGCTGATGAACGGGAGGTTGATCTCGGTCTCCATGACCGTCGACAGCTCCATCTTGGCCTTCTCTGCGGCCTCCTTCAGGCGCTGCAGGGCCATGCGGTCCTTGCCGAGGTCGATTCCGTCGCTCTTCTTGAACTCCGCGATGATCCAGTCGATGACCCGCTGGTCGAGGTTGTCCCCGCCCAGGTGAGTATCGCCGTTGGTCGACTTGACCTCGACGACCCCCTCACCCACCTCGAGGATGGAGATGTCGAAGGTGCCACCGCCGAAGTCGTAGACGGCGATCGTCTCGTCCTTCTTCTTGTCGAGGCCGTAGGCCAGCGCCGCCGCCGTCGGCTCGTTCACGATCCGCATCACCTCCAGGCCGGCGATCTGGCCCGCGTCCTTCGTGGCCTGGCGCTGGGAGTCGTTGAAGTAAGCCGGAACCGTGATCACGGCCTTGGTCACCGCCTGGCCCAGGTACTCCTCAGCGGCCTGCTTCAACTTCTGCAGCACCATCGCCGAAATCTCGGGCGGCGAGTACTCGCGGCCCCCGGCCGTCACGCGGGCGTCCGCGTTGGCAGCGCGCGTCACCTTGAAGGGCACCATCTTCATCTCTTCGGTGACCTCGTCGAACTTGCGGCCCATGAACCGCTTGATCGAGAACACCGTGTTCTCCGGGTTCGTCACCGCCTGCCGTTTGGCGACCTGCCCGACCAGCCGCTCGCCACTCTTGGCAAACCCGACGACCGACGGCGTGAGACGGCCTCCCTCCGGGTTGGTGATGACGACAGGTTCGCCGCCTTCCATGACTGCCACAACCGAGTTGGTCGTCCCAAGGTCAATCCCGATGATCTTGCTCATAGTCGTATCCCATCCTGCCGAGTGCCATGACGCACGGCTTCTGAGTGAAGCCGCAGCATTTACTTTCCTACTAATATATAATCTGCGTCCTATTATGTCAAGTATTCCGCTCGCATCGCGATGGCAGTCCCCACCGCTGGTTGCTCTGCGCTGACGATGGCGGAGTACCCGCGGGTGCGCAGGACGGCAGACGCTCCCTGTGCTACACTGGATTCGCCTGCCTACAGACTCCGGACAGTCGATTCGCCCCGACGGTCCGCCTCACGTCCACATAGGAGGTCCCATGCTGAGACCGTGGACCGCATGTCTGTGGGTAACCCTCTCCCTGCTCGGAACGACCGGCCCGGCGTCGGCGCAGGACATCGGTGCAGCCGACCCGTCCCTCCCGCCGCCTCACCTTTCCGTGGTCGAGGGCACCGTCGTCGTTGACCGGGAAGGCACATCGGAACCCGCGGCCGTCAACGCTCCCCTGCTCGACGGAGACCGGCTCCGGACCGGTGAGGGACGCGCGGAGGTACTCTTCCCCGACGGGACAGCGCTGCATCTCGACCGGCAGACCGCCATTGACCTGCTCGCCCCCGACCTGCTGCGCCTGATGCAGGGTCGCATTTACGTCATCGTCGCAGGCGATCGCGATCCTGGACGTGCCGTTCGTTACCAGATCGATGCCCCGCCCGCATCCGTGCAGACCAACGGGCCCGGCGAGTACCGCCTGGAGGCGTTGGTGGGCGCGTCGGGCGAAGAGCTTGCGCTCGCGGTCGTGACCGGGTCTGCAACGCTAGCCACGGACGCCGGGGCGGTGGCGCTTCGGGCGGGTGAACGCGCCGTCGCCGTCGCCGGCGTCCGCCCGTACGGGCCCGAGTACTACAACTCCGCGCGCTGGGACGCCTTCGATCGCTGGAGCATGGTCCGTCGCGACGAGCGGCGCGGCACGGTGTCGGTTGAGTACCTGTCCCAGGAGATGGCTCCGTACGCCGGATGGTTCGACCGCTACGGCACGTGGCGTCACGAGCCTGACTACGGCTACGTCTGGTACCCGGCCGTTGCCGCCGACTGGCGTCCGTACTGGTCGGGCTACTGGCGTCCCTACCCGGCCTGGAATTCGTTCTGGGTCAGCGCCGATCCGTGGGGCTGGCCCACACACCACTACGGGCGCTGGGGCTTCTCGCTCTCGTTCGGTTGGTACTGGATTCCCGGCCGCTCGTGGGGAGCCGCTTGGGTGCATTGGGCCGTTGCGCCAGGCTACGTCAGCTGGTGTCCGCTAGGGTTCTCCGACCGGCCGCTCTTCGGCCTCTGGGGCGTCCACGGCCATGTGGCTGCTCGGTGGGTCGACCCGTGGCGCGGCTGGACGGTGTTGCCGCGCCGGCATTTCGGGACGGCGGTGTCAGTGTCGCATGTGGCGCTGGACGGGAACCGCCTCGATCGCGGTGTGCGAGGGGCCTTCATCGCGCAGCGCGCGGCGCCGGTGACTCATGTCGCGGTGCCGCGGGTTCAGCGGGCGGATGCGGGCGCGCCATCCGGTTCCTCCGGCAGAGTGCCGCGTGAGGCGGGCGCCAGCCGACGAGCCACGGCTGCCGCTGGCAACGCCAGATCCGCTGGCGTGCCGGCGCCGCGCGGGATGCCGGGCGTTTCGAACACACTCCCCTCCGAGCGCCGGCAGACGTCCGATTCCGCAGGAGACGTTCAGGCTCGCCGCACGCTTCCCGGGTCGTCCGCCACGAGGCGTCCGGGCGGTGACGACGAGGGTGAACCGGCCGGGCGCCGGGAACGCCGCACAACCGTCGGACCGGTGGCCACCTCACCATCGGAGCCGGCGGAGTCGGGGCGGCCCAGGCAGGCCTGGCCGGGCGGGGTTCCTTCGCTGGGGTCCGCCACCCTGCAGCCTCGTGGCCGCACCGCTGTGGGGAGTCCCGACGATGCCGGGCGCTCGCGCCCGGAGCCGACCCGTCGGGGAGGCGAGGGAACCCTGCGCCAGTTGCCGTCGTCCTCTTCTGCCAGCGCGCCGATGCCGTCCTCGCGCTACAATCCGGGGACGGCGGCACCACGAGCAACGCCGGGCTCGCGCAGCGCAACCGCACCGCAGGTCGCGTCCGGCTCGCGCGAAGCGCGCATGCCTCGGGCCACGCCAGCCTCGCGCGCCGCGACCGCACCGCCGGCGACGCCGTCGCGCGGGGCCACTTCGCCGCGGAGCGGCGCGGCTTCACCGCGGAGCGGGGCCGTGTCACCGCGGACTGGGGCCGTCTCACCGCGGAGCGGGGCCGCGTCACCGCGCAGCGGGGCCGCCTCACCGCGCAGCGGGGCCGCCTCACCGCGCAGCGGGGCCGCCTCACCGCGGAGCGGGGCCGCGTCAGCGTCGCGCGGGGCCGTGTCACCGCGGAGCGGGCAGAGCCGGCGGCCACCCGGCCGGGAGAAATGAAGCGAATCACACGCACGCGCTCGTCGCTCGCTCGACAGGCCGGCATCGTCGCGCTCTTCGTGATCGCGGCGGTGCTCGGCATCCTCACAGGTGGGCTGGTCGCGTACACCGGCGATCTGCCCCTCGTTGAGGCGCTGGACGATTACACGCCGAGCACGATCACTCGGGTGCACGCGTCGAGCGGCGAGGTCGTCGGAGAATTCGCCACGCAACGCCGCATCCTGCTCCGGTACGAGGACATTCCGGAGCTGCTGCGGCACGCCATCCTCTCGGCCGAGGACGACAGTTTCGAGCACCACATCGGTATCAATTTCAGGCGGCTGTTCGTCGCCGCGGTCACCAACGTGCTCAAGGGCGGGTACGAAGGTGGCGCGAGCACGCTGACGCAGCAGCTCGCGCGGAAGCTGTTCCTCAAGCCGGACAAGACGCTCGAGCGCAAGGTCAAGGAGTGGCTGCTCGCCCTGCAGATCGAGAAGCGGTACACCAAGCAGGAGATCTTCACGCTGTACTGCAACCAGATGAACCTCGGGCACGGCGCCTATGGTGTCGAGGCGGCGGCACGACTGTATTTCGGCAAGTCCGTCAAGGACCTGAAACTCGAAGAGGCCGCCACGATTGCCGGCATCCTGCAACTGCCCGAGCGCCAGAGTCCGTATGTCAACCCGACGTGGGCGACGAGACGCCGCAACTATGCCCTCCAGCGCATGGCCACCGAGGGGTACATCACGCGGGCTGAGGCCGATGCTGCCGCGGCAAGGCCGCTGGCCGTCACGGGACTCCCGGCGGCGGGTGGAACGGTGGCTCCCTACTTCATCGAAGAGGTGCGCAAACACCTTGAGCGGCAGTACGGCGCACGCGATCTCTACGAATCCGGCCTGGAGGTGTACACCACGCTCGACGTCGAACTCCAGCAGGCGGCCAATCTCGCGCTGGATCGGGGGCTCCGAGCCATCGACAAGCGCCGTGGCTACCGCCGTCCGTCACGCAGCGTCCTCGGCGACGGCGGCACCATCGCCAGCTACACAGACCGCAGATGGGAACGACCCATTCGTCCCGGCGACATCGTCCCGGCTGTGGTCGTGCGCGTGGGTGGGACCCGGCGGGCGGACGCCAGTGCGGGGCTGGACAGGCCCCTGCCGCAAGGCGCCGCCAGGTTGCGCGTCGGCACCTACGAGGCGGACCTCACCAGGCGCGGCTTCGCCTGGACCGGGCGGTCCTCGGCGGCGGACCTCGTTGGAGCCGGTGACCTCATCCAGGTGGCCGTGACCGGGGTAGATGAGCAACGGCTCGTGCTCGAGGTCACCCTCGAGCAGGAGCCCGTCATCGACGGCGCGTTGCTGGCCATCGACAACGACACGGGCCAGATCATGGCGATGACCGGCGGTCTCGACTTTCGCCGTTCCAAGTTCAACCGGGCGGTCCAAGCCCCCCGGCAGGTGGGCTCGATCTTCAAGCCCGTCGTGTTCGCGGCGGCCATCGATCGAGGCTACACGCCGTCGACCATCATCGTCGACGAACCGGTCTCGTACGAGGCCGGCCCCGGCCAGCCTCCGTACGAGCCCCGGAACTACGACCGCCGATATGAGGGCCCGATCACCATCCGGCGTGTCATCGAGCAATCCAGGAATGTCCCCACCGTCAGGATGATGGACCAGCTCGGTCCGGCTCAGGTCGTGGAGTTCGCCCGCCGCCTTGGATTCGAGTCGCCGCTCCAGCCGTTCCTGTCGACCGCCCTCGGCGCCTCGGAGGCAACCTTGCTGGAAGTGACGAGCGCGTATTCCGCGTTCGCGAATCAGGGACTGCGCATGCAGCCGTACCAGATCTCGAAGATCGTCGATCGGGACGGAACCCTGCTGGAGGAACAGCGACCCGAGGCCAGGGACGGCATTCGGGCCGACACGGCCTACATCATCAGCAACCTCCTGCGCGGGGTCGTCGAGCGCGGCACGGCAGAGAAGGCGGCGGCGCTGGAGTGGCCGCTCGCCGGCAAGACGGGCACGGTGGATGACTATACGGACGCCTGGTTCGTGGGATTCGATCCGCACGTCACCGTGGGCGTCTGGGTCGGCTTCGACGAAAAGAAGCCCATCGGTCCGAACGAGACCGGAGCTGCGGCCGCCCTGCCGATCTGGATCGACTTCATGCAGGCGTATATCGGCGCGCGCGGCGACCGGAACGCCCCTCCACGGTTCGAGGCTCCAGGCAATATCGTGCAGATCGCCATCGACCGGGCATCCGGGCGGCCCGTGCCCCCCGAGACCCCTGGATCGTTCCGTGAAGCCTACATCGCGGGCACTCAGCCCGGCGTCGAGTTTCCGCGACAGCCGGGCCTGTGACGCGAGGCTTCGGGACCCGGGCACACACCGAGGGTCCCGGCTCTATTCATCCCCGCCGGCCTGCCCCAGGGTCCCGGCGGCCTTGG
This sequence comes from Acidobacteriota bacterium, assembly GCA_040752275.1. Lineage (GTDB taxonomy): Bacteria > Acidobacteriota > Vicinamibacteria > Vicinamibacterales > JAKQTR01 > JBFMFH01. The sequence continues at coordinate 18,350 of JBFMFH010000091.1, forward strand.
CTTTCAGATAGGACTTGATGAACCCGTCGATGTCGCCATCGAGGACCCGCTGCACGTCGCCCACCTGTTCCTTCGTCCTGTGGTCCTTCACGAGCTGGTAGGGATGCAGCACGTAGCTGCGGATCTGGCTGCCGAATGCGATGTCCTTCTTTTCGCCCCCGAGCTTCTCGAGCTTGGCCTGCTGTTCTTGCAGCTTGATGTCGTACAGCCGCGATTTGAGGACCTTCATCGCGGCGTCGCGGTTCCGAATCTGTGATCGTTCGTTCTGGCACGACACCACGATGCTCGTCGGCAGGTGCGTGATCCGAACGGCTGAATAGGTCGTGTTGACGCCCTGCCCTCCCGGCCCGCTGGCGCAGAACGTGTCGATGCGGATGTCCTTCTCGTCCACCTCGATTTCGACGTCGTCTTCCAGTTCCGGCCAGACATACACCGACGCGAACGACGTATGCCGGCGGGCGGCCTGGTCGAAGGGGGAGATCCGGACCAGCCGATGCACCCCGGCTTCGGCCAGCAGCAGGCCATAGGCGTAGTCTCCCGTCACGGCCAGCGTCGCGCTCTTCAAGCCGGCATCGTCGCCCGGCTGGTAGTCGAGGAGCTCGCGTTTGAAGCCCTTCCGCTCGATCCACTTCAGATACATGCGGAGGAGCATGTCGGCCCAGTCCTGGGACTCGGTCCCGCCGGCCCCGGGGTGGATCGTGACGATGGCGTTCGTCCGGTCGTGCTCGCCGCCGAGGATCCGCTTCGTTTCGGCGGCTTCGACCTGGGCCTCGAGACGGCGGACGGCCTCGACGAGGTCCGTCGTGACGTCCTCGCCGGATTCAGCCCACTCGACGAGCACCGCCAGGTCGTCCTCCTGCGCGCGGAGGCTGTCGATGAGTTCGATCTCCTCCTCCAGGCGCCGGCGTCTCCGTAGCGTCCTCTGCGCCTCGGCTTGGATGTTCCAGAAGTCCGGTCTGGAGATGCGTTCCTCGAGTGCCGTCATTTCCTCGCGCGGGCGTCCGGCCTCAAAGATAGCCCCGCAGTTCTGCCGACCGCTTGACCAGATCCTCGTACTGACGGACCACCTCATCCAGCTCGATTCCCACGACCACCTCCGATCCCATTCGGGCGCCCGTCTGATCTTACCGCGAACCGGGCACCGCGCGCGCACGTCCCCGGACCGCCGCCCACGCCAGCGCCACCGCCAGGAGGCACGCGTAGGCGAAGCCGTCGCCGGTGCGCCCGTAGAACGTGCGGCCGTGGAGCAACCGGACATCCCCGACGAAGATCCCGCGCTCGAAGAGCGGGGAGCGGACCACCACGCGGCCATAAGGGTCGACGATGCCGCTGATGCCGGTATTCGCGGCGCGGACGAGGTAACGCCCCTGCTCGACCGCGCGCAACGACGCCTGCCAGAAGTGCTGCTGCGGCGCGGACGACCGCCCGTACCACGCATCGTTCGTGATGGTCGTGAGTAGCTGGCTTCCGCCGTCGACGAACCTGGCAATCAGATCCGGGTAGACCACCTCGTAGCAGATCGCCGTCGAGACCAGGCCTTCGGCGATCGGCACCACGACAGCCTGGGTACCCGGCGAAAAGTCGGACACGTTCTCGACAAGGGGCGATACGAAGAACAGCAGGCGCTTCAGGGGGACGTACTCGCCGAACGGCACGAGGTGCATCTTGCGGTACACCCCGGCGGTGCTCCCGTCGGGCCGGACGACGAACGCCGAGTTGAAGTAGCGCGGCGGGCTCCCGGCCTCGTACTGGTCGCTTCCGAAGAGCAGCGTCACCCCGGTGTCACGGACAGTCGTCCGGATGGCAGCGTTTCCCAGGACGTCATGCTCGTAGTAGAACGGCGTCGACGACTCGGGCCACACGACCAGCCGAGCGCCCTGCCCCGCCGCGCGCCTGGTCAGCTCCAGGTAGGTCTCGAGGATCCGCGGCGCGATCGAAGGCTCCCACTTCTCGTCCTGAAGCACATTCCCTTGCACCATCGCCACGCGCAGGGGCGTGCCCGTCCGGGAGAGCGTGCTGTCCGTGGCCCTGTCTGTCCCCCACACGGCCAGGCCCGCCACGAGTGCCGCAACAACCACCGGAGCCGCCCAGCGGGTCCGCCCTCGCCCGTTGACGAACAGCGTCACACCAACTGACCCGAGCGCCACGACCGCCGAAAGACCGTAGACACCGGCGAGGCTGACCACCTGCACGATGGGGATGACCCCTGCCTGGCTGGAGCCGAGCTGGACCCACGGGAAGCCGCCGAGCACCCATCGGCGCAGCAGTTCCGTGGCCACCCAGGTCGCCGGGGCCAGCCAGAGGGCTCCAGGCCCCAACCTTGCACACAGCCGGGCGGTGATGACGGCGAACAGGGCTGGATACAGGGCCAGATAGGCCACCAGCAGCACACCAGCACCGACGGCGATGGGCCAGCTGAGGCCGCCGAACGTCTGCATGACCTGCGGCGTCCAGTAGACGGTCCCACCGAAGTACACCGCTCCGGCTGCAAGCCCCAGCCCGAACGCCCGGTGCGCTCCCGGCGCACGGCCGCTCGTGAGCGATACGAGAAGCGGCACGAGAGCCACCCAGGCGGGCGCCGGATGCCCATACTGCGGAAAGCTGAGTGCGAGGAGCACGCCCGAGGCGAGGGCTAGCGCGTAATCCAGGGCTTGTATTTCTCCTCGCGTTCCAGGCGGCTGGCAACGACCTCCGCCTCGGGTCGGGTCCCGAAGGGACCGACCCGCACACGGTAGAACCCGAGGTGGTCGGTGCCATCGGGTACGAACACGAACGCGGGATACCCCTTCCGCTTCAGTCGCTCGACGATGGACTCGGCCTCGCCCCGGCTTCGGACGGCCGTGACCTGCACGACCAGCGGCTTCGCGTCTTCGGCCGGACCCTGGGGCGCAGCGTCGCGCTCCGCCGGCGGCGGAGGCTCGCTCACGGGAGGCGCGAGTGTCTCGGCGGGCGGCTTGGCGTCTCTGAGCACCTGAGCGTAGGTCAGCGCGTCGCTCCCGGTCCCGGCGGGCGCCGGTTCCTCGGCGGGCCTGGCCGGGAGGCCGGCACCCGGCTCGCTGTCCGGCACCACCTGCGCCGTCGAGATCATCGTGCCGTCGGGCGTCATCCCCCTGAAGGTCTGCACGCCCCGGCCCACCATGATGCCGCACAGGAAGACCACGACCAGCACCACGGTCGCCGTCATGAAGACGAAGACCAGCTGCTTGTCGCTGAGGAACACGCCCCGGGGGCTCTCGTCGGCCATGACCGTCGTCCGCTTCGGCCGTCTACGGTTGCTTCTGGAACAGGCCCTTCAGGAGGTCGATTGGCAGCGGGAAGACGATCGTCGAGTTCTTCTCCGCAGCGATCTCCGTGAGCGTCTGCAGGTACCGCAGCGTCATGGCGCCGGACTCCGTGGCAATGACGGCCGCAGCCTGGGCCAGCTTCTCTGATGCCTCCAGTTCGCCGGCGGCGTGGATGATCTTCGCACGCTTCTCGCGCTCGGCCTCGGCCTGCCGAGCCATCGCGCGCTGCATGTCGCTCGGAAGGTCGACGTGTTTCACCTCGACGGCCGAGACCTTGATGCCCCACGGATCCGTGTGCTGGTCCAGGATCTGCTGGAGATCCTGGTTCAGCCGCTCGCGCTGGGCGAGGAGGTCGTCCAGTTCGACCTGCCCAAGCACGCTGCGCAACGTCGTCTGCGCCAACTGCGACGTCGCGTAGTGGTAGTTCTCCACCTGCACGATCGCCCGCTGGGGGTCCATGACCCGGAAGTAGACGACGGCATTCACCTTGACCGACACGTTGTCGCGCGTGATCACATCCTGCGGCGGCACGTCCATGACCACCGTCCGCAGCCCCACCCGCACCATGCGGTCGATGGGCGCGAACACCAGGATGATCCCGGGGCCTTTGGGCATCGGCAGCAGCTTGCCCAGCCGGAAGATGACCCCGCGCTCGTACTCAGTGAGGATCTTGATGGAACTCAGCAGGTAGAGCGCGAGGATGAAGACGAACAGGATCAACGGGTTGGTCATGTCTGTGGCTCCTGGCTCGCCGATGTCCGCCGAACGGTCGCGGTCAGCCCGTCGACCGCCACCACTTCAATCACGTCGCCCACGGCAATGGCCTCCGCGGATCGGGCCGCCCAGATCTCGCCGAAGGCCGAGACGCGGCCGAGGCCACCCGGGGGAATGGGGGTGACCGCGGTGCCCCGCTGGCCGACCATCCCGGACGGCCCGGTGACCGAGCGCCGCTGCTGCGATGCCACCGCCAGCCTCAGGAGGAACATGAGAATCACGGCCAGCGCGAGGACGACGGGGACGATCAGGCTCAAGCTGACGCGCAGCTCCGGGGTGGGGGCATCGATCAGAATCATCGATCCCAGGAGGAGACTGACGACACCGCCCGCGCCGAGGACGCCGTAGCTCGTCACCTTCACCTCCAGCACGAGCAGGACCAGGCCGAACAGGATGAGGAGCACGCCCGCGTAGTTGACGGGCAGCACCTGGAACGTGAAGAAGGCCAGAATCAGGCAGATGCCGCCCGCCACGCCCGGGAGGATGGCGCCAGGGGACCAGAGCTCGATGGTCAGGCCCAGCACGCCAAGGCTGAGCAGGATGTAGGCGATGTTCGGGTGCGCCAGGGTGCTCAGCACGCGCTGGCGAAACGTCATGTCAATCGTCTCGATCCGAGCCCCCGCGGTGCGGAGGGTGGTGGAGGTCCCGTCGAATCGCTTGATCTCCCGTCCGTCGAGCCGCCGCAGCAGGTCGGGCACGTCGCTCGCCACCACGTCGATGAGCGGGGGCGACGACTCGAGGGCCTCGGTCTCGGTGAAGGCCCGGCTCTTGAGCACGGCCTGCTCGGCGAGGTCCACGTTGCGCCCGCGCCCCGAGGCCAGTGTGCGGGCGTAGGCCGCGACGTCCGACGCCGCCTTCGCGGAGAGCGTCTCGTCCATCTTCTCGCCCTGCCCCTGGACGGGGTGCGCCGCGCCGATGTGAGTGCCGGGAGCCATGGCGGCGACGTCGGCCGCAATCGTCAGCAGGAACCCGGCACTCGCCGCCCGCGCGCCTGACGGCGCGACGAAGACCGCCACGGGCGTCTTCGCGGCCAGCATTCTCGACACGATCGTCCTCGTCGAATCGACGAGCCCGCCAGGGGTCTCCATCAGGAACACGACCAGCGCCGCGCCGCGGGCGTCGGCGCGGTCGATGGCCTCCACCATGAACTCCGCGGACACCGGGTGGATGATGGCATCCACGCTGGCTACGAGGACGAGCGGCGGGATCGCGGCCGGCGCCTGTTCCGGCTGCGCGGCAGCCGCCGGCACGCACGGAAGTGCGAGCAACCACAGCTTGGTCAGGAAGCGAAGTCCGGTACGGTGAAGCGAGTGGGCGAAGGCGGTGGCCATCAGTGTCCCGATCGCGCACCTCGATTATACGCCTGTCGGCCCGGCCCCCGGGAGATTCGCTCCGCCAGGCGCAGCGCGCCTTCGTGTTCGGGGTCGAGCGCGAGCGCGCGCTGGAGCGCCGAGCGCGCCAGCGCCTCGTCCCGGGCCTCAAGGTACGCTTCGGCGAGGGTGGCTTGAGCGTCGGCCGTCTCCTCGCACCACGACGAGATCTTCAGCGCGTCGATGGATTCGCGGACCCGGCCCGTTCGCAGGTACACCCGCCCGAGCAGCAGATGGGCCTCGGCGTCGTAGGGCGTGAGGTAGATGACCCGGGACAGATCGCGCTCCGCATCGCGATCGCGCTCGTCCTCGTACAGCCGGCGTCCCCGCTCCAGATAGAACCGTGCCGTGTCCTCCTGACCCTGCTGGCCCGCCGACGCGATCACCGCCTCGACGACGCGCCCGCGCCCCGCTCCGACATCGGTCTTCAGCCTCGCCATCCGCCGCGGTACCACCGGCCCGCCGGAGGCGTCCAACGCGATCTCGTCGAAGTCGGACGACAGCCGCTGCGCCAGTTCCAGCTCGCGCCTGGCCTCGGCCGACTGACCGCCGGCCTGAAGCACCTGCGCCACCAGCGCGTGGGCGCCGCCATCGGCCGGCGCGACCCTCACCGCCTCGCGCAGGGCGAGGAGGGCGTCCGCCTGCCGTCCCTCCCGCCAGTAGGCGTACCCGAGGTTGTAGAGGTAGTCGGCATCCGCCGGGTCGAGGGCGGCCGCCTGCGCGAACCACTCGCTGGCCGGGGGATCGCCCGCAGCGAGGCGCGGGCGGCGCAGCGCGATGACCCCGAGGTTGTTCAGAAACTCGCCTGACGGCCTCCGGACCAGCAGTCCCCTGAGCACCGCCGCCGCCTCGTCGTAGAGGCCCAGGTGGACGAGCGAGACGGACTTCAGGAACTGCGCGTCGGCGTGCAGCGGGGACGCCGCTGCCACGGCACGCACGGCCTCACGCGCTGCGGCATGATCGCCGTTTGCGCTGAACACCTGCCACAGGGCCAGCCTCGGGGCGTCGTAGCCGGGTTGCGCCTTCAGGGCGCTCTGGAGCAGGGTCACCTGAGAAGGGAGGGTCTCGGCCAGCAGTCCCTTGACGTAGAGCTCGAAAGCCGTCGGGATCACGCCCCCTCCCGGGTCTGGCTCAGCGGCACCTCCACCCGCGAAGAGTCCCCGGGCGACCGCGCGAAACACCTCGAAGAGGTCTGTCTTCCTGCCAGACACCGTGAAGTCCGGGGCGCGCACGCCGAGATCGAGGTGCACGCGGGTGGCGCGCACCGTCAACTGGTCGCCGTCGACATCGATGCGCCCGACCACCACATCGGACGCTCCGACGAGCATGCCGATGCGAAGCACCGTCGCGCGGCTGAGTACGGCAAGGGGCGGTACCTCCAGACGATCGAATGCCATCATCCGCTCGGCGCGCGTCAGCGCCTTCATCCCTCGCGCGCGCAGCGCCTCGGTGATCAGAATCGACGCCCCCTCGCTCAGCCACGCCACCGTCGGGTCCTTCGACGACGTGTCGAATGGCATGACGACGGGGCGCGGCCCCTCCGGGACCGGCCGCTCCGGCACTTGCGCCCGCCCCGGGGAGGCTGTCACCCCCAGCAAACCGAGCAGAAGGATCGACACCACCGCGTGGCGAGCTCCATCCCCGGGGGCGCGCGGGCGGACGCAGAGGGCGCACCCACCCTCCCCTCGGGCCACGCACAAGGCGATTTCGACCCGGGCGTCGACATGCAGTTCCCGCAGGAACGTCTCGAGCGCCGCGGCATAGAAGCCGCACAGCCCGTCGGCCACGTGGCCGCGGACGCTGCAGAAGAGCGACTGCCCGATGGTGAGCGTCCCCTCGCCCCGGCGCCAGCGGGTCGCGACCCGCGTCTCCTGCCAGGCGTCGGCCGCCAAGGAGCGAGTGAGGCGGCACGCCGCGCGGGCACGCAGGTGGCCGGGCAGCATCCGCAGCCAGCCCCGGCGGGGGCCGGCGATCCGCTGCCAGGTCCACTCTGCCGCGAGTGCGCCCGCCCGCCGGACGACAGAGTCGTAAGCGGAGTCCTCCAGCCGGAGGAAGCTGAGGGCAGCCCGGATACCCGCCACCGACACCCGCGGGGTCCGCAGGCTCTCGCTGTGCAGCCACGGCGCGTAGAAGTCCGCACGCGAGGGCAGGTGCTCCGCCACCGCCTGGTGCAGACTCGCTACGAGCATCCGACCGATACCAGCCGTCTTCATTTTTCTGTTAACGTAGCATTCTGCGCCGCACGATGACTACTGCCGCCATCCTCGCCGGTGGCCGGGCTCGGCGCCTGGGAGGACTCGACAAGGGCCTCCTCAACCTCGGCGGGCGGACCATCGTCGAATGGCAGTTGGAGGCGGTACGCGAGGTCGTCCAGCGTGTGGTCATCGTCTCGAACGAGACCGGGAAATACGCGGCTCTCGGGGTGCCGGTCGTCGCCGACGTGGTCGCCGGCGCGGGGAGCCTGGGCGGCATCCTGACGGCGCTGTCGGTGGCGGATGGGGAGAGCGTTCTGGTGTTGGCCTGCGACATGCCGTTTGTCAGCGCTGCGTTTCTCGACTACGTGCGGCACGCCGGACGGGATGCCGACGTGGCCTTGCCGCGCACTGACGAGGGGCGCCACCCCTTGTGCGCATGCTACGCTCAGACGTGCGCCGACCCCATCCGGCGGTGCCTCGAGGCGGGCGAGTTGCGGGTTCTCGACGTGATCACGTCGCTGCGCGTGCGGGACATCACCGGGACCGAGCTGTCACAGTTCGACCCCCACGGCCTCCTCCTGCTCAACGTGAACACCCCCGATGACTACGCGCGAGCGCTTGCGCACGAGCGCCGCTTGCGCCGCTGACAGGTTCCGATCCGCTTCATCCTACTCGATTCGGTGGGAATGACCAGTCACACCACCTGATGGACCAGAGACCCCATGATTCTGTCGATCCAGGAAGATATTCGCCACCGGGTTCTCGCGGCCGTCGAACGCCTGTACGGCCTTCGCGCGGCTGAGATTCCGCCCTTCGCGGTGGCCTACGCACCCACGCGAGCCATGGGCGACCTCGCCGTGCCGCTGGCCTTCGAACTCGCCCGCCGCCTGCGCAAGCCGCCCGCGCTGATCGGCCGGGAGATTGCAGGTGCCCTCGGGTCCGCCCCGGGCATCGCCCGCGTGGATTGTGCCGCGAACGGGTACCTGAACTTCCATCTCGACCGTCCGCGGTTCCTGACGGACCGCCTGTCCGGCGCTGCCGGCTCACCGTCGCCGGCCACCCCGGGCGAGAAGGTCATCGTCGAACACACGGCCATCAACCCGAACAAGGCGGCGCACATCGGTCATCTGCGCAACGCGGCACTGGGCGACACGCTCGTGCGCGCCCTCGAGTTCCTCGGCCACGCGGTCGAAACGCAGAACTACATCGACGACACCGGCGTCCAGGTTGCCGATGTCGTCGTGGGTTTCCGCAACCTCGAGCGCCGCTCGCTCGATGAGGTCCGGGCCCTGGCCGGGCAGGACCGCTTCGACTACCTCTGCTGGGATCTGTACGCACGGGTCACCGAGTACTACGCCGCCGGCCAGGACAGGCTGGCCGCCCGGGCGGCCACACTGCATCAGATCGAACGCGGCGAGGGCGAGGCCGCCGCAATGGCGGCCGTGATTGCTGACCGGATCGTCCGCCGCCACCTGGCGACCATGGCGCGGCTGAACGTTTTCTACGACCTCCTGACCTGGGAGGGAGACATTCTCCGGCTGCATTTCTGGGACCGGGCGTTCGAGACGCTCAAGGCACAGGGTACCGTCTATCTCCAGCAGGCCGGCCGCCTCGCCGGCTGCTGGGTCATGCGCATCGAGCAGGACGTCGAACCGCGACTCTCAGAGGCGCCGGAGCCGGAGGGCGCCGCCTCCCTGGCGCAGGCGGACGGCGACGACGAGGATGATCAGGCCGAGAAGGTCATCGTCCGTTCGAACGGCACCGTTACCTACGTCGGGAAGGACATGGCCTACCAGTTCTGGAAGTTCGGCTTGCTGGGGCTCGACTTCCGGTACCGCCTCTTCGGGGAACGGGGCAAGAGCGGGCCCCTCTGGGCAACCTCGTCGGCCGGCGGCGATACCGGGGCGGCGGCGCCGTCGTTCGGGGGCGGCGCGACGATCTACAACGTCATCGACGTGAGGCAGTCGTACCTGCAGAAGCTGCTGAAGCAGGCCCTGGCGGCTGCCGGCCACGGGCGCGAGGCCGAGCGTTCGGTGCACTTCAGCTACGAGATGGTCGCCTTGTCGCACCAGACCGCACGCCAGCTCGGTTACGCGAGCGACCCGGATGACGCGACGAGACCGTTTGTCGAGGTGTCAGGACGGAGGGGCCTCGGCGTCAAGGCCGACGATCTGATGGATGCCTTGGTCGCCAAGGCCCGCCTGGAGGTCGCCAAGCGGAATCCCGACTTCACCGAGGCGGACCGGGATCGAACCGCCGCCATGATCGCGGCGGCCGCCGTCCGCTACTTCATGGTGCGGTTCTCCCGCGGGAAGGTGATTGCCTTCGATATCGACGAGGCCCTGAGTTTCGAGGGTGAAAGCGGCCCGTACTTGCAGTATGCTGTCGTCCGAGCGAACAACATCTTCCAGAAGCTCCGCGAGCGGGAAGGGTTCGATGAAGCCGCCTTGCTCGGGAAGCTGGAAGGGGCCCAACCCGACGAACTCACAGGGAGCGTCGACGAACACGGGCTCTGGGCGCTGGTGTTGGAGGCGTCGCGACTCGACGAGATTGCCCAGCAGGCAGTCCGCTCACTCGAGTTCGCCGTGCTCGCGAAGTGGGCCTTTGGATTGGCCCAGATGTTCAACGGCTACTACCACAAGTATCCGGTCATGCAGGAAGAACGCGCCGACGTGAAGTGGTGGCGCGCGGCCGGGGTAGCCTACTTCCGGGCGCAGCTGACACGCGCGCTCGGGCTCATGGGAATCGAGATTCCGCCCCGCATGTAGGCGGGCAGTGCTCGGCCCCTCCAGAGGCTCCTGATGCATCCGACTATCGCCGTGACGACGTGTCGCTCGCTGCCCGACTATATCGAGTCCGTGCGGCGGGCCGGCGGCGAACCTCGTTGTCTGAACCCGGCAATCGACGTGCCCTCCGACGTCATCGGCTGGTGTGCGGGCGTCATCTTTACCGGGGGCGACGACGTCTCGCCGGAGCGGTACGGCGAAGAGCCGCATCCGAGCATCAAGTGCGTGGACCCGACTCGCGACGCCTTCGAGATCGAGCTGGCGAGGCTGGCCATGCAGGCGGACGTGCCGATCCTGGGGATCTGCCGCGGGCTGCAAGTGCTCAACGTCGCCGGCGGGGGCTCGCTCATCCAGGACATCCCGTCGCAGGTCACCGGTGCCGCCGAGCACACGGTGCCGACTCCGTTGTTCGGGGTCGCCCACGAGGTCTGGGTCACTCGCGGCACCCGCCTGGCCGCTCTCATGGAATCGGTCATGGAACGGGGCGACACCCTCGAGGTCAACAGCCGCCACCACCAGAGCGTCGCCAGACTGGCGGACGGCTTCGAGGTGTCGGCCACCTCACCGGACGGCGTCGTCGAGGCCATCGAGCGCCGGGAGTCGCGCTTCTGCGTCGCCGTGCAGTGGCACCCCGAGAACTTCTGGCGAACCGGGGAGTTCCGTCCCCTCTTCGAAGGCTTCGTCGAGGCCTGTCGGTTGACGCGCGCGTAGGCCGGGTCGGCGCACCGCGCGCGGCGGCGCCGATGGCGTCAGGCGCGGTCCAGCACGGCCAGCACCTCGACATGCGAGGTATTGGGGAATAGGTCGATTCCCTCGACCGAGGCGAGCCGGTAGCCGGCGTCGACGAACCGGCGCACGTCGCGGGCAAACGTCGCCACGTCGCACGACACGAAGACGACACGCCGCGCACCCAGTCGGATCGCCCCGTCGGCGGCTTGGCGGCTCATGCCCGACCGGGGCGGGTCGAGGATGAGTGTCGACGACGGCACGGGTCGTACGGCTTCCACGAACCGCTCCACCGACTCCGCGTGAATCTCGATTGCGCCGCCCATCTGTGCGGCGTTCGCGCGAAGGTCAGCCGTCGCGACGGCGTCGCCTTCGACCGCCGTCACACGATGCCGCCCGTCGGCCGCGAGCGAGACCGCGAAGAGCCCGCCGCCCGCGAACAGATCCACGACCGGACCGTCGGGACACGCAGCGACCACGCGGGCCGCCAGTGACGGGAGCAGGTACCGGTTGGCCTGAAAGAACGCGCGCACGTGCCGTCGGAGCCTGACCGCACTCTCCCCGATCCGCAGAACGTCCTCGACCCAGGGCTCGCCGTGCGCCACCTCTACACCTGCATGCCCGGCCACCGACCAACTGAGGCCGCTCACCCCCGGGACCGTCCGGAGCGCCGACACCGCGTCGATCGGGGCTCGCGCTTCGACCTGGACGTGCACAGCCCGCCTGTCGGCCGGGATGTTCTCGGAAACGTCGATGTCGGTATGGCTCGCCAGTCCCTGTTCCAGCAGCACGGCGCCAAGCGCCCGGATGGCCTCGATGGTCGACGTCAGCAGTTGACCCGATGGACCGGGATCACAGACCGTGTGCGTGCCCTGAACGAAGAACCCGGGTGGCCCGTTCCTGGTGTGCACCCGGCATCGCATCCGATAGCCCAGTTCGGGGGAACCAGCCAGCGGGATCGGTTCGCTCCACGGATGGCGGCCGACACGCATCAGCGCATCCCTGATCAGGTCGGCCTTGAGCGCCAACTGGGTGGCGTAGGCCACATGTGCGTAGTCCGCGCCGCCGCATCGACAGTCCCAGTCGATGCGCCGCCGGGCCGCATGGGGTTCGAGCACCTCGACCATCGATGCCCAGGCTGTCGAGCGGTCGACGCGTTCGATGCGGGCGCGCAGGGTCTCGCCGGGAATCGCGCCGGCCACCAGCACGATTCGGCCGTCGTGGCGGGCCAGCATCCGCCCGCCGGCCACGGGCTTCTCTGGCCTGAGCGTGACGACGCTCCCAACCGTCAGCACCGCAGCTCCTCGCGCCTACTCGAACACGATCGCCGGCAGTCCCAGCCGCTCGCGCAGCACGACATCCCGGCCTCGCCGCACGGCATCGTCCCAGGCCTCCACGCGCAGGCGCTCCCTGAAGGGCGCCAGCTCGCGGATGGCCTCTTCGGTGGCCTGGGCCACCAGGCCCGCGGCGGCGGTGTGAACGGCCGAGTCCAAGAGGCGCCGATCGACCTCGACGAGGGCAGCCACAACCGCCTCTCGCGCCTCGCCTCGGGCCTTGCGGGCCGACCCCCGCAGTGCATCGAGCTCGCGGACGGCCGCCTCCAGGCTTCGCGCCCATTCGGAGCCCGACGTCCCGCCTCTGAGGACGGTCAGGCGTGCCACCACGCGCTCGATGTGGCCGGCAAGGGATCGGCGTCGTTTCGCGGGCGGTGCCTGGGCTGCCTCCTCGTCGTCACCAGCCCGAGCGCGGACGCCGACGGCCCGGCGCCACGCATCGAAGGCGTCGCGCACGTCGGCCTCGCAGAACTCGATGCGCGCCGGACGCCGGTGCCCTCCGCGCGCTTCCTGCCTCTCGATGTAGCGATCGATCCCCTGCATCGCCACTTTGAGGGGAATGCCGGCTCGCCCCCACTCGCACACCTTCTCGAATGCGGGACCGACGATTCGCACGAGGTGGCCGCCGTTGCGGCGGCACAGGTGGGCCTCAAGCTCGCGGCAGTAGTCGTCGAGGTTCATGCGCCGCGGTTCCGTTCCCACACCATCCGCAGGCCGTGCATCGTTAGGTCCCGATCGACCGCCTCGACCACGTCCGTCTCCGGCGAGATGACCTCGGCCAGGCCGCCCGTGGCCACGCAGTATGCGCGCCCGCCCAGCTCGCGCCGGACCCGATGCACGAGCCCCTCGACCATCCCGACGTATCCGAAAAACAGGCCGGCCTGCATGGACGTCACGGTCGTCCGACCGATGACGGTGGCCGGCTTCCGCACGTCGATGCGCGGCAGGCGTGCGGCGCGCTGGAAGAGCGCGTCTGCCGAAATCTGGATGCCGGGGCAGATTACGCCGCCCAGGTACTCCCCGCGTTCGGTGATGGCATCGAAGGTCGTGGCCGTTCCGAAGTCGACCACGATCAGCGGGAGTCCGCGGGATCGCCCGTAGAGTTCGTAGGCCGCCACGCCGTTCACGATGCGATCGGCCCCGACCTCCGCCGGGTTCTCGTAGAGGATGGTCATCCCCGTCTCGACGCCCGGCTCGAGGTTCAGCGGCTTAGTCCCCAGGTAGCGCTCGCACATCGCGATCATCGGTCCGGTGAGCGGCGGCACGACCGACGCCATCACCACCCCGTCGATGGTCGTCGGGGCGATACCGGAACGCTCGAGCAGCTCCGCCACCATGAGGCCGAGCTCGTCGGCCGTCCGGTCCCTTGCGGTGGTCAAGCGCCAACTGCGGCCCAGCACGACTCCATCGAATACGCCGAGCACGATGTTGGTGTTGCCGACGTCGATTGCCAGGAGCATGGACCCCTCTTGCTGTCAGCTTCCAGTTCCGGGTTCGGAGTGATCACTCCCACCGAATCTCCCCTGCCAGCACCCGTTCGACGCTGCCGCCGACGTCCACCAGCAGGGCCCCGTCATCGTCGAGACCAACCGTCCATCCCCGGCGAAGCCCGTGGGGACCGCGCCACGCGACGCGCGCTCCCGCGGCCGACGGCGAGAGGTCGCGCCAGCGCTGCAGCATGGGCGCAATCTCCCCACTGCCGAGCGCCACGCGGATCCTGGCCAGCTTCATGAGGCAGCGCACCAACAGGGTGTGGCGGTCGACCGGACGGCCGAGTTCAGTCTCGAGCGATGACGCCCGGGCAGCCACTTGCGGGGGATACGTCACCGACCGTACGTTGATGCCGAAGCCGAGGATGACATGTTCCAGCGCACGTCCCTGCGCGGATCCTTCGGCCAGGATGCCGGCAAGCTTGCGGCCGTCGTGGACCAAGTCGTTCGGCCACTTGATGACCACCGGCAGCCCGGTTGTCTCTCGCACCGCCTCTGCGAGCGCCACGCCCGAGACCAGTGTCAACACGGCGGGCAACGTGGGCAGCCGGGCGGCGGCGGCCAGGCCGCGGTGCGGCCTGAAAATGACCGACACATACAGCCCTGCGCCCGGCGGCGAGAACCATGCCCGCCCGAGTCGGCCGCGACCGGCGGACTGCTGATCGGCAACGACGACAGTCCCCTCCGGCGCCCCCGCCTCTGCCAGCCGGGCCGCCTCGTCGTTCGTGGACCCGACGGTCGGGACATAGAAGAGCTGGGCGGCGAACCCGCCCAGGGCTGGGCGGGCTCGCTCGATGGCCGTGGCCAGGTCGCCCGGGAGGGCCGCCGGCTCTGGACGCTCACGCGCGATCAAGCTCAAGGGTCACGTCCACGGCGGGGGCCGAATCGATCAGGCAGGCAACCGACACCAGGTCGGCACCAGCCGCAACCAGCGCATCGAGCTCGTCCGGACCGTATCGCCCGGACACCTCGATCCGAGCCCGGCCTTCACATCGCTGTTTCGCCGCCCGGAGATCGGCGGCTGCCGGCTCGCGTATCAGGAGGACGGCCGCGCCTGCCGCCAACGCCTCGTCGACTTCCTCCAGCGACGCGACCTCGACCTGGACAGGGACGTCAGGCCTGTTGCCGCGCGCCAGGGCCACCGCCGCCGAGACACTGCCGGCGAGGCGGAGATGGTTGGCCTTGATCACGATCCCGTCATCGAGCGCGAACCGGCCGTTGATCCCGCCCCCCACGCGGACGGCGTACTTCTCGAGCGCCCGCAGCGACGGAAGTGTCTTCCGGGTGTCGACAATCTGGAGGCGGCCACCCGCTGCATCGACCATCCGGCGGGTCAACGTGGCGATCCCGCACAGGTGTCCGAGCAAGTTCAGCGCGGTCCGTTCGGCGGTCAACTGGGACGACGCCAGTCCCTGAATCCGCGCGATTCGCGCACGGGCGGCACAGACCGACCCGTCAGGCTGATACACCTCGACTGTCAACGCAGGGTCGAGCTGGCGAAACGCCTCGATCGCCGCATCGAGGCCCGCCACGACGCCCGCTCTGCGGAGCGACAGCACCCCCGCGGCTCTGGCCTCCCCCGCGACGACCGCCGAGGTTGTCGCATCCCCCCAGCCGAGGTCCTCGGCGAGGGCCCTGCGTACGACATCCCGGTATGCCGCGGGCTCGAGTGCTTCCACGACTACCCCCGCATGTCTGCCAGCGTCCCCTCGAGCTTGGCCCGTCTCTCCCCGAGCTGTGCCAGTCGTGCCCTGGCCTCGTCGACGACCCGCGCCGGCGCGCGCTCGACGAAACCCTGCGACGCGAGCTTCTGCTCGATGGCCGATGATTCCTTGGCGACCGCTGCCACTTCCTTCTGGATCTTCTCTATCTCGGCTTGGTGATCGACGACACCCGCCAGCGGGACGAACACGTGCGCGTGCTCGAGGACCCTCTTGACCGTATCCGGGCCGGGCGCGACCTCGGACCGGAACTCGAGCCGGTTGAGCCCGGCCAACTGTCTGATGTACCCGGCGTTCCTCTCCAGCATCGCCCTCATGGCCGCGTCGGCTTCGTCGACGACGGCCGCGATGCGCCGCGACGGCGCCACGCCGCGCTCGGAGCGCACGGTTCGAATCGTCGTCACGATCTGCTGGAGGTACTCCATGTCGCGCTCGGCCTGCGCGTCCAGCCACCCGGCCACCTTGGCTGGAAACGGCGCGAGCGTCACCGTCGGCCCGTCGCCGGCCCGTCGTGGCAGACGCTGCCAGACCTCCTCGGTGACGAAGGGAATGAACGGGTGGAGCAACCGCACCAGCCTGTCGTGTACCTCGATGAGTACCGCAACCGCCGTCTCCCGCACGGGACCGGTCTGCTGCAGCTCCGGCTTGACCAGCTCGATGTACCAGTCGGCGAACTCGTGCCAGAAGAAGTGATAGAGGCGGTCAGCCGCCAGATCGAAGCGGTACTGGGTGAGCGCGTCGCTCACCTCGGTCGACAGGCGGCTGACCCCGCTCAGAATCCACCGGTGCGCGAGCCCGAGATCGTGTGCCGGCGGCACGTCCGGCCTGGATGGCAGGTCGCCGATGTTCATCAGCAGGAACCGCGAAGCATTCCAGAACTTGTTGATGAACTGGCGATATCCCGTCATCCGGCCTTCCGACAGCGGGATGTCCATGCCGGGTGACGCCATCGCGGCCAGCGTGAAGCGAAGCGCGTCGGCTCCAATCTCACCCATGACGGCCAGCGGGTCGACGACGTTGCCCTTCGACTTGCTCATCTTCTGGCCGCGCTCGTCGCGCACCAGCCCTGTGATGTACACGGTGTGGAACGGAACACCCCCGGCGAACTTCACCCCCAGCATGATCATCCGGGCGACCCAGAAGAAGATGATGTCGAACGCCGTGAGCATCAGCGTCGTCGGGTAGTACCTCGCGAGCTCGGCGGTCCGGTCCGGCCAGCCGAGGGTACTGAACGGCCACAAGCCGGAGCTGAACCAGGTATCGAGCACGTCGGTATCCTGGCGCAGGACCCCACCGCACGCACACCGATCCGGATCGTCCTCCGACACAACCGTCGTGCCGCAGCCGTCGCAGTACCAGGCCGGGATCCGGTGTCCCCACCACAACTGCCTCGAGATGCACCAGTCGTGGATATTCGTCATCCACTCGAAGTAGGTCTTCGTCCAGTTGTCCGGAAGGAAGGTGACCTTGCCCTCCTCCACCACGCGGATCGCCTCGGCGGCCAGGGGCCCGATCTTCACGAACCACTGAGTCGAGACCAGCGGTTCCACGACCGTTCCGCAGCGCTCGCAGTGGCCGATGGCATGCTGGTGGTCCGCGACCTTCTCGAGCAGGCCTTCGGCCTCGAGCTGCTGCACGAGACCCCTGCGGGCCTTGAACCGGTCCTGCCCGGCGTAGGGCCCGGCTTCGGCCGTCATCAGGCCGTCTTCGTCGATGACCGATACCGACGGCAGCGAATGGCGCCGTCCCATCGCGAAGTCGTTGGGGTCGTGGGCAGGCGTCACTTTGACCGCGCCGGTACCGAACGCGGGATCGACGAAGCTGTCCGTGACGATGGGCAGCTCCCGTCCGATGACGGGCAGCCGCACCCGGTCGCCCGCCATGTGCCGGTACCGGTCGTCGTCCGGATTCACCGCCACCGCCGTGTCGCCGAGCATTGTCTCGGGACGCGTGGTGGCCACGACGACACCTGGGCCACCTCCGACTCCAGGGTACCGGACGTAGTAGAGCTTGCCGGCCGTGTCGCGGTGCTGCACTTCGAGATCCGAGAGCGCCGTGCGGCATCGCGGGCACCAGTTCACGATGTAGCGGTCGCGGTAGATGAGACCGTCGCGGTACAGGGACACGAATTCGCGACGAACCGCCCGAGTCAGGCCCGGGTCGAGAGTGAATCGCTCGCGCGACCAGTCGACCGAGTCCCCGAGCTGCCGCATCTGGGCGGTGATGGTGCCGTGGCTCTGGCGCACCCACTCCCACACCCGCGCCTCGAACGCCTCCCGGCCGAGGTCGTGTCGTGTCTTCCCCTCTGCCGCCAGCTGCTTCTCCACGACATTCTGGGTTGCAATGCCCGCGTGATCGGTGCCCGGCAGCCAGAGCACGTCATACCCCAACATCCGCTTCCAACGCGCGATGATGTCGGGCAGCGTGTGGTTCAGCGCATGACCGATGTGCAGCGACCCGGTGACGTTGGGCGGCGGCAGCACCATGCTGAAGGCCGGCTTGCCTGACTCGGGCAACGCCGTGAACGCGCCAATCGACTCCCAGTAGCTGTACCAGCGGGCATCGACGGTCGTGTGATCGAAGACTTTCGGCAGCTCAGACATGCGGTGGTCCGGGTGTGCGAGTTCGAGACCGGCCGGCCAGGCCGGACGGCAGACCTACAGCGTAACCGCACCGCAGCGAGCGCATCAAGCGCTCGTCGCTATGGCGGCGGCTACTTGATGGTCGTCTTCAGGCGTTCGATCTCCTCTCGGACCAGGCGCTCGGTCACTCGTGAGACCAGATCGGTGACGGTCTCGCGGACGACGCGATCGCTCAGGCGTTCGAGGACCCGGCGGGTGACCTGCTCCACAAGCTCCTCGCGAAGGGCGGGGGAGATCGCGGGCGGGGGGAACAGCGACGGCAACGGCCCGGTCCCCGGCTCTCCGCGTTCGGCATCGAGCAGCACGGAGAAGGCCTGCGCGAGGGCGGCAGGCGGCTGGGTCTCTGGCTCGCCCTCGGCACGCGAGGCGGGCTCCGCTTCCGGCGTCAGGGCAGGGGCGACAACCTCGAGCGCGGGAACCACTGGCGCCGGCCCACGAGACGCCGCCACGTGCGTGGGCGCTGGCTCGGGTGCCGGCCCGGGTGTCGACGCCGGCTGGGGCGCGACGACCGACTCAGCGGGCGGCGGGCGGCGCTCACGTGTGCCAAAGTTCGCCATGGCCGCGTCGAGACGCTCGAAGTAGTCGTCGAGCTGGGTCGCCCTGTCGGGCTCCGGCTTGGGCATGGCGGCGAGGCCGGACGCAGCCGCGGGTTCGAAGCCCTTGGGCGGGACCCCAATCTCCGGGACCGCAACCGGCGGACGCCGGCGTATCCGGATCGCCGCGTCGAGCGCCGACTCGACCGCGATCTCCTCTGGGCTTCGACCTTCGTTCGGCCGAGCCGGTTCGGTGACCGGCGGCATCGGCGCGGGAGCCGGCCCGGGGCCGGCCGGAGGGATCTCGGGAGCCGGGCTCGAAGCCGCGCTGTCCCGACCCGGCAGTCGGACCTCGATCTCCCTCTCCGCTCTGGCGCCTGCGGCCTGGGCGGCCGGCAGCGGCGCCGTCTGGCGGGGCGGAGTTGCGACGGGCAACGGAACCACGGGCGTCGGCCCGGCCGACAGTGGCGGGGGCGGCGCCGGAGGCAGCGGCTCCGGCGGCGGGAGGACTGCCTCGGGAGCGGGGGTTCCCTGTCCGCGGCCCGTGTCGGGCGACCTCGGCGCCAGCTTGCGGGCCGGTGGAGGCTGGACGAGCTGCGGGGTCGGGCGAGCCGTCGCCGCCACGGTCGACGACAGCAGTTCCCGGACGCGCGTGATGACCATCTGGGGTTCGAAGGGCTTGGCCAAGACGCCGTCGCATCCCACTCGCACCGCACGCTCCTCGTCGACGGGCTCGAAGGCCCCGGTCAGCAGCAGGACCGGGATGTGGGCCAGGCGCGGAGTGCGCTTGACGAAATCCGCGACCTCGTAGCCGTCCTTCTCGGGCATGCCGACATCCGCCAGCACGATATCCGGGGGTTCGGCCTCGATGCGTTCGATGGCCTGTTTCCCGTCCCCGACAGCCGTGACCGATACGTCCTCGTCGGCGAAGGTCAACTCGATGACCCGCTGGATCGTCACGCTGTCGTCGGCGAGCAAGAGCTTGTGGGGCATGACCACAACTACCTGAATCGAAAAGAGTTAGCAGGCTCCGGCGCGGCCCCTCGTCTCATCCGACGGCCGAAGTCCTGTAGACACAATGGGTTATCGGCGGATGCCGGGGGTGGGATTAGGCGCCCCAACCCCGGCTAGGCCGCTCCCGCCCTCGTCCTCGCGTTCCTGTTGATGAACTCCACGATCTCCTGCATTGGGGTGCCAGGCCTGAACACTCCCCGGATGCCGATGCGGCTCAGTCCCTCGAGGTCCTGGTCGGGGATGATCCCACCAACGACGACGAGGACATCGTCCAGCCCCTTCTCGTGCAGCAGGCGCACAACCTCCGGACAGATGTGGTTGTGCGCGCCGGAGAGGATCGACAGCCCGATGACGTCGGCATCTTCCTGGAGCGCGGCGTTCACAATCTGAGGAGGGGTCTGCCGCAGGCCGGTATAGATCACCTCCATGCCGGCGTCGCGCAGGGCGCGTGCAATCACTTTCGCACCCCGATCGTGCCCGTCGAGTCCCGGCTTCGCAATCACGACTCGTATCTTCGCCATACGCTCCCCTGTCGCCAGACGCCCATCACGATTGCGGAATGCGGAGTTCGGATTGCGGAATGCGGATTGCGCCCCCCTGACTCCTGACTCCTGACTCCTGTCTCCTGACTCCTGACTCCTGACTCCTGACTCCTGACTCCTGACTCCTTCCCTGTCGCCCGTCGCCTGCCGCCTGCCGCCTGGCTAGATGACGGCCTCCTCTTCGTACTCGCCCCACACGTCTCTGAGCGCGTCGCACATCTCGCCAACTGTGGCGTAGGCCCGGGCGGCCTCGATCAGGGGCGGCATCGTGTTGGCCTCCCCCTCCGCGGCACGCTTCAGTCCCTCCAGTGCCGCACGCACCCGCTCGTTGCTGCGCGACTCCCGGAGCCGCCGCAGTTTTCCGATTTGCCGCTCGGCCGCAGCTTCGTCGATGTAGAGGATGGGCACGGGGTTGGGCTCGTCCACGACGTAGTCGTTCACGCCGACAATGATCTTCTCCCGGCGTTCGACGGCCTGCTGGAACCTGTATGCGCTCTCCGCGATCTCGCGCTGTGGAAAACCGGCTTCAATGGCCGCGACCATGCCTCCCATGCGGTCGATCGTGTCGAAGTACTCGTCGGCGCCCTGCTCCATCTCCTGCGTCAGCTTCTCGACGAAGTAGGAGCCGCCGAGCGGATCCACCACGTTGGCCACGCCGCTCTCGTGCGCGATGATCTGCTGGGTCCGGAGGGCCAGGGTGGCTGCCTCGGCCGTGGGCAGCGCGAGCGCCTCGTCGAGCGAGTTCGTGTGGAGCGACTGCGTGCCGCCGAGCACGGCCGACAGTGCCTGGAGCGTGGTCCGCACGACGTTGTTGTACGGCTGCTGGGCCGTGAGCGAGACACCCGCAGTCTGGGTATGGAAGCGCAGCTTCTGGGACCGCTCGTCGGCGGCGCCGAACCGCTCCCGCATCACCCGCGCCCAGATCCGGCGGGCGGCTCGGTACTTCGCGATCTCCTCGAAGAAGTCGCTGTGTGCGTTGAAAAAGAAGGAGATGCGCGGCACGAAATCATCAACGGTCAGGCCGGCGTCGACGCCGTACTGCACGTACTCGATGCCGTCGCGCAGGGTGAATGCCAGTTCCTGCAGGGCCGTCGCTCCGGCCTCGCGGATGTGGTATCCGCTGACCGAAATCGTGTTCCACTTCGGCACCTGCTGGCTGCAGAAGGCGAACACGTCCGTGATGAGCCGCATCGAGGGCGCCGGCGGGTAGATGTATTCCTTCTGGGCGATGAACTCCTTGAGGATGTCGTTCTGGATCGTGCCGGAGATCGTCTTCCAGTCGGCGCCCTGCTGCTCGGCGACGACGAGATACAGGGCGAAGAGCATCGACGCCGGGGAGTTGATGGTCATCGACGTGGTGATGTCGGCGAGCGAGATGCCATCGAAGAGGACTTCCATGTCGGCGAGCGACGCGACGCTCACGCCGCACTTGCCGACCTCCCCCAGCGACAGATCGTGATCGGGGTCGCGACCCATGAGCGTCGGCAGATCGAACGCCACGCTGAGACCGGTGCCGCCGGCAGCGAGCAGGTGCTTGTAGCGGGCGTTGGTCTCTTCAGGCGTCCCGAACCCGGAGAACTGCCGCATCGTCCAGAGCCGGCCCCGATAGCCCGTGGCATGGATGCCCCGCGTGTAGGGAAACGAGCCCGGATCGCCGAGGTCGCGCGCGTAGTCCAGTCCGGCGATGTCGTCTGCCGTGTACAGCCGTTCGATGGGGCGGCTCGAGATCGTCGTAAACGAGGCGGCGCGTTCGGGGCTCTTCTTCAGCGCCGGCTCCAGAGTCTCGCGTTCCCAGCGGGCACGCTCCTTGCCGGCAGGAGTCGTCACGATGCTCATGGTCAACAGTTTACATCGGGGCCCAGTGACCGGCGGCGCTCGCGGTTGAATCTCCGAGAATCCCGCTCGTCGTTCCGCGCCTGCGTTCCTCGTCAGGTCGGCCTCCGAACACCCCCAAGCGCATCCATCATCTTGACTTAGCGTGAACCGACCGGGTACGCTGGCGCGGAATCGGTCGGGCGCCCGACCCGGGGCCGTTGCAGCCCCCTCGACCGGTCCGGCCCGCCTGGAGATGGCCTTCGGTGAGCGACTCAGCGTCCGGTATTCCCCGCGGTCCTGAACTCCCCGGACACGGCTCGACGTTCGCCGCCATGCTGGCGGAGTTCAACGCCGCCGCGCGCCTGCTCGATCTCGAGCCGGGCATCTGGAAGGTGCTGACGAGTCCCAAGCGGCAGATCGCCGTGTCGTGCCCGGTCCAGATGGACAACGGCGATATCGAGGTCTTCACTGGCTACCGCGTGCAGTACAACATTGCGCTCGGGCCGGCCAAGGGGGGCATCCGCTTTCACCCGGACGTCACGCTCGACGAGGTCACGGCGCTGGCCGCGTGGATGACCTGGAAATGCGCGGTCGCCCAGCTGCCTTTCGGGGGTGGCAAGGGCGGCGTCGTCTGCGATCCGACCCGCATGTCGCGCCGGGAAATCGAGGCGCTCACCCGCCGCTACGTCGCCGAGCTTGTCGATGCCATCGGCCCGGACAAGGACATCCCCGCGCCGGACGTGAACACGAACGAGCAGGTGATGGCCTGGGTGATGGACACCTACAGCATGCACGTCGGCACGACGACGACGGCGGTGGTCACGGGCAAGCCCGTCGTCCTGGGCGGCTCGGCGGGCCGTCGCGACGCCACGGGGCGCGGCGTGATGATCAACGCCCGCGAAGCGGCTCACCATCTCGGATTCGAGTTGAAGGGGTCGCGGGTGGCCATCCAGGGCTTCGGCAACGTCGGTGCCGTGACAGCGCGCCTGCTCCGCGAGCAGGGTGCCACGATTGTCGCCATCACCGACTGGCGGGGCGGACTGTATGACGAGCACGGGATCGACATCGACGGCCTCGCCGACTACGTGCGCCAGTACAAGACGGTTGACGGTTTCCCGGCCGGGCGCCCGCTGAGCAACGACGATCTGTTCAGGCTCGACGTGGACGTGCTGGTGCCGGCGGCACTCGAGAACCAGATCACACTGCGGAACGCAGGCGACGTGCGGGCGCGGCTGATCGTGGAGGGGGCGAACGGCCCGACGACGCCGGACGCCCACCGGCTGCTGCACGAACGCGGCGTCTTCGTGGTGCCGGACATCCTGGCCAACGCCGGCGGGGTCACGGCCTCGTACTTCGAGTGGGTGCAGGACCGGCACGGGTATTTCTGGCCCGAGCAGGAAGTGAACGAGCGTCTCGAGGCGAAGATGACGGCGGCATTCGATTCGGTGCTCCGGACCGCGTTGAAGTACCGCGTCGACATGAGAACGGCGGCCTACATCGTGGCCATCGACCGCGTGGCCACCGTGACACGCATGCGCGGCATGTACGCGTGAGCGGCCGTGGCGACGGACCGTTCGCTCCCGAGGTGTATCCGCGCGCGGTCGACCGCTCCAGCCCCCGACGGGCCCGACCGGCCGGTGTACCGGACCGGGACGGCGAAGGAGGTGCCAGGCACGGCAGCACGATCCGGTTAGCGTCCCGCGTCATCATCCTTCTCGCAGACAACGGTTGAGTATGGCGCCTCGGGCGCCAAGGAGAGATTACACGTGTCCAAGCCGTTCAATCCTTTCGAAATGGCTCAAGCGCAATTCGACAAGGTCGCCGACATCCTCGATCTCGACAGCGGGACGAGGGAGCTGCTGCGGTGGCCACTCCGCGAGCACCAGTTCGCGATCCCCGTTCGCATGGACGACGGGAAGGTCAAAGTGTTCCGCGGGTTCCGCGTCCAGCACAACGACGCGCGCGGCCCCAACAAGGGCGGCATCCGGTTCCATCCCCACGAGACCCTCGACACCGTTCGCGCCCTGGCGACGTGGATGACGTGGAAGACGGCGGTCGTCGACATCCCGCTCGGCGGCGGCAAGGGTGGTGTCATCTGCGACCCGCACCACCTGAGTCTGCGCGAGCAGGAGGCGATCTGCCGCGGCTGGGTTCGCCAGCTCGCGAGGAACGTGGGCTACCTCCAGGACGTGCCGGCGCCGGACGTGATGACCAACCCGCAGCACATGGTCTGGATGATGGACGAACTCGAAGTCATCCACGGCCAGAAGGAGCCTGGTTTCATCACGGGCAAGCCGGTGGGCATGGGCGGATCGCTAGGCCGCACCGAGGCGACCGGCTTCGGCGTGATCTACACCGTGCGCGAAGCCCTCAAGCTGCTCGGCATCGCCCCCGATCGGACCAGCGCCGCCGTGCAGGGATTCGGCAACGTCGCCCAGTATGCCGTGAAGCTGCTCACGACCTACGGCTGCAAGGTCATCTGCGTGTCGTGTTGGGACAACACGGATCAGAAGACCTACACGTTCCGCAAGCTCGACGGGCTGACCTTCGATGAGCTGATCGGGATCACGGACAAGTTCGGAACCATCGACAAGGTCAAGGCGACGTCGCTCGGCTACGAGATCCTGCCTGGCGAAGCCTGGATCGAACAGGACGTCGACATCCTGGTGCCGGCCGCCATCGAGAATCAGGTGACCGCCGAGACGGTCTCGAGGATCGGGAAGAAGGTGAAAGTCGTCGCCGAGGGCGCCAACGGTCCCACGACGCCGGAGGCGGACAAGGTGCTCGAGGAGCGTGGCGTGTTCGTCATTCCGGACTTCCTGTGCAACGCGGGCGGCGTGTCGGTGTCGTACTTCGAGCAGGTCCAGGGCAACATGAACTACTACTGGACCAAGGATGAGGTCCTCGCGAAGCTCGACGGCCTGATGACCAATGCGTTCCACGCGGTGGCGGACCTCGCCGCGAGCAAGAAGCTCTACATGCGCGATGCCGCGTATGTCATCGCCATCAACCGCGTCGCCAGCGCGTGCAGCCAGCGGGGGTGGGTGTAGGTTCGGGATTCGGGATTCGGGATTCGGGATTCGGTCCTAGCTCGTGATCCGCACGCCGATCAGTTGCGACGCTTCGCCGCTCTCGCCCATGGCCTTGATCTCGATGACGTACTCGCCCGCGGCAAACCCGGCGAGGGGCAGATCGACCTGGTAGGAGGTCGAGCCCTCGGCGGGCGCCGTGAAGGACGCCTCGGTCATCTTGGTGCCGACGCGGTTCAGCAGGTTGACGGCCACCGCCGGCCTGGTGGCGCCCGGCGCGTAGACGTCGAAGCGGATCAGCAGGCGGTCAGTGCGACGGAAGGACCGTAGCGCGGTCGGCACCGGAGCAGCCGCGCGCGTCAGGGCCTGGAACTCGCGTGCGGTGCGCGCCCGGTAGACGGCTGGCGTGCCCAGCGCGATTCCAGGCTCCGTCAGGTCGGGGACCGCAATCTCCTGGAGCACCGAGTCGATGACCTGTCCCTTGGTGTTACGCACGGCCAGCCGGAACTGCACGCGTCCCGGTGCCGCATCGAAGGACAGGCTCGATGGCGCCCGCTGACTCGGGTCGGTCGGCTCTTCGGGCACGTTGCCGCGGTAATAGGTCTCGCCGCTGCCACCGGCCGCCAGGACCTGGACCTGCACGGGTTCGTCGCGCGCCAGGCCGAGGGTCGGCGGGACCGGTTCCCAGACGAACGTCACGCGGGTCCGACCCTCCACCCCCCGCGACAGGCCGAACCACGTCGAGATGACCGAATCCCGCGGGCCGGTTTCGACGGTGCCCAGCGCACGCTCGACCTCCGCCGGCGGCGTCGCCTTCGGGGGTGCAGCCGCAGCCGCCGCCTCCTTCGCCGTCGCGGCCCAGTAGCCCTTGCGTGCGCGGACGTCGAGTCCGGGCCGTTTGAGCCGGACTTCGATCTTGTGGTACTTCCCGTCGGTGGGCGCCGACGAGCTGTACCCCACGAGGTAGTACGAGCTGGTGTCCCGGATGACCTGCTTCAGGCCCCGCTCGAGGTCGTTCTGGTTGACGATGGCCCGCCCGTCGGTCTGGTCGGCCAACACCCGCAGCGTGTCCATGCTCTGCCGCAGGGTCTCCGTGTCGACGCGCGTCCCGACGTTCTCGCTGATGTCGAACTCGGCCGGGGCCAATCCGCGCGGGTCGAGGGCGTAGATGGCGGTGTTGTTGCGGTTGGCCGCATCGTACACGTCGCGCATCTGGTTCTGCAGGTCCGCCTCGGAGAAGAAGCGGCTGCGGTCTTCGGCCGGGTTCTCTCCAGCGAATGGGTTGTTCCGGTTCGGGTTGCCGAGGCCCGGGAACTGGGCGTTCGGGTCCCGCATCTGCGGTGGCAGGAGGGCCGTGAATCCTTCACTCACGAAGATGACGGCCTTTCGTCCTTCTCTCATTGCGCCGAGCTTGACCGACACGCCCTCGAGCGCCGACATCGTCACCTGATTGCGGACCGTCTCGACCGCCTGAGCCGGGTACATCGCGTACTGCTCTTCGAACTGGTTCCGGGGCCGATAGTCGTACTTCCGCCCTTCGAACTTCCTGATGGCCGAGACGACAGCTTGGCGGTCGCGCGTGAAGCCCAGGTCGGCCACGGACGTCAGTGGGTACATCACGGCCACCATGTCGAGAGGCCCGAGCTGGTTCGCCACCCATTGGCTCAGCGGTCCGCGCACGCGCATACTGCTGCCCAGGCGCACATGGTAGTCGTCGAGGAAGATCACGAAGAGCCGCACATCGTCTCGCGCCGCCTCGGATTCCTCGTCATATCGCGAGCGGATGGCCTTCACCGCTTCGCCGCCCGGCTTCGGATTCCCATCGGCGCTGACGAGCTTGAAGAGCTCGATTGCCTGGGACGCGCCGTCCTCGACGATCTCGAAGTCGGCCTCGGTCAGATCGGTGACCGGATTGCCGTCCTTGTCGGTCACGATGACGTCGACCCGCACGAAGTTGACGCCCGCGCGGAAGACAGGGGGCTGCTGGGGCTTCTGCTGGTCGGCGGGCGGTGTCTGCGCCTGGGTCTGCTGCGTCCCGGTGGCCTGCCGCGCGCGGAGCACGCCGCTGCCCCCACCGGTGAGGGCCAGGAACGCCACGAGGGCGGCCGCACCACGGTGCCTGCTCATTTGGTTCGATGATAACATTGACGCCCGTTGATAAGGAGAATCGCGTGGCTCACGACATCATTCCTCCACTGACTTCCCTGTCCGAAGACGAGACGCTCCTGCGGGACAGCGTGACCGAGTTCGCAGAGGGCCAGATCCGGCCCAACGTCCGTGACATGGAAGAACACGCCAAGCTCCCGCGGACGCTCATCGACCAACTCTTCGAGCTGGGCGTGATGGGTGTCGAAATCCCCGAGCAGTACGGGGGCTCGGGGGGCACGTTCTTCCACTCGGTCCTCGCCGTGGAGGCCATCTCCCGCGTGGACCCGTCCGTCGGCGTCCTGGTCGATGTCCAGAACACGCTTGTGATCACCGCGGTCTTGCGCTGGGGATCGGACGAGGTCAAGGGGCGCTACCTCCCGCGCCTGGCCGCCGACACCGTCGGCGCGTACGCGCTCTCGGAAGCCGGCGCAGGCAGCGACGCGTTCGCCCTGGCGAGCCGGGCCGTCGCCGACGGCGATGGCTACATCTTGAACGGCCGCAAGCTCTGGATCACCAACGGCAACGAGGCCGACATCTTCATCGTCTTCGCGAACGCCAACCCTCAAGCCGGCTACCGGGGCATCACGGCCTTCATGGTCGAGCGTGGCATGCCCGGGTTCGCCGTCGGCAAGAAGGAGGACAAGCTCGGGATCCGGGCCAGCAGCACGTGCGAGCTCATCCTCGAGGACTGCCGCGTGCCGGCCGCCAACATCCTGGGCGAACTCGGCAAGGGCTACAAGGTGGCCATCGAGACCCTCAACGAGGGGCGCATCGGCATCGGGGCCCAGATGATCGGGCTGGCGGCCGGGGCGCTCTCACACGCGATCGCCTACGTCAAGGAGCGCAGGCAGTTCGGCAGGACGATCGCGGAGTTCCAGCTCGTGCAGGCGCAGATCGCGCGGGCGGCGACGGATGTGGAGGCCGCCCGCCTGCTGGTGTACAACGCCGCGCGGCTGCGCGATGCCGGGAGGCCCTTCCTGACCGAGGCAGCCATGTGCAAGATCTTCAGTTCCGAGGTCGCCGAGCGCGTGACGTCCCTGGCCATCAATCTCTATGGCGGCTACGGCTACGTGAAGGACTACCCCGTCGAGAAGCTGTGGCGCGACTGCAAGATCGGCCAGATCTATGAAGGCACGTCGAACATGCAGCTGGTGACGATTGCGAAGCAGGTCATGGGATAGCGGAGGCGGCCGGCCTCCTTGTCGGCCCTCACGGGCCGGACGAGACGAGAACGGGTTCACGACCGAGCGGGTGGCGCCGGACGGGCGCCCGCCGCGGCCTGCGGCCGGAGGAGACAGGGGACTCCGGGATGACTCCGGGAGGACTCCGGGATGAGACCCGCTCTAGAACGGGGGTGTTCGGCAGGATCACAGATGAGAATCACAGGCGAGGACACATGAACGAGACGATCACGCTCCGCGTCACGGGCATGACCTGCGGCGGGTGCGAGCATGCGGTGAAGCGAGCGGTCGGGCGCCTGGATGGCGTCACCGACGTGACGGCTTCTCACGCCGAAGAGCGTGTGGGAGTCACCTTCGATCCAGCGAGGGTGACGCCGGACGCCATCAGGCAGAAGATCGTGGCCGCCGGGTACACCGTGGCCGGCTGATCACGCCTCGAATCAGAAGGTCCACCGGGACGCACCGGCGCTACGGATGCCGCCGGATCCCCAGAATCCGCTCAGCAATGACCATGCGCTGGGTCTCGGATGTGCCCTGGTAGATCTCCGTCGCGCGTGCGTCGCGGAAGTAGCGCTCCACGGTCGACCCCCGGCGGTACCCGGCCGACGCCAGGATCTGCATCGCCTTGTCGGCGGCCTTGTGTGCGGCCTCGGAGGCCGCGAGCTTTGCCTGCGCGGCCTCGGTGACGATGCTCGTCTGGTGGGCCTTCAGCGCGGCCGCCTTGTAGGTCAGGATGCGGGCCGCGTCGAGTTCCGTCGCCATGTCGGCCAGCATGAACTGGATGGCCTCGTAGCTGGCGATCGGCTTGCCGAACGTCTCGCGGGTCTTGGCGTAGCGCAACGCCTCCTCCAAAGACGCCTGGCCGATCCCGAGCGCCTGGGCGGCGATGGCTACGCGTCCCCCCTCGAGGGCCCACATCGCGAGCTTGAAGCCCTGGTTCACCGGGCCCACCACGTGATCGGCCGGCACTCTGGCCCCGTTGAACACCAGCTCCATGCAGCCCAGGCCACGAACCCCCAACGAATCGTCGTGGGCGCGCCGCTCGATCCCTGGCGTGCTCATCGGCACCAGGAACGCCGTGATGCCGTGCGCGCGCATGCCCGGCCTGGTCACGGCAAACACCAGGGCGACGTTGGCCACCTCGGCGCAGGCCACCCACACCTTCTTCCCGTTCAGGCTGTAGGCCCGACCTTCGTCGACCAGGGTCGCCTGGGTCTCGACGTTCGCCGCGTCCGTCCCCGCGTTCTCCTCCGACAGGGCGAAGGCGCCGAGCGCCTGCCCCGTGGCGAGCGCACGCAGCCAGCGCTCCTTCTGCCAGTCGGCGCCGAAGCGTGCGAGCACCTCCGCAACGAGCGAGTTGTTCACCGCCATGATGACGGCGACCGTCGCGCTACGCTTGGCCACCTCCTCGATGGCCAACGCGTAGTTCAGATAGTCGCGGCCGCCGCCGCCCCAGGCCTCGGGGACGGTGACGCCCATCAGCCCCTGGTCGCCCGCGAGCTTCATCAGAGCCGCCGGGAACTCGCCGGAGTCATCGATATGCGCCGCTTCCGGAGCCACATGCTGGCGGGCCCATTCGGCGACGTCTTCTTGGTACGACTGCTGGGAGGACGTCAGGTCGAGGATCATGGGATTCTGGACAGAAGACAGAAGACAGGAGACAGAAGACAGAATGACGGGGACAGTCTACCGCAGAAAGAAGCAAGGGGGGCGCTCCCGAATCGCGCGGGGCTGGTTGGGGGACGGCGAAGCCCCGCGGGGTGCTACCCTTCTGTCTTCTGTCTTCTGTCTTCTGTCTTCTGACCGGTCAGTTGACGGAAGACCGGCCTCAGCCTGTCCACGCCCCGCTTCAGATCTTCCGGCATCACGCGGACGCTGCCGAGCACGGACATGAAATTGGTGTCGCCGCTCCAGCGGGGCACGACGTGGATGTGCAGGTGGTCGACGATGCCGGCCCCGGCGGCGCGTCCGAGGTTCATGCCGACATTCAACCCCTGCGGCCGATAGGTCTCGGTCAGGGCCTGCTCGGCCAACTGGACCAGGTCCATCAGTTCGCAGCGCTCCTCAGCCGACGCCAGGCCCAGAGTCGCGATGTGGCGAGCCGGCACGATCATCAGGTGACCGCTATTGTACGGGTAGAGATTGAGGATGATGAACGCCGTACGGCCCCGGTGCAGGACCAGCGACGTGCTGTCGGGTTCGTGGAGGGCATCGCAGAACACGCACCCGCAGCTGTCGGCGACGCTGGTCACGTACTCGTACCTCCACGGAGACCACAGCAGTTCCACTCGCCCCTCCGTCCCCGTCCGGTCAGGACTCGCCGAATGTCGAGTCTGGCTCCCGCATGCTCGCGTACCCGGCTGCGTCAGGGGGAGGCGGCCCCGGCTCGGATGCGACGGGCGGGACAGCGTCCGGACCCTGCTCGGTGTGGTTGATCAGGTCCTTGAGTTCCTTGCCCGGCTTGAAGTAGGGCACACGCTTCGGGGGCACGTCGACGCGCTCGCCCGTCTTCGGGTTCCGCCCCTTGCGCGACTCGCGCTGGCGGAGGCGGAAGCTGCCGAAACCCCGCAGCTCGATCTTCTCGCCGCGCTGCAGCGCCTGCACGATGCTGCGGAAGACGGTGTCGACGATCACCTCGGAGTGCTTCTTGGTCAGCTCCGAGACGCGCGAGACTTCTTCGACGAGTTCGGCCTTGGTCATGGTGTCGGTCTACACGGGCCCGAGGACCCGCAGGAAGGCAGCCCGCTCCGGGGCCCGCCGGCCCCGGAAGCGGCTGCCGGGGCTGGCTGCCCCGCTACTCCGCGTTCTCCTCCCGCTGCTGGATCCGGAAGTGATCGGCCAGCGTGGCCTGCGGCCGGCCTGTACTGTCGCTGTACGCCTGCCAGTCGGCGCGATCCTGGTCGACCCGGAGCGCCCTGATGCTCAGCCCGATCTTGCGATCGGCCGGACTCAGCTTGATGATCTTCATCGGGTAGGTCTGGTCCACCTGCAGCTCGATCTTCTCGTCCTGCTGATCGTCGAACTCCGAGACGTGGATCAGACCTTCGATGCCCTCCGCCAGCTCGACGAAGGCGCCGAAGTTCGTCAGGCGGACCACCTTGCCCTCGATCGTGTCGCCCACCTGATGCTGGGAGAAGAACTCGTCCCAGATGTCCGTGGCCAGTTGCTTCAGGCCCAGCGACAGGCGCTGGTTCTCGGCGTCGATGCTGAGGACCACCGCCTCCACCTTGTCGCCCTTCTTGAGCACTTCTGAGGGGTGCTTGATGCGCTTGCTCCAGGACATGTCCGAGATGTGGATGAGGCCGTCGATGTCCTCTTCCACTTCGACGAACGCGCCGAATTCCGTCAGATTGCGCACCTTGCCGGTAATCCGGGCGCCGACCGGGTAGCGCGCGGCCAGCTCGTGCCACGGGTTGCTCTCGATCTGCTTGAGGCCGAGCGAGATACGCCGCGCCGTCGGATCCACGCCGAGCACCATCGCCTCGACCGAGTCGCCCTGGTTCAGGATCTTCGACGGGTGCTTGACCCGCTTGCTCCACGTCATCTCGGAGACGTGAATAAGCCCCTCGACGCCCGGCTCCAGCTCGATGAACGCGCCGTAGTCCGTCAGGCTGACGACCTTGCCCGAGACGCGATAGCCCACCGGGTAGCGCTCGACCACATTGCTCCAGGGGTCGACCACCAGCTGCTTGTGCCCGAGCGACACGCGCTCGGTGGCCGGGTCGTACTTGAGGACGATGACGTCGATGTCGTCGTTGACCTTGAAAATCTCCGACGGGTGACCGACGCGCCCCCACGACATGTCCGTGATATGCAGCAGGCCGTCGATGCCACCGAGATCGATGAACGCGCCGTAGTCGGTGATGTTCTTGACGACACCGCGCATCACCTTCCCCTCGGCCAGCGTCGCGAGCGTCGTCTTCTTCTTCTCCGCGTTCTCCTCTTCGAGCAGGACCTTGCGGGAGAGCACGATGTTGCCGCGCTTCTTGTTGACCTTGATGACGCGCATCCGCAGCTCCTGGCCGCGCAGCGCGTCCAGATTCCGCACCGGCCGCACGTCCACCTGCGACCCCGGCAGGAACGCCCGCACCCCGATGTCCACGGCCAGGCCGCCCTTGATGCGTTCGATCACGCGGCCCAGCACCACCTTCCGGTCCGCGTAGGCCTTCTCGATCTCGTCCCAGATCTTCATCTTCTCCGCTTTTTCGCGGGACAGGACGACGTAGCCGTCTCGGTCTTCCGTGCGCTCCAGCAGGACATCCACGATGTCGCCCGCCTGGACCGTCACTTGCCCGTTCTCGTCCAGGAACTCCGACACCGGGATCATGCCTTCGGACTTGTACCCGACATCCACTACGACCGCGGTCGAGGTCACCTTGAGCACCGTCCCCTTGACGACCTCGCCTTCTGAGATGTTCCGGAAGCTGGAGTCATAGAGGTCCAGCAGCCGCGCGTATTCCTCCGGATCGATCTGCTCGTCATCGTATCCACCGGCCAGCGGCCGTGTCGGCTGAGCCACCTTGGCCTGGCCGGTCGGGATGCCCGCCTGTGCCGCCAGGTCAGGTGCGTTCATACCGTCTGTGTTCGACATGCCCTACGAGTCCTCCTCGTATTCAAGATTGCCGGTCTCTTGGGTGCAGCGCCGGCGGGCTGAATGTCGGGTCGAGCCCGATTGCTACAAGCAGTTGAGTATACGACACTTAGGCTCGGCCGTCAAAGGACCGGGCCTCTCGACTCTGACATGCACCCCCCACGGGCTGGATTCGGGGTTCCCGGCCATGCCCGGTGCACCGCCGCGCGGCTTCGTCGAGGCAAGCGGCATTCGGGATTCGCGCGGCTGGACGGCTTGAAGGCCCGAATCTCATGCAAATGAGTCAAGTTTCCGTCCCCTGCCTTCAAGACGTCTACGCCCCGCCGTCAGCGGGGCAACGAAACACTGTGACCTAGCGAGGCGGAGCCGCTTCCGCGTGCCTCGGCGGTCTGAGGCGGAGCCTCGCTAGGATTGCCATCGCCTTCGCTCAGGCCGGGAACGCCCGCCGTCTGCGTCCCCGGCGCACGGTCACTCACGTGCGCACTGCCCACCTACTGTCTACCGTCTACCTACTCTACTGTCTACTGTCCACTCTACTGTCTACTGTCCTGTCCCCGCCACGCGCCTGGCAATTGCGAGCACCCGGCGGACGACCTCGTCAATGGGCACGCCGGTCGTGTCGATGACATGGGCGTCGGATGCGATCGCCAGCGGCGAAGAGGCCCGCGTGCGGTCCGTCTCGTCCCGGACGAGCATCGCCCGCGCGACCTCGGACAGATCCTGCGAGCGCGCCGCGTGGGCCGGGTCATTCAAGCGCCTCCGGGCCCGTTCCTCGGGGGAGGCGTCGAGGAACACCTTGACGTCGGCCCCGGGAAACACGACGGTCGCGATGTCCCGCCCCTCCATCACCAGGCTCTCCTGCTCGCCCATCACACGCTGCCGGCCCACCAGGATTGCGCGCACCCTCGAAAGCCGCGCGACACGCGTGGTGGCCCGGTCGATCTCCGGCGTGCGGATGGCTGAGGACACGTCGGCGCCGTCAATGGTCACCCTGCTGCCGTCGACGTCGATGACCGACTCGGCCGCAAGCGTCGCCATCTGCTCCTCGTCGTCGAGATCAAGGCCCCGGTCGAGCGCGCGCCAGGCAACGGCACGGTACATCGCGCCCGTGTCGATGTGGCGGATGCCGAGGGCCCGTGCCACCGCACGCGCGATGGTGCCTTTTCCCGCACCGGAAGGCCCGTCAATCGCGATGATCATGGGAGAACAGGGTCCGGGGAGCGGGGACCGGGAATCGGTTCTCGTGTCCCTCGAGTGACAGCATCGTTCCGAGCAACTAGAGCAGGGCGGCCGGTCAGGCCGGAGCCTCGCCACTGGTCCCAGGTCCCCGGTCCCTGGGTCGTTGAGTGTAACATGGCCTCCCTATGCGCTTGCGCTCCCTGACGATGGCCGGGATTGCCGGGCTGACGATCCTCGCCATCGCGGCGCCCATCGGTACGGCGTATCTGAGAGCCGGGACGCTCATCGTGAGGTTGGCGAACATCGGCGGAGTCTGGCAGGCGCTCGGCGGGTGGTTCGAGGGCCCGTTCACGACCGACGAGCTGTCGATCCCGAGCCGCCACGGACCGATCCGGGCCAGGCTCTACCGGCCCAACCGCATTCGGAGAGCCGTTGTGGTCACCCCGGGCGTCCATGCGTTCGGCATCGACGAGGCGCGTCTCGTGGGCCTTGCCGGCGCCCTCGCCCGCCTTGGCGTGGCCGTCGTCACACCCGAGAGCCCGGATCTCATGCGCTACGCGATCACCGCGCGTACGGTGGACGTCGTCGAGGACACCGCCACCTGGCTGAGCGCACGCCGTGACCTGGCGCGCGACGGGCGCGTCGGACTCGTCGGGATCAGCTTCTCGGGCGGGTTGTCGATCGTGGCCGCCGGGCGGCCCTCGATGCACTCGCGCGTCGCGTGGGTTCTCTCCTTCGGGGGTCACAGCAGTCTCCCCCGCGTGATGCGGTTTCTCTGCGTCGGCCTCGAACCCGGTCGTTACGGGCCGCTTGGTGGTTCGCGCCTGGCCCCCGGCCTGGGAGACGGACGGACGCTGAAGCCCCACGACTACGGGACCGCCGTGATGCTGCTCGCCCTGGCCGGACGCGTCGTCCCAATTGGCCAGGCCGAGGCACTGAGGCAGGCTATCTTGATCTATCTCGAGGCCTCGTGCTGGGACCTGGTCGACAAGGCCCGCGCGAACGAGCTGTGGGAGGCGTCGCGGATGGCCGTCGCCCGGCTGCCTGAACCATCGGCCACGCTCCTGCGGTATGTCAACGACCGGAACGTCGATGCCCTCGGCGCCGTGCTGCTTCCGTACGTCGACCACGCGGGCGTCGACCCAGACTTGTCTCCCGATCGGTCGGTGGCTCCACCCTCACCGGTCTTCGTCCTGCACGGCACCGGCGACACGGTGATTCCGTCGGCCGAGACGCTGGCCCTCGAGCGCTACCTGGCCCCACGCACCCGCGTTCGCGTCCTCTTGTCCAATCTGATTACGCATGCGGAGGTGGATCACCCGCCCACCGCGCGAGAGGTGCTGGACCTGGTCGGGTTTTTCGGAGCCGTCCTCAGGCAATAGGCGCCATCCGCATTCCGCATTGCGGATGGCGGATTGGACGACGGAGACATCATGGCCAGCGACGCAGTCCGGTTGCAGAAGATACTCTCGATGGCAGGCGTGGCCTCGCGCAGGGCGTCGGAGAAGCTCATCGAGCGGGGACGCGTCACGGTCAACGGCAGGACCATCGTCGAGCTCGGGACGAAAGCGGATCCCTGGCACGATGACATCCGGGTGGATGGCACTCGCATCCGGCCCGCCGAGCGTCAGCGCTACATCCTCCTGAACAAGCCCCGCGGCTACGTGACGACGCGCTCGGATCCACAGCGCCGCCCGACGGTCATCGATCTGCTGGAGGGCGTGGGCGGGTATGTGTACCCGGTCGGGCGCCTGGACTTCGACTCGGACGGCCTCCTTCTGCTGACCAACGATGGCGACCTGGCTCAGCGCCTGCTCCATCCGCGACACCAACTCGAGCGCGAGTACCACGCGCGGGTTCGGGGCACGCCCGATCGGCAGGCCATCGACCGGCTTCGCCACGGAATCGTACTCGAGGGGCGACGAACGGCGCCGGCCCGGGTCCGGCTGCTGGAAACCGGCCTCGGTGCCAGCGCAGACCAGGCGCTGCTCTCGTTGGTACTGTACGAAGGGCGGACCCGTCAGGTGCGGAACATGTGCGAGGCGGTGGGCCATCCGGTCGTGCGGCTCAGGCGCGTACGGTTCGGACCGCTGGCGGACGCCACGCTCCGCCCGGGTGAGTTCCGTGATTTGACGCCACGCGAGGTCGATCACCTGAGGCGTGTCGCCGGCCCCGGCGGATCCGGATCTGCTGCCTCGCGAGTCCCGCTTGCCTCGAGGAACCCACGCGGCGGCGCGCTTGGCAGAAGTCCGGGGTCCCGGGTCCCCGCCCGCTAATCTGCAGACGGATCGGGATCGGCTTCGTCGAGGTCGGCGCTTCCGAGCCGGCGTACCTGACCGGCCAGCGGCTCCGACGCTGGGTCCTCCGGGTCGCCCAACGGCAGGAACTGGTCGGTCGGCATCGGCTCGTTCAACGCCGCCGGCAGATCGAACCCGAGCGCGTCGGCCATCTCCTCGATTCGCGGGAGGTCGGAGACGTCGTTGAGGCCGAAGCGCAGCAGGAACTCCTTCGTCGTGGCGTAGAGGAACGGACGTCCCACGACGTTCTTGCGCCCGGCAATCTTGATGAGTTTGCGTTCCACCAGCGTCGCGAGTACGCCCGAGGTATTCACGCTCCGGATCTCGGCGATCTCCGCGGCGGTGACGGGCTGGCGGTACGCGATCACCGCGAGCGTCTCCAGGGCGGCCACCGACAGCTTCGTCGTCCGGCGCTCGTGGAACAGGCGGCGGACCCACTCGTTCAGATCGGGCCGCGTGACAATCTGATACCCGCCCGCGACCTCCGTCAACTGCAGCCCCCCATGGGACTCGTAGTCCTGTCTGAGCGCCGCCAGGACCCGGCTGATGACGTCCCGGGCTTCGCCGTCCAGAATCTTCGCCAGCGCCTTGACCGACAAGGGCTCCGGTGACGCGAACACGAGCGCCTCGACAATGGCCTTCAGGTCGTCCGGCACATCCGGTGCCGCGGCGTCGGCCAGCCCAGGTCCCTCGGGCCTGTCGGCGGCCAGCCCGAGTTCCTCGAGGCTGACGCGCTCGTCGGGCACCGGTTCTTCAGAATCTCTACGATCCGCCATGTGCCGTCCCCGGCTGTGCCAGCCCCATGCCTGAGCGCTGGTGTTCGCGCTCCGGCCGCTTGTAGATCCTGATCTGCCCGAACACGCCTGCCTGGAACACGCGGACGAGCCGCAGACGGATCATCTCGAGCAGCGCGAGAAAGGTCACGATCAGACCCGGCCGAGCGCTGACGTCGTCGAACAGGTCTTCGAACCCGCAGGCCTCGGTCTCCGACAGCCGCCCGAGCAGCTGCGTGATCCGCTCCTCGATGGAGATCCGCTCGGCCGGCAGCGGCACCACCGGTCGTGCCTTGGCCCGGTCGAGCACCGCCTTGAAGGCCGCCATGAGGCTGAACAGATCGACCTCGATCTCCGGTTCGACCCCTTCGCCGGCAATCTCGGCGACCCGCTGGTCCGGGCGTTGCCACTGGGCGCTGCGGAGCGTCTCGCGTTCGTGCAGGAGATTGGCGGCCGCCTTGAACTTCTGGTATTCGAGCAGCCGTTCGACCAGCGACTGCCTCGGATCCTCCGGCTCGTCCTCCTGCCGGGGATCCGGCCGCGGCAGGAGCATGCGCGACTTGATGTGGATGAGCGTCGCAGCCATCACCACGAATTCGCCCGCCACGTCCAGGTTGAGCTCCTCCATCAGGTCCAGGTACTCGAGGTACTGGGCCGTGATGAGCGCAATCGGGATGTCGTAGATGTTCACCTCGTTCTTGCGAATGAGGTGAATCAACAGGTCGAGGGGCCCTTCGAACGCCTGCAGCCTGACGGAGTACGCGTCGGCGGACGACTCGAACTCAGGACTCGCTGGGAGTATCACCGGTAGGCGATCTTCACGGCCTCGCGTACGCGGGCCATCGTGTCGTGGGCCACGCGCCTGGCTCGCGCCGACCCGTCGTTGATGATCTCACGAAGGCGGTCGGGCCGGGCCAGTACCTCGGCGCGACGCTGTCGCATCGGTCCGAGAGTCAGCTCCAAGGCGGCGATCAGCTTCCTCTTGACCTCGACGTCGCCGACCTGTCCGGCCCGATAGCGCGCCTTGAGGTCGTCGACCTCGGCGATGTCCGGGTTGAAGGCATCGTGATAGGTGAACACCGGGTTCCCTTCGACGTTGCCCGGGATGTCCGCCCGGACCCGGTTCGGGTCCGTGTACATCGACATCACCTTCTTGCGCACCGTCTCCGCATCGTCGGACAGATCGATGGCATTTCCGTAGCTCTTGCTCATCTTCCGGTTGTCGAGGCCCGGCAGGCGCGGGAAGTGCGTCAGCAGCGGCTGGGGCTCGACGAACACCTCCCCGAAGAACGCATGAAAGCGGCGCACGACCTCACGGGACAGCTCGAGATGGGGCACCTGGTCCTCGCCCACCGGCACGTAGTGGGCGTTGTACATGATGATGTCGGCTGTTTGCAGCAGCGGATAGCCGAGGAATCCGTAGGTTGACAAGTCCTTCTCCGTCAACTGGTCGCGCTGCTCCTTGTAGGTCGGCACGCGCTCGAGCCAGGGGACCGGAATGATCATCGACAGCAGGAGGTGCAGCTCGGCGTGCTCCGGCACCATCGACTGGACGAACAGTGTGCTCTTCTCCGGATCGAGGCCGGCGGCAATCCAATCCGACAAATTGGAGTACGCGTACGCCGCGATGTCGTCGGTCGCCGCGTACTCGCTCGTCAGGGCATGCCAGTCCGCCACGAAGTAGAAGCACTCGTACTGGTCCTGCAGCGGGACCCAGTTGCGCAGCGCGCCAACCAGATGACCGAGGTGCAGGCGGCCGGTCGGACGCATGCCTGACAAGACACGGGGTTTCACAGGAGCCACGGCATCACCAGTGAAGATGGCCGGACAATCGGTACGCCGAGTGCGCCGGCCGGCAGCAGCGGAAGGAGCGGCACGAAGCCGGAGGACACACCACGACGATCTGTGCGACGCTGATATCGGTCAAGAGACGATCAGGCTAGCATCCGCAGCCGCCCGCGGTCAAAAACCGCGAGGCCTTTGGGCCGAGCGGCCGCTGAGCCAACCCCGCCCCAAAGCGGGAGTAGACCGGGAGTGGGCCGGGAGTAGTTCCCCACCCGGCTGCGCCGGACCCGCATCGCGATGAAACGAGGTAAAGTGACGGCCGAGGCTGGACCAGAGGTCGGTTGTTCTATGGTGCTGAGAGCCCGCGGAGTAGTTGGACCCG
>JBFMFH010000092.1:0-82649 GCA_040752275.1 Acidobacteriota bacterium
GCCGGCCGCCGTCCTCCACGAACTTCTTCAGTTCGGGGACGGTCTTCGAAATGCTGACGCTGCCCAGTTGCGCCCGGTATTCCTCCGGGATGTTGCTGGCCTGCGGCTGTCCGCCCATGAAGGCGTCCGGCCCGCCACCGGTCTCGCGGGCCGGGATAGCGCCGTCGACAAACACGAGCACGTCGTACTTCGCGATCAGATGACCCGCGTCGAGCGCCTGCGGGTAGACGACCTCGAACGGGAATCCGTATTGCTCGAAGAGCCAGCGCGTCCAGCCGGATGGCATCGATCCGCCGTACCGGTCCCACAGCCCGATGCGCACCTTCTTCAGCTTGACGGCACCGGCCGGCACGCGTGCCGACGTACCGACGAATGTCAGTCCCACCTCGTCGGCCAGCGTCTGAAGCTGTGGCATCGTCGTCGCCTTCGCCGCCACGTACACCGAACCCGGCACGAACGACGCCGCGCCCTCGGTCATCGCTTCCGTCAGGCGGTACACGTCCTCGCCTGCCGCCAACAGGCGGTTGATGGCGACGAACGCGTCGTTGACCTGCCCGCTGACCAGGTAGCCCACCGCACGGCGGCGAGGCGCCGCCACGGAACCCTTGGGCGGCTTCACGACGTCGGGCACGACTTCGAACGGTCCGTCGAAGCCGTCGAGGATCCGATCGAACTTCACGCCCATCTGATAGGCGAGCGTCCAGCCCGCGCTGTCGTACGGCGGACGCGGCGGGCCGCCGGGATACGCGAAATCGTTGGGGTGGTCCTGGGGCTCGAGCAGGTCGAGCACCATCGCCCGTGCCGCCTGCGCGGTCTTGAGCACGTACGACCCGGCCGGGTATGTCTTGCCGGCAATCTCGAAGGGCGCCGTCGCGCGGTGCACGCGCACGCCGTTCTTGAGCAACGCGTTGACGAACTTGGTCGCCGTGAGGAAGTCCGGCTGATCCGACGGCAGGACGAAGCCGCGCGGGTCGCGGTCTTCCGGCTTGCGAAGCAGCTCGAAGTACTTGGCGGCCGCGCCTCCCCGGCCGCCGCCGCCCCGACCGCCCCCGCGCCCGCCCGCGGCCAGCGGCGGGTTCTCGCGCGCGATCTGCGCCTGCAGCGCCTCGACGCGCTTGGGCGTGACCGTCCAGGTGTCCGTGCTTCCGCGGGCGATCTGGTTTCTGCCCATCGTGTAGAGGTTGAACAGGAAGGTGTCGCGATACCGCGATGCCACATCCAGGACGGCGCGGTTGGCCGTGATCTCGTAGTCGATGGACTGGCGGATGTGCCAGCGCTGGGGCATGATCGGGAACGGGTAGTCGTTCGACGGCAACATCCGCTGCGGCACAAACGGGATCTCCTGCGGCGTGGGATTGCCGATGATCTCGGTCAGCAGCCCGATGATGTTCTGAAAATACGCCGTCGTCCGCAGCCCGCCGTTCCACCACGTCGAGTAGCTCGCCCCCGACCTCATGGTCGTCCCGGGCTTGCCTTCAGCCGCCATGCGGCTGTGCATGGCCGTCCCCACCTGCTCGATGCCCAGCGGGATGAGGGGATCGTAGTAGTAGTTGAACGGGTCCCGGAACGGTGGCATGAACTCCACGGTTCCCGCCGGGCCGGACTGGTGGTGGTTGTACATGATCTGGGGGTACCACTGCCGGAACATGACGCGGTTCATGTTCTCGGTCTCGGGCATGTTGACCATGTACGAGTCGCGGTTGTTGTCGTGACCTGCGTACTTCTGGTAGAGGCGCGGGAGCCCGGCCGACGAGCGCCGAGCCGGGTCCGGATTGCGCATGTACCAGTTGGAGACCAGTTCCATCCCGTCGGGATTCGCCGGGACGCACAGGACAATGACGTCGTCCAGGAACCTCATCGTCTCCGCGTCCGTGCGGGTCACCATCTGGTAGACGAACTCGACGAGCGACTGGGCGCCGACGACCTCGGTCGCGTGCAGCCCTCCGTCGATCCACACGACTGCTCTGCCCTCCGAGGCCAGCTTGCGGGCTTCCTCATCCGTGAGTCCCACCGCCTCGTGGAGCTGTGCGGAGATCGTCCGGTAGTGCTCAAGGCGCTTGTGGTTCTCGGGAGACGTGATGATGGCCATCCACTGCGTGCGGCCTTCCGCCGTCCTGCCGATGTCGACCAGCGTCATGCGATCCGAGGCCTGGTCGAGCGTCTTCCAGTAGGCCTCGGTGTCCGTGTAGTTGGCGAGCACGTAGTCGTCGCCGATGTTGAATCCGTAGTGCTCCTTGGGCGTTGGAATACGGCCCTGGGCCTGGACCGCCACCGCGGCCCCGGCAAGTGCGATGAGTACGAGCGCGAAAACCCTGTGCCGGTGCAGCATCGACGCCTTCTCCTTTGGCGTAACTGAGAGTCCCTGGAACGCACACGCAGCTAATGCCCGCGGACGCCGAGGGGCACGGCGCGCGCATACCATAGCGCGTTTGCCACGCGATTTCCACCGGCGTTACCGCCGGCCTGGCCGGGTGCGGTAGAATCGCGAAGGGAACACCCCATAGATCAACCGCGTTTCCTCGGGAGGACACCGTATGCCCCGTTACTGGCAAGGCGTCGGCCGGGCCGCCGCTCTGTGCACGGCCACGGCATGGCTCGGATTCGCAGGTCTGGGTGCCCAGCCGTCCGCTCCGGCGTCACGGTCATCCGGCAAGGAGGTGTACGACCGCTTCTGCGCGAGCTGCCACGGCCAGTACGGCCTGGGCGACGGCCCGGCAGCGGCCATGCTGGCGCCGACGCCCCGGGACCTCACGAAGGGCGTCTACAAGTTCCGGTCGACCGAGTCGGGAAGCCTCCCCACCGACGACGACCTACTGAGGGTCGTGCGCGACGGCGTCTACGGGACCTCGATGATCGGCTGGTCCGATATTCTGTCGGACGGTGAGATTCAGGCCGTCGTACAGCACGTCAAGACGCTGTCGCCGCGTTTCGCGAGCGAGCGGCCCGCGCCCGTGAAGGTCGCGCCCGAACCCGCCTCGACCTCGGAGAGCGTCGCGGCGGGCAGGGCGGTCTACGAGAACCTGCAGTGTGCGGCCTGTCACGGCGAAGAAGGTCGCGGTGCGGGTGCCATCGCCGGCGTGCTTCAGGATGACTGGGGCAACCTGCTGAAACCGGCGCGGTTGACCGAGCCCTGGAGCTTCCGTGGGGGCTCCAGCACGCGCGACATCTACCTGCGTCTCAAGACCGGGATCAACGGCACCCCGATGCCGGCCTTCACCGATGTGGCGACCGACAGGGAACTGTGGGACGTGGCCAACTACGTGCGGTCGCTCGGCCGCACACCCACATGGGAGATGACGGCTGACGAATTGAAGGCCCACTACGAGCAGGAGGTACGCGAGGCCACCGAGAACGCGACCGAGCGGGGCCGGCAGCTGGCGGAGACGATGGGCTGCGCCCACTGCCACTCCCCCGTGGACAGCGAAGGCCGGGTCATGCCGGGTCTGAAGTTCGCGGGCGGCCAGAAGATCCGCCTTGGGCCGTGGGGAGACGTCGTCACCGCAAACCTGACATCTGACAGGGAGACCGGGCTGGGGTCGTACACGGATGAGGAGATTCTCAGGGCGATCACCCGCGGCATAAGGAAGGACGGATCGCGGATGCTGCCATTCCCGATGGGCTGGACTGCGTACGCCCATCTCACGGACGCCGATCAGCGGGCGCTCGTGGCGTACCTGAGGACGATTCCGCCAGTCGTCAACCGAATCCCGCCACCCGCGCCGCTGGGCTTCTTCGGCTACCTCGGCGCCAAGTACCGCATGCTGATCAAGGGTGAGGACATCGCGATGTACCTGTTCAGCGGAAACGCGGGGTCAGCCGGAAGCGAACAGGCGCACGCTGGCAGCGCGCAGTAGGAGGACGCACCATGGCCACGCGCATACTCAAGTGGATGTTCGTCGTACTGGTGATCCTCGCCGGCGGGGGATTCACTGCGTTCCTGTACTTCATTCCGCCCTTCACGGTGATCGCACCCGAGACGTTCGTCGAGACGACCGGCGCCCTACCTCCGCCGTTGGACGACATCACGGACCCGGCAACGCGCGCCATCGCGGAACGGGGCAAGTACCTCGTTCTGACGGCCGACTGTGGGGGTTGTCACCAGACGCCGCCCGAACCCGACCCGGTCATGTACCTGGCCGGCGGCATGCGCCTCGCGACCACAACTCATGGGATGGTCGTGAGCCGAAACCTGACGCCGGACAAGGAAACGGGGATAGGCGGACGCACGGACGACGAACTCAAGCGCGTGCTGCGCGCGGGCATCTCCCACGACGGGAGGCCACTCTCATCGCGTGCGATGCCGTGGCCGGACCCGTCGAACTGGAGTGACGAGGACATTCACGCCGTCATCACCTACCTGCGACACATCAAGGCGGTCCG
Organism: Acidobacteriota bacterium; assembly: GCA_040752275.1. Taxonomy (GTDB): domain Bacteria; phylum Acidobacteriota; class Vicinamibacteria; order Vicinamibacterales; family JAKQTR01; genus JBFMFH01. Next base: position 4,381 of record JBFMFH010000092.1, read on the forward strand.
GCACGCCATCCCCGACGGGGCGTCAGTGCCCGAGATGCCGCCGGGCGCCATCGAAGCATTCTGGGGAGGCTCGGACGCGGGGCGGAGGTAGGCGGAGCCTGGAGCCGGGAGTCGGGAGTCGGGCTGCCACGCCCAGCCCCACGCCCGATGATCCCCGAATCCCGAACCCCGAATCCCGAATCCCGGAACCTACATCATTCCAGTGGCCCGCCAATACCCCACCGCGGCCCACAGCGCGACGATCGTGACGGCGAGGTACACCGTGGCAAGGCGGAAGCGGTCTCCGTCGACGTAGGCCTGCTTCTTGGTGATGCCCTCCGTCATCACGATCCAGATGTTCTGGTACGGGAACCAGAACACGTGCAGCGGCAGGAGGATGACGCCACCGAGCAGGATTGGCGTCAGGCCCCACCCTGACGCCACGCCGACGAGCGCCAGGAAGAACGTGGCGATCGTGATGAAGCCGACCGGGTCCACGAAGCGCATGGCCATGACCGCTAGCCCGAGGCCCGCCACGAGCAGCCAGGGGTTGCCCGAGAGCGGCGCCAACATGGGCACGATGTAACCCGAGAGCCAGTTGCTGATCTTGTAGGTGGTGATCACCGTGCCCAGGCTGAGCATGCCGCCCACGAACAGGGTCAGGTTCCACGGGATGCCCGTCCCGATCTCCGGAGCCTGGAGCACTCCGGCAGCGAAGAGCGCCGTCAGGGCCAGCATACCGATGGCTTCCGCCGGGATCGTGTGCCACGGTTGCGACGCCCAGGCCGCGATCGACATCGCGACGATCATCGCCGTCAGGCCCTCCGCACGGCTCATCTTCCCCAGTCTGGCCAGTTCGCCGCCGACCACTGCGTGCGTTACGCCGAGGCCGCCGTCCGGCTTCAGGACCAGCATGTTGGCCACCAGGATCAGGACGCACCAGACGAGCGTCGGCACGACCATCGCGGCGGCGTAGTCGAGCCACGCTATCGGAATCCCCTGGTTGGCGAACAGGCCGGCGAGATACGGCCCCCACAGCGCACCCGTCAGCAGCGCGCACCCCGGCAGCACGGCCATCTCGAAGGTGCTCAGGATGATGAGGGCCGAGCCCCGGCCCGGCAGCGGGAGGTCCAGGGCCTGCACGAGCGCCCACGCGATGGGCATGAGGATCGCCGTCCGGACGGTCATCGAGGGGATGCCGAGCGTCAGAATGAAGCCGATCAACAGGAACGCGAAGAGCACGCCCGCGTAGGTGGGCGGGAACAGCAGGAGGATCCGGTACGCAATCCGCCGCGCGAGCCCGGTCTTGTCCATCGCGTAGCCGAAGAACAGGACGGCCACGAGAATCCAGAACCCTGATGCGGCAAACCCGCTGAGCGCGACGGAACCAGGCACGCCAAGCGCCATCAAGAGCCCCAGCACCAGGATGGCCGTGACGCCCGCCGCGAACACCTCGGTCGCCCAGAACAGGACACCGAGTACGATCATCGCCAGCACGCGCTGGCCAATCGGTTCGAGCGTCCCGACCCCGGGCCATGCCCAAATGAGGATGGCCGCGAGCATTCCGCCGACGGCTCCGAACAGGCGACGCTTCATGACGGCAACCTCCTTGGCGTGGGGGGAGAGTGTACACCGTCAAGGGCACCGCGGATCTAAGCGGCATGGCCAGCGGCACATGGACCGGCAGGAAGGCGGAGCACTGACCCGGAGAGGCACCGGATCCTATCGTCGCGCCGACAGGATCGCCGAGGCGCGCACGCTGAACCAGCTCAGCAGGCATGCGGCCGCGGTCGTGACCAGCGGCCGGAGCCAGGCATGGTTCACGCCTGCCAGGGTTGGCAGTCGGGAATAGTCGGCCGAGATGGCGAGAAACGCCGCGAGTCCGACCAGAGCAAGCAGCACGATGCCGGCGGCGATGATCGCCGGCAGGGCACGGCGCCACGGGAACTCGATTGGCGGCGGCATGGCAGCTTCCCGCCGCACGGCGGCGATCACGTTCCCGGCGAATCGGCTCGACGGCACCACGTCGGGCTCAGCCGCGAGCACCCGATCCAGTTCGTCGTTCATGGCGACGCCTCAACCAGACTTCGGACGGTTGCATCGCGCCCGAGCCGACGACGCAGGAGGGCGCGGCCTCGGCTCAGCCTGGCCTTGATGGTGCCCACGGGCGAAGAGAGCACCTCAGCCACGCGGTTCACGTCCATGTCGAAGAAGTAGAACAATAGCAGGACGTCCCGGTACCGCGCCGGCAGCCGGAGGACCTCCCGTCTCACGGCGTTGTCGCGCTCGCGCAACGCCAGGCCCATAGCGGGATCGTGCCAGCCGGCAGGCTCGGGCGCCTCATCGAGTGGCAGCAGGGGCGGCGGACCCGTCTTGGTGGCCCGCCGGCAGGCATTCACGGCCACAGCGAAGAGCCACGTCGAGAACGAGCCCTCGCCTCTCCAGGTCTTCAGTCCGCGAAACACGCGAAGGAACACATCCTGTGCGATGTCCTCCGCTCGCCCCCGCTCCCGACAGTAGCGCCAGGCGAGGTTCACCATCGGCGTCTGCCATCGTTCGACGATGCCCGCAAAGGCCTCGAGATCGCCGTCCAGCACGCGGCGCACATCCCGCCGGTCTGCGTTCTCGTCCATGGGCTCTGTCTCGGTGAGATACGTCCTCACCGCCGCCGGTTGCATTGTCGGCGGGATCATCCCGGACGCGCAATCCTCGTCCCCTTGCAACCTCAGGCGCGGGTCACGTATCTCACCTATCAGAGATAGGAGGTCACAGATGGCGTGGATGGGCGTGGCGGGCATGTTGATGGGTGCCGTCGTGATTCTGACGGTGTTCTCATTCATCACCATCGTCAACTGGACGGAGAGTCGTCGCAAGGAGCGCGAGTCGTTCTACCGGACCGAGCTGCTCAAGCAATTGACGCAGCAGCCGGGGCCGGCAGCCGACAGGGTCGCCGAGATGCTCCGCGAGGAGGACCGGCGGGCCGAAGCGCGGCGCCGCGAGGGCCTGAAGTTGGGTGGCCTCATCACCACTGCCGTCGGCGTGGGCATCATGGTGTTCCTGCGCTTGCAGGTCGGCGATGAAGAGGTGTATCTGGCCGGGCTCATTCCGCTCCTCGTGGGCGTGACGATGTTGGTCTACGCCTACGTGCTCGCGCCGAAACCGGACCAGTCAGCCTGAGTTGTATCGCTACGTGGCGTCGATGTCGCGAGGACAGGGGCGTGAGGCCCGGGATGCGCCGCCTGACCCGTTCGCGGTGCGAGTCGTACGTACAGGTTCCCCGAACAGGCGGCGCAGCGTCGGCTCCTCGTGTCAGCGCCTGGTACGGAGTTCGCCGATGAGTTGGGCGACGAGCAATTCCACGCGCTTCACCTCGCGGGTCATCGCGAGCCGTTCCATCTGCATCCAGTACCAGTTCTTGCCGCCCATGGCCGCGACCGTGCAGAGGAACAGACCGGCGCCCCAGCGGAGCATCGCGGGAACCTCTTCGGTTCTCAGGAACTGCAGGCCGCAGAACAGGCCCGCCGCTGTGCACAAGAGGATCATGGCGAGGAACATGCCGCCGTACCAGCGCAGCCGGCCGCGAAACACTTCGGTCACCATGTCGGGCAGACCGGGCTCGCCGAGCCCGTCCAGCGCCTTGATACCCTCGGCCTCGAGAGACTCGCGAATGAGCCGGTCCACGTCGTTCGGACGTTCCATCTCACACCTCCAGGGCCGCCCGAACCTGCGCTCGGGCATGATAGAGCCGGGACTTGACGGTTCCGACCGGAACGACGAGTGCCTCCGCGATCTCCCCCACGCTCAGGCCCTCGACGTAGAACATCGCCAGCAGGGCCCGCTGCGCGGGATCGAGGCGGTGCAGCACCTCGCGCACGGCCGTGCGCACCTCAGGCGGCTCGGCTGGCGCAAGGGGCTCGGAGCTTCGGTCGGATTCGGCGAGACGCTGGCGGGCGCGCTGCCGGCCCGAGATCCAGTCGGCACAGCGGCGGCTCGTGATGCGCAGAGCCCAGGCGCCGAACCGGGCGGGATCCTCGAGCCGAATCAGTCCGCGGGCAATGGCAAGCCACGTGTCCTGCACGGCATCCTGTGCGCCCTCGGCGTCGCCCGTCAGGCGACGCGCGTGCCGCAGCAGGCGGGGGTGCCACCGTTCGGCCAGCCGCTCGAACGCGCCGACTTGTCCCCGCTGGGCGCCAAGCACCAGGTACTCGTCGACGATTTGCGCCCGCGTCCTCATCCGTCCCCTCGTCTGTAAGGTCGATCCGGACGCCGTTCCGGTTCACTCCGGCAGCGGCGACGCGGTTCGGAAGCGGGAGACCCGCGGCTAGACGTCTTGAAGGCCAAGATCCGTTGCAGATGACTCAAGTTTCGCTCCGGCCTTCAAGACGTCTACGCCCCGCCGCAGGCGGGGCAAAGCCAACACTGTGACCTAGCGAGGCGGAGCCGCCCCGACACGCCTCGGCGGTCTGAGGCGGAGCCTCGCTAGGGTTCGGGTGTCGCCGCCGGTCTGGTGCGGTAGAAGCGGACGTCGGCCTTCTCTACCGTGGCGAGCCCTTCGTGTACGACGGAGTCGATGCCGGCGAGGAAGGCCTCGATCTTCTCTTTCGTGTCCACGATCTCGAGGATGATCGGCAGATCCAGCGACAGGCGCTCGATACGGAATGTATGGACCCGGCTGTGTGCGCCGTACCCCATGAGACCGCGCAGCACCGTCGCACCCGCCAGGCCTTCCTCCCGCGCCTTCAGGACCAGCCACTCGTACAACGGTTTGCCTTCGTGCCTGTCCGCCTCACCAAGGAAGATGCGTAACAGGTATCCCTCTTGAGGAAGGGTCACGACGTCACCTCCAGAGCGAGTGAGCCAGGACGCGGCCTGCCCACGCCGCACCGAGGCACAGCAGGACCGTGGCCGACACGTTGAGGAGGGCCATGGCGGCGTCGCCATCCTTTGCCGCCGTGACCGTCTCGTTGGCGAAGGTTGAGAAGGTCGTGAAGCCGCCGAGCAGCCCGATGAACACGAGGGCTCGCGTGTCCGGCCGCAGGAATCCTCGGCTCTCGACCAATTCCGCGAGCACGCCGACGGCCAGGCAGCCGACGACGTTGACGGCCAACGTCCCGATTGGGAACGCCCCGCGCGCGGCCTGGGGCTCGAAGAGCGTGCCGACGAGGTAGCGAAGCACAGAGCCGCAGAACCCACCGAGCCCAACCAGCAAGAGGCGTATCATGGCGATGGTGTCATTCTACAGCCTGCGCGGACCGGTGCACTCGCCCCACGACAGGGCGTTCACTCCCCAACCGCGCGAACGGCGCCAGCGTCTCTTGAGGGACGCTGAGAGCCCCGTTCGCCGGGAACCCCGCACGGGCCACGTTGTGGCTTCGCGCGAGGCCCGGCACGGGTGTAGCATCAGCCATGGCCGATGACGCGACCGTCGTCGGATTGCGCCGGCCCGGCCCGCCTGGCTGCCGGGGCCGCAGGCGCCCTGCTGTCAACTCCAGTCTCGGAGGTGCTCCCGTGAAGATCCGACACGGCGTGGTCGCCGGCCTTGTCCTGTGCGCGGTCACAGCGTCCACCGCCACGCCCGGCGCCAGGCAGAACGCCTACGCCGGCCTGTTCACCCATCCCGTCTGCTCGCCTGGCATCGTGTTCACCGTCCGGTCGATGAGCTGGAACCTCGATTACGTCGCCGGGAGCAACTTCGGGGGAATGGGTCCGTGCTTCATGCCGGACCTGTCGGATCTGCTCGGCACGTGGGAGATGATCCGCCAGGAGGTCAACGTCGGCACACAGATCCTGCTGAGCAACGTGGCGGGCAAGCAGCTCAAGATCCTGCCGCGCGCCGTGTTCGAGCTGGACCCCGCACTCTGGGGCGTCATGGCGCAGGAAGAGTGGCTTTCGGAGAAATTCTGCACCGGCGGAGCGACGGCCTCGCCAGGCTGCAAGCCGTTGCCGGCGATGCTCTCGCCGGATCTACCGACGTCTGCCCTGCCCATCGCGCCGTGCCGTGAGTCGGCGGTGTTCCGCGGTCTGGTGCGGTCGGACGTCTACCTGCAGAGCGGCGTCACGGCCGCCGGGCAGCCGGTGCCGCCGTTCACGGTTCGCACGACCGTTCGTGAGGACCTCCAGCCGATCAGCATCAGGTGTCCGGGGGCCGACGTGGATGTGGTGTGCCGAAACTGCGCGAGCCAGTCGGTCGGCAAACTCCAGATGGTGTTCGAGTATGACCTGGCCACCGACGCACTGCGGGCCGTGCACACCGTCTCGGCGCGCACGCTGGTTCAGCACTACAAGCGCCTCTCGAAGGTCACGCTGGACAGTCTGTTCAACGCCGATGGGTCGCTGAAATAGGATGTGAAGCGAGGTGTGCCATGCTGACCGCTTCAGGACTGCGCGCGGGGATGGCTGTCCGTATCGAGGGCACACTCTACAAAGTCCTCGGCGTCGATCACCACTCCGGACAGGGCAAGATGGGCGGAACCGCTCACGCCAAGCTGCGCAACCTGGATACCGGCACGATGCGCGAATGGCGATTCCGCAGCGACGAAGTCGTCGAGGAGATCATGCCGGAGCGGCAGAACCTGACGTTCCTCTACCGCGACGGCGACCTCAGCTACTTCATGCACCCGGGCACCTTCGAGCAGACTCCCGTCGAGAACCGCGTACTCGGCCGTGCCGAGGCTTTCCTGACCGAGGAGACGACCATTCCGGTCGAATTCGTCGACAACCGGCCCATCGGCATCACGTTCCCTGACATCGTCGAGGCCACCATCACCGACACCGCCCCACCCGTGCACACGCAGGGCGGCAGCAACGTGTGGAAGGAGGCGCGGCTCGAGAACGGCCTGACGCTCCAGGTGCCGCCCTTCATCGCGCCGGGGGAGGTGATTCGCGTCGACGTCGAGAAGGGCACCTACGTCGAACGCGCCAGGATGGGCAAGCGGTAGCCTCGACCGATGGCATCAGACATGATCACCGAACTCGTCTGCATCGTCTGCGGCGCGACGCATCCGCCAGGAAACCTCCAGACGTGCCCGCGATGCGGGCCAGAAGGCATCCTCGACGTCCGGTACGACTACGACGAGGCGGGACGCGCGCTCACGGCCGAAGCGCTCGCCGGCCGGCCCGCGAACCACTGGCGCTACCGCGAACTGATGCCCATCCGGCCCGGCGACGAACTCCCGCCGGTACACGTCGGCTGGACGCACATCCACGAGGCGCCCCGTCTCGCCGACGTCGTCGGCGTGAGGCGGCTCTTCCTGAAGGACGACGGGCGGAACCCCACAGCGTCGTTCAAGGACCGCGCCAGTGCTGTCGGGGTGCTGAAGGCAAGGGAGTTCGGTTATCTCACCATCGCCTGTGCCTCCACGGGCAATGCCGCGTCATCGCTCGCGGGGCTCGCCGCGGCGGTCGGTCTCCGGGCGACGATCTTCGTCCCCGAGCGTGCCCCTGAGGCCAAGGTCGCGCAGTTGCTGGTCTTCGGCGCCACCGTGTTCCGCGTGCGAGGCACCTACGAGCAGGCGTTCGAATTGTGCCGCGGCGCCTGCGAACGCTTCACGTGGTACAACCGCAACAGCGGGACGAACCCCTACCTGGTCGAGGGCAAGAAGACCGCAGGCCTCGAGATCGCCGAGCAGTTCGCCGCAAGTCCGTGGCTCGATGGCGCGCTGCCCGACTGGGTTGTCGTCCCTGTCGGCGACGGCTGCACCATCGGCGGGATCGGCAAGGGTCTTCACGAAATGAAGCGCATCGGCCGGGTCCGCGAGATGCCGCGGCTGCTCGGCGTGCAGGCGGAGGGCGCCAGCCCGATTGTGACGGCGTTCCACGAGAAGGGTCACGTCCGGCCGTCGAGCTCGGACACGATTGCAGACAGCATTGCGGTCGGTACGCCGAGGAACTGGCGCCGGGCCCTTGCCTGGGTCCGCGCCTCGCGGGGCGCGATGATCGCTGTGGCGGATGACGATATTCTGTCCGCCATGCGGGACACGGCGCGGCTCGGGGGCATCTTCGGCGAGCCGGCCGCGGTGGCCGCCGTTGCCGGTCTGAAGCGCGCAGTGGCACGCGGCCTCGTGCCGGCGGATTCTGCCGTGGTCGTCGTCATCACCGGGAACGGGCTGAAGGACGTCCGGTCGGCACTCGCAGCCGCCGGTCGGCCCCACGACATTCACCCGGACCTCGACGAGGTCGAGGCCATCGTCGGACGCTGAGGCACGATGCTGCTCAAAGGTGGCCATCTCATCAAGATGTTCCCGCCCGGAATCGCGCGGGCGGATCTTTGCATCGAGGGCGATCGGATCGTCGGACGTTCCTCCCGGTTGAAGGCGCGACGAGACGAAGATGTCGTTGACTGCTCAGGCAAGGCTATACTGCCGGGCCTGGTCTGTGCGCACACTCACATGTATTCGGCCCTCGCGCGGGGGATGCCCGCGCCGCGTACGGCGCCGAAGTCGTTTCCGGACGTCCTTGCCAAGGTGTGGTGGAGGCTCGACCAGGCTCTCGACCAGGAGTCGATCTACTACAGTGCGCTGGTCGGCGCCCTCGAGGCCGTGCGCTGCGGCACGACGACGATCGTCGATCATCATTCGTCGCCGAACGCCATTCAGGGTTCGCTCGATCTGATTCGCGATGCGTTCCGGGCCGTCGGCGTGCGCGGCGTGCTGTGCTACGAGGTCACCGACCGAGGCGGTTCGCGCAGGCGCGAGGCGGGACTGGCCGAGAACGATCGCTTCCTCGCGGCGAACAGGAGCGACCCGCAGTTTCGCGGCCTTGTTGGCGCGCACGCATCGTTCACGCTGAGCGATGCGACGATGGGCGCACTCGGACAGCTGGTCCGCGCGCACAGGAGCGGCATCCACATTCACGCAGCCGAGGCCGTCGACGACGTGCAGCGAACGAAGAAGGCGCACGGCTGCGGGATCATCGATCGGCTGGCACGCCACCGTCTGCTGACCGAGCAGTCGATCCTGGCTCACGGCGTACACCTGACACCGGGAGAGATCGGGCGCGTTCGGCAGGCGGGCGCGTGGCTGGTGCACAACCCGCGTTCGAACATGAACAACGGCGTCGGTCATGCGCCCGTACACGAGTTCGGCGATCGTGCCGCGCTCGGCACCGACGGCTGGCCGGGCGACATGCTGGCCGAGTCGCGGTTCGCCCACTTCCGCCTGCGCGAGCGCCTTGGTCCAGGCGCGTCGTTCCCGGTGCTGAAGCTGCTGGCCGGGGGCCATCGACTCGCCTCGACCGTGTTCTCCCGCCACATCGGCGCACTCGACATCGGCGCGGCAGCCGATCTCGTGGTGGTCGGCTACGTCCCACCGACCCCCATCGACGGCGGCAACATCGGGTGGCACGTGCTGTTCGGGCTCGGCACGGTCATGGTGGAGCGCGTCATGGTTGGCGGGCGATGGGTGTATCTCGACGGCCAGGTTCCGGGCATCGACCACGAAGACGTGTACCGGAACGCGCGGTGCGAGGCCGCCGGCATCTGGATGCGCATGCGTGGCTGAGCTGCGGCCTGTTCCGCTCGCGACCCTTTTGAGGCGGGCCTATTACGAGTACGTCCGCTGCCAGGCGATCTTCGATCTCCCGGCTCGCAGCTTCTACCGGACGCCACGGTTCGACGCGTTCCGCAATCGCGCTGATGCCGGACGGGCGTGGTGTGACGGCGTGACAGAGTCGGTCCCAGAGCCCAGGTCCCCGAATCCCGATCTATCCGTGTCCTACGCCGGCGCGCGCGCGCCCAATCCCATCGGCCCGGCCGCAGGCCCCCACACGCAGCTCGCCCAGAACATCGTGATGAGCTGGCTCGCGGGCGCGGGCATCATCGAGCTCAAGACGGTCCAGCTCAGGGATCGGCTGTCGCTCTCGCGTCCCTGCATCGACATGAAGACGGTGGGCTTCAACACGGAGTGGTCGCAGGAGCTGAGGCTGGAGGAGTCGCTGCGGGAGTACGTCAAGGCGAGCATGATCGTCGAGATGCTTGCCGGGATTCGGGATTCGGGATCCGGGATTCGGAACGACACCCTCCCTGTCTTCGACATCAGTGTGGGGTATGACCTCGCGGGGATTACGAGCCCGGCGGTGGTGCGATGGCTGACGCAGATGAGGGACGCCGCCGCGGTTGTTGACGAGTTGCGGGCGGAGATCCCCGATGAGTTCGCGAGGCTGAGGCACCTGCCATACCGGACGGCCCTCTCCCGCAGCGTCACCCTCTCCACGTTCCACGGCGCACCTGTTAGCGAGATCGAGCGGATCTGTGAGTTCCTCATCGGCGAGATGGGCTTCCACACCATCGTCAAGCTCAATCCGCCGATGCTGGGCCGCGACCGGCTCGAGCACATCCTGCACGAGGCGCTGGGGTACGACGATGTCGAGGTGAATCCCGAGGTCTACGAGCGTGAGCTGGCGTTCGACGAGGGCGTTCATCTTGTCCGCCGCCTCCACGATCTGGCCGCGCGGCACGGCCTGGTCGCCGGCGTGAAGTGCGGCAACACCCTGGAAGTGAGGAACACCGGGGCCTACTTGAAGGAGCCCGTGCAGTATCTCTCGGGTCAGCCGCTGCACGCGCTGCACGTGGCGCTCGTGCAGCGATGGCGTGAGGCGTTCGGCACGGAGGTGCTCGTGTCGTTCGCCGGCGGCGTCGATGCTCACAATGCGGCGGACTGCGTCGCCGCCGGACTCGTACCGGTCACGACGTGTACCGATCTGCTGCGTCCGGGTGGCTACGCGCGCCTGCCGAAATACCTGCAGTCACTCGCGTCCAGGATGAAGCAGGTCGGCGCGGCCACGATCGAGGAGTTCATCGTGACATCCGCGAGGGGCCCGGACGAGGCGGATTTTCCGGGTCCCGATCCGCGCACCGCCATCGCCCGCAACACGCAGCGTCTCCTGGACAGGGCGCTCGGCCATGAGCGATACCGGGCCGCGCGAAACCGAAAGCCGCCACGCAAGCTGGGCACACGACTCTGGCTCTGGGATTGCCTGTCGTGCCGCAAGTGCATCCCGGTGTGCCCGAACGACGGCATCTTCGAGATCGAGACCGAGTCGTTCGTCGGTCACGTGCCAGTCGTCGAAGTCACCGCAGACGGCTGGCGAGCACGAGAGTGGCGGATCTACCGCGCGCTCAAGACGACCCAGATCGTCATCTTCGCCGACGCATGCAACGACTGCGGCAACTGCGACGTGTTCTGCCCGGAGGACGGCGGGCCGAACCTCGAGAAGCCGAGGTTCTTCGGGTCGCTCGAGGCGTACCAGCAGGCCGCGCCGTTGACGGGGTTTGTGCTGACGATGAAGCCCAGGGCGGTTTTCGACTCCGCGCAGGTCGAGGAAGCTCCGGGCCTACGATCTTCCAGGGAGGGTCTGGGCCCACGGCTGGAACTGCGCGGGCGGTTCGCCGACGGCGAGCACATGCTGGAGCACGAGCCCGGCTCGACGACGGCGTTGCTCCATGCCCCTGGGGCCCGGGTGACCGTCGACTGGGCCACGCACGAGGTGCGCGAAGCCGTGCCTGACTGGGATGGGCATCTGCGAAGCCTCGCGACAGCGAGCTCGGCGAAGTCTGGAATCCCGAATCCCGAATCCCGAATCCCGAATCCCGTCCTCGTCGACCTCTCCCCCTACCTGACCCTTCGCCTCCTCGCCGGTGGGCTCATGAATCGGGACAGGGTCAACTTCGTGAATGCACCATTCGCGGCTGTGCAGTAACGACCGGCCGTGCCCTGCGGCACATGCCTCGTCAGCCGACGCCGACCTGCCTTGCGAGGGCGGTGAACCTGCGGTCCTCTCGGAGCGCATCGAACCTGGGATCGACCTTGATGGAGATCAGCTCGAAACAGCGGTCTTCGCACGCCTTGTTGAGCCAGCGGAAACCCGGCCCCGACTGCTGTAGAGCGAAGTGGATGGAGGCGAAGTCGAAGGGAGACACGTAGCGGGTGGCCGCCAACGTTTCCAATTCAGCCAGCACGGCCAATGCCGCCTTTCGACGCCCCGTCAGGGCGTAGATTCTCGCCAACGCGGCCTTCATGCGCGGACTCTGGGGCGACAGGTGGCTTGCACGCTGAAAGGCGGCCTCCGCCTCGTCGAAGTCCTTGCGCTGCTCCTGAATCAGCCCGAGCGTCCAGTACGCCGCCGAAAAGTGCGGGTTCAGTTCGATGGTGTGGTCGCATTGGTCCAACGCGGCATCGAAGTCCCGTCGGTAGTGGTGCACGACCGCGACATCCCGGGCGATGATCGACGAGACCGGGTCCAGGGACTGGGCCAGCAGCATCTGTTCCAGGGCCTCATCCAGCCTGCCGAGCGGTGCCAGACACGACATGGCGTACCAGTGGTGCGCGGTCGCGTAGCGCGGATCGAGTCCAATCGCGCAGAGGAACTCCTGCTCCGCCCCGTGCCAGTCCCAATCCTGAGTCGATTTCGTGTGGGCCAGCGAGGTGTGGCCCTCGACCGAACCCGGATCGAGCATCACGGCCGATGCGGCGCTCGACGCGGCTTTGGTCCATACCTCCGCTGGACCGAGCACGCCGTAGTGAGCCAATAGACCGTACGCATCGGAGAGCCCGCTGTGTGCCAGGGCGTACTGGGCATCCTCCACGAGTGCCCGCTCGAAGAAGTCAACGGCTTTGCGCAGGCCCTCCTCGGTTCGTTGGCTCAGGTGAAACCGCCCCTGCAGGTAGAGGTTGTGTGCCGCCAGGTTGGTCGTGGTCTGGCGGCCGACGCGCGACTGGATCGGTCCGGACAGCTCCGACTGCAGCCGCGTCACCAGCGCCTGCGCCACTTTGTCCTGGCTCTCGAGCACGTCGGCCAGACCGGCGTCAGTCGACTCCGACCAGAGGTAACAGCCGCTCGCCGAGTCAAGCAGATGGGTCGTCACTCGGACGGTGTTGCCTGAGGCCCGGACGCTGCCGCTGATGACGGTCGCCGCACCGGACTGGGCCAGCTCGCGCTGGGTATCGCCTGTAGCCGGGCCAGTGGGGTTCCACTTCGACACGCGCAGGCTCTGCAGCTTCGTCAGGCGGTGAATGATCTCGTCGCGCAACCCTCGGCAGAAGTACTCGAGATTCTGAGTGCCGCTCAGGTCCAGGAACGGCAGGACCGCCACGCTGTTGCGGCTGGCCAAGACCGTGCTTGCCGTCCGCTTGGGCGTCGCCAGGGTCTCGCGCCGCACGAATTGGGGGGCGTACCCTCCCTTGGGCAGTTCGATCAGCCACTCGTCCGACTGGCCCTCATCCCGGTAGTACCGCTCGAGTCTCGCGCGAAGGCGCCGAGCTTGCACTCGGACTACCGGATCCGTTCGCGGGTCGAACGATTCGTCCTTGCTAAAGACCTGGACGCCAACGACGTACTCCTTCAGGTCGTCGCCGCGGCCAGCGGCGGTCTCGGTCACGACGAAGTTCAGAAACCGTTTGAGCCGGTCGACCTGCTGGAAGGTCGCGCTGGCGAGGACGTGATCGAGTTGCCGCAGGATGCGGCGCTCGGCCTCCTTGGTGACGCTCGGCCCGGGCTTCTTCGTCATAGGCGCATTCTACGGCACCGGCCTGCCCTTCACCGCCCGTTCCTTCCCCGGTCACCGGACCGACAGGTCGCAAAGTGAGCCGCTCGGTGCCACGTGCACGCGCCTTGCCGGCCGGACCCCGCGCGCGCGCAATCCCCGTGCTAGAATCGCCGCGCCGCCCAGCCCGCCGAGGAGCCTGTCGTGAGAGACGGTACCGGACCATCCCGCATTCTCGTACTGACGTTGGGCGGAATCCTCGCGATGTCTGGAGCGGTCGCGGTGCAGACTCGCCCTCCACATCGCCAGACGCGCCGCCTGATGGGAACGCTGTGCGAGGTCACGATCTACCACCACGATCCGGAAGCCGCCGAGGACGCATCGACTGCCGCCCTGGACGAAATGGAGCGGGTCGACCGGCTGCTCAGCAACTACGACCCCGCGAGCGAACTGAGCACGATGAACCGGGAGGCGCCAGGTGCGCCATTTCGTGTGTCCGAGGAGCTCTTCCGCTTCATGGAACGCAGCCGACAGTTCTTCGACGACACGGCCGGCGCCTTCGATCCGACAGTCGGCCCCCTGGTGCGTGCCTGGGGCTTCTTCGGACCTCAGCCTGCGCGTCCGTCGAACGAAGCGATCGCGGCCGCCAAGGCCGTCTCCGGCTTTTCGAGGGTGGCCCTCGACCAGTCGGCACGGACGGTTCACTACTCGGTCCCGGGCCTGGAGTTCGACCCCGGGGGCATCGGCAAGGGCTACGCGGTCGACAGGGCCGTGGTGATCCTCAGGGCGCATGGCATCGCTTCGGCGCTGGTCAGTGCCGGCGGAAGCACATTGTTCGCCATCGGCCAACCGCCGGGCCGGGATGCATGGAGGATTGCCATCGCCGATCCTGCTGACGTCGAGCGACCTCTCTGTCACGTCCACGTGCGTGACGCGGCGGTGTCCACGTCCGGCGTTTCCCGGCGCTCGGTTCGCGAGGGGACGCGACAATTCAGTCACATCTTCGATCCTCGGACCGGCGAACCTGTCGAGGACATGTGCCAGGTCACGGTCGTCGCCGCAGACGCCACTGGGTCGGACGCCCTGACCAAGGCGGCATTCGTCCTCGGCCGCGATGCGGTGCTCCGGCTGTTCACGCGCCTTGGCACGAGCAACCACGCCCTGCGGCTCGAAGGTCCGTGCAGAGAGCGGATCGCCGTCTGGAACACGCCCTGGTCCGGGAGTGTCTTCGGACCTGCGACGCCGAACGACGGACCGGCCGGCCGCGCCGCGTCGTCGGCACGGACGCGGTGAGGCGGACGGGCCCCGAAGGAGGCGGTTCGGCCATGTCACGGACCGCCTGCCCACAGGGCTCAGGGTTCCGGGGCTACGCCCGCCAGGGGCGGGTCCGCTCGGCGATCTTGTCGGCGAACAGCTTCTTGGTGACGTTCACGTCCTCACGAAGCTGAAAGTCGTACATGCCCACCGACACGAAGTCCGCGCCGTTCGCGAACGCGTACTTGAAGCCGTCGATCGGGTGGATCGCCCCGGCCCCCAAGACCTTGTAGGCCACGAACGGCTTCTCGATCTTCGCGAAGAACTCCGCCGTCTGCCTGGGAGTGGTCTCCCAAATGTTGTCGTGTGAACCCGGCTCGTACTCCGCCTGCACCAACTGCTCCTCGCTGGGCTTCCAGTTCGGATCGGGCGTCCGGGGTGCCCCAGCGCTCCAGTACTGGGCGGCGTTGAACGTCTTCATGTAGAAGTCCGCTCCCAGCCCGCCGGCCTTGTCCGCCGCGATCAGGGGGTCGAGTGAATGCGTCGCCAGACCGATGACCATCCCGGCCTTCTTCGCGTTCTCGATGCCCGCCGCGACCACATCCATGCGGCCGGCCTTCCAGAACCGGTCGCCCTCGAGGCCGCGGATGTACCCGATCTTCGCCCCGATCTCCAGAGCGATGTCCAGGTCGCGCTGTTGGTCTTTCTCATTGATGACGAGCTGCGCGATCCACTGGAGCTTCCCGCCCTGAGCGTCGTACTTCTTGGCCAGTTCCACCGACCGCCCCTCGATTCGCAGGTACGACGCGTTGATGCCCACTTCTTCGTACATCCGGTAGGTCTGAAGGACCTTGTCGTCGGTGAAGTAGTTGCGCAGCAACTGCGACACGTAGATGAGGTCGCGGGCATGGGCCTGCCAGCCGACCAGGTTGTGCCCGGCGATCAGCCGGCTCACCTGGTACGGCCCGAGCCTGCCCATCGGCATCGGCCCGGCGACCTCTTCCACGACGATCTGCCCGCGGCCTCGGCCGCGTCCCCCGCCTGGCGGCTGCTGGTGCGCCAGCAGGATCTGCTCCTCGAAGCTGAAGGCTGCTGGAACGGCGGCAGTGACGGCAGTGGCCCTCTTCAGGAAATCCCGGCGGCCGAGCTTGTTGGCGGACATGGCCTCTCCTCCTCATCTGGTCTCATGCCAGAGCTGACCGCCGCTACTTCGTGGCGGCCACGTATCGCACCTGCACTTCCCGCACGTACTGATCCGTGCTCACCAGCTTGCCGGGGCCCTGCGTCATCTCCAGCTCCGGCGACTGGTCGGGCCCGCCGACGGCGATGGTCCCACGGAACAGGACGTTGTGGTCCTCCAGCACGTGCATCTGGAACTTGAACTGGTACACACCCGGCGCGACGTTGAGCGTTGCGAGATCGAACACTTTCGCCTCAGAACCGACATTCGGCGTCGGGGCCGTGACGGCGTCCACTTCCGTCTTCGGTGCGGCATCCCAGCGAGCCTGCTTGACCCAATCGGGACACACATTCCCCATCTTGTATTCCGTCGCTGACAGCTCCTGACTGACGTACAGCGTCTTCACGAGCTTCCCGGCAGCATCCTCAAGCCATATCGCGGTGTGGTAGGTGGGGTCGATAATCGTCGGAGGCATGTACAAGAACGTCACCTGCAGGACGCCCGCGGACCGCGCCGGTGTCTGTAAGGGTCCCTGGGCGTCGACCGCGCACGCCAAGCCAGCAAGGGCCGTGGCGGCGTACACTCCCCAACGACGCGTCCTTCCTCCCATGTTCCATCCTCTCTCGACGATCAGGGGGCGAAGTCCCCTTCTGCTGCCCGCAGCTCGCACCTGACTCGCGTGTCTACACCTGGGGCTTGCAGTACGTCTCACGCGTGAAGGCAATCAGAACGCACGCGATTGCCAGCCACCCGACCATCAGCAGCAAGGCCACCTGGTAGTCGGCCAGCCCGTAGACGCGGAGCCCATCGGCGGTCCGGCCAGACCAGCGGTGGTCGAGCACGGCACCGATGGCCGGCTGGAGCAGCGTGGGCCCGACCATGTTGCCGACGTTGACCGCTCCTGACACCGTTCCCAGGAACAGGACCGGCACGGACTCCTTGGCGAACGCGAAACCGAGAATCACGGCGCCGCACGCGGCGCTCGACACACCGGCGAGCGCGACGAACAGCCACAGCGGCAGACCCGGGACGTAGAACATCACTGCGAATCCAATGGTAGCCGCAACCGCCCCGGACAGGTAGATGGGCCGCCTGCGGCCGATCTTGTCCGACAGGTGTCCGCAGATGGGGCTGGCCACCGCCCAGCAGATGGTCATGACGGAACAGATGGCGGCCGCGGTCGTCGACGGAATGTCGAAGCGCGCCCGGAGGAACGGAGGGCCCCACAGCCCGGTGAAGCCAATCATCGTGCCCACGAAACCGCCTTGCGCCAGGAATATCAGCCACGTGTTCCGGTACGCGAAGACCTGTTTGAAGCCCTTCAGCAGGTGCCAGATGGAGAGGTGGTCCGTTCTCTGCAGCTCGCTCGGCGCATGGCTGGCGTAGCCTCGTTCCACCGGGTCGTTCCGCACCAGCGCCCACGCGAGCGCCGAGATGCACACCACGATCGCAGCCGACCCGATAGCCACCGGCCGCCAGCCGAACCGTTCGACCCCGAGGCGCAGCGGGACCTGCGCGAACAGGGCGCCGATGTTGCCGATCATCAGCCCGAGGCCGGTCAGCATCGCGAATCGCGGCGACGGGAACCAGTGTGTCGCCAGCTTCAGCGTCACGATCCAGCCCACCGCCGTGGCCGCGCCCACGAGCCCGCGACCGGCCATGCCCAGCGCGACGTTGCTGGTCCACCCAAACACGAACGTGCCGGCCGCGGCGAGCACCGAGCCGAGGATCAGCAGCCGGCGGGCTCCCCACGAGTCGACCAGCACCCCGGTGGGAATCTGCATCAGCACGTAGGCGTAGAAGTAGACGGCGGAGAACTGGCCCAACTGGCTGGCCGTGATGCTGAAGTCCCTCATCAACTCGCTCGTCATCACGGCAGGCGAGTTGCGCAGGTAGAACCCGGACAGGTAGAAGAATGCCGCTACGCCCCACACCAGCCAAGCCAGCCAAGCTGGCGGGAGGCGTGAGGCGGCGGCGCCAGATTCCCCGCCGGCCCTCGATGCGGGAGCGAAGGTCATCGGTCATTCTCCCCGGCGATAGATGTCGAGGATGTTCCAGTGTCCGGGCGTCGGCGTCGGCGCGTTGTTCATGGGCACCTGGATCAGCGTCGGCCGCCCGGACGCCAGTGCCTGCCTGAGCGCCGGGCCGAGTTCGTCGGCCGCCGTGATCATCACACCGTCGGCACCGCAGGCCCGGGCCATCGCGGCGTAGTCCACACGATACGGCTTGCCGTCGCATTCGAACGTGCACCCGAAGCTCCAGCCGTAGTTCTGAGCCTCGAGGCCGGCAATCGTGCCGAAGGCCATGTTGTCCATCACCACCCAGATCACGGGCAGGTTGGCCTCGATGGCCGTCGCCACGACCGTCGGGTTCGCTGCGCAGAAGCCCCCGTCCCCGACGAGCGCGACGGCGACCCGGTCCGGCTGTGCCAGCTTCACCCCGAGTGCCGCCGCCGCACCGAAGCCCATCGTCGCCAGACCGCTTGGTGTGATGAAGGTGTAGGGAACGGAGAAGGCATACTGCTGGCCGACGCCGTTCTTGTTCCAACCAACGTCCGTCACGATGAAGGCGTCCGGCGGCGCGGCCTTCCGGAGTTCGGCGAGGATACGTTCTGGACGCAGCGGGTACTGGCCTGAGGCGTAGTAGTGGGCGAAGTTGCCCAGGTACTTCTCCCGGGCGACGGCAATGTCGGCGCGCAGGGTCCCTCGATCACGATGCGGGCGTCCCCTGGCCGCTGCCGCGAGTGCGCGGAGGGCGGACTTTGCGTCGGCAACGACCCCCAGTTCGGTCTGGTAGTTCCGCCCGATCTCCGCGAGGTCGGTATCGATGTGGATCAGCCGGGTCGGGGGAATCGAAAAGGTGATGCCCTGGTACCACGAGCTCGAGTTGGCCTCCGCCAGGCGAGTGCCGACGGCGACGATGAGGTCCGCCGACCGGCACATCTCGTTGGCGATGGGGGTGCCCCAGAATCCCGTCATCCCCAGCAGGAGCGGGTGATCCGATGGGACGGCGCAGGTCCCCATGAGCGTGTGCGCAATGGGCACCTCGAGGGCTTCGGCCAGGGTGGCCAGCTCCTCGCCGGCGCGAGCACCGATGACGCCGCCGCCCGCGTACAGCACGGGCCGTTCGGCAGAGGCAAGGGCATCCGCGATCCGGGCAACGGCCGCCTCGTCCATGACCGGCTTGGCAACGGGAGCCGGCATCTTGGCGAACGCTTCGACGGGAAGGTCGGCGGAGAAGATGTCCATCGGCACATCCACGAGCACGGGGCCCGGCCGCCCGGTCTGCGCGAGATGAAACGCCCGTTCGATGATGCGCGGCAAGTCGCGGGGGTGGTCTACACGGTAGACGCGCTTGCAGAACGGCTCGAAGATCCGGAACTGGTCCGCGTCCTGGTGCAAATTGACTTCCTGGTGCGGGTGGCGCCCGTAGTAGTGCGACGGGATGTCGCCAGCAATCACAACCATCGGTATCGAATCCAGCGCCGCGTTCGCAACACCCGTCGCCGCATTCGTCAGCCCCGGTCCAAGATGTGTCAGCACAACGCCGACCTTGCCCGACACGCGGGCGTAGCCGTCGGCGGCATGAGCCGCCACCTGTTCGTGGCGGGTCGTGATGAAGCGGATGCGGCTCTTCCCCAACGCGTCGAGGAACGCGATGATGGTGTGGCCACACAGCCCGAAGATCACCTCCACGCCGATGCGCTCGAGATACTCGGTCAGCAGATACGCCGCGATGCGCGTGCCCGGCTCGGGATTGACCTTCGGGAGGATGAATTCGGTCTGGGTCAGTGTGGCCATGATGCAAACCCGTCCTGTCAGGCTAGAACTGTGGACTGTTGTGGAACTCCCCGAAGAGTTCCTCTTCCGACGGCTTGTCCTCGGGCAGTGGGCGGCTGACCCATGTCACGTTCATGTAGTGCTTGAGCGAGATGTTCTCGTTCGTGATGTTGCCGCCCCAGATTCCGCAGCCCATGCTCGATGTCATGGGCATGCCATTCGTGAATGTCCCGGCATTTGACCGAGACTGTACCTGTCGCACCATGATGCGGCTGACAGGCGCGACCAGCGCAAGCCGATGGATGTGCTCGTCGTCGAATGAGTAGATCCCGCAGGAATGCCCCTTGCCCCCGACCTCGAAGATGCGCCGAACCATGTCGAGCGCCATGTCGAAGCCGTGGTACTTGAAGACCGCCATCACGGTCCCGAGCTTCTCGGAAGAGAATGGGTGTCCCTGACCGATGTTGTGCTCCTCGACGATCAGGAACGTCTTCTCGGGCGGGATGGAGAACCCGGCACGGCCTGCAACTACCTGAGCCGACCGCGCAATGGTTTCGGGCGTGCGCTGTCCGCCGGCATCCCAGTACGCCGCCTGCAGCAACTCGCGCTCCTGGTTGTTGACGAGGTACCCACCGTTGCGCTGGAGCTCTGCCAGAAGAGCGTCGTAGACCGAGGCATCGACCAGGAGGTTGCCATCGGCCGAACAGCCAGATCCGTAGTCGTTCGTCTTGCTGATGCTGCTGTTCCGTGCAGCCTCGGCGACGTCTGCCGTCTCGTCGATGACCATCGTGGCATTGCCGGCACCAACGCCATAGGCGGGCTTCCCGGAGCTGTACGCGGCCTTGACCATCGCAGGCCCGCCCGTCGCGATGGTCAGGTCACAGATCGACATCAACTCGTTGGCCAGCGGGATGCTCGGCCGCTCGACGCACTGGAGCAGATCGACGGGCGTCCCGAGGGCGGCTAGCGCGCTGCGCATCAGTCTGACGACTTCGTTCGTCGTCTTCTTGCTGGCCGGATGGGGAGAGAAGATCACGGCATCCTTGCACTTGACCGCGTAGATGGCGATACCGGCGGGCGTTACATACGGGCTGGTCACGGGAATCAGCGACGCGATGACTCCCGCCGGCTTGCCGTACTTGACAAGGCCTCTCTCGGGAAGCTCCTCGATGACGCCGATGCTCTTCTGGCGAAGGGCGTCGCGAAGGATGCCGAGGACCTTCGACCGGCGACTGGGCTCGCGGCTGCCCATTCCCGATTCGTCGACACTCATGTTGGCGAGCCGGACTGAGGTCGGCATGTTGGCGCTGGCCCAGGCGATCGCCCGGCAGAGTCTGTCTGCGGCTGCCTGGTCGTAGCCGTCGATCGCCTCCATCGCCTTCCGCGCCCGTGTCAGAAGGTCGCGGGCAAGCTGTGACTCTTCCGCGGTGATCGTGCGTATCGCCATGATGCCAACTCGTCGGGACCCCACTCCCCCCAGCGCCGCCTCGGGGAGCGTCCCCGTCGGACGGCCGTCCAGTGCACCGGGCCGATTATCACCGCGGATCGCACCGGGAGGCGCCCTGTTACCGTACCACCACGGTTACGTTGTTGTGGCCTCAACGGGACAGGTGGTAACCGGGTGCCGCGGTTCACCCCCCGAACCACGGGCGCATTGTGTTCCAGACCCACCAGACCGACGCCCCTCGGCGCGCACCGGCGACACTCCACGCCGGCCAGCCGGACCGGTGTAACGGTAGCCGCACCGTATCATCGGGACGATCCTCACGCCCGTGGGGCTACCATACCCGCGCGGTGGCTCTTTCTTGCTGTGCCTTCGGGCCAGACCCCAGGGGCCGTGTGGCGGTCCGCATCCACGGTGACTGGCCCGCTTGTCCTCGGTTCCGCGGAGGTGCCCAACTATGAAGCTGTTGCGAATCACTTCATGCGCCGTCCTTCTCTGGCTGCTGGCCACCGGAACGGGCTCGGCGCAGGCCGTTGGAGGGTCCCAGGTGTCCGGTGTCGTCCGCGACTCGAGCGGCGGCGTGCTGCCTGGCGCCGAGGTCACCATCACGAAGACGGATACGGGAACGGTCCGAACGGTGTTCACGAACGCCGACGGGTCGTACACGCTCCCCAATCTGCCCGTCGGCCCCTACCAGCTGAAGGTGGTGCTCCAGGGGTTCAACACCTACGTGCGGGACGGCATCGTCCTGCAGGTGAGTTCGAATCCCACCATCGACGTCACGCTGAGCGTCGGAGCCCTCGACGAAACCGTGAACGTCGTTGCCAACGCGTCGATGGTCGAAACCAGGAGCACGGCGGTCGGCCAGCTCATCAATAACGAGCAGGTCATCGAGATGCCGCTCAACGGCCGGCAGGCCACCGAGCTCATCTTCCTGTCTGGCCTTGCCACGCCGGCTCCGAGTGGCGACCTCAATACGAACAAGAACTACCCGACCGTCACGATCTCGGTGGCTGGCGGACAGGCCAACGGCATGACCTACATCATGGACGGGGGCACGTACAATGACCCGTTCAACAATTTGAACCTCCCGACGCCGAACCCGGATGCGTTGCAGGAGTTCAAGGTCGAATCGAGTGCCCTCCCCGCGCGTTACGGCCACCACGCCGCGTCAGCGGTGAATATCGTCACGAAGTCTGGGTCGAACACCATCCGAGGGAACGCGTTCGAGTTCCTGCGGGACTATCACTTCAACTCCCGCAACGCCTTCGCTCTCGAACGCGACAGCCTGAAGCGGCATCAGTTCGGCGGCACCGTGGGTGGGCCCATCACGCGAGACAAGATCTTCTTCTTCGGCTCGTACCAGGGGACCATCGAGAAGACGGCCCCCACCGAGCGGATTGTCTTCGTTCCCAGCCAGGCCATGCTGAACGGCGACTTCACGACCTTCGCGTCGGCCGCGTGCCAGAGCCGTGGCAACGTCACGCTCAGGGCACCCTTCGTCGGCAACCGGGTCGACCCGGCCCTGTTCAACCAGTCGGCCGTGAGCATCCTGAAGAAGGTGCCGGTCGCCACCGATCCGTGCGGGAGGTATCAGTACGGCGTGCCCGACGACAGCACCGATCAGCAGGTGCTCGGCAAGATCGACTATACGATCAGCCAGAGCCAGACACTGACGGGACGCTACATGTACGCGAGGTACCACAACCCCGTCGATGCGGACGGCTCGAACATCCTCGAGATCACACGGACCGGCCGGAAGAACCAGGTGCACGGCGTGGTCGTCGGTCACAACTGGATCCTCTCCACCAACGCCGTCAACTCCCTGCACGTCACCTACAACCAGACGATCAACGACCGCACGCTCCCGTCGTACTTCGCGCCGAAGGACGTCGGGATCGCGGTGGACGGTCCTATCCCAGGGTTCATGGGCCTCAGCATCTCCGGCGCGTTCAGCGTCGGGGCCGGCGGCACCAATCCCGGGTACTTCCACTCGAAGACCTTCGCCGTCGCCGACGACTTCGACTGGATCAAGGGCAAGCACCAGCTTTCGTTCGGCCTCAGCCTCATCAAGACGAAGATCGACACGTCGAACAACCGGCCGACCAACGGGGCGTTCTCCTTCAATGGCTCCAATACCGGGCTGGCCCTCGCCGACTTCCTCCTGGGCCGGATGAGCAGCTTCATGCAGGGCAACGCGGTCATCGACTACTGGCGCCATCTCTACTTCGGGGCGTACGTGCAGGATGACTGGAAACCCACCTCCAACCTCACGTTCAACTACGGCGTGCGGTGGGAGCCGTTCATGCCGGTCGAGAACACCTTCGGATTCGCCAACGCGTTCTCGCGGGAGTGGTTCGACGCCAACCGGCACAGCGCGGTCTATCCCCAGGCCCCGGCCGGCCTGATGTTTCCCGGCGACGAGGGATACCCTGACAACACCGGCTTCTACAGGCCCAGGTGGGGGCAGGTGGCGCCGCGTTTGGGCGTGATCTGGAGCCCGCTCACCGACAACTCGATGAGCGTGCGGGCCGCCTACGGCATCTTCTACGACACACCGCACCTCTTCTTCGGCACGCGTTACTCCAACAGCCCGCCGTGGGGCGCCCAGATCTCCCTGACGAACCCGGCCGGCGGTCTGTCCAACCCCTGGTCGACCTACCCGGGTGGGAACCCGTTCCCCGCACTGCGCACCGAGTGGGCGAGCTCGGTCTTTCCGTTTTACGGGGTGTACGTCTCCGCACCGCTGGATCTGCAGAACACCCGGCTCCAGCAGTGGAACGCCAGCGTGCAGAAGGGGTTCGGTGACCTCCTGTTCGCGGCCAGCTACTTGGGCAACAAGGGCACCCACGCCTGGCGGGCCAACGAGCAGAACCCAGCCATCTACCGCGCGGGCGCTACGACCGGCAACACCAACCAGCGGCGTGTCCTCTACCAGGCCAATCAGGCACAGGGCCAGTACTACTCGACCATCGGCACCATCGATGACACGGGGCGTTCCGAGTACCATGGCCTGCTGCTGTCCGCGCAGAAGCGCATGTCGAACAACTGGAGCATCCTCTCCAATTACACGCTGTCCAAGTGCATGTCCGACCCGGTGACCACGGAGATTACCGGCGCAACGACCATGAATCCCTGGGACCCAGACCTCGACTACTCGTATTGTTCGTCGGATCGGCGTCACGTGTGGAACCTGTCGCTGGTGGCCAGGGTGCCGACCTACACGAACGGCCTGCTCGGCGCGCTCATCAGCGACTGGCAGATCGCGCCGATCATCCGCGTGCAGTCCGGCAACCGGTCTTCGGTGACGACGGGCACCGACGTGGCACTCACCGGCACCGGCAACCAGCGGGCGGTTCAGGTCCTCGACGATCCGTACGGCGACGGAACGGCGCAGAACTACCTGAATCCGGCGGCGTTCGACCGGCCGACCACGGGTACGTACAGCACCGACAAGCCCTACCTGATCGTGAATCCGGGACGCTTCCAGAACGACATCGCGATCTCCCGGACGTTCCGGTTCGGGGGCGCCCGGGTGCTCCAGTTCCGCTGGGAGATCTTCAACCTGCTCAACCGCGTGAACCTGAACGGCCCGTCCACGGCGCTCAACAGCTCGACCTTTGGGCAGATCACGGGCGCCGGCGACCCGCGGATCATGCAGCTCGGTTTCAAGTTCACGTTCTAGCGAGGCTGCGCCTCAGACCACCGAGGCATGTGGTGGCTGCGGGGCCTCGGAAGCGCAACCTGCTATGCTTCAGGAATGGGCCCCGGAGCCTGGCCAAGCCGCCAGGCTCCGGGGTCACCGGTTTCAGGGAGGCTCGACGCCATCATGCATCGCCTGCTGCCATCACGACGCCTCTGGCTCAGTCTGGTGTCCGCTGCGGTTCTATCCCAGATGGCCGTCGCGCAAGGACCTCCGCAGGGGCCGCCGGAAGTGGGCCCGCAGCCTGGAGCCCCCGGGCGCGGGCGCGGGGCCGCTCCTCGCGTGGTCCGGAAACAGGTGCTCCTGTGGGGCGAGTTCACCGGCGGTGGGGCCTACCACGCCTCGGTCAACAACGCGCTCGCCTCGCTGTACAGGATTGGCCGTGAGTCGGGCCTCTACGACGCCTACATCCGGACGGACTCGCAGTTCATCACGAAGCAGAAGCTGACGGTCCATGCCAATGGCCGCGACTGGCCCGTGGGTAAGAACCTCGACTCCTTCGACGCCATCTTCTTTTACGGCCAGCGCGAAATCCCGCTCACGCAGGAGCAGATGACCGACCTGATCTCGTTCGTCAAGGACGACGGCAAGGGCTTCGTCGCGGCCCACACGTCGTTCAATTCCTTCGCGCGGTTCCCCGAGTTCGGTGAAATGCTGGGCGCGCGGTACGACGGCCATCCGTGGGGAGGGGTCGAAGGCCCGGTCGTCGTGCTCGACTCGGACTTCCCCGGGATGAAGGAGTTCCCGGAACGGTTCACGTTCCGCGACGAGTTCATCCAGGTCAAGGACTTCTCGTGGAACGAGTCACGGGTGCTGCTCAACCTCGACACGAGCGGGTTCGACATGAAGAACCCCAACGTGCACCGGGGCGCGAACGACATGCCGCAGGCGTGGGCGCGGATGTTCGGCAAGGGCCGTGTCTTCGTCGGGGGCTTCGGACACGACGAGGCCTCGTGGGACCGCGTGGACGTAAGGCACATGTACCTCGAGGCGATCAGGTGGGCGCTCGGCATGGTCGACGCCGACGTCACACCGCGGCCGATGCCGGCTGCGAAGACCCCTTAGCCAGAAGGTGCCTGCATGACGATGAGGATTGGTTACCGCGGCCGACGACTGACCGGTCTTAGTATCACTGCCATCGCCATCGCGGCGGTGGTCCTGCTCGTGGTCTCGCACGCGCCCGAAGCGCGGCCCCAGGAGCCGAAGGCGTTCCAGAAGCGCGTCCTCGCCTGGGCCGACGTACGCATGGGCTACCAGCACGACTCGATCTCGCATGCGCTCTCCGTCGTCGAGCGCCTGGGCTACGAGTCGGGCGTCTACGAGACCTTCATTCGCACCGACTCGCAACCTATCACCAAGAAGCCGATCGAGTTCCCGCCGGGAACGGGCATCGCCACGGGTGAGGATTTCATCGCGCGGAACCTCAACTACTTCGATGCCATCTTCTTCTTCGGGGTCAGGGAGATCGACCTGACACCGGAACAGAAGGCCGACCTGATGTCGTTCATCAAGGAGGACGGCAAGGGGTTCGTCATCGCCCATTCGGGGGCGGCGGCATTCTTCACGTGGCCCGAGTTCGGCGCGATGCTGGGCGGGCGCTTCGACGAGCATCCCTGGGGCATCACGGAACTGCCGGTCATCGTCGAAGACCCCGACTTCCCCGCTATGACAGGGTTCCCGAGCGGCATCCTGCTCAAGGACGAGTTCTATCAGTACAAGGGGTTCTCGCGCGACGACATCCGCGTCGTCGCCCGCCTCGACGAAACGAAGATCGATCTCACGCGTCCGCTCGTCCATCGTACGGATGGCGACTTCCCGATCGCGTGGGCGAAGACGTGGGGCAAGGGCCGCGTCTTCTATTCGGGCCTGGGACACGGGCCGGAGGCCTGGGACCATCCGGCCGTGCAGCGGATGTACTTCGAAGCCATCCGCTGGGCGCTGGGGCTCGTCGACGGCGACGCCACCCCGCGGCCGCGACCGAAGAAGTAGTCGATGGAAGGAACGCCCCGTCGCCTGCCGCGCCCGGGTGTCCCAGGCGCGGCGGGCGGTTTCCTCCTCGTCGCAGCGCTTGCCGGCGCGTGCCTGGCGCCTTCCAGCGTGTCTGCACAGACGCCCGCACGGCCGATCACGGGACGCGTCACGGACACGGCTGGTGCCCCGGTTCGTGGGGCGGTCGGGGTCGTCGACACGGGCTCGGCCGACTCGGTCATCCTCGAGTCCGATGGCAGCGGGTGCTTCGAGATCGCGAGCCCGCCTGCAGGAACCGTCTCCATCCGCGTCACGGCTTCGGGCTTCGCAGACGCGTCATTGACCGTCGAGGCAGGATCCGCGGGCGACCGCCCGCTCCAGTTCGTGCTCCGCCCTGCCCCGTTCACGGAAACGGTGTCGGTCACGGCCACGCGTGGCGCCCCAGGCCTGGCGAGCCCGGCGGCCGTTTCTACGGTGACCTCCGCCGAGTTGGCCACGTCGCCGTCAGGCGCGCTCGATGACGCGCTGCGTGGAACACCGGGCTTCAGCCTCTTCAGGCGCTCGTCATCGCGCGTCGCCAACCCTACGACGCAGGGGGTCACGCTGCGGGGCGTCTCCGGCTCCGGGGCGAGCCGGACGCTCGTGCTGGCCGACGGTGTCCCGCTCAACGACCCATTCGGATCGTGGGTGTACTGGAACCGCGTGCCGGCGGCGGCGATCGACCGCGTCGAGGTGGTCCGCGGCGCGTCAGGCGACCTGTACGGCGCCGATGCGCTGGGCGGCGTGATCCAGATCCTGGCGTTCCCGCCGGGGCGCAGCCGCGTCCGGGCCGCCCTCGACGGCGGGTCGCACGGCACCCTTCGCGGATCCGCCTACGCCGGTGTGGCGACCTCTGACTGGACGTTCTCCGGCGCCGGCGAGTGGCAGGGCACGGACGGCGTCCCCATCGTGGCGGCCGACGAGCGGGGCCCCGTGGACGTCCCGGCTTACAGCCGGTATCGGACGGGGTTCGCCTCGGTCACGTTCAACGCGTCCGCGTGGCGGGCTGGCGTCACGGGAAGCGCCCAGGTCGAACGGCGAGGCAATGGGACTCCGGTACAGGTGAACGACACGACGTGGCGGCAGATCGCAGGGTCCGTGGCCGGCCCCGGCGGCGGCGGGCTCTGGAGCGTCCAGATCGCGGCGGGCACCCAAACCTACTTCCAGACCTTCTCCGCCGTGAACGCATCGCGGACCACTGAACGGCAGACGAGCGAGCAGCGGATTCCGACAAGCTTCGTCATCTCGTCCGGGACGTGGGCCCGTTCGCTCGGCCGCCACACCCTGCTCTTCGGCGCCGATGCCCGTCGTGTTGAGGCCACGTTGCGCGAGACCCGGTACTCCCTGGCAGGAGCCCCTCTCGCCCCGACCGAGACCGGCGGAACCGAGGCCGCGGGCGCGCTGTTCGCCAGGGTGAGCCTGTCGCTGTCGGACAGCCTGTCGGTGGACGCGGGCCTTCGGACGGACGTGTGGAGAACCACGCCGAAAGACGAGGCCTCAGGTGTGCACCGGCTCACGACCGTGAGCCCGCGCGTGTCGGCGGTGTGGCGTGCTAGCCGCGGGCTGGCGACGCACATCGCCTTCTACCAGGCGTCGCGGACGCCGACATTGAACGAGCTCTACCGGGGGTTTCGTGTCGGCAACGTCGTCACGAACGCGAATCCTCGTCTGGAGCCCGAGCGCCTCACCGGCGTGGAAGGCGGCGTGCTGCTGGGAACCGAAAGGACGTCGGCCCGCATCAGCGCGTTCTACAGCCGCCTCACCGATGCCGTGACCAACGTCACCATCCTGACGACGCCGACCCAGGTGCTTCGCCAGCGCCAGAACACCGATACCGTCAGGGTGGCCGGCGTGGAGGCCGAAATCGAGGCTCGCGTGACGCCTTCCCTGTCCGTGTCGGGAACGGCCGTCCTGACCGCATCGCACTTCGTGCAGAGCCCCGCGCAGCCGGACATCGAGGGGAACCGCCTTCCGCAGGTTCCCCGCGTCCAACTGGGCGCGTCGCTCACCTGGACGGAACCCAGGCTGGCCACCGTCGTCCTGAACCTCAGAGCCTGGGGCGCGCAGTTCGACGACGATCAGAACATGCTCGAGCTCCGTCCCTACGGAACCGTCGACGTGCTGGTGAGCCGCAACCTGTCGAAGGCGTGGCACGTGTTCGGCGCCGTCGAGAACCTCTTCGATGTCGAGTACGATGTCGGCCGGACGCCCGTCAGAACGGTCGGCTGGCCACGATCCGCCCGGCTCGGCGTCCGCTTCGCGTTCCGGTAACGACTCGTAGCCCGCGGGCTTCAGCCCGCGGGTCCATGGCCGGCCGTCTGAACGCGCGGGTACCGGAGCCGCCTACCGCGCCAGGAAGAAGTCCAGCCTCTTGCTCTCCATCTGCACGACGCGAATCGCGTCGCCGAACTCCATCATCTGCTCGTTGTCCGGATCGTAGCGCGGCCAGGTGATGGCGGAGGTGTTCGGGTCGCCCGTCCTGGCGAATGCAATCAGGGCATCCGACAGCTTCTCCGCCAGCTCGCGGTCGTACGGCGTCCAGTTCCGGGTCGGCCGGAACATGTTGTAGGCATCCTGGGTCTGGAACCAGTAGGGCACTTCGCCCGTGTGGTACGCCCCCACCGTCGCCGGATCGTGGTCGCTGAAGACGACGCCCTCCACGTACGGGTGCACGCGAGAGAACATGTTCACGAACACGGGGGCCTTCCCCGTCCGGCTCTGAGCCAGCGCCCACGCACGCATGGTGGTCTGCATCCCGCCTTCGCGGGCGGCCGCGGCCGCCGCCTCGGGCACGTCCGCATCGGTCGCCGCGGGATAGAGGGCCAGGAACTCGCTGGCGCGGTCGCCGTACAGCTGGCGGGCGGCCTCCTGGTAGTCCCTGACGGTCTTCGCGGCCCGAAGCGGGCCTCGAAACGACTCATCCCGCATGAAGCCCAGCATCGCCGGCACGTCGTTCTGCCGCCCCTCGTCGAAGATCTGCTTCGGCATGGCCGGGAGGAAGTACCCGTCCACGACCGGCTGGAAGCGAGGAGCGCCCTCCGTGTGCTGGGCCGCGAGGATGACGTCTCCCGGCAGCTGGCGCATCGCGTGAATCGACTCGGCCTTCAGCGCCGCCTGGAACTGCACGCCCGCCTGCTCGGCGTCCTCCTTGACCGATGTCCGACCGGGGCCGCTGACGATCGCGTTGGCGCTCATGCCGAACACGCGGTGGAAGAGCCCCTGCGCGAGCGGGCTGGACTGGAGGAACGAGACCGACGCGGCGCCGGCGGACTGCCCCATGATGGTGACGTTGCCCGGATCGCCCCCGAACTTCCCGATGTTCCGCTGGATCCACTGCAGGGCCGCGACCTGGTCGAGCAGTCCCCAGTTGCCCGAGGTGCCCCGCGGGCTCTCCGCGCTGAGCTCAGGATGGGCCATGAACCCGAGCGCTCCCACGCGATAGGCGATGGCCGCGTAGAGTACGCCCTTCCTGGCCAGGTGCTCGCCGCTGTAGTTCGCCAGGTTGATGGTTCCCTGTGTGTAGCCGCCGCCGTAGATGAACACCAGCACCGGCAGCTTCTGGCCCTCCGTGGCCGTGGGCGGCACCCAGAGGTTCAGGTACAGGCAGTCCTCGCAAGGAGCCTCTTCGCCGAAGTAGTGATTGATGTCGTGGGCGCGCATCCGCTGCACGCACATCGGTGGCTTGCGGTCGGCATGGTAGACGCCGTTCCAGGGCGTGATGGGCTGCGGCTCCTTCCATCGCAGGTCCCGCACCGGCGGCTCGGCGTAAGGGACGCCGAGATAGGCGTGCACGCCCGACGGCAGGACCCTGCCGGCCAGGAGCCCGCTGTCGACGGCCACCGGATCCCGGGGAGGCACGCCGGGGTCGACGGGCCGCGAGCACGCGCCCGCCGCAACCAGCGCTGACAGGACCAGCGCCGGCAGTGTTCGCATCCGCACGCGTCCGGCTGTTCCTTCGCGGACGTCAGGACGATCCATCATCTCCACCTCGCGTCGGGGGACTGGCCTACGGGTGGCATCATGACGCCTGCGGACGCCATGTGAACCCTGTAACGGTAGCCGCACGGTATCAGGGCGGCGGACGCCACGCCCCGGGGGATACGCTCGTGACAGCGGGCACGTGACGACATCACACGTCCGGCCTAGCTGCGTCTCCGCTGGAGCCGCGGCCGGTGTGGGACAATGTCTGGACCCGGAGGAGACCCCCATGAGACTCAGGCCAGCCCACGTGTGGCTCCTGGCGGCCACGCTCGCCCCCGTCCTCGTCGCGGCCGACGCGAGTGACTGGCCGACCCGGGATCACGATCCCGGTGGGCGGCGGTTCTCACCCCTCACGCAGATCACCCCGGCCAACGTTTCCACGCTTCAGCCGGCCTGGGTGTTCGACACCGGGGTCCAGAACCTGCAGGTGACCCCGCTGGTGGTCGGTGGCCTGATGTACGTGGGCGTGGGCTCGACCGTGTTCGCTCTCGAGCCCGAAACGGCCCGCGTCGTCTGGCGGTTCGACGCACCGGCTGTGGTCTCGCGGCGCGGCGTCGCCTACTGGCCGGGCAACAAGGACACGTCGGCCCGTATCTTCACCGGCGCCGGCAGCCGGATGATTGCGCTCGACGCCTCGTCTGGACTTCCGGTGGAGGGCTTTGGCGAGGACGGCTCCGTCGATCTGAAACAGGGCATCAGAGGTGATGTCGAAGGGAACTTCAGCCTGGTCTCGCCGCCGTCGATCTTCAAGGACGTCGTCATCACGGGCGGCAACAACGGCGAGCAGGCGCCGAGCTTCGGCCTCTATGGCGACATCCGCGGGTGGGACGCCCGCACGGGACGGCTGCTGTGGTCGTTCCACACCGTGCCCCGCGCGGGAGAGCCCGGCGTCGAGACGTGGGAAGGCGACAGCTGGAAGAACCGCTCCGGCACCAACATGTGGGCGTTCTTCACGGTGGACGTCGAGCGCGGCATGGTGTTCGTCCCGCTCGGCTCGCCCACGTCCGACTACTACGGCGGCGACCGGCACGGCGCCAATCTCTACGGCAATTCGCTGGTCGCCCTCGAGGCGGCGACGGGCAAGATGAAGTGGTACCAGCAACTCGTCCACCACGACCTCTGGGACTTCGACCTGCCCGCGGCGCCCACGCTCATCGACGTGCAGCGCGACGGCCGCACGATCCCGGCCGTTGCGGTGATCACGAAGATGACGACGCTGTTCATCTTCGACCGGGTGACGGGCGAGCCGCTGTTCGGCATGGAAGAGCGGCCGGTGCCGCAGAGCACCGTGCCGGGCGAGAAGTCGTGGCCGACGCAGCCCTTCCCGCTCAAGCCCCCGCCGCTCGGGCGCACGGCCTTCGACCCGGGGAAGGACTTCTACACGCTGACGCCGGATCACGAGGCGTACTGCCGCGACCTGTTTGCGAAGCACAACATGTACACGCAGGGCATCTTCACTCCGCCGGGCCTCGAGGGGACGATGCTCACGTTCCCGAGCACGCTCGGGGGCGGCAACTGGAACGGCATCGCCTTCGATCACACGCGGGGACTGGCCATTACCAACGTGATGAACATCGGCCAGGTGGGCCGGATGGTCGAGAAGATCGACCCGCAGACCAAGGAGAAGACGTACGGCCGCACGTCGCCCTGGGGCGGCGTCGTGGGCAGATTCTGGAACCCAGAGAACAAGATCCCCTGCTCGGCGCCGCCCTTCGGCGAGTTGATTGCCGTCGACGTGAACACCGGCGATATCGCCTGGCACGTGCCGTTCGGCTACGTGGCCGACCTGAAGGCCAAGGGCATCACCGGCACCGGCGCACTGAATATGGGCGGGCCGATCCTCACCGCCAGCGGGCTGATCTTCGTCGGCGCAACGACCGACGGGTACTTTCGCGCCTTCGACACGAGCACGGGCCGCCAGCTGTGGGAGACCCAGCTCGAGGCCAGCGCGCACTCGGTCCCGATGACGTTCATGGGCAAGGACGACCGCCAGTACGTCGTCGTGGCGGCCGGCGGCGGCAGCTTCCTCCAATCACCGAGGGGGACCAAGATCGTGGCGTTCGCCCTGCCCCACGGCAAGCCGCCCCTCGTCGTCTCCGAGGCTCCGTCACCGTTGTCCGGGCCTGGAGGCCAGACGGCCCTGCCCGAGGGACCTGGCCGCAAGTCTCTCCTCAAGATGTGCAGCGGATGCCATGGATTGAAGACGGCGATTGGCCGGCGTCACACGCAGCAGGAGTGGCAGGCTGTTGTCGAAAACATGGCCGGGATCGGCGCGCCGGGAACCAGAGACGACATCACGAGGACAGTCGGGTACCTGGCGGTGCGGTTCGGGCAGGTCGAGATCGCGACAGCCACGGTCGCCCAGCTGCAGGAGATCGCCGGCCTCACGCCGACGGAGGCCGCAGCCGTCATCGAGTTCCGCGATCACGAAGGCGGCATCGCGTCGCTCGACCAGCTCAAGCAGGTGCCCGGGCTGAACCCGAGCAGAGTCGAGAGCCTGAAGGACCGCTTCCGCTTCTAGAGGGGTCGGGACCCCTAGAAGCGGAACAGCTTGGTGAACTTGAGGGCGATGCTGCGGTTCGCGAGGCGGGCCCGCTCGTGCGGCAGGGACGTGTCGCGCCCCTCGCTGTACACCACGAACAGATCGCTTCCGGGCGTGTACTCCCAGCGGAAGCGGATGCTCGACGAGATGGCCTCGGCGCCAGAACTGTACTGCACCGGGCCGCTCACGATCGTGCGGGGCGAGATCGAATAGTTGACGCGAACCGACACCAGGTCGTCGCGATAGGCAGCACCGGCAGGTCGATCCAGTTCACCGACAGCCCCGGCTCAACGGCGAGGCTCGAGGTCACATCAACGCGCCCGCGGAACGAGGCCTGCGTGCGGGTCCCGTCGTCGAACTGCCCGTGCCCGGCCGATACGTGGCCGGTGAACCTGCGCGGCGGGCCGAGGCGCCACGAGGTTCGCACGTCGGTGAAGTGGTAACCGCCGACGGGGATGAAGGCCCCATCGGTGATTTCGAACGGCTCGTCCAGGTACTCGTAGCTGCTCGTCACTTCGACGCGCCATTCGTCGCCGTTGTTGAAATCGAGCCCGAACTGCCCCTGGAACTCGCGCGTCTCCACCTCGCCAGCCGTGCTCTCGAAGTAGTCGGCCGACGCTTCGAACTGATACTTGCGGATGGGTGACGGTCCTCCTGGCCGCGGGCTGAAGCGAGCCTGTGCGTAGGAACGATCGATGTCCTCCCGGCGCACGAACCCGATCTCCGGGTTGAAACCCAGCCCCACGTGCAGCTGCTCGAGGCGCAGCCCGTAGCGGTCGCCTTCGTATTCGAGCGAGCCGCGGTAGCTCGTCGCATCGCCATCCAGACCCGGCGTATCCGTCCTGCATCGCGAACGCAAGACCGTCCTCCAAGGCTCGTTCGCTGCCGTCTACGGTCAGCGGCGTCTCGATCCGGACGGCTCGCACGGTGACGCGTCCTTCAGCATCCCTTGCCACGGTGGCCGGAGGGACCGGCATCGGCCCCTCGAAACCGTTCGGGACTTCTGTCCCGTTCTGCGCCCAGACCGGCCCCCCCAGACCCACCAAGGCGGCCATCACACAGCACGAGCGGAACACCACGCGGAACGGCACGAGGCAGATCACTCCCGAGGAAAACCGGGGCGGAACAACGCGGCCAGGACGGAAAGCCCGTTCGACCACGCCAGTGTGGCAAGGGGACTCCTGCGGGTCGCCTTTGTAACCGTTACGCCGCGGTGACACGCGGAGCGCCGTCCCAGGCCGCAGACGCCCATTCGCATCCGGAGGCCAGACCGGGTAGACTGCGGAAACGCACCCTTCCGGGGCCTCTGTGGCAGAGACAACGTCCAAACACACCGTCTCCTTCACCCTCAACGGCCGCCCCCTCACCGCGGCGGTCGAGCCGGGGATGTCCCTGATGGACGTCCTGCGCGAGCAGGCCGGGCTCATCTCACCCAAGAACGGGTGCGCCCCGCAGGGATCGTGCGGGTGCTGCACGGTGCTGGTGAACGGCCGGGCGCTGTCGTCGTGCGTGGTGCCGGCTCGCCGGGCGGAAGGCGGCAGCGTCGTCACGCTGGAGGGGCTGGAAGGTCGCGAGCGCGACATCTTCGCCCGTGCCTTCTCGGTGGCCGGCGGCCTGCAATGCGGTTTCTGCATCCCCGGGATCGTGGTCGCCGCCAAGCACCTCATCGACCGCAATCCAAGGCCATCCCGGCAGCAGATTGCCGAGTCACTCAACAACCACATCTGTCGCTGCACGGGCTACGTGAAGATCATCGACGCCATCGATCTGGCCGCCCGGGCACTGCAGGGAGAGCCGCTGCCCGCGCCGGACTACTCGGGCAAGATCGGCTCGAGCCTTCCGCGGCAGGATGTCGAAGCCTTCGCGCTCGGCGAGCGTCGGTACGTCGATGACATGTCGGTGCCAGGCATGTTGCGCGGCGCGTTCCTCTTTTCGCCGCATCCGCGCATCCGGATAGCGCACATCGACATCACGGCCGCCGTCCACCAGCCAGGCGTCGTCCGAGTGCTGACCGCAGCTGACGTGCCGGGGCAACGTTATCAGGGCCTTATCGACAGAGACTGGCCGCTCTTCGTGGCTGCGGGCGAGACGACGCACTGCATCGGCGACATCCTCGCGGCGGTGGTCGCCGACACCGAGAAGCACGCGCGGGAAGCCATCCCCCACATTCGCGTCGAGTTCGATACACTGCCCGGAGTGTTCTCTCCAGAGGAGGCTCTTCGGCCCGATGCCCCGCGCGTCCACCCCGATCGCGACAATCTGCTCTCGCGTTCGGTCGTCGTCCGGGGCGACGCCGGGGCCGCGCTGGGGACATCGACGCTTGTCGAGACCCGCACGTTCCGTACGCAACCGATCGAGCACGCATTCCTTGAACCGGAATCCTGCCTGGCCGTACCCCATTCGGGGCCGAATGCGTGGCTGCCGGCGTCACGTCTCACCGAAGCGGATCCCTCCCGAGTCTCCGGGCCTGTATTGAAGCAGGATGTGTCGCGCGATCAGCGCGACGCGATCCCGAATGCGGATCCCTCCCGAGTCTCCGGGCCTGTATTGAAGCAGGATGTGTCGCGCGATCAGCGCGACGCGATCCCGAGTCCCGAATCCCGAATCCCGAATCCCGTCTTGGTGCACGTGTTCTCCCAAGGCCAAGGCGTCTTCGATGACAGGCGTCAGATTGCGTCCGCCCTCGGTCTCGCCGAGGAGCAGGTCTCGGTCGAACTCGTCTCGAATGGCGGTGCGTTTGGCGGGAAGGAGGACCTCAGCATCCAGGCGCAGGTCGCCCTGATGGCGTTGCTGACCGGACGGCCCGTCAAGGCAACCCTCTCGCGCGACGAGAGCATCCGGCTCCATCCGAAACGTCATCCGATCACGTTGACCTACACTGTCGGCTGCGACGCCGAGGGCCGGTTGACCGCGGTGAGGGCCCGCCTTATCGGCGACACGGGCGCGTTTGCGTCAGTCGGCGGCAAGGTCCTCGAACGCGCCGCCGGCCACGCATGCGGTCCCTACCGTGTGCCCGCCGTTGATGTCGAGGCCCTGGCCGTCTACACGAACAACCCTCCGTGCGGCGCCATGCGGGGGTTCGGCGCCAATCAGGCGGCCTTCGCCATCGAGGGTATGCTCGACATCCTCGCCGAGAAGGCCGGAATCGACGGCTGGGAGATGCGGTGGCGGAATGCCGTTGATGTAGGCGATACGTTCTGTACGGGTCAGATCTTCGAACACGCCGTCGGAGTGAAAGACACGCTCCTTGCGGTCAAGGACGCATACTACTCGTCACCCTTCGCCGGCGTTGCATGCGGCATCAAGAACGTCGGCATCGGCAACGGCGTGCCGGAGGCCGGCCAGGCGGTCGTGGTGGTGACGACGGACGGCCGGGTCGAGATCCACAGCGGCTTCACCGAAATGGGCCAGGGATTCCACACGGCGATGATCCAGTGCCTGAGCGACGTCACCGGCCTGGATCCGCGACTCATGCGCGTGGACGTCTCGACGCGCTTCCCCACGCCCTGCGGCATGACGACTGCCTCGCGCGCCACCGTGCTGGGCGGCCGCGCGGTGATGGCCGCTGGGACGAAGCTCAAGGCCGATCTCGACCGTGGCTGCACTCTGGCGGCGCTCGCCGGCCGCACGTACACCGGCGAGTTCGTGGTCGACTGGACGACCGCCCTCGAGGAGGAGATCGCGCGGCCACGCACGCATCTCACCTACGGCTTCGCGACGCAGGTCTGCATCCTCGACGGGCAGGGCCGCCTGAAGGAGTTCGTCGCGGCACACGATGTCGGCCGCGTGATCAACCGGCATCTCGTCGAGGGCCAGATCGAGGGCGCGGTGCACATGGGTCTGGGCTACGCGCTGACAGAGGAACTGCGCCTGCGTGACGGCGTCCCCGAGTCGTTCAAGCTGCGCTCGCTGGGCATTCTGCGCGCCCGCGACATGCCGCCCGTCAAGGTCATCCTCGTCGAGTCCCGCGATCCCGAAGGCCCGTTCGGCGCGAAGGGCGTTGGGGAGATCGGCCTCGTCCCGACGGCCCCGGCCGTCGCCTCCGCCCTCTACCGTTACGACGGCATCCGCCGTTACGCTCTGCCGATGAAGGAATCCCCCACCGCCCGCGCGATCCTGCGGAGACCTGGTGCCGCCGCAGCAGACCGGCCGGCGAAGGTGTCCGGTCGGACAGAGCAGGGCGCTGCGGATCCCGCGTCTCGGTCGAATGCTGCAGAGAGTGAGCTCGCGCGATCGGCGCGAGTCCTTCCCGGGTCCCGGGCCCCCGGTCCCCGGTCCCTACAATCGGAGTCACCCGAATGCCCGTGAAATGGCACGCCGCCCGCACGTTCCACACGTCGATCTTCGACGCCATCGGCCGCACCCCCATGGTGCAGCTCAATCGCATTCCAACCGCCGAAGGCGTGAAGGCGAAGGTCCTCGTCAAGGTCGAGTATTTCAGTCCGTCCGGCAGCCTCAAGGACCGCATCTACTGGAACATGTTCACGCGGGCCGAGAAGCGTGGCGCCCTCAAGAAGGGCATGACGATCCTCGAGTGCTCCACCGGCAACGCCGGCATCGGGTGCTCGTTCGTGTCGGCCGTCAAGGGCTACCCCTGCATCATCGTGATGCCCGAGGGCATGTCCGAGGAACGGAAGAAGCTCGACATCGCCTATGGCGCCGAGATGATCTACACGCCAGGCGGTGAGAGCGACGTCGATCTCGCGCTGGCGAAGCTCGAAGACATCCGCCGGAAGAACCCGAAGAAGTACTTCGTGCCCGCCCAGTTCGACAACCCGGACAACATCGATGCCCACCTCAAAGCCACCGGACCCGAAATCTGGGAGCAGACGCGAGGCAAGGTCGATGCCTTCATCATGACCCAGGGCACCGGCGGCACCCTGACCGGCGTGGGCCGCGTCTTGCGAAGGCACCGGAAGGGCGTCAGGCTCTTCGCCATCGAGCCGTCGGAGTGCCCGCTGCTCAGCCGGCGCGAATGGGGTCCGCACGGCATCGAAGGCATTGGCGACGGCTTTGTGCCCCGCAACCTGGACGTCAGCCTCCTCAACGGCATCGTCACGACGACGACGGAGGAGTCGATCGAGATGGCCAGGCGCCTCGCGAAGGAAGAGGGGATCTTCTGCGGAATCTCGTCCGGTGCCAATGTGGCCGGCGCCATCAAGCTCGCGAGGGCACACCCGGAGATGAAGACCATTGTCACGGTCATCTGCGACACCGGGCAGCGTTACTTCTCGACAGAATTGTGCGGGAACCCGAAGCACGTGGAGATCCCGGAGCGGGATCATCCGATGGATCCCCATACGACCAGGCAGCTCGACAGGTACCAGAAGCGGTGGGAGATTATCGATTGACTGCGCGCGGGGCCGATGGCCCGCGCCGACGAGCGTTCACAACGATGCCGACACGACTGCCGAAGCTGCCCCGAAGCGTCCGGGGCAGGGACTACATCGAGACGCGCGACTGGACGGACACGCAGATCGAGCTGCTGCTCAAGACCTCCGGCGATCTGAAGAAGGCGTTCAAGGACGGCCGATCGACACGCTATCTGCCCGACAAGACGGTCTTTCTCTTCTTCTTCGACAAGTCGACGCGCACGCGAAACTCGTTCGAGGCCGGCGCCACTCAGCTCGGCGCGCATGCGCATTTCATCTCCGCCGAAACCTCGCAGGCCGCCCACGGCGAATCACCGAGAGACATGGGCATCATTCTCTCGAGCTACGGGCACGCCATCGCCATCCGCCACGACCTGGTGCCGGGCGAGGGCAACGCCTACATGCGCGAGGTCGCCGAGCACGCCACCGTGCCCGTCTACAACATGCAGTGCGACATCGACCATCCGTTCCAGACGCTGGCGGATCTGATGACGATCCGTGAGGAGTTCGGGAAGAATCTCCGCGGACGGAAGATCGCTGTCAGCTGGGCGTACGCGCCGAGCTACGCCAAGCCGATGTCGGTACCACAGGGTCTCATCACGCTGATGCCCCGGTTCGGCCTCGACGTGGTCCTCGCCCATCCGCCCGAATGGAAGCTGATGAGGGCACCGATGGAGTTCGCGCAACGCATGGCGAAGGAGCACGGCACGTCCTTCGAGGTCACCCACGATATGGACGCGGCGTGCGAAGGGGCTGATATCATCTACGCCAAGTCGTGGGGCATCGAAGAGCTCTTCCACAAGCCGGAGGAAGCCCTGAAGCTCTCGCGCAAGCACCGCGACTGGATCTGCGATCGAAGGCGCATGAAGCTCGCCAAGAAGCACGCGATCTACATGCACTGCCTGCCCGCCGACCGGAACAATGAGGTCACCGACGAGGTGCTCGACGGCCCGCAGTCGCGCGTGTTTCCCGAGGCCGAGAACCGCCTGCACACGTGCAAGGCGGTGATGGCGCTCACGATGTAACCCCGCCCCAGCCGGGATTCGGGAGTTGGGATTCGGGATTCGAGCAGACGTAGGCCCAGGGCCTTCCTGGCCTGAGCGAAGTCGAAGGCAACCCTGGGCGACAGGCGACAGGAGTACTCCCACATGACCCGAATCGTTCGTTTCCTGACGTTCGCCGCTCTGCTGCTCGCGGTGCGGGGCACGGCCGTAGCCCAGGTCCCGGCACTTGACGCCCTGCATCGGCGCATCGACAGGGCCGCCGAGTCCGTGCTGCCGAAGGTCGTCACGTGGCGCCGGGACCTCCATCAGCACCCCGAGCTCGGCAACCGCGAATTCGAGACCTCGAAGAAGATGGCCGCGCACCTTCAGTCGTTGGGTCTCGAGGTCAGAACCGGCATCGCCAGGACGGGTGTCGTGGGCGTGCTGCGCGGCGGCAGGCCAGGGCCGGTCGTCGCGCTCCGCGCAGACATGGACGCGCTGCCCGTTGTCGAAGACACCGGTCTCCCCTTCGCCTCCACTGTGAGGACCGAGTACAACGGGCGTGACGTCGGTGTGATGCACGCCTGCGGCCACGACTTCCACATGTCGATCCTGATGGGCGCGGCCGAGGTCCTCGCGGGCATGAAGGCCGACCTGCCGGGGACCGTCGTCTTCATCTTCCAGCCGGCTGAGGAAGGCGCCCCGGCCGGCGAGGAAGGTGGCGCCGGCGTCATGGTGCGCGAAGGCGCGCTCGACAACCCGAAGGTCGACGCCATCTTCGGGCTGCACGTCTTCCCGAAGGTTCTGGGCACCATCGAGTTCCGCCCCCGCGGCATCATGGCCGCAAGCGACACCTTCAGCATCGTGGTCCGGGGGCGCCAGACGCACGGTGCGATGCCCGCCTCCGGCATCGATCCCATCGTCGTCTCGTCGCAGATCGTGCTTGCCCTGCAGTCGATCATCTCCCGTCAGATCGACCTCACGACGGCGCCGGCCATCATCACCGTCGGCACGTTCGAGGGCGGCAACCGCTTCAACATCATCCCCGACACCGTGACCATGACCGGCACGATCCGCACCTTCGACGCGGACATGCAGAAACAGATCCACGCGCGCATCGCGCGGACCGCCCAGAGCATCGCTGCGGCGGCCGGGGCAACGGCGGAGGTGAAGATCGATATCGGCAACCCGGTCACGTGGAACGACCCCGACCTGGCGCAGAAGATGGCGCCGTCTCTGCAGCGGGTCGCCGGCGCGCGTTTCAACCCGAACGGCCAGCCCACAACGACGGCCGAGGATTTCGCCATCTACCAGCGGAAAGTGCCGGGCCTGTTCTTCTTCCTGGGCACGGCGCCAGCGGGCGCCGATCTGGCGACGCAGGCGGCGAACCACTCCCCCCGCTTCAACCCGGACGAGGGAGCCCTTGTCACCGGCGTGCGCGCGATGGCGTCAGTGGCGGTGGACTATCTGATGCAGGGCAGGTAGCGCCATCGCCCTCCTGCGACGTGGTCGCTGGCTCAGGACCACGCACGAGCCCACGCGCGCTGGTTCTAACCGGCGCCCGTGTACGCCGCCGTGAGCAGTGCGAGCGCCAGGACGACGTTCGTACCCAGATTCCAGAAGACGTTCCCCGCCAGCGCCGGGATCGGCACATCCTCGAAGGGCTTCGTGAACGCCCACTGAACGGCCGGCACCGAGAACCGGAACGGCAGGATGGCCACGACCCCGAGCAGCGGGAGGGCCTTCAGCAGGACGGCTATGACAATCGACAGCGTGGACGCGATGGCGACGATGGCATAGATGATGGCTGCCGTCCTGCGCCCGAACATCAGCACGAGATTGCGCCGCCCGCCCTGGCGATCCGCCTCCTCGTCCGGGAACTCGTTCAGCAACAGCAGGTTGAACGTCATGCAGAAAGCGGGAACCCCTGCCGCCCACGCCGCCTGGCCGATCTCTCCGCGTTGGACCAGGGCTGTGCCGACGACCGGCAGCAATCCCAGTCCCAGTCCGGCGGAGATCTCTCCAATCCCGCTGCGCGCGAGGACATCCGTGTAGATCAGCACCGACAGTGCGCCCAGGCCCATGATGAGGCCGAGCGGCCACCATCCGATGCGGAGGCCGAAGTAGATGCCGATGGCGAGACCGACGAGGGATCCGACGACGCCGATGGCGGTCGCGCTGCCGGCCGAGAGTGCGCCAGACGGCAGCGTCCCGCTGCCGCCGCTGAAGGGCGTCCGCTTCGTGACGAGGTCGATCCCCCGTTTCATGTCGCTCGCCTCGTTGAACGCGTTGACGGCCGCGTGCAGCGCGACGAGCCCGACGAGCGCGAGCCCGGAGGAGAGCGCGTTGGCATGGCCATCGTAGGCCGCCGCGGCGGCGCCCACCGCCACGAGTGTGACCGGGAGCAACAGGAACGGGGCGCGCGCGACGCCGGCGTAGGCAGAGAGCGCAGGCATCTCGGGGAGAGTCTACACGGGATCGCCGGCTGCCGCGTCGTCTTCGTCTCCCTGCATGGCACACAGGATCGGCTCGGGATTGACGAAGACCTGCCAGACAGCCATCCGTCGATCAGGCGAATCCGAACAGCAGCGGGAACAGAAAGGCAACCACGGCCGCCCAGGCGGCGAAGATGTAGAGGTAGAACATCTGCCAGTTGCACAGGCGCGGAAAGGCGACGCGGCCCCGGATGAAGCCGGCGTAGAGGGTGGCCGAGCCGGCCAGGTTGACCAACAGGACGATGTTCTCTCCCAGGGCCGCGACCCGATTGGGGGTGAATCCGAATTCCGAGATGCGGGTCCCGATGGCCCAGAGCGCCAGGGCATCCACCACCAGCGCCGCGCCGACCAGTGTGAGTTGGATCCAGTCAACGAGGCCGGGAGGCGCCAGGGACTCACGCGCCGAGATCGAGTAGAGGAGCAAGCCGAAGACCACCACCAATAGGAGGTCGAAGGCGATGAGGATCTCCCGCTTCACGTCGAAGCCCCGTCCCGTCCACACCATCGTCACGATGAAGGCAAGGAGCAGCAGGGCGAAGAGGGGGGTGAAGATCCGGGTCAGGACGGGCGCCATGTTCTCGATCACGCTCTGCTTCGCTTCGACGAGCCAGGTGGCGATCACGGCGGCGCCCGCGATGCCGCAAGGCAGGATCCAGCCTTGTACCAGGGGCTCCATCTCGATGCCGATGGCCTGGAAGATGCCGATGGTCATGGCGATGAGCACGGCCCCGCCCATCCCGATCAGCACGAAGTAGATGAAGACCTCGCCGGTGAAGCGGACGAAGTCCATCCGCCGGTCGCTCCCCCGCCACCGCCCGCCGACGTAGGCGATGCCCACGGCCAGCCAGAGGGCGATGGGCATGTGGAGCACGGTCAGGAGCAGGGTGTGTGAGACCTTCGTGCCCGGTGCAGGTGCGAACGGAAAAACGTTCACGATGGCTGCCGACAGCACGAAGGCCACAGCCAGGCCCAGCCGGCCCGATCGCGGGAGCGGCCGGTCCCCCGCGAAGTACGCCGCGATGAAGGGCAGGATGAAGAAGCTGATGTTGAGCGGATAGAACGTGCTCTGGTCCGGGTCGAAGGGGATCCCGAAGAGGGCCGGGATCTTGATCGCCGCACCAGCGGCCACGGCCAGGGCGAAGGCGATCCACATCTTCCTGGACCATCCGGTTGCGGGCGACTCGGCGTCTCCGTGCTCCGCATCGCCGGAGAGGACGAGTTGTTTC
Organism: Acidobacteriota bacterium; assembly: GCA_040752275.1. Classification (GTDB taxonomy): domain Bacteria; phylum Acidobacteriota; class Vicinamibacteria; order Vicinamibacterales; family JAKQTR01; genus JBFMFH01. Next base: position 47,803 of record JBFMFH010000092.1, read on the forward strand.
CAGAGACGGTCCGAATGCTCCCGGGCGAACTCCCGCGTCAGAGCGTCGATGGCCCCCATCCGCTTGACGGCCACCAGGAAGGCTTCGTCGTCGGAGAGCCCGTCGGCGCCGAGCGACGCGATCTGCTCACGGAGGTGGTCTTCCAGCTCCGCCGCGTCCCGACCTGTAATGGTCTGGCTCTTGCGGAGGTGGGCCCGCCATGCCTCGATCTGCTTCTCGAGCGGGCCCACCGCCGGGGTGTCTATGTGCTTCTGGTCCATGGGGTCAGCTCCAAATCTTCCCGAGCGTCTTGTCGACGGTCTTCCACTGGCGCCGTTCGGCCGCCAGTTGGTCGCGTCCGGTATCGGTGATCCGGTAGTACTTCCGCCGCCTGCCCGACTCGGCATTCGCCCATCGGGACTCAATGAGGCCGGAGCGCTCCAGGCGATGGAGCACCGGATAGAGCATGCCGTCCGTCCATTCCAAGGCACCACCTGAGAGTTCACGAACGCGCCTCAGGATGGCGTAGCCGTAGCTGTCCCCTTCGGCCAGGATGGCGAGCACCAGGGCCGTTGACGAGGCGGCGACGAGATCCTTGTTGATGCTCATCGGATCCGTGGCCTCCGCCGCTCGATGGGACCGTCGCCGGGGTGACGGTACGCCAATACCGCGGGACCGCCGGCACCAGTGCGGGCATACATAGAGGCAGTATACATAGAACTACAATGCATATCAAGGACTGGATGACTCCCTGACGCAGGCGAGCCTCAGCAGTGCTGTGCGCCCCGCCGGCCTTCGCCGGCCCCTGCTGCGGCCTTACTCGACCGGTCGGGAGGGCTCGCGGGACTCAGGGATCCATCCCCCCTCGAGGCTGCTGTCGCGCGGGCGCACGACGGCCAATGGTAGAACCACGCGTCAGCAGGCACCAACGAGCGAGGAGAGGGATTCCCCAGGACGCCAACGTGTGCCTCTTAGGCACACATTGTGATATCCTATTGGCCTGTGAAGTACTTCGCCTGCGATGACGCGAAGAACGCGAAGCTCCAGACAGAACGCGGCATTGGGTTTGAGGATCTCGTGTTCCATGTGGAGCGTGGCGACCTGCTCGGCATTCTGGAACACCCGAACCCCGACCGCTGCGCCGGGCAGCGCATCTTCGTGGTCAGGCGCGAGGACTACGTGTATGTGGTCCCGTTCGTCGAGGACGAGCACACGGTCTTCCTGAAGACCATCATCCCGAGCCGAAAGGCAACGAAGCGGTACCTGGGCGAGGAGTCCGACGATGAAGCTTGACGCCGACGAGAAGGAACTGCTCGAATCCGTCGAGCGAGGCGAGTGGAAGTCCGCCCGCGGCAGTGAGCGTGGGCGGGGTCGCTACTCGCGCTACGCCACGGCAACGTTCCGCAAGGACCGGCGGCTGAACATTCGGCTATCCAGCAAGGACCTGGAGGCGATCCAGAAGCTGGCGCTCGCGGAGGGTCTGCCCTATCAGACACTCATCTCCAGCCTGCTGCACAAGTACGTGTCAGGGCGGCTCAGGGAGGTGTGAGTTCGGACGCGGCGCAGCCCGGCTACGTCTCGGTGCCGTAGGAGATCTGCATGCGCCGAGCGGCGCGGCCGGCGATCCACAGGACGAACGCCGTGACGAGCAGGAGCCCGAGAATCGCGCCGGGACGGGATGCGGGCGCGGCGGGCGCCATCAGCAGCCGGATCAGTGTCGGGATGTCATCGTCCATCGGCAGGGCCGGAACCGGGCACAGCGACTGCAGGTAGTACAGAATGCTCAGCTTCTGGAGCACGTGCGGGAGAATGCCGGCCGCGCCCTCCCAGATGAGCAGCACCGCGGCAGGAACAATCGGATTACGCACGTACAGGCCCAGCGCGAGAAACACGCTCCCGTAGCCGACGCAGCCGAGCACGGCCGCCGTCGCGTACCAGAATGCGTGGGTCATGCCCCCTGCATTCCAGTAAACCTGGAGCTCGACCGGATCGTGCGGCCAGACCATGGCCGCGAACGCGATCAGGGCGCCGCCGCCGAAGATCGCCGCTGACGCAATCAGACCGGCGGCGTACTTGCCGGCCAGCAGCACCTCGCGCCGCGCCGGCGCGAGCAGCCAGTAGTGCAGCGTGCGGTTCGTCATCTCGCCGCGGAACAGATACATGAACAGGCCGAGGCAGCCGAAGAAGATGGCCAGCCGCAGGTAGAAGAACTGGAAGATCCCCGCGAAGATCAGCCGGTCCTCTTCGAAGTTCAGCAGGCGGTTGATGTTCCAGTGATTCAGCTTGCCGTCGATGAACAGCAGCCTGACATCGCGCCGCCCGTCGAAGTAGTTGAGCTGGCGAACCTCGGTCCGCTCTTCGACGAATCCTGCACCTGTCGAGGTCTCGACAGTCGTGAAGGTCTTCCCGTCCGCGCTCACCTGGATGCTGAAGTCGCGGGTGTCGGCCTCCTCGTCTTCGCCCCCAGCGCTGGCGTGCTTCACCACGAAGCGCGCCAGCGGACGGGCCTCGACCAGATCCACCTCCAGAAACGTGCGCCACCCTTCCGCGCACCACGAATCGGCCGGTCCTCCCGCCACGCTGCCGTTCACGGCCTTCTCGGGCCCCTGTTCCGGGCTGCAGGGCTCGCTACCCGTCGCGGGACGGCCGAGCGCGAGGTTGCGCCGGCCATCGGGTCCGTACATCTCGAACTCGTAGATCCTGGCGGTCGGATCCCCGCTGTACGAAGGCCGCGTGATGTTGAGGCGGACGAACCGGGCCACCGCCGGCGCGATCACGTGCGTGGTCGTCCCCGGGTTCTCGGTGCGCTGCCGGACGCGCCGGTTCCGGGTCGACCGGCGCTCCTCGGCCGGCTTCCCGAGCCGCCCTGTCACCTCGTCGACCGTCTCTCCCTCCCGGATGCTGTCCAGCAGGGCCGCAGTCGTAACGCCGCGGCGCTCGAGCTGGTCGCCCCGGTACTTCATCGCGATTCCGTGCGCGAGGAAGATCACGGCCGGAAGCAGCGCCAGCGCGTAGACCCAGAACGCGCGCTTCGCGAAGAAGGCGCGGCGCAGCTCGATTCTAGCGATCGTCCACGCCTGCCTGGCCCGAGCGGGGTCGAGGGCCCTGGCCCGCGCGGAGAAGGATGGGACCACGCTACTCGCCTCCAATCAGGTATTCGTACAGGGCGTCCACGTTCTCGTCGGCCGGCACGACGCCGTCGATGCGGTGTCCGTCGAGCGCAATCCGCCCGAGCGCGCGCGCGAAGCGCTGTCGATCGCGGGTCAGCACGAGCATGCCCATCTGGTCGTCGTTCAGCCTGATTCCGGTGATGTGATCCTCACCGAACAGCCGCGCGGCCACGGCGGACGCGTCGTGGCAGCGGATGACGAACTGGCTCGGATGGTCGTCGATTTCGTCCCGCACGTCCCTGATCGCGCCCTCGGCAACGATCGTCCCGTTGGCGATGAGCACGATCTGGTCGCTGATCAGGTCCACCTCCTGGAGGACGTGGCTCGAGATGATGACGTGTTTCCCTGCGGCTGCCCAGGTGCGGAACAGCTCGATCGTCTCCGCGCGGACTAGCGGGTCCAGGCCGTTCAGCGGCTCGTCGAGGATGAGCAGATCGGGATCGTGCGCGATGGCCTGCGCCAGCCGCACGCGCTGGCGCATCCCCTTCGAGTACGCCGCGACCTTGCGGGTCGCCGCATCCGTCAGCCCGAGACGCTCGAGCGCCTTCCACGCCCGCTCTTCAGCCTCCGTCCGTCCATAGCCGTACAACAGCAGCCCGGTCGTGATGAACGTGAACCCGGTCGCCCAGCGCGGCGCGGTGTCGTACTGCGTGGCGTACCCCGTGATGCGCATCAGCGCCTCGGGATCGCGCGGCGAGATCCCGCGCATGAGGATGCGGCCGTGATCGGGGTGGATGAGCCCGGTCATCAGGTTCATGAGCGTGGTCTTGCCGGACCCGTTCGGCCCGACCAGACTCGTGATTCCCGGCGGGATGTTCAGCGTGACGCGGTTCACGCCGAGCACCTCCCCGTAGAACTTCGACACCTCGTCGAAGACGACGGCGGGCGGCTTCTGCGCGTCCGCCTTGCGGCGGGCCTCACCGCAGCCTACCGCGAAGGCGGGTCCGGTCATGACACGATCTCCACCGGGCGGAGCTTGCGTTCGATCACGAGGGCGAGCAGCAGGACCGTCGCCGCGAGCGCCACCGCCGACGCCCAGGCTCCGGGCCCGTCGGGCGGCGGCACGTCGAGCAGCGCGCACCACACCCGGTTGACGGTCCACGCCGGATCGATCAGGTGCCCCCAGTCCACCCGGAGGACGCCGTCGATCATCTCGGCAACGCCGCTCAGAACGAAGAAGAACGCGAGGCTCACGCCCGCCGCCACGAACTTCCATTTCACGTAAGCGGAACTGGCCATCGCCACCAGGCTCAGGACGAGCAGCCACAGCAGGAACCCGACGACCATCCCGGCGCCCAGCGCCCAGTTGGCCCAGAACCACGAGCCGCCGGCAAGCCCCACCTGCAGCCCGAACAGGAGCAGGCCGGGAGCCCATGTCACGACCGACAGCATCCCGAAGAGGACCATCACGCGGGCCAGCGCGTAGCTCCACCGCGTGAGCGGCCGGCTGAAGTACAGCGGCAGCGCGTTGTTCGCGAGATCGGGCGCGAGGAGGCCGGGTCCGGCGAGCGCCGCGAGAAACACGGAGAAGCCCGCCTGCACGTACATGAAGACGGAGAAAAAGCGCCCGTCCACCTGAATGAACTGGCGGAACTCCTCATCGAGCCCCTGCAGGAGTTCCACGCGATTGGTAAGGTAGATGAAGCCGGCGCACACGACGGGCCACACGAACGCCACAACGGTCAGCAGGATGACCAGACGCTGCTGGTACAGCCGCCGCCAGGCGTAGCGGGGCAGCACCAGGAATCTGGCCAAGCGCCCCGTCAGGGCTCCCCGGTACCGCCGGTATCCGCGTTTGTAAACCGCCATTCAGCTTCCTCGCCTCACGGGCCGCGGGTCCTGCCCGCGACCACCCCGCCTGTCCTCGGGCCGACAAACCTGATCACGGCTGACGGCCCTGCGGCGCAGGCGGGGGCCCCGTTCGCGGTCACCCACGGCCCGTGGTGAACGACTCACCGGCTGTTCAGCAGGCCCAAGACGCCGCTGTCTGCGCCAGCAGCCTGCCGCCCGTGTAATCTCCGGCCCGGTGCTCGCGGGCAGGACCCGCGGCGCACACCGACCATCGTCAGACGCTGGCCGACGCGCCGCCGTTCAATCCGTTGGCCTCACCCGGTGTGTGCGCCAGGTGCCCCATCGCCTTCAGGAAGATCTCCTCCAGCGTGTCCCGCCGATGCGCCAGCTTCCGCACCAGAAGGTTCTGCCCTTCCAGGAGCCCCCAGATCGCTTCCACCTCGACTCCGGGCGGCAGGACGATGCGCCAGCGGCCGCCGCCTTCGGAGACACCCTCGGCTCCGATATCCGGCAGCGCCGCGCGCAGGCCGCCGTCATCACCGCTCACCTCGAGTTCGACGAAGTGTCTGTTCGACCGCCGCTCCTCCTCGAGGTTGCAGTGGTGGACGATCGCGCCATCCTTCATGATGACCGCTTCGTCGCACACCTGCTCGATGTCGCGCAGCAGGTGGGAGCAAATGAGCACGTTCATCCCCTGCTCCCGCTTCATCTCGGTGACGAGCCTGAGCATGCGGCGGCGGGCGGCCGGATCGAGTCCGTTGGTCGGCTCGTCCAGCACCACCAGCTCCGGCCCGTGCACGATGGCCTGGGCGAGTTTGGCCATCTGCTTCATCCCGTACGAGTAGGTGCGCAGCTCCCGGTAGCGCGCCTCGCCGAGGCCCACGTGGAACAGGACCTCGTGTGCCTTTTCGAGTGCGGCCTCGGGCGGAAGGCCCGAGAGCTCGGCCATCTGGCGCAGGAAGGTCACGGCCGTCATGTCACCGATGAACGCGTCGTTCTCGGGCATGTAGCCGATGCGCGAGCGGGCTTCGCCCGAACTGTGCCGGCAGTCGAGGCCGAGGATGCGCGCGCGGCCGGCGCTGGGCTTGAGGAACCCGAGCAGCGTCAGGATCAGCGTGGACTTGCCCGCCCCGTTGGGCCCCAGCAGGCCGACTGCTTTGCCCGTGCCGGACACGCCGAGGCGGCAGGTGATCCCGTGCAGGATCTCCCGCCGCCCCAGCCTGACCGTCAGGTTCTCGAGTTCGACGACAGGTGTCGGGTCCAAGGCGTCTCCGGAGAAACGTGTCCCGGCACGCTCCGGGGCACGCTGATCACCCTAGAGGCGGTTTCAACACCTCTGCGGGTCCTGTCACCGGACAGCCCACCGCTGCTCAGGCCCACAAACATGATCACGGCTGAGGGCCTTCCGCCGCGGCGGGCGCCCGTCCGGTGCCACCCGCGCGGTTGTGAAACCGCTTCTACTGTCGCGCGCCGTCGCTCGGCTGCCCTTCCTGCGTCTGGCTCAGACGCTCGAGCAGCATGACGTCCGTGACCAGTCCTGTAATACGAGTACGGCTGGCGGCGTGAATTTGTTCCGCCGACCCGTTGAACACCACGAGCACCGGGTCGCGGCCGGCCAGCAGCTCCTTCATGGCCTCGCTCTGGGACAAGGCCGAGAAGAACCCGAGCGCCCCCTTCGTGTTCAGCCAGGCGAACGCTGCCGGGTGGATCCCGGCAGACGACGGGATCTGGCCGAGGAAGTCCGGCGACCAGACGAGCTGGGCGCCGCCGTTCCGGGTCGCGATGGCCCGTTCTGCGGACGCGCGATCCGAGGCCGCCACCAGGTATCCCCCATCGTAGGTCCAGGTCATGCCGATTGGAAGGCTCCCGGCCTTCATGGTGCCCCAGATCCGGCCGCCCGCGTTCTCCTGACCGATGACGATCCGCTTGACTTGCTCGTCTGGCCCGAGCTCGGCGTTGAAGGTCTCGACCAGCTTCTGCAGTGAACCGTCGATGGCCGACGGGTTGTTCGCCAAGCCCGCAACCACCCACATCGGACCATTGACGGAGAGCCCCGTCAGCGCAAAGGCGGCCTCGGTCCCCAGCGCCGCGGTCAGGCCGTCCATGAAACCCGCGCCGAGCTTCTCATCCAGCTTCGCCCGGTCGGCGGCGAAGGACGCGCTCTCCTTCGTCATGAACGCGGTGAATTCCTGGAACAACTGCCAGGGCTCACGCGTCGACACGTATCCGGCGAGCAGGGCATCAGCCGGCAGGTACTCCGCCGCACCGCCGGAGCCGGCATCAGCCAGCCAGGATGCCATCCCTGTTCGCTGGCCCTGGAACACCAGCGTGACTTCGTTCTCTTCCGCGCCCGCGGGGGCCCGCTGCTCGAGGAACAGGTACTTCAGCCCGACCATGGCTGCCAGTTCGACTGGCGGGGCGTCGTCTCCCTCGGCCATGGCGATCACCGGGGCCGCGTCCACGCCTATCAGCCAGCCCGCACCACGCCGGTACCGGCCGGCGATGGCCGCCGCGAACGGAGACCCGGTGCCCTGCCCCAGATGGCCGAGCGTCCACGCCAGGTGCGCCGGCGAGTTCGACACAACCATCAGCTCACCAGACACTGAATACGCCGGGGCCGGCTCATCCGTCCCGGCAAACAGCCCCTCCAGGGCACTCGCCAGCTCCGCCTGCCTGCCGGGCTGCACCCGAGCCATCACGACTGGCAGCTCGTCACCGGCCCCCGCAGCGGCGAGACAGAAGACGACCTCGTCGCCGAGCAGCGAGCTCACCGACTGGATGCGGTCGACGATCTGCCGCAGTTCGAACCCCGTCTCGGATTTCCACCAGGCCGCAAAGGCGGCATTCTCGGTCGCCTGCTGCTCGGCCAGGGCCAGGGTCTGACCGATCTTCCCGCCGAGGTTGGGAACGGCGCCGTAGACGAACGCCCCCGTCGGCAGATACGGCAGCAACGCGGAACTGGTGCGCAGCTCGCCCGGGGAGAGTTCCGCCAGTTGGCGTTCGATCTTCGCGAACGAGCCGAGCAGCGCGAGATACTCCTCCGCCTCGGGACTCCAGGCAATCGCCTCCTCGACCGACGTCATCAGCGCCGGGTTCGAGGCCGCCTGCTCGCCGGGGCTCAGGAGGACCTCCGTGCCGGGCTGGTTCACCGCCACGGATCCTTCGACCACCGACACGACCGAACCGCCCATGCCGGCGGACACGGCGAAGACGGTGCCCTTCACCGAGGCGATCGAATCGCGGGTCAGGACGCGCAGGTGGCCGCGTCGCTGCTTCGCGGCCTGGACGATGACGTCGCCGCGCTGGAGGTGAATCGCCCGGCCGCTCCAGGCGGCCGTCACGAACAGTTCCGTCCGCTCGTTGACATCCACCGTCGATCCGTCGGCGAGGCGCAGCACGGCGTGAGCTCCAGGGCCCGTCCGGACCAGCTCCCCTTCGCCGATGGCGGCGCCGGCGTCGAGCGCTCCGCCGGGCAGGCGGTACAGGCCGCCGGTGGCCGACACGACCGTGGCTCGCGGACCACTCGGAGCCATCCAGGCGTCGATGGTCCCTCGGCCGAGATACAGGACCGACAGGACCAGTACGGCTGCCGCGGCCAGCGTTCCCCATCGGACCCAGCGGGCGGAAGGCCGCTGTGGCATGGCGATGACACGCCGTTCGCCCTTCATGTCAGCCATCGAGGCGCGGCACGCGGGGCAGCGGCTGAGATGGTCTTCCAGAAGGACTCGCCTCGTGCTTCCGAGCGTGCCGCTCACGTACGCGCGGAAGTTCGGCCGGAACTCGGCGCAGCCGGAACCGGCTGCGCTCGTCGCGGCGTCCCACACTCGCGCACGCGCGGATTCGAGCGTCGCGGGGTCGACGTGCTCCTGCTTCATCGCTTCCAGGGCTTTCTCCAGTCGGTCTTCAGACATCGCCGACCTCCTTCCCGCCTCCGCTCCATAGCCACGAGCTACGGCGCGGCTAGCGGCCCATGTTCACCTGCACGCCCTCGCTCCAGGGCTATCTCGGGAGCTACGGCGCGGCTAACGCTCCATCTCCGCCTGCCCGCCTTCGCTCTTCCTCCACCTGCGAGCGTCGGCGGACCTGACGTTCTAACTCATCTCGCCCGCCTCCGGCCCGGCGCAACGTCCGGCGCTTCGGTGGGCTTATCGCTGCATCTCTGACTGCAGCCGGTGCCGGATCCGATGGAGCCGGACGGCCACGTTGTTCTTCTCGATCTCGAACATTCCGGCCAGCTCGTCGTTCGAGAATCCCTCGACGTGCCGCAGCAGGAACAGGGTGGCGTCGTCGCGATCGAGGGTGGCGATGGCGCGCCGGAGCTGTTCCTTCAGCAGCGACGGGGGCGGCACGGCGGCGTGGGGCGACTCGTCGTCGTACTCCGACGCGGCGCGAACCGCCCGGCGGCGCAGGAGATCGACGGCCGCGTTGACGGCCGCCCGCCGGAAGTAGGCCGCCGGCAGGGGGCCGGTCTCGGCCACCCCGTGCGCCAGGACGCGCAGGAAGACGGTCTGCAGGACGTCCTCGGCGTCGGCCGGGTTCCCCGTCACGCGCAGGGCCGCGCGGAAGACGGCTTCGTAGTGGCGTTCGTACAGCTCGGCAAGTCCAGCGGGCGCAGTGGTGGCAGTCATGGCAATCGGCAGCTCGTGGGCGATCTGCAGGCTGGCGGTGGTCACGTCTCGCGCCTCACCAGTCTGGACGCACCAACAGGCCGACTATTACACATTCCGTCAGCCCTCCGACCTCAACGCCTCGACTGGATCGACGCGGAGGGCACGCCTGAGGGGTACCGCGCACGCCGCGAGGCCGACGACCAGCATGATGCCGTCTGCGGCCAGGAGCAGCAGGGGCCAGCCGGCCAAAGACGGATGCCACCGGACCCGAGCGCGGCGCGAGGGTGAACCCGCTGACGCGCAGTGGCATCCAGATGCGCTGATTCACCGGAAAGCCGAAGCCTTCCGGCATCACGCCGACAATCGTGGCAGAGACAGTCCCCAGCTTCACCGACCGTGGTTTGTCGCAGACGATGACAGCATTGTCATCGACGCCCCACTGCGCCTGTCATCTGCGCCAGGTCCAATACCTCTAGAGAACGGCCGGAATGCATCCGCGTGCCGTCTCGAAAGGAGCTGGACATGACGCGCAGAGGCGGTGCACCCAGACGGCTCACCGTTGGCGTGAGCCTCAGCCTCGCGGCCGCCGGGGCACTTGTCGCGCTCGTCGGCGCGCAGGGCCGCAACACCCTCACCTACCCGATCGTGGATACCGGGCAGGGCGCCTGCTACGGCGATGCCCGCGCCGCCGATTGCCTGGGACCGGAATCCCCCTTCTACGGCCAGGATTCCCAGTACCGCGGCCGCCTGGCCAGCTATGTCGACAACGGCGACGGCACCGTGTTCGACATTCACACCGGCCTGACGTGGCAGCAGGAGATTGGTCCGAAGGTGACCTACGCCCAGGCGGTCCAGGGCGCCTCGGCACTGACGCTCGGCGGATACACCGACTGGCGTCTTCCCACGATCAAGGAGCTCTACTCGCTGATCCTCTTCGACGGGACGGACGTCAGCCCGTGCATGTCGGGAGGCACCTGCACGGGGATTCCCTTCGTCAATGCGGCGTACTTCGAGTTCGAGTACGGCGATGCCAGTGCCGGCGAGCGCGTCATCGACGCGCAGTACTGGTCGAGCACCGAATACGTCTGGACGACGATGGGCGGGGATGCGACGGTGTTCGGGGTGAACTTCGCGGACGGGCGGATCAAGGGGTATCCGAGAGACCGCGGCCCACAAGGCCAGCCGATGCAAGAGTTCGTGCGCTACGTGCGCGGCAATCCGGACTACGGGCGGAACCTCTTCGAGGACAACGGGAACGGAACGATCACCGACCGCGCGACGGATCTGATGTGGGCGAAGGCTGACAGCGGTCGTGGTCTCACCTGGCAGGAGGCGCTCGCCCACTGCAAAGGTTCGACCTACGCTGGGTATGACGATTGGCGGCTGCCTAACGCCAAGGAGCTCCAGAGCATCGTGGACTACACGCGCGCGCCCAACACGACCGGGTCAGCTGCGATCGACCCCTTGTTCCGCGTGACGGCCATCGCAAACGAGGCAGGACAGGCCGACTACCCGTGGTTCTGGAGCAGCACGACGCACGTGGCCTCCAACGGGACGGGTGCCTACGGCGTCTACGTGGCCTTCGGGCGGGCAATGGGGTACATGAACGGCGCGTGGATCGAAGTGCACGGGGCCGGCGCGCAACGGAGCGACCCCAAGAGCGGTGATCCGGCCAACTGGCCCCAGGGACACGGTCCCCAGGGAGATGCCATCCGCATCTACAACTACGCCCGCTGCGTCCGTGCGGGTGGTGTCGTCCCCGACCCGGATGGCGATCCCACATCGACTCGGCCGGCCGTGGTGATCCCGTCGGGTGGATCCTCGCCGGGACCCCAGCCTCCCGGCGGCCCGACAGGGCCCGGGCCGCAACCACCCGGTGGTGGAACCCCAGGACCGCAACCTCCTCCGGAGGCCATCGCCGCCTGCCAGGCAAGGCGCCAGGGCGACCCCTGCACGTTCACGACGCCGCGCGGCAGCATCACCGGGCTGTGCGCCGTCATCCAGACGCAGCTTGCGTGCGTGCCTCCCGGCGGACCGCCGAGTCGACGGGATTGAGGTCGGTCCCCAGCCTGAGCATCAGACCCGGGCGTCTCCTGCTGGGACTATGATGTGCCGAAGCCATGAAGGTCCTGGTCGTCGAAGACGATGTGAAGATCCTCTCGTTCATCCGCAAGGGGCTTGAGGAGCAGGGCTTCATCGTCGAGACATCCGCGAACGGGGATGAGGGATACCGCCTGGCGGCCACGACCGCCCCGGATGTCGTTGTGCTCGACATCATGGTCCCGGGCCGGGATGGCCTGAGCATCCTGAGGGCGTTGCGTCACGAGAAGAACACCGTCCCCGTCATCCTTCTCACGGCGCGGAGCGCACTTCACGAGCGGGTCGAGGGCCTGGATCTGGGCGCGGATGATTACCTCACGAAGCCGTTCTTCGTCGAGGAGCTCATCGCCCGGATCCATGCCGTCGTCAGGCGCGCGTCAGGAGACCAGCTGAGCGTGCGGCAGGCCGGGGACCTCACCGTCAACCTGCTCACGCGCGAGGTAAATCGGAGCGGGCGGGCGATCGAGCTCACCGCCCGCGAGTTCGGTGTGCTCGAACTGCTGATGCGATCGCCTGGCCGCGTGTTCACGCGCACCCAGATGCTCGAGCATGCGTGGGGCTATGGCTTCGATCCACAGACCAACGTCGTCGATGTGACCGTCCGGCGCCTGCGCCTGAAGATCGACGGCGAGTCCGAACCTTCGTTGATTGAAACCGTGAGGGGCGTCGGCTATCGGTTCCGCCGCCCCGAGTGAGCGAAGACAGCCGACGTGCCGTTCCGACTGCGGATTGCCCTGCTCGCTCTCGTCACCTCCGGCGTCGTGCTGGTAGGGTTCGGCGTGTCGTTTCTTGCCGTGACCCACCGGGTGGGTTTGGAGAAGGTCGATCGCGAGATCAGAGCGATTGCCGAGGGACAGCTCCACGGGTGGCATCCACCCGGCCATTGGGCTGCCTTCAACCAGTCTCTCACGTTCATCTACGGGGACGAAAGCGCGTCGCGGCCGGTGGTGATCGTGCGGGACTCGGCTGGGTCTCTCCTTTTCATGTCGCCTGCAGCACCCGCCGAGATCGCCGGCCTGCCACTGCCGACGCTGGCCCTGCTGGAGCCACCTCTCGGGCCACGGCCACCTCCGGGCGGCGGCGACGACTTCGTCGCCCGACTCGACCTCGACGGCGACAACCGGGTCTCGCCGTTGGAGTTCGACGGCCCTCCCGGCCGGTTCTCCGACTTCGATGTCAATCGAGACGGATATGTCTCCGAGCTCGAGGCGCGACAGGCCGTGCGCGATGTCCCGCCCCGGGTCGGACCGCCCGATCCGTTCGGGCCGGCTCCCGAGCCGAGGCCTCGGCAGCGGGAGTCGGCCTTTCAGACGGTGGCGACGGCGGCTGGCGACTGGCGTGTCGGCATTCTGGGCAATGAGCTCGTCACGCTCGTCGTGGCCCTGAACCTCGCCGATTTCTCCCGCGATGCGACGAGCTATCGCAATGCCCTTCTGGTGGCCCTGCCCCTCGCGCTGCTGCTGCTCGGCGCCGCCGGATGGTTCTTAAGCACGCGGGCGTTGCGTCCGGTCGCCGAGATCACCCACATGGCGCAGACGTTGACGGCGAGCGATCTCGACCGCCGGATTCCGGACGTGGCCACCGATGCCGAGCTCAGGCGCCTCGTCGAGGTCCTCAATGGGATGCTCGGGCGCCTGCAGGCAAGCTTTCAGCAGGCCGAGCGATTCAGCTCGGACGCCGCACACGAGCTGCAAACGCCACTCACGGTGCTCCAGGGCGAACTGGACAACGCCATCCACGCCGCAGCGTCCGGATCGGCCGAGCAGCAGACCTATGTCAGCCTGCTCGACGAGGTCAGGCGCCTCAAGAGCGTCGTGCACAAGCTTCTGCTCCTGGCGCGCGCCGACGCCGGCCGGCTGGCGCTGAACCTCAAGCGCACCGACCTCAGTGCGCTCGCCGCCGCAGCCGCTGAGGACCTGCAGACGATGGCACCAGGTGCGAGGGTGCTGTCGGATATCCAGCCTGGCGTGAGTGTGAGGGCGGATCCGGATCTGCTCGACCAGGTACTCCTCAACTTGACGACGAACGCCGCGAAGTATACGCCAGAGGGTGGGCTCGTCCGGCTCAGCCTCGAGGCGGACGCGGGCGTGGCGCGTCTCACCGTGGCGAACGCCGGCGAATCCATCCCGGCCGGCGAGCGCGAGCGCGTCTTCGACCGTTTCCATCGTCTCGACCAGTCGCGCAGCCGCGGCGCGGGCGGGTCGGGGCTCGGGCTGAGCCTGGCGCGTGAACTCGCCCGGGCTCACCATGGTGATCTGGTGCTCGAGGCCGAGCGCCCAGGTATGAACGCGTTCACCCTGACGCTGCCGCTGGCTGCAACACCGGGAGCAGACCGGGAGTAGACCCGGTCTGGACCCGGAGTGGACCGGAGGTAGACCGGGAGCACTCCGGGAGCAGTCCCGGTCAAGAGCGGGAGTGCTCGGTCAGGGAGTGCTCGGTCAGCGCTTGGCGAGGTACTTGGCCGGGATCGGGTTGTCGGCGCGCTCCTGGTCCCACATCACCGTCACGATCCACCACCGTCCGGCATGCTGCATCACCTGGATCGAATTGATCCCCCGTGCCAACGGCTTCGGGTCGTCCTTCGTGCGGCGCGATTCGTAGGTGCTGAAGACATGCACCACGGTGCCGAAGCCGTCCGTGGTCCGCGCGATCTCCGTCTCGAAGAACCCATTCTTCATGAAGCTCTCGCTCGTGCGCTGCACGTAGTCGTCTGGCGAGAGGGCCACCGGGGCCGCGCCGTCGCGGCGCGGGGCCGCCGGGATGAGTCGTGCGCCCGGCGCGAACAGGTTGCGGAACCGATCCCAGTCGCGGGCCTGCCCCGCCGGCCCGGAGATGACGCCGTACAGCGCGGTAATGATGCTGTCGACCGACGCGACATCGGCGGCATTGGCGGATGGGGTCTGGGCCAGGCCTGGGGAGACATCAAGGGTGAGGGCAACGCACAGAAGAACGAGCGGCATGGACACCTGGCGCATGGGTTCCTCCGAAGGTACTGATGCTACATCAGCCGAGTCGTCAGGCGGCTGGCGTCGGGCACTGGCGCCGACTCTTTCGGCAGCCAGCCGATTTTACATTGGTCGAGCTCCCGACAATTGGACGACCTTCGGCGGCAACTTGGGGCGGGTGATATCCTTCGCTGGTCCGGGCCTCGTTCCGGCTACATCGGAGCCATCCATGACCTCACTGCGCCGCACGACTGTCATCAACATCCTCCTCGTCGTCCTGTCGCTCGCCGTCACGCCATTCGTGATGCGCGCTCAGCCCGCGTCGCCTGCGGCGCCCAAACCGATCGGGCTCGAGGACTACGCGAAGTTCAAGCGCATCACCGGCGCATCCATCTCCGCGGACGGAAAGTGGATGCTCTACACGGTGACGCCGAACGACGACGACGCCACGCTCTTCGTCAAGTCACTGGACAGCGACAAGGTCTACGACGTGGTGCGCGGCTCGAACGCATCGTTCTCGGAGAACGGGCGCTGGGTCGGTTACTTCATCGATCCGCCTGCGGCCACGGGGCGGGGCCGGGGAGGCGCGGGTGGCCGGAGCGCAACCCCTCCAGCGCCTGCGGCTGGTGCAGCCGCAGGAGCGGCGCCCGCGCCGGCGCGCGCCTTCGAACTGCTCGATCTCTCGAACGGCACGAAGACGCCGTTTCCATCGGTGGGCAGCTTCGCGTTCTCACCTGATGGCGAGTGGCTGCTGATTCGCCCGCGGACGGGCCAGGCCACACCGGCCGCCGCTGGGGCGGGCGGACGGGGCGGGAGGGGTGGAGCGGCAGGCGGCGCGGGAACCGGCGAAGACGAGGGCCCCGGCACGGATCTGCTCATGCGCCAGCTCGCCACCGGCACCCAACGCTACATCGGCAAGGTGGGCAGCTACGGCTTCGACGAGGCCGGCAAGCTGCTCGCGTACACCATCCGCGGCGACCAGCGTCTGGGGAACGGTGTGTATCTGATGACGCTTGCGAGCGGCGAACAGCAGACCCTGGATGCCGCTGTGGCTGACTACGCGCAGCTCACCTGGAGCGAGGAGGGCGCGCACCTGGTGGTGCTGCGCGGCGACAAGCCAAAGGGCAAGGCCCAGCGCGAACACGTGGTCCTCACATGGCGAAACGCCGGCGCGCCGCAGATGCAGGCGGCGACGTTCGATCCGGCCAAGGCGGCGGCGTTCCCGAAAGACATGGTGATCAGCGAGTTCACGGCTCCGCGCTGGAGCCCCGACGGCGCCCGCCTGCTCGTCGGCCTCAAGGAACAGGACACCGAGAAACCGGCGTCCACCGATCCGCAGGCCAACGTCGACGTCTGGCACTGGAAAGACGACGACCCGCAGTCCGTACAGATTGTCCGGATCGCGCAGTTGCGCCGCGCGACGAAGGCCGCCGTGCTCGATGTTGCGGCGGGCACGCTGCGCCAGATTGCCGACGACGAGATGACGACGATCTCGCCCACCGATGATCTGCTGTGGGCCATCGGCCGCATCGAGACGCCGTATGCCGGGCAGGTCGAGTGGGGCGCCACCAAGGCCGACTTCTATCGCGTGAACCTCACGACCGGCGAGCGGACACTCATCGAGCGCGGGCTCTCGCGGACGATGGGGCTGTCGCCCGACGGGAAGTGGTTCGTCTACCTGAAGGCCGGGCGCGTCCACGCTTGCCAGCTCGTCACGGCCGCGAAGAACGTCATCGACGCCGGCCGGAGCTTCGTCAACGCCGAGGACGATCACGACTACGAGCAGCCGATCTACGGCCTGGCGGGGTTCTCCTCCGACGGGAAGTCGGCGCTGGTGTACGACCGGTACGACGTATGGGCGCTGCCGCTCGAGGGCGGGCAGCCCACGTGCCTGACGAAGGGCGAAGGCGCGAAGCAGGAGGTTCGCTATCGCGTGGTGCAGCTCAGCGGCCGTGGGGGCGGAGGAGGCAGAGGCGGGGGCGGCCGGGGCGGCGCCGGTCCCCAGGAGCCGATCGATCTCGCGAAACCGCTGCTCCTGTCGGGCCTCGGCGAGTGGACGAAGAAGTCCGGCTTCTTTGAACTCCCACCCGGGCAGTCTCCCTCGTCACTGCTGTGGCTCGACAAGGCCGTTGGGACACCGGCGGCTGCCAAGAACGCCGACCGAGTGATCTTCACCGAGCAGACGTTCAAGGAGTATCCGAACTATTGGGTGGCGGACAAGCGCTTCGCGTCGCCCAGGCAGGTGACCGACGCGATGCCTGACGTGTTCAAGGACTACGCCTGGGGCACGAAGAAGCTCGTCGACTTCAAGAACAGTCGCGGCGTCAGGCTCCAGGCGACGCTGACCCTTCCCGCAGGCTATGAGCCCGGGAAGAAGTACCCGATGCTCGTCTATTTCTACGAGCTGATGTCGGGCACTCACCACAACTTCTCGTTCCCCGTGTATGACGATCGCCCGCACATGTCCACCTATGCGAGCAACGGCTACCTCGTGCTCCAGCCGGATGTGCGGTACGTCATCGGTCGACCCGGGTCGTCTGCGCTCGATTGCGTGACGAGCGCGGTGAAGAAGGTGATCGAGCTGGGTTACGCGGATCCTGCGCGCATCGGCCTGCAGGGTCACAGCTGGGGCGGCTACCAGTCGTCGTTCATCGTCACCCAGACCGACATGTTCGCGGCCGTCGTCACCGGGGCGCCGCCCACCAACCTCACCAGCTTCGTCGGCACGCTCTACCGCTCGACCGGCACGTTGCAGCAGGGTATCACCGAGGTGGGACAGGTTCGCATGGGCGCGGGCGCGACACCGTGGTCGGCGAAGGCGCTGTACGAGAGTCAGTCGCCCGTGCACAACGCCCCGAAGATCAAGACGCCCTTTATGATCCTGCACGGCACCGCGGACGGGTCGGTGGACTACGGGCAGGGTCTCGAGTTCTACGCGGCGGCGCGGCGTCTGGGCAAGCAGGTCATCCTGCTGTCGTACCCTGACGAAGCGCATCATCTCGGCAGGAAGGAGAACCAGAAGGACTTCCAGATTCGCATGAGGCAGTTCTTCGATCACTACCTGAAAGGGGCGCCCGCGCCGCTGTGGATGACCGAAGGCGTGCCGCAACTAAAGAAGGGCCAGGACCCGACGATTCTCGTCTCGCCGCCGGAGAAGAAGTAGGCGGCGATCCTCCCGCCATCGTCGTGGAAGCCAGGTTCGGCGACATCATGCGGACCACGCTCGGACAGTCAGTCGCGCCTGACGAACGCGAGGTTGGTCACCCGCCCGGCCTGCACCACCACTCGCCGCACGGCGCCCGCCTCGCGCTCGAACCGCAGCACGAGCCCACTTGTATCCCCCGTGGAAGAATGGTCTTACCTTCGAGATCGTGGAAAGCACGCCACCGAGGCTGCGATCATCCGGTGCGGCGGGCAGATTCTGCGCCGGCACGGTCGTCCCGGAGGTCGCACATTCTGCGTCGGCAACGCCTTCGGTGGCGCGATCCTGGAAGTGTTGTCATCGTGCGCCGACAGGCACGGCGCGTGCATGACGACGATGTACAATGCGCCCAGTGCCACGCGTTCCCCCGTTCGATCGTCCGGCGACGTACGAGGATCTCGAACGGCTGCCGCCGAACATGGTGGCCGAGATTGTCGACGGCGAACTGCATGCGTCGCCCAGGCCGGCGGCACCACACGCCGTTGCCGGTACGTTTGTCGGCGGCCTGCTCAGCCAAGCGTTCCACTACGGCCGCGGCGGCCCCGGCGGCTGGGTGGTCCTCTTCGAGCCCGAACTACACCTGGGCGCTGACGTGCTCGTGCCGGACGTCGCGGGTTGGCGGCGGAGTAGGATGCCAGCCGTGCCAGACGTTGCGTATTTCGCGCTCTCGCCCGACTGGGTCTGCGAGGTGCTCTCGCCGTCGACCGCGCCGCTCGATCGCGCGAGGAAGCTCACCATCTACGCCCGGGAACAGGTCGGGCACGCCTGGCTGATTGATCCCGCGGCGAGAACGCTCGAGGTGTTCGTCCTTGAAAGGGGTCGCTGGGTGGTGCTCGCCGTCTACATCGGCGACGACCGGGTGCGCGCCGAGCCGTTCGCCGAGACCGAGTTCGCGCTCGCCGATCTCTGGATCGCCTGAGGCGGAGGTTCGCCAACGCGACGGCCGCCATGAGGGACCGTCGCCGGCCGATTCCTCGGCCTCGGTGAAGCACGGCCGGGTCCGCGCCCGTCCGCCTCCAGTACTCGTGGCTCAGGATCACGACCTGGCGCTGGGCACCGGGCGCTTGTTTCTCGGGCAGGAAGGCCCACCCCCGCGCCGGCCGCACGCCGAAGGTCGAGAAGTAGTTGGCGCCGATCTGGAAGGCGAACTCCCTGCGCGTCAGCTCCCTGCTCACGGCTACCTTGAGCACGGCCGGGGCGGACAGCTTGGGACAATCGGCCGAGGTCCTGAATCGCCAGACCCCAGCCGAGCCGGGGTTTCAGCCGGCCAGAGAGCACAAGCGTCGTGTTCGCGCGATCGTCGAGGCCAGCCGGGCGCCCTCACGGAACGTGTCGCTCGACACGAGTTCGTACACGCCCAGGGGCAGGAACACCGTCGGCACCATGACCACGCTCGGTCCGCCGAACCCCCGCGGCGCCACGCCGACGACGGTGGAGGAAGCGTGTTGATGCGGAGCGTCGTGCCGACTGGAAGCAAGTCAGTGCCCTCCGCCTATTCGAAGTGCTTCCACTCGGGCCACTGGTCACTGATGCGCACGCGGGCCCGGCGCACGATCCAGATGGGCATCTGGTCGCGCCACGGCATGCAGAAGTCGCAGTCGTAGATGCCGGCGAGCTGCACCTCTTCGAACAGTTCGGCGAGGCGGTCGGGGTCGTTGCCCGTGACGATGGCCACGTCGACCGGGTCGCGGGGCGGTCCCCACAGGTAATAGGTGTTGTGCGAGGAGTAGACCGGGCGGAGGCCCTGCTTCGCCCCGAGCCAGTCGAGGGCGCCCGCCTGGCCGTAGCTGGGTGCGAAGAAGACGACGCGCGACTGCTCGTCGGGGGTCAGTTGCGCCCGCGCGGCGGCCACGTCGTTCACCAGCAACTGCCAACCGAGACGGTCCGCGAACCACTGCGGCAATTCGGTGCGTTTGCCGGCACCGCGCTCGAGCTGGGGTGACGCGCCGAGCGCAGACGCCCACCTGGCCGTCTGCGCCGGCGGGAGCACGGGCACGGTGATGGGCAGCAGGATGAAGCCCCACGCGGTCATCCATACGCCAAGCGCGGGACGCCACCAGCGCCTGCGTCCGGCCGCGTCTGTGAACCGTTCGATCTGAACGCCGCCCGCCGCGAGGAGCAGCGGGTAGAACCCGGAGATGCGATCGGGCCGTCCCTCGTGCCCCACCACCATCACGGCGAGGACGGCCAGAAAGGCCAGGCCCAGGTGCCGAAGCCGCGACGATAGCGGGCCGCCGATCAGGAAGATGAGGCCGGCCAGCCAGATCGGCAGCGTGCCGGGGCTGTTGAAGAACATCTGCTGCACGAGCACCTGCAGCATCGGCACGCTCACTTGCTTGGAGAAGCTGGCGTTCCGGTAGAACTCGAGCGACGGCCAGCCGTGCGCCATCTGCCAGATCAGGTTCGGCGCGAAGATCAACCCGGCAACGGCGGCCCCGGCATAGGGCCACCCCGTGGCCAGCTGGCGACGGGCCGAGGTCGCCAGCATGCCGACGCCCAGGCCGAACACGAAGAGCACCACCGTGTGCTTGTTCATGAGGGCGAGGCCCGCGACCACGCCGAACGCCAGCCAGAGGCGGGGGTGGGCTCCTAGCGCGAGCTCCACGAGCAGCCACGCCATCACTGTCCACATCAGCAGCTCGAAGGCGTTCATCGAGTAGAAGCCGAAGATCAGCTGGATGATCGGCGACAACGCCACCGCGGCCGACGCGAGGAGCTGACCGGACTTTCCGGCGCCGAGACGGCGCGCCAGCAATCCCGCGAGGAGCACCGTCATCGCTCCGGCAAGGGCGGCGGGCACCCGCAGGGCGACGAGGCCGTCGCCAAGTAGCGATCGGGACAACGCAAGCAGCGCCGGGGAAAGCGGTGGGTGATCGACGTATCCCCAGGCTAGATGGCTGGCGCACGCCACGTAGTACAGCTCGTCGATGAAGGGCCCGTAGTAGCCGACGAGCCCGGGAACGAGAAACAGCAGGAAGGCTGCCACGGCGACGGACGCGGGCACGGGCGGCACGCCGAGGCTGCGATCAGTCATGGTGGGGCTCCTGAGGCTGACCTGGCGCGGCTCCGGCCGCGCCGGCCTCGATTCCGGTTCCGAACACTCGCGAGAAGAAAGGCAGCATTACCCCGCCGATGCGGTCGCCGAGACGGCCGCCCTCTCCGCCGTCGTGCTCGGTCAGCTCGGCGTCGATGCCTGCGTCGTGAAGAGCCTGCCCGAGGTGTCTGGCGCCCCGGAGAATCCACGCGTTGCCCTCGTCGCGCCCGATGTCGATGCCGATGCCTCGGAGGCTGACCCAGCCGTCGCGGTGCATTACCGCCTTCTCCGACCAGCCGCCGATGCCCTGCCGCAAGCGTTCCGCGACGGCTGGGTCGAAGGTGACGCCACCGCCGTCCTGCCGGCTGGGCCAGTCGGCGAATGGCGGGCCGGCATCGGGATTCGGCGCGAACGCGGCCGCATAGGCGAGCACGTAGCCCCGAAACGTGGCAAAACCGCCGTTGGCCGAGTACAGCTCGCGCGTGTACGCGGCCAGCCGTTCGCCCGCCTCGTCGCGGGGCCAGCTCCGCATCCGCTCCCGCTGGAGGGACCAGGCTCTCACGAGCGGGGCCGAGAGCATCTCCTCGTCGAAGCCGCCCTCGTCGAAGAGAGCCGCGTTCATCGCGAACACCGCGCCGAAGACGTCCGGGTGGCGCATGGCGAGGTTCAGCGCGCCGAACCCGCCCATCCCGTTGCCCGCGATGCCGCGGCCGGCGCGGTCGCGCGCGACGCGATACCGGCTCTCGATCTGCGGCACGACGTCGGCCAGGAGATGGTCCTCGGCGCGGCCCGTGACGGGCGAGTTCACGTAGAACGACCCGCCAAGACCGTTTCGTCCGTTCGCGATGACGATCACCATCTCGGTGGTCGCTCCGCTTCGCACGAGGTCGTCGAGGGCCTCGTCGAAACGGAACCCGAGCGACCCGTCGACGTAGTCGGTGACGCCGGTCACGAACCCGGGGAGGTAGTACACGACCGGATACCGGCGTGTCGTGTCGCGGTAGCCCGGGGGCAGGATCACTACCGCGGGGCTCGTGGGCGGGTTCGGGACGATGCTCGGCGACAGGGCCGGGGCAGGAAGGTCGATGATCTCGACGCGGCGCTGCGGCGCGGTATTGCAGGCGGCCACCCAGACCGCCAGCGCCACGAGGGCCGGCGCAGCAGCCGTCCTGTATGCCACGCGCCGAATCGGTATGCGGGTCATCGTCATGGGCGGTATTCTGCCAGAATCCGGCGCCGTCGGCTCGTTGCGCAGCGACGATCGGGACCGTGGGGGGATGGAAGGGCCGGCACGGGTGCTCGACGGTCCCGTCCGGGTAGCCGGCCTCCCCTATCGAGCCGCGGATTCCGGCGGTAGATTCGGAAAACTGGCGTCGTCGCATCAGCCTGCTCACGGCTACCTTGAGCACGGCCGGGGCGGACGGCTTGGCACAATCGGCCGAGTCGGGGGAGCCTTCTGCTTGACAGACGCCTGGGACGGGTATAGCGTCACGCCGATCACCACGCCAAATCGTGTCGAAGGAGGCTCCAGTGAATCTCAAGAAGCTCCTCACCATCGGCGTCGTCGTCGGCATCGTCGCCAACGTGTTCGACTATGTTGTTCACGGTACCCTGCTCGCGAGCTACTACACGCAGGCTCCGTTCAGGCAGGACGCGAACATGGCCTGGATGGTCCTCGGCAACTTCGTCGCCGCGTTCGTCTTCACCTGGGTCTACCTGAAGGTCGCGGGCAGTTTCTCGCCTGGCGTGGCGGGTGGAGCCACGATGGGCTTCTATGCCGGCGTCCTGGTGAATTTCCCCGCGTGGATCTTCGTGCACCTGATATTCCAGAACGTCCCGTACAGCCTCGCGTGGATCTGGGTCGTCCTGGGCATCGTGTTCTACGTCATCGCCGGAGCCATTGCCGGTGCGATGAACAAGAAGTAGGAACCTAGCATCCCTCCTTCTTCTTCCTGGCGGCCGGCCTCGCTCCGCCAGGACTCGCGGGCCCGACCACGCTCGGTGCCGGGAGCGCACCCGGCATCGGCATTGCCACGGGTCCGCCACGCGAGCCCGTCCGCGGCTGACCGCCGAAGAACGCCGCCACCGACTTCAGCCGCTCGTCGCGGGCGCGCTGGAAGTCGTTCGGGTGCTCGGCCAGGATTGGGAAGAGCACCTGTTCTTTCCATTCGTCGAGGCCGCCCTCTAACACATAGGCGGCCTTGTATCCGCTCGCGCGGAGCAGAAGCCACGCCTGCGCCGAATGGACGCCGCCATCCGAGTACAGGATGATCTTCTCGTTCCTCCCGAGCCCGGCCTCCATGAGCGTGGCGAGCGGGAAGTGCTCGGCGGTCGGGATCTGGTACTGCCCGAACTCGGGTTCGCCTCTCAGGTCGACGAGACGGTAGTCGGCGCGCCCGGCGATGACCCATGCCGCCAGGTCGAGCGGTTCGACGTGGTCGGCCTCCGTGGCGACCTCGAGCGCCAGCGCCTTCGTGTCGATCGTCGCCGTCGTGCCCCGGTACGGGGAGGCGGCGATCGCGAGCACACCCAGCACGAACGCGGCGAGGGCGAGCTTCTGGTTCAGACCGAGGCGCGACAACATCGTCTTCACGTTTCTACTCCTTCGCGGGGGCGGCGAACTTCTTCTCGACCAGGCTCGCACCATAGAAGCCGCCGATAGCCATCAGCACGACCGCGAACACGACCAGGCCGTACGGCAGTCCGAACACTTGAGGCATCGTCACGGTCCCGACCGGCGTCGACTCGTAGAAGCCCTTCAGCAACGGGTACGCCTCCGCGAACACGAACAGCCCGGCGAACACACCCGCTACGAACGCGATGCCATCGAGCTTGCCCGTCGCGGACGCGGCGACAGACGTGCCGGGACAGTATCCGCCGATGACGAATCCGAAGCCCAGGACCAGGCCTCCGACGATCTGCGGAGCCAGGTACGTCGGAACGAGGTACACCAGCGAGAGGTCGAGGAAGCCGATCCAGCCAAGATATGTCACACCCAGCATGGCGGTGACAATGGCGGTGAACATCACTTTGAAGACCGCCATGTCGCTCAGGTAGAACTGAGACACCAGCTTCCGGGCGCTGCCGAAGCCGGCGCGCTCCAGGAAGAAGCCAAAGGCGATGCCAATGACGAAGGCGACGACCAGGCTCGTCTCGTCGCCGAACAGGCCGAACTTGAAGAAGGGTGCGCTCATCGCCACTGCCACCTCACGAAGTACGCCAGGGCGTAGCCGCCGGCAAAGACCATCAGCATGAAGACCCAGCTGCCCAGATTCAGCAACGCCCCACCAGTCAGTGCCTGTCCGCTCGTGCAGCCCCGGGCGAACGCCGCGCCGAAGGCCATGAGCAGGCCGCCCGAGAAGGCCATCAGCATCCGCAGGCCGACCCGCACGCGCGGGCCGCGTTCGGTCTCCCACCGCACGCGGTGCGCGAGGAGGCCCGACAAGAGCGCTCCGGCGAACACGCCCACCACCTCGAAGAGCAGCCACGACTTGAGCGGGCTGACGGATCCATCACCAATGTAGCCGGCGATGTACTCGTTCGCCTGGGCGTGCGCCGGAGCGACCATGTGGACGATCCACGCCATCACGGCGCTGAAGGCGCCCGAGGCACCGAGGCCGCGTCCCATGATGACAAAGGCCGCCAGCAGGGTCAGGCCCAGGCCGATGCCGGCGAGGTACGGATTCATGTAGGCCTGCCGGCGCGCCGCGCGAACGCTGGTGCCGCCCGCCGCCGTCACGCCGAGGTCGTCGACAGTCGTCGTGGTCATGGTTGGTGAATCCTCAGGGCGCCGTGGGCCCAATGAGAGAACTGGCCGGCCGACACGATGACCCACCGCAGTGCCAGGCCGCCGGCCATGACCATGATGGGCGCGATGGGTGTGTGCTGGATCACGTGGCGCGCGGCCAGGATCTGGATGACGAGCGGGGTCACGATGCCGAGCCCCACGACCAGCACCCAGAATGGCGCGGTGTATGGTCCCCCGAGGAAGAGCGTCGCCGCGTCGATGTGCGGGGCGCTGCCGGCCAGCAAGCCCATCAGGAAGAGCGCGAGGATCCCCAGCTCGGCCGCGAGGACGACGTTGTCGATGCGGACCATCAGCGCGCGCTCGTCGAGCGCCGGCGTCACGAGGTGCGCGAACGCCGCGGCCGCCGACATGCCGGACGCCAGGAACAGCACGCCAAGGGCGCCGCTGTTCCAGAGCGGCCTCGCCCCGAGCGAGCTGAGCAGCACACCAGTGTAAATGCCCAACGCGATGCCCACAACCATGCTAGTGATGCCGAGGGCACGGGCAACGGGACGTCTGGCCTGGAGTGCGAGCGACAGTCGCTCGACCGTCTGACTGAGGTCCTCCAGGAGAACCGGCGGGCGCACGAGCCAGGTCAGGATGAGGACCGGATACACGATCAGGAGAATCCACGAGCCCCAGGACATGGGAGACGTCCACTCGAAGGTCGTGTAGAGGCGCCAGACGTACCGCTTGTGCTCGAGGTCCAGGAACAGCGCCAGCATGCCCAGGCTGAGCAGAACCAACCCGACGCCCGGAAGAGCCGACAGGAGAGGCGAGCGCCGTGTGTGCCGGCCACCGAGGAGGAAGTACCCGGTGATGATCATCATGCCGGCGACCCAGCCGCCGAGGAACAAGTAGACGGGGATCTCCCAGCCCCACACGTGGAGGTAGGGATCGACCATTTCGTTGGCGCGCGTCATGTCGAGTTCGGGCATGGTCACCGTGCTCCGCTAGACGTCTTGAAGGCCAGAATCCGTTGCAGATGAGTCAGGTTCCGATCGGCCTTCAAGACGTCTACGCCCCGCGGTAGGCGGGGCAACGAAACACTGTGACCTAGCGAGGCGGAGCGGCTCCCAGATGCCTCGGCGGTCTGAGGCGCAGCCTCGCTAGGTCTGAGCGCTGACGCTACAGGACGGATATCACGCTCGCAGGCCCGTTCGCGGCGGCCGGCGTGGACACGCCGCTCGGCCCCGCTCGACTGCGCTACGGCGAGGGTCAAGGGGCGGATGTCACGCTCGCAGGCCCGTTCGCCGCGGCCGGCGTGGACACGCCGCTCGGCCCCGCTCGACTGCGCTACGGCGAGGGTCAAGGGGCGGATGTCACGCTCGCAGGCCCGTTCGCGCTCGCCGGCAAAGCGCCTCTCCGTCCCGCTACGGGCCGCTGGACGCCGGCTGCCGCTCCGCGGACGAAGGCGCCGGCTGACCCCCTTGTCCTCCGAGGCGTTTTGCAGACTGCCGCCGTCGGCTCGGCGCAAGGGCCTGCTCGGTGACATCCGCCCCTTCACGGTCGTCATCGTCACCCTCTCAGGCCAGGTAGAAGATGCGCGGCTTCGTGCCGGCCGGCGTGGACATGCCGCTCGGCCCCGCTCGCGCGGGCCGGCAAACCACGCCTTGCCGGGACATCGCCGAGTGCAAGGCCTGGGGACCCCCATCCCCAGGCGTGTCGCCCCCTCACGGCGTGGTTTGCGAACTGGCGGTGCGCGGCCCGGCTCAAGGGGCTCGCACCGCGCGAGTTCGGGCTCGCGGTGCTTCTTGCGGGTGTCCCGCCGGCCTTGCCGCTCTTCGCTCGCGTCGCCATGTCGGATTCCTCAGTCCAGGTAGAAGATGCGCGGTTTCGTGCCGGCCGCCGCGAGCAGCGGGTGGGCGGAACGTGACACCAGCGTCCGGCTGATTTCGCTGTTCGGATCGTCGAGGTCGCCGAAGGTGAAGCAGTGCGTCGGGCACACCGAGACGCATGCCGGGTCCTTCCCTTCCCTCACCCGGTGGTCGCAGAACGTGCACTTGTCCGCATAGCCGTCGGGATGGACGAACCTGGCGTCGTACGGGCACGACGCGAGGCACGCCTTGCAGCCGATGCACGCGTTGGGCGTGACGAGCACGATCTGGCCGAGCTCTTCGACGTGGCTCGCGCCGGTCGGGCAGCAGGTGACGCACGGCGGGTTATCGCAGTGGTTGCACCGCTCGGATCGGATCTCCATGTGGATGGTCGGAAACTTGCCGACCGCCTCGTACGCGATCCAGTCGCGATTGAAGCCCTCTGGCACCTGATTCTCGGTCTTGCAGGCGACGACACAATCCATGCAGCCGACGCACGTGCGGGTGTCGATGGCCATTCCGAAGCGCGCCATGGCCCTAGACCTCCGCCTCGATGGTCACGAAGTTGACATTCATGCCGGTGCCGCCCATCAGCGGGTCGGTTTCGTAGCGGGTGATCAGCTGCGAGTCGCTCGCACCCTTGCCGAAGGCCCGTTTCAACCTGACGGCCGAATGACCGAAGCCGTGGACCATGTAGACGCTGTCCGGACGAATGCGCTCGGTGACCTTCACCTTCACGCGTCCGCTCACCGCGCCGTCCTGGTTCCGGAGCCGCACCCTCACGTCGTCAGCGAGGCCGAGACGCGCGGCGATGTCGGCGTTCACCCACACCTCGTTCTCCGACATCATCTCGTGGAGGATCGGATTCGTCTGGGTCCGCCCGAACGAGTGGACGGGCGCGCGTCCGAACAGCAGGCGGAAGTACCCCGGCGGCGGATCGGCCGGCTTGCGGTACTTCGGCACGGGATCGAACCCCTTGTCGCGGAGCTCCGTCGAGTAGAACTCGATCTTGCCGGACGCGGTTGGGAACTCGGCCGGTACGCCGTCAGCAAAGTAGATCGGCTGCGGCGCGCCCTTGACGATGCCCGTCTGCTTCAACTGCGCGAGACTCAGTCCGGCGGCGCTCAAGCGGTAGTCCAGATACTCCTCGATGGTCTTCCAGGGATAGAACGACTCGAGGCCCAGCTTCGTCGCCAGTTCCCTGGCAATCCACCAGTTCGCCTTCTGGTCGTGCGGTGAGGGCACGACGGGCTGGCGCAAGGCGACGAATGGCTCCCGAAAGACCTCGACGTTCAGGTCGTCGTAGCGCTCGAGGTAGACCGATTCCGGGAGAACCACGTCAGCCCACCCGGCCATCTCGCCGGGAATCACATCGACGACGACCATCAAATCGAGCTGCTGGACGGCCTTGATGGTCTCCGCCTCGTTCGGCAGGGCCATCATCAGGTTCGTGGCATACGTCATCCAGCCCTTGATCGGGTACGGCTGGCCGGTGAGCGTCGCCTCGCGGATGCCGGTCGCCACGGTCTCGAGGGCGTAGGGGTACTTCCCGCCCGGGTTGTCGACCTTCCCCTTCTCGGACTTCGGATAGGGCGGATACGGGTAGGCGGGCACGTCCATGCTGGCAGGCGTGTAGAAGCCGCCCTTGCGCCCCCAACTGCCCATGAGCGCGTTCAGTAGCGCAATGGCCCGCGACCGCTGCGAGTCGTCGCCATACCAGGTCACGTGGCGGCCCGGGTGCACGAGTGTCGCAGGCTTGTGCTTGGCCATCTCCCGGGCGCTGTCACGGATGAGCGCCGGTTCAAGGCCAGTCTCCGGGAACGCCCACTCCGGCGTGAAGGGAGAGATCTCCGCAGCAAACGCCTCGAACCCGAATCCGTACTGCGCGACATACTCCTTGTCGTACAGCCCCTCGGACACGATCACGTTCATCCACGCGAGGAGGAGCGCGATGTCCGTCCCGGGCCTGATCGGCAGGTAGTACTTCGCCTTGCCCGCCGCCACCGAGAACCGCGGGTCGACGACGATGATACTGGCGCCGTTCGCGATGGCCTCACCGAATTCCTGCACCTGTGTGTTGTGCATGTTCTCGCCGAGGTGGGAGCCGATCAGCACCAGGCACTGACTGTGGCGAATGTCCGTGCGCTCGGGCGAGCCGACCTCCTCGCCGAACGTCAGGGAGAACCCCACCTCGCGCGGGCCGCGGCACTGGGCGAAGGACGGCGCGGCGATGTTCGGCGAGCCGTAGGCCTTGAGCGTGTGCTTCAGGAAGTTGCCGCCGAGACCATGCGAGAACAGCGCCACCGCTTCTGGACCGTACTGCTGCTTGATCCGCTGCATCCGGTCGGCGACGTAGCTCAGGGCTTCGTCCCAGGTGACCTGGGCCCAAGCGTCCTCGCCGCGGCTCTTCGTGCGCAGAAGCGGGGCCTTCAGGCGGTCCGTGTCGTAGTGGGCGCCGACGCCGCCGGTCCCACGCGGGCACAGGCGGCCGCGGCTGAGCGGGTCTTCCGGGTTGCCTTCGATCTTCCAGAGCTTGCCGTCGCGCACGTAGGCAATGGCGCTGCACTTCCAGAAGCAGATGTCGCAGAAGGTCGGGACCGTCCGGACGCCGGTCGCCGGGGACGCTTCGCCGGCAATCTGGCCGACCAACTGTGCCACACCGCCCGCCGCAGCGGATGCACCAACGGTCGCTGCAGAGATCTGCAGAAAACGACGACGGGAGAGGGGATCCATGCGGTCCTCTCGAGAGCTGGAACCGCGGCGGCTGGCAGGTAGATGTATGAGGGCGTCCGACGACCCAGCGCCACGATCCGGTTACGGGAGTGTTCGCCTCCCTACTGCCCGGATTCACATCCGCGGCGATCGGTTACAGCGACCGTCGCGCGACGTGCCTGAAACGGCAACGACGGGACAGGCCCTTCTTGGTCAGTCGACCCACAACGGCACGAATTCGAAGCGCGAGACGTCCACCAGCCCCTTGTCGGTCAACTTGAGCGCCGGGATGACCTCCAACGCGAGGAAACTCATGGCCATGAAGGGGTCGTGCAACGGCGAGCCCAGTTCGTGGGCAGCCTGCACGGCCCGGTCGAGCTGCTGGCGGACGGTCTCGACCGGCTCCTGGCTCATGAGGCCACCGAGCGGGAGCGGAACCTCCGCGACGACCTGTTCCCCGATGGCCACGACCATGCCGCCGTGCAGCGCCGACACGCGCCGCGCGGCGGTCATCATCGAGGCGTTGTCGGCGCCGACGACGACGAGGTTGTGGTGGTCGTGGGCGATCGAGGACGCCATCGCCCCCATCCTGAGTCCCATCCCGCGGACGAACCCCTTTCCCACCCCGCCCGACGACATGTGCCGTTCGATCACCACCAGTTTGAGCAGGTCCGTCGATGCGTCAGCGAGGGCCGTGCCGTCGATCCGGAGTGGCTCATCGACGAGCGACTGCGTCACGAGCTGGTTCGGCTGGGCGCCAATCACGCGAACGCGCCGACCCTCGGCTGGGATGTGCAGATCGACCTGGTCCCACGCGACGTTGATGCTGCCGCGCAACGATCTCGCCGGAGGCCGGGGTGGCACCACCATCTGCCCATCGCGGGCCACGAGTTGACCGTTTCGGAACACGAGGCGGGCCAGCGGCGCACGAAGATCGTCGAAGACGACCATGTCCGCCCGCCGGCCGGGCGTGAGCGCCCCCCTGCTGTGCAGGCCGAAGTGCTGGGCCGGATTCCAGGAGGCCATGCGCAGCGCGATCACCGGGTCAACGCCGTACGCGATGGCCGTGCGTACGATGTAGTCGATGCCGCCGCGGTCGATCAGGTCCGCGGGCTGGCAATCGTCCGTGCAGAAACAGATGCGATGATGCGTGGCGGGGTTGATGAGCGGCAGCAGCTTCTCAAGGTCGCGTGCCGCCGTGCCCTCGCGGATGAACACCATCATCCCGAGGCGCAGCTTCTCGAGCGCCTCCCCTGCCGTTGTCGACTCGTGGTCCGAGCGGACGCCGGCCGCGACATACGCCTGCAGGTCGCGCCCGGTCAGCGCAGGGCAATGACCATCAATCACGCTGTCCCTGAACGCGCCGATCTTCTCGAGCACGCCGGTGTCGGCCGCGATGACCCCCGGGAAGTTCATCACCTCGGCCAGCCCCAGGACCCAGGGGTCAGACTTCAGCGGGAAGAGGTCGTACCCGTGCAGCACAGCGCCGCTGGTCGCCATCGTCGTCGCCGGCACGCACGACGATGCCATGACGTACATGCTGAGCGGGCCGTACTTCGCGCTCTCGAACATGAAGCGGATGCCTTCGAGGCCGAGGACGTTCGCGATCTCGTGGGGATCCGTGATGACGGCGGTCGTGCCGCGCGGAACAACCGCGCGCGCGAACTCCGACGGCGGCACGAGTGAACTCTCGATGTGGACGTGCGCGTCGACGAAGCCCGGCGTCACGTACGAGCCCCCGACGTCGATCTCGGCTCTCGCGCCATAGTCGCCGAAGCCGGCGATGTGCTCACCGACGACGGCGATGCTGGTCGGAATGATCTCGCCGCTCAGGACGTTGACGACGCGGGCGTTGCGGAGGAGGAGGTCGGCCGGCTCGTCGCCTCGGGCGTGGCGGATGAGGGACTTGAGGTCCATGGTCGATTCTGCGCTTCCG
Organism: Acidobacteriota bacterium; assembly: GCA_040752275.1. Classification (GTDB taxonomy): domain Bacteria; phylum Acidobacteriota; class Vicinamibacteria; order Vicinamibacterales; family JAKQTR01; genus JBFMFH01. The sequence goes on from JBFMFH010000092.1 coordinate 78,886, forward strand.
GCAGAACGGAAAGCAAGGGTCGGGACATCGCCACGGGTCCTTCGACAATCGGGAGTGCTCCGCTCGCCGTCGCTGGCCCGGCGCGGCGGCCCAGAACGCCGGCGAGCCCGGTCGGGAACACGGCCATGTCCGGCGCAACCAGGCAATCGACTGGCGGCTGTCTCAGCCTGGCAGGGGCTCAGATGGCATAGCGACCGCGGATGGTCGGGATCAGGTACTCCGCAAAGGCACGGTCGAAGTCGTACGCGGGCGCGAAGCCCCAGTCGCGACGGGCGGCCGAGTCGTCCACGTCGGCCGGCCACGAATCGACGATCCCCTGGCGCTTCAGATCGTTCTTGTATGTGATGTCCGCGCCGGGGAAGTTCTTCAGGACGACCTCACGCACGTCATCGGCTGACGGGCTGAAGGCGCCCACGTTGTACGCGGTGCGGGTCAACTGCTCGCGCGAGGCCTCGGCCAGCTTCAGCAGGACTTCGACACCGTCGGGCATGGCCATGAACGGGATGCGCGTGTCGGGACGCACGAAACACGCGTAGGACTCCCCTTTGGCCGCCGCGTGGATCATCTCGGGGGCATAGTCGGATGTGCCGCCCGAGGGCACGGTCACGGCCGAAATCAATCCCGGGAAGCGCACCGCGCGGAAGTCGACCTTCCCCGCCTGCGGCTCGGCGGCCAGCTGTTTGTAGTGCCGCGCGTAGTATCGACCCAGCTGCTCGCAGTACAGCTTGTTGCACCCGTACATCGTCGTGGGCGTGTTGTAGTCGTCTTCCCGGACCTTGCCGGCCTTGGTCTTGGTCTCGAGGTCGGGCATGCCATACGCGGCAATCGACGAGGGGTAGAGAAAGACGACCGGCCGGCCGTGCGATTCCGCCTGCTTCTGGGCGAACTCGAGCAGGTTCATCGTGCCCTCGACATTCACCTGGTGAGCGGTAACCGGCGTGAACTCGCTGCGCGTCGAAAGGCAAGCCGCGAGGTGGTACACACGATCGATGTCGAACTCGGCCAGGATGCGATCGAGAACGGCGGCATCGGTGATGGACCCGCTGACTTCACGGTGAACCATCCGAGCCAGCTCGGGGTCGAGGTTGCGGACGTCGAGCGTGATGATGGGGGTCGAACCGTTCGACGCCAGTCGGACGATCAGGCCGTGGCCGATCTCCCCGCTGGCACCGGTAATGAGGACTCCAGGTCGACGCACGCTACCCCCTTCGCTTGTCGGGGTTCGGGATTCCCCTCAAGACTACCTCGTCAGCCTTCGGTACTTGATCCGGTGCGGCCGGTCGGCCTCTGCGCCGAGCCGACGCTTGCGGTCCGCATCGTAGTCCTGGTAGTTGCCCTCGAACCACACGACCCTGCTGTCTCCTTCGAAGGCCAGCATGTGTGTCGCAATCCGGTCGAGGAACCACCGGTCGTGGCTGATGACGACGACACAGCCCGCGAACTCGACGAGTGCATCCTCGAGCGAGCGCAGCGTGTCGACGTCAAGGTCGTTGGTTGGCTCGTCGAGCAGCAGTAGATTACCTCCGCCCTTCAACAGCTTCGCCAGGTGGACTCGATTGCGCTCGCCGCCCGAGAGCGTGCCGACCTTCCGCTGCTGGTCGCGGCCCTTGAAATTGAACCACGAGCAGTACGCGCGCGACGCAACTTCGCGCTTCCCGAGTTGGATCTCGTCGTGCCCTTCGGAGATCTCCTCCCAAACGGTCTTGTTCGAATCGAGCGCGTCACGGCTCTGGTCGACGTAACCGATCTGCACCGTCTCGCCTACGCGCAGCGCGCCGGCATCGGGCTGTTCCTGTCCGGTGATCATGCGGAACAACGTGGTCTTGCCTGCACCGTTCGGTCCGATGACCCCGACGATCCCGCCGCGCGGCAACGTGAAATCGAGGTTGTCGATGAGCAGCGCGTCGCCGTACCCCTTCTTGAGGCCGCGCGCCTCGGCCACGATGTCGCCGAGACGGGGGCCGGGCGGGATGTAAATCTCGCCGTGCTCGATGCGCTGGGTGCCCTCCTCCGCCAGCATCGACTCGTACGCATTCAGCCGGGCCTTGCCCTTAGCCTGACGCGCCCGCGGCGACATGCGGATCCAGTCGAGCTCGCGCTGCAGCGTGCGCTGGCGGCGCGCCTCCTGCTTCTCCTCGACCTCGAGGCGGCGCTGCTTCTGCTCAAGCCAGGACGAGTAGTTGCCCTCCCACGGGATGCCCGACCCGCGGTCGAGCTCGAGAATCCAGCCGGCGACGTTGTCGAGGAAGTACCGGTCGTGCGTGACCGCCACGACCGTGCCCGGGTACTCCTGCAAGAAGCGCTCGAGCCACGCGACCGACTCGGCGTCGAGGTGGTTGGTCGGTTCGTCGAGGAGCAGCAGATCGGGCGACTGCAGCAGCAAGCGGCACAGGGCAACGCGACGTCGTTCGCCGCCGGAGAGCGTCGTCACCTCCGCGTCCGCCGGCGGCAGGCGCAGCGCATCCATGGCCAGTTCGAGCTTCGAGTCCAGGTCCCAGGCGCCGACGGCCTCGATCCGGTCCTGCAGTCTGCCCAGCTCGTCCATGACCTTGTCCATCTCGTCCGGGTCGAGGTCCTCGCCAAGCTTCAGGTTGAGCTCGTCGTAACGCCCGAGCAGGGCCTTCGTCTCCGCCACGCCCTCTTCGACGTTGCCGAGGACGGTCTTCGACGCGTCGAGCTGGGGCTCCTGGGGCAGATGGCCCACAGTGGTGCCGTCGGCCGGATACGCCTCGCCGAGGAATTCCCGCTCGACACCGGCCATGACCTTGAGCACCGTGCTCTTGCCGGCGCCGTTCAGGCCGAGGACGCCGATCTTCGCGCCGGGCAGGAACGAGAGCCAGATGTCCTTCAGAACCTGCTTGTCGGGAGGATAGACCTTCCCGAGCCCCTTCATCGTGAAGATGTACTGCGCGGCCATCGGGAAGGGATCATAGTCCAGAGACGAGGACGGGGACCAGGGACCGGGGACGAGCAACCAGTTGACGATGTCCTCCGTTCCCACCGGGCCGACTGACGAGACCAGCTCCCGGCGTGCGTCACGGCGCCTTGCAGGGCGGGCAGCCCTTGTCGAAAACCACGCGCCACCGGCCGTCAGCTTCTCGACGCCACGTGGAGATGAACGTGCCGACGCGCTGGCCCTGCGGATCGAATACGGGCCCGGTCGAGAGCGCGAGCGTGCCCGAGTCGAGGACCTCGACGCGTTCGGGTGCCCACGAGAACGGCGCGGTCGGCCCCTCGAAGAACCGCTTCCAGCCGGCCGCCACCTGGGCTCGGCCGCGGAACGTCGCGATCTCCGACATGAACACACCTTCCTCCGACACGAACGAGGCGAACGCCGTGTGGTCGCGATCGGCCATCGTCTTCGCGAAGGCGGTCTCCGCCGCCCAGACCTCGCGAGCGAGGGGCGGGAGCTCGGCCTTCTGGGGAACGGCTGGGCTCACGAGGCCAACCAACAGCCACGACATCAGAATGCGTTTCGGCATGACACCCTCGAGCACGCCCAGGCGCGCTATCTGCAGCGCTGGTTCCGAAGCAGCGATGATACTCCAGGCGGCGGCAGGTGATGGTCTCTGGACGACAGTGGGACGACAGGCCCGCGCGACGTGCCGTATGCTAGTGCCCTGGAACCGTGATGCCTCACACAATCCCCGGGCGGGGCATCCCGCCTGGCGGCGTTGCTCCTCCCTCACATACCGGGAGTATGCTCAGTCGTCGCGCCTTGCCAGCCGGGCGCCGCGCTCCGGGACTTCTGCAAGGCATCACGG
>JBFMFH010000093.1:0-13006 GCA_040752275.1 Acidobacteriota bacterium
AAAGACAAAGACAAAGACAAAGACAAAGACAACGGCTCAAGAGCCACGCTTGACAGTAGACGGTAGACAATGGCGTACGTCGCGTTGAACGCCGACCCGGCTTCCCACTATCTGCCGACGAGACAGAGACGTCGTAACCGAGCGGGTGGCGCCGGACGGGGCGACTGACGCTTGTCAGAAGGCAGAAGACAGAAGGCAGAATAGGAACACGGTAGGCGCCACGGCAGTGAGTAGCCAGTAGGTAGGCAGTAGATGAACGGCACGGCCGCCGGGGGATGGTGCGAGAAGCGCCGCCCGGCAGTGTCCCAGGGCGGCGCGAGCCCCTTGAGCCGGGCCGCTATGCGACAGGTCGCAAACCGCACCGTGAGGGGGCGACACGCGTGGGGATGGGGGTCCCCACGCCGTCCAGCAGGACGAACGCCCGGCAAGGTGCGGTTTGCCGGCCCGCGCGAGCGGGGCCGAGCAGTATCGCCCGGCGACCGACTCTGCCTGCAGTGAGAGACCATGCATCGAATTGCCCCTGCACTGCTGAAGCGAGACGTGACGCTCGACGCCGTCCCGCGCGAGACGGAGGTCGACGCCGCCACGATCGGATCGGCCGAGGCCGGCCGCCGTATCCGCGGGCGTGCGCTCGTCTTCTGGGACCCGGCCGTTCCCGGGAAGAAACGTGACGCGATCGATACCGACCAGATCACTCCGGCAGCCGATTGCGTGTCGGAGAGCCTCTCCACCCTCGACGAGCGCTGGAAGGCAGGCGCCTTTCGCCACGTGATGTCCGACTTCCGCGCGCGCGTCCACCGGGGCGAGACGTTCCTCATCGCCGGCGACCGGTTCGCGATCGGGTCGTCGCGCGAGATGAGTCCTGCCGGCCTCAAGGGCATCGCCGAAGAGGCCGGCTTCGAGATGGTGATCGTGTGCGGCCGGAACATGGGCGACATCTTCCGCCGCAACGCCCTCAATCTCGGCCTGCACGTGACGCAGTGTCCCGATGCCGTCGCAGATGCGCAGGATGGCGACGAGTTCAGCTTCGACCTGGCGACCCGGGCGCTCCGGAACGAGACCCGGGCGAGGGACTACGAGCCGCTGCCGCTCACGGCCACCGAAGAGCGCATCCGCAAGACCGGAGGTATCCTCGCCGTTGGCCGGCGGGAGCTGCGCCGGTCGATCGAGATGGCTCCGCGGATCGAGTGGCCGGACGAAGCACTCGCCCGCACGATGACGTCCACCGAGCAGATCGTCTGGGCCCACCGCGTGGACAAGGACGCCGAGGTCAGCCCCGGCCGGACGTTGCGCGTGTTCGCCGATCTCCTGCCTGCGTCCGACGGCACAGCACCGTTCGCCATTCACACATTCAATCGAATCACGGGCGGCGACCTCATCGCGCCGCGGCAGGCGGCCATCGCCAACGACCACTTCGTCTTCACCGGCACCGAGGCCGACGACCGGCAGACGGGGATCGGCCGTGAGTTCGCCCGCACTCACGGGCTGGGCAAGCCCTACTACGCCGCGCCTGGTGACGGGATCTTCCACTTCTACTTCCCGGAGCAGGGCCTCGTGATGCCCGGGCAGTTCATCCCGGGCGCCGATTCGCACAGCCGGGCGTACGGGGCGTACGGCGCCATCGGCTTCGGCGTCGGCTCGACGACCCTCGGGTTCGGGTGGGCGACCGGGTATGTCTACTTCACCCTCGCACGCCAGCGGCGCGTGGTGCTGGCCGGGCAGCTCGCGCCGTGGGTGACGGGTAAGGACATCGTCCTCGAACTGCTGCGCCGGTGGGGAGCGGCCCAGGCACAGGGCATGTCGGTCGAGTTCGTCGATCGCGGCCGTCAGCTGCCGATGGCCTATCGCAACACGATCGCGAACATGATGGCAGAGGCCGAGGCGCAGAACGGCATCTTCGCGGCCGACGATACGACGCTGGCCTGGTATCGCGCGAAGGGGATGCCTGAACTGGTCTACCCTCCGGTCGTGCCCGGCGCCGAAGCGCGCTTCGAGATCGACGAAGTCTTCGATCTGTCCGCAGTGGTGCCGATGATCGCCAAGCCGTTCAGTCCGGGGAACGCCTTTCCCGCCGAGGACGTGGCCCGCGAGCGGCTGGTCTTCGACAAGGCCATGATCGGGTCGTGCACCAACGGCAGCTACGACGATCTGCTCAGCGCCGCCCTGGTGGTCCAATCGGCCCGGGCGCACGGCCTGACACGCGCCGAACGCCCGCTCATCGTGTTTCCGGGGTCCGGTGGCGTGGCACGGCGGATCGAGCAGCCGGATCCCCGCCTCGGTGGAGAGTCGATCGCCGGTGTGCTCCGCAGCATCGGCGGGGAACTGCGCCAGTCCTGGTGCGGGCCCTGTTTCGGACAGGGCCCGGATGCGCTCGGCCCGGGACAGCGGGCCATCACCTCGTTCAACCGGAACTGGCAGAACCGGATGGGACTCGGGGGGGAGGGCTATCTTGCCAGTCCCTCGGTCGTCGTTGCCTCCGCACTGGCGGGCTACATGGCGCCACCCGGCGAACTCGGCCTCGAGTGGGATGCCGCTCGATTCGGCGTGTGAGACATCGTGCACTCCGCCGATCAGCGGTGGGACGTGGTCGGTGTCGGCGCGAGCTGTGTCGATCTCGTGTGCCGGCTGCCATTCTTCCCAGAAGCGCGGACGGCCCGTGACAAGGTCCGCGTGTCCGAGCAGCGCCGGGCCTGCGGCGGGCAGACGGCCACGGCCCTCGCGACCTGTGCGAGCCTCGGCCTGCGGGCGAACTACGTCGGGGCCATCGGCGACGATGAGGACGGCGCGACGGTTCTCGCCGAACTGGCTGGCCGCGGCATCGGTACGGACGACGTCCGCGTGGTTCAGTGTCCGACGGCCACGGCCATCCTGCTCATCGACGACGCTGGCGAACGCATCGTGCTGTGGCACCGGAATCCCGATCTCGTCCTGGGGCCGGATGCTCCAATGGAGCGCATCATCAGCCAGGCACGGCTGGTTCACGTGGATGACGTGGACGAGGAGGCGTCACTGTGGGCCGCGCGTCTTGCCGGTGAACGAGGCATTCCGGTGACGTGCGACATCGACCACGTGACCCACAGGACGCCCGAGCTGCTGTCCCTGGTGAGTCTGCCGATTCTGGCCGAGCATGTGCCGTCGGCGCTGACGGGTGTGGCGGACCTCGACTGTGCGCTTCACGCGTTGGGTCGGGACCGTCGCCAGCCGGTGATCGTGACCTTGGGACGGCGGGGAGCCATTGCGCTGAACGAGGGGGCCATCGTCTCCTCGCCGAGCTTCCACGTCCGGGCCGCCGATACGACGGGCGCCGGCGACGTTTTCCGCGGTGCCTTCATCGTCGCGTGTCTGGGAGGGCGGGAACTCCACGATGCGTTGCGGTTCGCCAATGCGGCGGCGGCGGTTGCCTGCACGCGCGTCGGTGCGATGGCCGGCGTTCCGGCGCTCGAGGAGGTCGGAGCCCTGTTGCGGATATAGGCCCAGGGTCGGGGCTACGGCTGCCGGCGCGCGATCGCCGCGCCGGCCGTCCGCCGTTCCGCAATGTAGCCGGTCCGAGTCCGAACCATCGCGTCGGCCCTGCCCACGACGCGGACCAGGACACGGCGGAAGCCGCTATCGTCGAGCTCGCGAGGGACATACCCGATCGAGTACTGGTGGGCCAGCTCCTCCGCAACGTCCGCGTAGAGCCCGGCCAGGCGATTGACGTCGTCGGCGAAGAAGACCCGGCCACCGGTTTCCCGCGCCAGACTATGCATCTCGTAGTCCGACGGCGTTGACCCCTGCGCCCAGCCAGGTCGCCAGCCGGGCCTGAGCGAGATCGTGTACAGGCCGACATGGGCTCGGCGGACGATGTCGAGCAGGTCGTCGAAGCTGAGAAGGCTGGCCGTATCGTCGCCGTCCGACAGGACGACAATGGCCTGCCGTCTGACCTCTGTGTAGGCCAGTCGCTGCCGGCGCATTTCGGCGATGGCGATGTAGATGGCGTCGCGGAGCGGCGTCACGTGCGAGGCCGTCGTCGACCGGATCGCTGCCTCCAGCAGGGCCTTGTCTCCCGTCAACCCCTGCAACACCCGGGTTCCCTTGCTGAATGCGATGATCGCGGCCCGGTCCTGGCTTCGCAACACCCGCACGAAGCCGACAGCGGCCTCTTGCGCCGTCTGCAGGGTCGTGCGCATGCTGGCGCTGCAATCGATCAGGATGCCGAGGTCGATGGGGACGTCGCTCGAGGCGAAGAACCGCAGATCCTGCCGGACGCCGTCCTCATAGACGGCGAAGTCGTCGGGCAGGAGACCCGGTATGTACTGCGCCTTGCCGTCGGTGACCGTCACGTTCAGCGCCACGAGTGACACGCCGGAGCGGAAGGACAGCTGCTCGTCGTCAGCGGCGCGGGACAGACGGCCGGTAGCAATTGGGACCGCGATGGCGAGCAGGGACAGAGCGCTCGTGAGCAGCAGCCGTGGCCGATGCGTGATTCCGCGGAGCATGGCATCCTCCAGCCGGCCCCAACCGCGCGGACCCCGCAGGTCGTCCACGGTCGACGTGCACGATGGCGGGGGAGTCCATCGAGACTTCGACGCGATTGACGGTCACTGTAGGTATCGGTGAGTCCAGAAGTGGGCTGCAGCACCCTCGGATGACCCCGCGTCCGATGACCTTGGGGCACGCACAGGCATGCACGCGGATGCACGCGACCGCACGCCGCGCACCGGGCCCTCGGGTCAGCTCAACAGGTCCGATGGCACGAGCCCGGCCAGCGCGGGCGCCACACGCGATGCACCGGCCCTGCGCAGCCGCGCGGCGCTGTAGGTGGTCGCGATCCCGAACACCTCCAGTCCGGCCGCGAGTGCAGCACCCGCCCCGCCGGGCGAGTCCTCGACGGCGAGGACGGGCAGGCCTTCGGTGAGCAGCCGTTTCGCCATGAGGCGGCGCACGGCGAGGGAGTAGCCCTCGGGATCGGGCTTTGGCAGAGACACATCCTCGGCCCCGATGATCGTGGCGAAGTGCGATCTCAGGCCGGCCCGCTTCACCGCATGCACGACCTCCGAGCGGGCCGCGCCAGACACAATCGCGATGGGCACTTCGCGCGCGACCGCCCGGACGAGGGCGGCGATCGGTCCCGCGATGCCGCCGTCCGGCGGCACACGTCCTCGATACAGCCGGCGCTTGCGCGCGACGAGGCGATCGAGACTCGTTGGCGGTACCACCTCTGCGTCATCCAACATGCGACTCAGCGCCGTGTGGTCGTCGTAGTGAAGGTATCTGGCCTTGTACCGCCGCCAGCTCAGCACGAGACCGAGGGGTTCGACGGCCTCTCGCATCGCCTGCCAGTGCCAGGGCTCGTCGTCGACCAGGACGCCGTTGAAGTCGAAGACGACCGCCGCGATGCGCGGCACGGGCGAGCGGCGAACGATGGACCGGCGGTGCGCCTCCAATCCCTCGAGCGCCGCGAGCCGGCCGGCGGTGGGGGCCAGGCGCCGCGCGCCGGCTCGTGTCACGCGCTGGAGGGTGACAACCTTGAGGAAGCGGAGGACGGAGAGTCCGCCGGTATGCCGCGCGGCCCCGCCTGTCGGCAGCGTGTGGTTCGGGCCCGAGACGTAGTCACCAAGAGCGACCGCCGCGTCCCGGCCGACAAAGAGCGACCCGTACGACGTCAGCCGCCTGATGAGCGGACCCGGCTTCTTCACCTGGACGCTGAGATGCTCGGGCGCCACCTCGTCCGAGGCCGCGCACGCGTCGTCGGCGCGGCGGAAGGTCCGTACGACCAGTCCCGCGAGGGATGCGGCGGCAGCCTGCCGGTTCGGCGATCCGCCGGGAAGCGTGGCGCACTGATCCCGGAGGTGCGTCCGTACCTGCGCCGCCAGCCTACGTGTCCCGATGAGGAAGAGCCACAACCGAGCGTCGGGATCATGTTCCGCCTGCGCGAGAAGATCGGCCGCCACGACGGCGGGATCGGCTGTCGCATCGGCGATGACCGCGAGTTCCGAGGGACCGGCCATCATGTCGATGCCGACGCGCCCGGCCAGTTGCGCCTTGGCTTCCGTGACATACCGATTCCCCGGCCCGACGATGAGATCGACAGCCGGGACCGGCCCCGCCCCATAGGCCATGGCGGCGATGGCCTGGGCGCCCCCCATGGCGAACACCCGGTTCACCGCCGCGATCCGGGCGGCCGCCAGGATGGCGGGATGGATCGTCCCGTCGCGACGAGCCGGAGTCGCGAGGATGATCTCCCGGCAGCCGGCCTCGCGCGCGGGCAAGGCGCCCATGAGCACCGACGAACACAGGGGGTGACGGCCACCCGGCACGTAGATGCCGACTCGCTGAACCGGCAGCAACCGCTGCTCGAGGATGACGCCCGGCTCGACGAGGCGCACGGGCCTCAGAGACTGATGTTGCGCCCGTGCGAACCGGGCGATTCTCGAACCGGCCGCACCGATCGCCGCGAGCGTGCCGGAGTCCACTGCCGACACCCCCCGCTGCCATTCGTCGGCGGCCACTTCGAGAGTCCTGCGCCGGACCCCGTCGTATCGTTGCGTGAGGTCGAGCACCGACTGTTCGCCACCGTCACGCACAACCGCGAGAATCTCGCCGACAATCCGCGACGTGTCGCGCGCATGCCGCGTGTTTCGTGTCACCGGTGCCGCCCTCGAAGCTCGGCCTCGACTTCCTCGAGGCTGACGCCACGGGCCTCCAGCAGGACCAACGTGTGGTAAAGGAGATCGGCTGCCTCCCAGACCACGTCGGCACGCGTCTCGGCGCTGCACATCTCAGCCGCCTCCTCCGTGACCTTCTCCCGCACGAGCGCGCCGTCGTTCAGCAGCCGCGCCGTCCACGACCGTGCCGGATCGTGGCCCCCGCGTGAACCGATGATACCTGTGAGGGTCCCGAGGGTGAAGGCCCCGGGATCTCCGAAGCACGTCGGGCGGTGCGTGTGGCACGCCGGGCCCTGCTGCTCGACGATGAACAGGAGCGCGTCGGCATCGCAGTCGTACCGGACGCCGAGGAGTGCCTGGGTATGGCCCGATTCGTCCCCCTTGCGCCAAAGCACGTGCCGGCTGCGCGACCAGTACACGCCACGGCGGAGCGCGAGCGCCTCTCTCATCGACTCCCGGGTGCTCCACCCCAGCATGAGCACCCGGCCGTCCTGAGCCTGCGCGATCGTGGGGATGGGGCCAGACTCGAACCCGGGAAGATCGAGAAGCGCCTCGTCGAGCGAGAGCCGGCCCGTGTAGAGGGCCATGCCGACCTGGACGTCGCACCCGAGGTCCTCGACCGCGCGGACGTCGGAGAGATCCCGCACGCCGCCGGCTACCGTGACCGGGACCCTCACCCGGTCCGTCAGGGTCCGGACCCCTTCGAGCGGCACCCCGCTGAGCGTGCCCTCGACGTCAACCTGCGTGAAGAGAAACCCGCTGCACAGCGGCTCGAGGCGGCGCGCGCGCTCGAGGACCGGCTCGCCCGTGTCGCCCGTCCAGCCGCGATCCGTCACGGTCCCGCCGCGCGCATCGAGTGCCACGTGCAACCATTCCCGCGGGAAGCGGCTGAGAAACTCCGGGGTCGCCGCTGTCCCAATGACGACTCGCGTGGCGCCCGCCTTGATGAGATCGACGACATCCTCCTCGGTTCGTATCCCGCCCCCCACGCGGCACCTGGCGTGCCGGCATAGCTCGCGCACCAGGTGGCGGTTGCTCCCGCTTCCGAGTGCCGCATCGAGATCGACGACGGCAATCTCCCCGTAGAACGCGAAACGCCTCGCCAGATCCACCGGTGACTCATCTGCCGTCAGCACGTGCTCCCGCCCGCGGCGGAGCTGGACGGCCCGCCCGCCCATCACGTCGATGCTGGGGACGATCACAGCCGCACCTCCAGACCCGCGTCGCGGAGTGCCAGCTTGGCAGCCCGAATCGTGATGTCGCCATCGTGGAAGATCGACGCGGCCAGCACCGCGTCAGCCCCTCCATCCCGGAGGGCCCTGACCAGGTCGCCGGTCACGCCCGCACCGCCCGAGGCGATGACGGGCACTGATACCGCCCTCGCCACCGCGCGGGTGAGCGGCACGTCGTAGCCGCCCCGCGTGCCGTCCGCATCCATCGCGTTGAGCAGAATCTCACCGGCCCCGAGTCGCGCCACGTGCCGGGCGAACTGCACAGCGTCGAGGCCGGTCCCCCGTGTGCCACCGTGTGTGGTCACCTCGGCCCACGAGCCGCGCCAGCGCGCGTCGATCGAGACGATGATGAACTGGCGGCCGAAGCGCTCCGACGCCAGGCGCACGAGGTCGGGGGTCTCGACGGCCGCCGTGCCGAGCGAGACACGGTCGGCGCCCGCCAGCAGGAGCTGGCGCATCTCCTCGAGGGTGCGAATACCTCCTCCGACGGTGAACGGGACGCGCAACTCGGCCGCCACACGCGACACGAGACCGTACAGGGGCCGGCGCTCCTCCTGGGAGGCCGAGACGTCGAGCAGACACACCTCGTCGGCGCCATCGTCGCCGTACGCCCGCGCGCGTTCGACGGGATCGCCGGCATCCCTGAGGTCCTTGAAGCGGATGCCCTTGACGACTCGGCCGCCCCTGATGTCCAGACAGGGGATCACGCGGTGCGGCCGGCCGCGCTCGATCGAGGTGGGCTGGCCGGCCCACCCATCCTCCGCAACGGCCGATGACCTGGTGCCTGTCGATGACACGCGAGCCTCATCGGGCCCGTGCCCGTCCCGGACGAGAGCGCCGAGCAGTGCGCCGCCCTCGTGTCCGCTCTTCTCGGGATGGAACTGCAGGCCTCGTACCGCGCCCGACTCGACGGCCGCCGTGAAGGGAACCGGACTGGGGGTGAGGGCCACTGCAGCGGGATGACCCGGCCTCACGGCAAAGGAGTGCGCGTAGTACGCATGGAACCGTGGGGGAGCGGCATGCCAGGCGGAAACCACCGTCGGGCGTACGACAACCGGGGCCCAGCCGATGTGGGGACTGAGCGGAGCGTCGAGCCTGGCCACGCGGCCCGGGATCAGGCCAAGACCAGCCACGCCGGGATCTTCATCGCTGCCGTCGAACAGCAACTGCATGCCCAGGCAGATTCCGAGAAGCGGGCGTCCCGAGCGCCCCCAGGTGTTGAGCGCCTCGAATAGCCCGGTCTCCCACAGGCGAGCAACCGCCGGCGCGAAGCGCCCGACCCCCGGGAGCACGATGACACCAACTCGGGAGAGATCCGCGGGACCCGTCACGCGGCACGTCTCGACGCCGAGGCGGACGAGCGCCGCTTCCACGCTGCGCAGGTTGCCGGCGCCGTAGTCGATGACGCCTATCATCGCCACGCCTCCAGCAGCCCCTTCGTGCTGGGAGCGAACTCCCGGTAGCGTCCGTCTCGGGCGACGGCGAGTTTCAGGGCCTTGCCGACCGCCTTGAAGAGCGCCTCAGCCGCGTGATGGTCGTTGCGCTGGTAGCGCAGGACAACGTGCAGGTCGGCGCCGAGACCGCGCACCAGACCCCGGAAGAACTCGGGAAGGAGATCCGCGTCCAGGTCGCCTACACGTGTCCGGCGAAAGGCGGCGCGCCACATCAGTGCGGGACGGCCCGAGAGGTCGATGGCCGCCAGCGCAAGTGCGTCCTCCATCGGAAACGCAAAGAAGCCGGTGCGCTCGATCCCCCGGCGAGTGCCAAGCGCCTGGGCGATTGCCTGGCCGAGCACGATTCCGCAGTCCTCGACGAGATGATGCTGGTCGACATGGAGGTCTCCCTTTGCCTTGAGATCGAGATCGAAGCCCGCGTGCAGCGCGAGAGCCGAGATCACGTGATCGAGGAAGCCGACGCCCGTCACTGCCGACACCTCGCCGCGTCCGTCGAGGCGGAGACGAAGCGCGATATCGGTTTCGCGGGTCTTGCGCGACAGTCGGGCCGTGCGAGCCGGCGACCGCCGGCGGAGGGGTCGTTCGGGCCTCGCGTCTCGCGTCATGCCAGCGTCCTTTCTGGGTATCCGACCGCATCAAGCACCCTCGCGAGTTCCTCCAGGCACCGCTCCGTGTCTTCCCGCGTGCCGATGCCGATCCGCAGCGTGCCCTCGAGGAGGGGGTGCTCGCTTCGGTCCCGGACGAGCACCCCGCGGGCCTGGAGCTGCTGGCGGATCTGCGGCGCGGCCTGTCCGAAGCGCGCGATCACGAAGTTCGCCTCGCTCGGATAGCTCGGCACACCGAGCCGCCCGAGACCATCGCGTAGCCGGCTGCGGGACTCACGAACCTCCGTCGCGTACGACTCAGCCCAGTCGGGGTCCTCGAGCGCGGCCTCAACAGCGATGACCGCCAGCGAATTGACGGCGTACGGCGATCGCATCCGCGACAGCCACGCGATGGTGTCGCGATGGCCGGCCAGCAGGCCGATGCGCAGTCCCGCCAGTCCGAAGGCCTTCGAGAAGGTCCGCGCGACCAGCACGTTCGGCTGGCGCGCCAGCAGGGGCAATGCCGTCCGCCCGGCGAACTCGGCGTACGCTTCGTCGACCAGCACCAGTGTCTCGGGTCGATCCCCGGCAGTCTCCTCGACGAAGCCTTCGGGCACGGCGGCGCCTGTCGGGTTGTGCGGATCGCCGATGATCACCAGTCTCGCACCAGCGGCCAAGGTGGTTCGTACCCCCCTGGCCGGGAAGCTCAGGTCGTCCTCGACGGTGACCGGCAGAAGCTCCGCCCCCGCCAGCGTGGCGTAGAAGCGGTACATGGCGTAGCCCGGTTCGAGGAGCAGGACTCGTTCGCCCGCCTGGACGAAGCCGTCGCACACGAGCCGAATGCCCTCGTCGGCCCCCGATGTCAGCACGAAGTCGACATCGTCACCAAAGGCGAAGTGGCGCGTGACGGCGGCGCGCGCGGCACGTTCGTCCGGATAGAGAGCCAGGTCCTCGCCGGTGACGGCGGACACCCTTGCGAGCACGTGCGGACTCGGCCCGATCGTGTGCTCGTTGAAGTCCAGCCGGAGCAACCCGCGCCGGCCCGCGGTACAGACCGTGTACGGTTCGAGCCGCCGGACATCTGGGACGGGAGTCGGAGCGCTCACGGGATCACCTGCTCGAGCGCGTAGGCAATCAGATCGCTCGCCCCGACCGCTCGCAGATCGGTGATGACTCGTGGAAGCTGCGAGCGCAAGACGGCAGCCTTCACCGCGAAGCCCTGCCCGCCGAAGAGGGGCTGGATGGTCGGCGACTTCATGGCCGGCAGGAGGGCGACGACGGCGTCAAGACGATCGGTCGGCACATTGACTTCCACCAGGACCCGCGTGCGTGCGTCGAGGACCGCGCGCAGCAGCATCCCCAGGGCTTCGATCCGCCCGCGTTTGCCCGGGTCGTCGAAGGCGCGCGTCGATGCCACGAACCTGGTCGACGAGGAGAGCACGTCGGCGACGATTTCGAGACGGTTCTCGCGCAGTGTCGTGCCGGTGGCCGTCAGGTCGAGGACGAGGTCGGCGTCTTCGGGCGGGAAGACCTCGGTCGCGCCGAAGGTGCGGATGAAGACAAATGGCCATCCCCGCGCGGTGACGAACCGCGTGGCCAGCGCCTCGAATTCAGACGCGACAACCACGGGACGCCCGAGCGATCCCAGCCTGGCGCCGAGCCCCTCCGGCGCGGCCGCAACGAGCGTGACCGGGTCCAGGCCCGTGTCGAGCACCTCGATGACCTCGGCCCCGGTCTCGACGAGCCAGTCGTAGCCGGTGAAGCCGCAGTCGTGCGCGCCAAGCTCGATGAGCCTGGGGATGTTCTGCGGCTTGAGATACTTCGCCTCGACCGTCGGGTCCGACACCCACGGCCGATACGAGCGGCCGTTGCTCTGGATGCGCAGTCCCGCGTCGGCCAGCAGCGCCAACGTCTGTTCCATGATGCGGCCCTTGGGCAGGGCCAGCGTCAGATTCGTTTCCACGTCTCCGCTCCTCGTGCCGCCCGATCAGCCCGCCGAGCGTGGCGCTGAGGTCCCTGGCCTCGACCCGGTCGCGGGATCATCCACAACGCGTCGTGGCGCAACATCTCAACCTCGCCCCCGAGGCTGTCGCCGTGTAGGTGTTCTGGAGTCGTGCGTCCGAGCGGAGGAACTACCGCGGGCGGCGGCCGGCCGGCATCCTCGATGCGCGGACGCATCGATGGGCGTGACGCTGCCCGTGGTGCCGGGTGGACGAGTGGGCGCGAGACGCGACCGCCATGTCTTCAGGCTACGGGCAGGTGAGGCAGGTTGTCAAGCCACGCCGCGTCACAAGGGGTCCAGCACGTGCCAGATGCACGATCCCATCACGACGATGAGCAGGGTGACCAGGGATCCCAGAACCGCGGTGAACCAGGGCCGGGCGATCAGCCTGGGCGACTGCTGCCCGGGTACGCCGTTGCCCGGCGGCGCGGCCATCTCAGCATCCTCGCTGGTCACGTCGTCGTCCTGGCCGTTGTGGTCCTCGGCTGTGCGTGCCCTGGTGGCGGCCGCGCCCTCGAGCCACTCGTCCACCTCTCCGACGAAAGCGAAGACCGATTCGGAGCGCCCGCCTCTGGCAGGGAGCCGGCGGACCGGCAGTTCGTGCTCCTTCTCCCAACGCTGGGCCGTACGGGTGCCCCGGCCCAGATACTGGGCGATCTCCTTCCATCCGCTGAGTCGCCGGAATCCTCCGGACACCGGGGTGGGTTGTGTCTCGCTCATGCGCGCCACTGTGGTCGCCGGATACCGGTCAGCCTAGCGACCGTCCGGGGACTGTGCAAGAGCATGCCGGCAAGAAGAAGCCGCGTGCAGTCGAGGTTGACAGATATGAGATCGTTCTGGTCTAATCCGTCCCCCTCAGACCAGGCCCGGTCCTTCGGTGCGCGAGTTCGGTCCGGCTCAGGTACGCGTCCGGAGCGCCGTTCCTGCTGGCCGGCGCGGCCCATACGCACGCTATCGGGTTGGCCGCCGCTGGCGGCTGGGCTAGTGTCCTGGAACCGTGATGCCTTGCAGAAGTCCCGGAGCGCGGCGCCCGGCTGGCAAGGCGCGACGACTGAGCATACTCCCGGTATGTGAGGGAGGAGCAACG
>JBFMFH010000094.1:0-48232 GCA_040752275.1 Acidobacteriota bacterium
AGGGGCGAGAGAAGCAGGAGATGACCAAGCGCCTCCTGCGACGCCTCCGCGACCTGGGCGTCAACGTCGAGGTCAAGGCCGCGTAGCCTCGCGGCTGGCTGCGGCGGGTGGTTTCTCTTTAGAGCGGAAGTACTCTACCTGCCTGCCAGAACCGCGTCGATGGCCTGCTGGAACACGGCAAACGGCTGCGCGCCCGATATCGCTTTGCTGACCTTCATTCCGCCGTTGGCGCCGGGCGTGCCAATCAGGAACAACGGCGTCCCGCGCACGCCAAGCCGTTCCCCCGCCTCGACATCCGCCCGAACTGCTGCCGCCTTGCTGCCAGACTCGACGCACCTGCTGAATACGGTCACGTCGAGGCCGACCGCCTCGGCGTGCTTGACCAGGTCGGCCGGCGCGAGCGCTCGCGTGTTGCCGAAGAGCAGCAGGTGCATAGGCCAGAACTTCCCCTGATCCCCAGCACAGAGTGCCGCCTCGTGGGCTTTGAAGGCGTTCTTATGGATCGCTTCGAGTGGGAATGCCCGAAAGGCGTGGCGGATCCTGCCGGTGTCGATGTACGCACGGGCGATCTGGGGCAGTGATTCGCGGGCGAAACGCCCGCAGAACGGGCACTCGTAGTCAGAGAACTCGAGGAGCACAACCCTCGCGGCCGCCGAACCCCTGATCTGGGCTCCTGCCAGCGGGATGGTCGTGTCCGGAGGGGCGTCGACAATGGGGCCGGACGCCTCCGGCCTGAGCATTGCCTTGATCTCCGCCAGTTCCTTCCGGAGCGACTCCTGGGCCGCCCTGAGTTCGGCGATCTCCTTCTTGAGTGCTTCGATCTCGGCCTGACCCTGCGCACAGGCCGGCACGGCCAGCGGCAGGGCAAGGACGAAGAGCCAGGCCATGAGCCCGGTGCGGCGGAGGACGCTCGTGGGTACCATGGGATCAGCCTACCCCATTCTGTCCTCGTGCCGGGTCGGAAAAGCGGCCAAGAGCGGCCGCGGCGCCTTGACTGTCCGACCTCATTGCTCTATCTTGGCGCCGTGAGGGCCGATGTAACGCGGTTCCGCGCGGCGGTCGGCGTGCTGCTGCTGGCGGGAATCGTCCTGAGCTGGGGCGTGATTCTGCTGCACGGCCATGCCGACGGCCAGTTCAGGCCATCCTGCCCGGCCTGCCAGCAGGAACGCGTTGTCGCCGGCCACCCGACCGACCCGGTAGTCGGACCGCTGGAACTCGCGCCCGTCTTCCTCCCTGAAGGCGTCGGACTCGGAGATGCCGATATCGTCCGCCTCGAGCCGGTTCCGTCGCTGAAGTCGCCACGAAGCCCGCCGTTGCCCGCCTTGAGCGCTGCCTGAGTCGTCGCCGGCTCCGCACGCCGGACGGCGCCATCCGCACCAGACCGCTCCCGCCCCCACGGCTCGCGCACGACAGGCCGGGCGAGTGCCCCGGAATGACATGCCGAGCGCCCGGATCCGGCCCTGTGCCGATCCCCGCAACCCTACACGCCCCCGCGTGACTGACGATGAAACTTCGCATGACTGGCGTTGCCGCCTGCCTCTGGCTGCTCGCGCTCCGGCCTGTTGCCGCCGACCCGCCGCTGACACGCGAGCAGTGTATCGACGTCGTGCTGCGGACCAGCCCGCTCGTGCGCGCGGCGATCGAGCAGCAGCACGCCGCTGAAGCCCGTGTCAGTTCGACCATGGCCCTACCGCTGCCGGTCGTGTCCTTCGACTCGGACCTGCAACCGCGGCCCTTCGACTTCGCAAACTCGGGCGAGTCGTACTTCGGCATCTCCCAGGCGTTCGAACTGCCGAACCGGCGGAGAGCCCGCAAGGCCGTGGCGGCACGCGAAGTCGACCAGGCACTGACCGACACGGACCTGGTTCGCCTGGAGCTGCGTTTCGAGGTCACGCAGGCCTTCGACGCCCTCCTGCTGGCGAAGGAGCAACTGGCCTATGCCGAACAGGACCTCGCGCTCAGTCGCGACTTCGTGGCCAAGACGGAAACCAAGTTCGGTGCGGGCGATATCGCGGAGGTCGAGTTGATCCGGGCACGCGTTGAAGCAGCCCAGGCGGAGCGCACCGTCCGGTTGGCCGCCAGCCAGGTTGCGCGGGCCAGATCGGCGCTCAACGTCCTGATGGTCAGGCCGTCCGGCGCGCCGCTCGAGGTGACCGGATCGCTGACCCAGCCGCGGCTCGACCTGGACCTGTCCCGCCTGCGCGAGGCAGCGCTCACGTCGCGGCCCGAAGCAAGACGGGCGCGCCTCGACGTCGATCGCCGGCGGCTCGAGCGTCGCGTGGCGGGACTCATCAACGTACCGGATTTGGAAGTGGGTTTCGCGAGCCATCGCATCGAGGGCGACCGGACATGGTGGGACGTGACCCTCTCGGCCACCGTGCCCGTGTTCTGGTGGCAGGCCAGGAAGGGGCCGGTTGCCGAGGCGGATGCCCTTGTCCGCGCGGCGGCGCTCGAGCTCGAGCACGTCCAGACGCGCATCAGGGCCGAGGTCGACCAGGCCCACCTCGGTGTTGTGACGTCACGGGCACAGACCGAACTGTACGAGCGCGACATCCTCGGGCCTGCTACGCGCGTCTACGACATGCTGCTCTTCAGCTATCAGCAAGGTGAACTGAGCGGAATCGAGCTGATCGATGCCCGCCGGACCCTCGCCGCTGCCCGCCAAGGCTACGCCGAGGCCCAGTTCGAACACCAGTTGGCGCTGGCCCTCCTGGAACGGTCGGTCGGGCAGGCGCTCAGGGAGCCAGAGTGATGAAGAGGATTGCCATTGCGGGCGTCTTACTAGTGTGCGGCGGTCTCGCGGCAGCCTGCTCGCGCGACACCGCGCGCCAGGCCAGTCAGGGAACCTCAAACCCCGCCCAGGCGGGGCAGGCACGGCCGGCAGATGTGCCCCCGGCGGTCGGGGCGATTCGCGGGCGGGGCGGTCGGGGACCGGGCCAAGGCCAGGGGCGACCTCGCCGGTGGGAACGTGGTCGCGCCACAGCTTCCATCACCCTGACGCCGGCCGAGCGAGAGCATGCCGGCCTGCAGGTCGTGCGGGCCGTGCGCGGCGAGGTGCGGTCGGAGCTTCGGGCGATGGGCAAGCTCGTGGCGCCCCAGTCGCGCATGGCCGTGGTGGGGTATCCGTTTCCGGCGCGAATCGCCGCCGTGCACGTGCAGGTCGGCGACTGGGTCAGGCCGGGCAGCCTGTTGGTGACCCTGCAGTCCGAGGCCGTGGGTACGGCCAAAGCCGACTTCTACACGGCGCTGGCAGACCACGAGCTCGCCCGGCAGGCGTTCGACCGCGAAGCGACGCTGCTCAAGGGCGGCGTGGGAGCGCAGAAGGCCTATCAGACGAGCGAGGCCGCCCTCAAGGTCGCCGAGGCCAGGCTCGAGGCCGCGGAGAAGAAACTGCACGTCCTCGGGTTCACCGAAGGACAGGTTGCCCAGACGCGCGCGTCGCACGAGATCAGCCCGGTCATCACCCTGCACGCGCCCATCGCGGGGAAGGTGACGACGAGCCAGGCGGTGCTCGGGGCCGCCGTCGATCAGGGCACTGAGATCCTGACGCTCATCGATCCGACCGTGCTCTGGGTCGACGCCGAAATCTACGAGCGGGATCTGGCTCGGGTCAGGCCGGGACAGGTCGTGAACGTGTCAGTGCCGGCCTACCCGGGCGAAGTGTTCGCCGGGCGCGTCGGTTACATCGGGGACATCGTCAAACCCGAGACGCAGACGATCACCGTCCGGGCGGATGTCGCCAACCGGGACGGCCGCCTGAAGCCCGGGATGTTCGCCAGCGTGAACTTCGTGCTCGCCGAGCGGGCGCGCGCCCTCCTCATTCCGGACTCGGCCGTGCTCGACGACGATGGAGAGGCGATGGCGTTCGTGGCGGACGGCGAGCGATACGTGCCGAGGGCGATCCAGCTCGGCGCACGGACCAATGGCCACTGGGAGGTGCTCTCGGGCGTGGCCGAAGGCGAGCAGGTCGTGACGCGCGGCGGCTTCCAGCTACGATCGAAGCTGTTCGACGCCGTGCTGCGCCAGGACATTCACTGACGGAGGTCGCCCGTGATCAACCGCCTCATCGATCTGGCGCTCTCCCGGCGTCTGTTGACGGTCTTCGTCGTCGCGCTCCTGTCAGTGGTCGGGCTGCTCGTCTACTCGTGGATGCCCAAGGACATCTACCCGGACCTGAACGCGCCGCTTGTGACGGTCATCACGGAGAACACCGGGATGGCCTCCGAGGACGTCGAGCGCCTCATCACGCTCCCGCTTGAGAGCCTGCTCTCCGGCGCTCCCGGGGTGACGAGGGTACGGTCGGAGTCCAGCACCGGAGACTCGGTCGTGACCGTCGAGTTTGACTGGGGCACCGACATCTACCTGGCCCGGCAGATCGTGTCGAGCAAGCTCGAGCTGGTCACCGGACGGCTGCCCGAGGGCACGAGCGCTCCGATTCTGGGGCCAGTGTCGTCGCGCATGGGCGAGGTCTTCGAGTTCGTCGTCGTGGGAGACGAGAGCACCGACGCCATGCAGCTGCGCTCCGTCGCCGACTGGACGATCCGGTACCGCCTCCAGGGCGTACAGGGCGTGTCGTTCATCGTCAACCTCGGGGGATTCGTCCGTCAGTTCCAGGCGCAGTTCAACCCCGAACTGATGAGGCACCACGCGATCTCGGTGGAGCAGCTCCGGTCGGCGATCCAGCAGGGTAACCGGAACTTCTCCGGCGGCATCGTGACCAAGGGGACCCAGGAGATTCTGGTCAAAGGGGTCGGCCGGATCGAGACCCTCGAGCACCTCCGAGACATCGTCGTAACCGCTCGGGACGGGGTGCCCGTCCGGGTGCGCGACGTCGCGGAGGTCGTCGAAGGAGCCGCGTTCCGGCGCGAGGACGCGGGGCACAACGGCCGCGATGCGGTCTATGTGACGCTCGAGAAGCAGTACGGTGGCGACACGCTGACAGCCATCGCGAATGTCAAAGAGGCGCTTGGGAGGCTGGGTCGCGACCTGCCGCCCGGCGTGGCCGTCAAGGTCTTCTATGATCAGTCGATCCTGATCACCAAGTCACTTCAGCACGTCGGCATCGCGGTGGCGGAAGGGATCGCGCTCGTCGTCCTCGTCATGCTGGTCTTCATGGGCAGCGTGCGGGGCGCACTGATCGCGTCACTGACCATTCCCTTCTCGGTGCTGATTGCGCTGATCCTGATGCACCTCGCCGGTATCCAGCTGACGGTCATGTCGATCGGCGGACTGGCCATCGGGATCGGGAAGGTCGCGAACGGCTCGATCATCATGGTCGAGAACATCTACCGGATCCTGAGGTCGACGCACGGAGAAGCTCCCGTGCTGGACCTGACGTCAGAAGCGGCCAAGGAGGTCGGTGGCTACCTGTTCTCGGCGAGCCTGGTCATCATGCTCGTCTTCCTCCCGCTGCTGACGCTCGAAGGCATCGAGGGCGCGATGTTCCGGCCGACGGCCTTTGCCGTGGCCGCCGCCCTGTTCGGAGCCCTGGTCCTGAACCTGACGCTGCAGCCGGTGCTTGTGACGCTCGCGTTGAAGGTCGGCCGGTTGCGGAGTCATGCGAGCCGTGCCAGCGAGGCGGCCGAGCGGTTCTTCCGCAGGTGGCTGCCGGCGATGCTCGACCGCAAGGTTCCGCTGCTGACGGTCTTCCTGATCGTCGTGGGAACCGGCGCCGGATTGTCGACGAGGCTCGGCAGCGAGTTCGTGCCGCCTCTCGACGAGAACGCGATCCTGGCCTCGACGGTCATGCTGCCGGAGACGTCGCTCGAGGAGTCGGTCAGGATCGGCGGACTCGTGGAACGGGCGCTCATGGAGGTGCCCGAAGTCGTGTCCGTCTCGCGGACGACCGGCTCTGCGGAGTCGTCCGAACATGTCCACCCCGTCGGACACAGCCACTACAACGTGGAACTGGTCGCCAGGGAGGACCGGGAACGCGGATTCGAGGACATCACGGAGGACATGCGGCGCCGGATCGAGACCATTCCCGGGATCGGGTTCATTTTCGAGCAGCCGATCGCCAACAAGCTGGCGGAGATGCTGACCGGCTCCGAAGGAGAGCTGGTCGTGAAGCTGTTCGGGCCTGACCTCTCCGTGCTGAACGACCAGGTGGAACACCTCCGTGAGGTTCTCGAGAGCGTTCAGGGTGTCGAAGACCTCCAGGTCGAACAGACCTCCGGGATCCCTCAGCTCGTGATCGAGGTGGACCGCGAACGCCTGAGCCGATTCGGAATCTCGGTCGATCAGGTCGCCGACGTCGTGGAGACCGCGCTCAACGGCCTCGAGGCGACACAGGTCTACGAGGCGGATCGCGTGACGGCCGTGTTCGTCCGGCTGCCCGAGCGGTACCGCAGCAGCGACGAGGAAATCAGCCGGCTGCTCGTCGACTCGCCAGACGGCCAGCCGGTGCCGCTCTCCGCGATCGCCCGGATCCGGCGCGACGAGGGGCCGCAGACGATCTTCCGCGAAGACCTCCAACGGCGGAAGATCATCCGCTGCAACGTCAGCGACCGCGACATCGTGAGTTTCGTCCAGGACGCGCAGCGCACGATTGCCGGCCGCGTGCCGCTGCCCCCGGGCTACTACGTGACCTTCGGCGGCCAGTTCGAGAGCCAGCAGCGGGCCATGCAGCACCTGCTCGTGCTCGGCGCCGTGGTCATCATGATCATCTTCGTCGTCCTGTTCGCGTCGCTCGGGTCCGTGTGGCAGGCGGCGCTGATCGTCGCCAACGTGCCGGCGACGCTGGCAGGCGCCGTTATCGGACTCTGGATCGCCGGGCAGACACTCAACGTGTCGTCGATGATCGGACTCATCGCCCTCTTCGGCGTCTGTGCCCAGAACGACATCATTCTCGTCGGTCGGATCAACGACCTCCGCAGGGCGGGTGTCCCGTTGCGTCAGGCGGTGGTCAAGGGGGCGGTCGACAAGTTCCGGGCCATCTTCATGACGGACCTCGTCATGATCGTCAGCGTCTTGCCGCTGGCTCTCAGCAACACCACGGGGTCCGAACTGCACAGGCCGCTCGCGATCGTGTACATCGGCGGGTTCCTGTTCGCGCTCGTGCTGCGCCTGTTCGTCGTGCCGGCCATGTACGAAGGCCTGGCCCGGCTGTGCCGCGCCAGCGACCGGTGCGCCTGAGCACGCAGACGGCCCCGCACCGCGGGAGGCCGTGCGCGTGGTGCGCGTTGTAGTTGGGGATGGCGCGACAGACGTTCGACTCGGTGTCGACGACCAGAAACAGGGGCGCTGACCCGAAATGCTCTTTGACGGGGCTCTCGAGGCCGCGATCGGCGGTGACAGGGATGCAGATGGTGATGATGACGAATCCTCCGAAGACGGAATGCATGGACGGCGTCGGTGCCGCTGGAGCCCGGCCGATCCTCCCGGGTCCGGCACCAACCCGTCGGCACCGCGCTGAGCCGGGGCGGCATCGTGGAACCGGCAGCACTGGCGCGTTGCGGCTGGGTGGACGGGCCCACCCTCGACACGCAGGGCCTTGCCGTGGACAAGGGCGTCGGCGAGTTTGCGCCTGGCGGCATCGACGATTCGGGCGAAGGTCGGGCGCGAGACGGCCATGCGCTCGGCGGCCTGTTCCTGGTACAGGGCGTCCAGATCGGCGAGGCGGATGGCTTCGAACTCGTCGAGGGCCAGGACGACCTCGTCCAGGGCCGTGAGGGGCGTGCCCACGGGCTTGAAGATGGAGGCGACCGGCTGGCCTCCGATGCGACGACGGCGCAAAGGCCGAGGCATAAGCCGACGTTGAGGCGATTATGAGCATATGCTCATAAGTCTGTCAAGCGCCCAGTTGTGGGCGGGGAACCCCAGGTCCCGCCCGCGGCGACGCCTGGTCGACTCGGCTCAGCACGCCAGCAGCGTCTTCAGACAGCGGGCCAGCCGCCGGATTCCCTCTTCGATGAGCTCGGGCGCGGCGTTCGAGAAGTTGAGCCTGGCCGTGTTCTTCCCGGAGCCGTCGGCGAAGAACGACTGGCCCGGTACGAACGCAACTTTCTGCTCGACGGCCTTCTGCAGGATGTCGGCCGCGTCGAGATGAGCCGGGAACGTCAGCCACAGGAAGAGCCCGCCCTTGGGCCGCGTCCAGGTGACGCCTTCGGGGAAGTGCCGCTCCAGGGCCGACAACATGGTGTCGCGCCGCTCCCGGTAGACGGAGCGGATGTGTTTGACGTGCTCGTCGAGGAAGCCGCCCGCGGCGACCTCATACGCCAGCATCTGGTTCAGCGTGCTGGAATGCAGGTCCGCCCCCTGCTTGGCCTGGACGAGCCGCTGGATGACCTCGGCCGAGGCGACAATCCAGCCCAGGCGCACGCCGGGCGCGAGCGTCTTCGAGAACGTGCTCAGATAGATGACATTCCCTGTGTACTGCGCACCGTTCGTCGATTGGAAACGGGCATCGAGCGTCACGATCGAAGGCAGGTGTTCGCCCTCGTAACGAAGCTGCCCATAGGGGTCGTCCTCGAGGATCGGCACGCCGTAGTGATCCGCCTCGCGAATCAGCGCCTCGCGCCTGTCGAGCGACAGCGTGATGCCGGACGGATTCTGGAAGTTCGGCAGCGCGTAGACGAACTTCGGCCCGCAGCGCATCTGCTTGCTCACGGACTCGATGACGTACCCGTCGGCGTCGGTCTGAGCCGTGATGTACTCGGCCTGATAGGCGTTCCAGGCCTGCAACGCCCCCAGGTACGTGGGGCTTTCGACCATGATGTGGTCGCCGGGGTTGATGAAGACCTTGCCGATCAGGTCGAGCGCCTGCTGGGAGCCGTTCGTGATGAGTACGTTCTCGGGCTCGATGTTGATCCCGTATCGTTCCGTGTGCTCCACGATGAGGTCGCGAAGCGGCCGGTATCCCTCGGTGGTGCTGTACTGGAGCGCCCGGGACCCGAGCTTCGCCATCACGGAGGCGTAGGCATCGGCAAAGCGCTCGACCGGAAACACCTCCGGGGCGGGCAGCCCGCCCGCGAACGAAATCACGTCCGCCTGTTCGGTGAGCTTCAGCAGTTCTCGGACGGCAGAACTCCGCATCCGCTGGGTGCGCTGCGCGAAACGTTCTGCCCACAGGGTTTGCATGACGGCCTCCAGGGGGACCTCGGGGGGGCATCGGGACGAGACGGGGAGAGTGTATCAGACGCCCCCGTCAGCAGGCGGAGAACAGAGCCGGGCGCAGGGCCTCGCCCGCGAGGTCGCCCGGGTAGAAGACGCGCTCGAGGAACAGACCCGACGCGGGCGCGGTCAGGGCGCCGGGCAGGCTGGATCCCCCAGACAGCAGGTGTTCCACCTCGCTGGCCGGCAGGTCGCCGCGGCCAGCGGCCACCAGCACACCGATCAGTCTCCTCACCATCCGCCACAGAAAGTGTGAGCCGCGCACCCGTGCCAGGATCAGGGGGCCCTGCGCCCCGAGCTCGATCGTCTCGATCTGCACCCGCGTGGATCCGTCCTCGGGGTCCGCTGCCGTGAACGACCGGAAGTCGTGCAGGCCGACGAACACCGCTGCGGCCTCGCGCATCCGGTCGAGTTTGAGATCCTCGCGGATCCACCACACGAAGGGTTTGGCGAACGCCGTCCGCCGCGTGCTGATCTGGTAGACGTACGAGCGCGCCACCGCGTCGTGCCGCGCGTGAAAGCGCTGAGGCGCCCGCGCCAGCGCGAGGACGTTGATGTCCGAGGGCAGTTCGTCGTTGATCCGCCACCGGAGCGTGTCCGAATCGACCCGCGTGTCGAGCTGGAGGTGGGCGACCTGGGCCAGGGCGTGCACGCCCGCGTCCGTTCGTCCGGCTCCGTAGAGCTCGAATGTCCGCGCACCCGTGGCGGCTGCCACCGCCTGTTCGATCTCGCCCTGGACGGTCCGCGCGTTCTTCTGGATCTGCCACCCGCTGTACCGCGTGCCCGCGTACTCGATGGTGAGCTTGAATCTCGGCATGGTTCCCCCGGGTGCGGTTGTATGCTAGATCAGGGACCGGGGATCAGGGACCGGGGACCGGTTAGGACTTCGGGATTCGGGATTCGGGATTCGCCTCAGCCCTAACCGGCGCCGGGGCTCAGGCAACGCCATGGCAACGTACGGGACGGTCGGGCCGAGGCGCGCGGAACCAATCCCCAATCCCCGATCCGCCAATCCCCGCCTCGAGGATCAGTGGGGCCGCAGCCTGCGGCGCGTAACCCGTGCGAAACGCGGACCTGTTACGGTAGATCATCATGTTCCAACTGAAGATCGTTCTCGCTCTGACGATGGTGTTCGTCTCAATCTTCGGCTCTGCCGCGTCGTTCGCGCAGCCCTCACCCGCTCCGAAGCTCGTGGTCGTGCTCGTCGTCGATCAGATGCGAGCCGACTATGTCGACCGCTACGGTCAGCAGTGGTCGAGAGGGCTCAAGCGACTCGTCACTGAAGGCGCGTGGTTCCGGCGCTCGGCGTTTCCGTACCTCAACACGTTCACCTGTGCGGGGCACGCGACGGTGTCGACCGGTGCCCTCCCAGCCAGACACGGCATGGTCGGCAACAGCTGGTACGACCGCGCGGCTGGGGCGTCGGTGGGCTGCACGCAGGACGCGGGCGTCAGTCTCGTCAGCTACGCAGGTCCGGCCAAGGGCGGCAACAGCGCCAGCCGTCTGCTTGTGCCGACACTGGCCGACGAGCTTCGCACGCAGCTCGCATCGCCGGCGAAAGTGGCGACGTTCTCGCTGAAGGAGCGGACCGCGATTACCCTGGCCGGACGCAAGGCGGATGCGGTGACGTGGTTCGATCTGTCCGCTCGGGGCTTCGTCACGTCGTCGGCCTACACGGATCGCCCGGTTCCGTTTCTCGCGGAGTTTGTGAAGGCCAATCCCGTCGAGGCCGATTTCGACAAGGCGTGGGAGCGGCTCCTGCCGGAGGCCAGCTACCTGTTCGCGGATGGCGGCACTGGTGAGAAGCCGGGCAAGTACTGGTCGCGGGAGTTCCCGCACCCGATCCGGATTGGCGACGGCAGAAACGCCGAATCCTACGATGCCTGGGAAACGAGTCCCTATTCGGACACCTATCTCGGACGTCTCGGACAGGCAACAATAGACGCGCTCAAGCTGGGGCGTGGGCCGGGCACCGATTACCTGGGCATCAGCTTCTCGGCCCTCGATCTGGTCGGACACGACTTCGGCCCGACAAGCCATGAGGTTCAGGACCTGCTGATCCGCCTCGATGGCACGATCGGGCAACTGCTGGACCACCTGGATCGGCAGGTGGGGAAGGGACAGTACGTCGTGGCCCTGACGGCCGACCATGGCGTCGCGCCGATTCCGGAGCAGGTCAGGGCCATGGATCTCGACGCCGGCCGCATCGACACCGCGGCCGTCATCAAGGCGGCGTCGGAAGCTCTCCGGTCGTCGCTCGGGTACGCGCCGCCCGCCCCGCGGCTGGCGAATTCCGACCTCTACCTCGACCCCGCCGTGGTGGGCTACCTGCGCGAATCGCCCTCGGCGCTCGGGTCCGTCCTGCGGGCACTCCGCGCTGTACCGGGGGTGGCGAACGCCTACTTCGCCGAGAGCCTCGTGGCCCACGCGGCTGCCGGCGACACGGACGCGCAAGCCGCGCTGGCCAGCTACCACCCTGCCCGCAGCGGTGACATCATCGTCATCGCGAAACCCTACCACTTCTACGTGCGAGACGACGGCACCGCGCAGCCCGGGAGCGCCACGACGCACGGCTCGCTCTACGACTACGACCGGCGCGTGCCGCTGGTGTTCTACGGCTCCGGCATCAGGCCGGGAGAGTACCTGCAGAAGGCAACGCCGGCCGACATCGCCCCAACGCTGGCGTTCCTCTGCGGAATCACGCTGCCTCGTCCGGACGGCGAGGTGCTCGTGGATGCGATCGCGCCACGGGTGCTCGTGCCTGCGCGCGCCCTGCGACGGTAGAGCCGTGGCGCTCCATCCTCTCCCTGTGCGGGCAATCGGGAATCGGGACTCGTGCAGATGACATTCGAGCAGCTCTTCGGACATCCGGCGACGGTGCGGGCAGAGGCGCCCGGCCGCGTGAACCTCATCGGTGAGCACACCGACTACAACGGGGGCTTCGTGCTGCCGACTGTCGTTCCGCAGCGCACTCGCATCGATCTCGCCAGGCGAGACGATCGGCGCGTGCGCGTGTGGAGTGCCGCCATCAGCCCGCCGCAGGCCTTCGTGGAGTTCAGGCTCGGAGAGGAGGCCCCGAAGCGCGGGTGGGCCGACTACCTGCAGGGGGTGACGGCCGGCCTCCTCCGGCGGGGCCACGACCTAGGCGGGTTCGACGCGCGCGTGGAGTCGGCAGTGCCTCTGGGGAGCGGAGTCTCGTCCAGTGCGGCGCTGGAAGTCAGCCTCGCGCGAGCTTTGCGGGCGGCATTCTGCCTGCGGCTCGATGACATCGAACTCGCCATGGTGGGGAGGTGGGCCGAGAACGAGTTCGTCGGCGCGCCCACGGGCATCATGGATCAGATGGTCGTCAGCCTGGGGGAACCCGGGGCGGCCCTGTTCCTCGACACGCGCAGCCTCCGGTTCGAGCGCGTGCCCATTCCCGCCAGCATCGAACTCGTCGTCATCGACTCCGGGGTGCGCCATGCCCTGATGAGCGGTGAGTACGCCGTGCGGCGATCCCAGTGTGAGGAGGCCTGCCGGCTGCTGGGGGTCGAACAGCTGCGCGACGTGAGCGTCGCTGACCTCGCACGAGTCGACGCCCTTCCGGACCCGTTGTGCCGCCGGGCGCGCCATGTGCTGACCGAGAACGACCGGGTAAGGCGCGCCGTCGCGGCCCTGCGGGCCGACGATCCCGGCCATCTCGGCGACCTCTTCTACGTGTCGCATGTGTCGATGCGCGACGACTATCAGGTCTCGGTGCCGGCGGTTGATGCGCTCGTGGAGATTGCCAGCGCCGATCCCGACGTCTTCGGCGCCCGCCTGACGGGCGGTGGCTTCGGCGGAGCGGTCGTGATCCTGGTCCGCGCCGGGCGCAGTCGAGAAGCCGCCCGGCGGATTGCCGAGGCGTACGCCACAGCCACCGAGCACGCGCCAACGGTCCTCGTGCCAGTCCCCGACGAGAGGCGGTAGTCCACACTCCGCACTCCGCAATCCCCGTTCAGGGGGCCGGGACCCGATGGGCCGGTGGCAGCAGCCGGCGCGCGACGAGAAAGTACGGGACCGCCGCCGCCGCGACAGCGGCACCCAGGCCGAAGGCCAGGCGGTAGCCCGCGTGCTCGATGATCCAACCCGTGATGAGCGATCCGCTTCCGATCCCCGTGTCGAACGCCGAGATCAGCGCGCCGAATGAAGCCCCACGCTTGCGCGCCTCGATTCTCTGCAGCAGGTACGCGGCGTAGACCGGGTAGGCGGTACCGAACCCCGTACCGAAGACAATGGCCGAGGCCACTTGCCAGGGCCGCGTGCCGCCAACGGCCAGCAGGCCGAGGCCCACGGCAATCAGGCCCAGGCACGGGACGAATACCCGGAGGTACCCGACGCGATCCGCCAGCGGACCCAGGAACGGCCGCGTGATGATGATGGTGACGGCCAGGACGGAGAGATAGATGGCCTTCGGTGTCAGACCGTTGGCATCGGCGTACATGGCCGCGAAACTGGTCACGCCGCCGTAGCCGAAGGCATAGAGGAACAGCGTGAACGAGACGATCAGAATGCGCCACTCGATGGCCAGGCGCTGGCGCTCGCGGGGGGCCTCGGCAGAGGAGAGGGGCGGCAGGCATGCGGCGATCAGCGTCATGAGGATGTTGAGGCCGGCCATCACGAGGCACATCCACCCCCATCCGAACCGGTACAGCCAGAAGCCGAGCGGCGGTGCCACGGCCACCGCCAGCACCGACGAGAGCCCCCAGTATCCGAGACCCTCGGCCCGGCGCGTCGGCGGCAGCCAGCCGCTCATGTACGCGGCGGACGCGGTCAACATCGCCGACCAGAACAGGCCGTGAACCAGGGTGAGTCCAAGCATCACGCGGTAGTCGGCGAGCAGGCCGTAGGTGACGGAGAACAGCGTAAGCGC
Organism: Acidobacteriota bacterium; assembly: GCA_040752275.1. Taxonomy (GTDB): domain Bacteria; phylum Acidobacteriota; class Vicinamibacteria; order Vicinamibacterales; family JAKQTR01; genus JBFMFH01. The sequence continues at coordinate 14,003 of JBFMFH010000094.1, forward strand.
ACCGCCTGAGATGACCAGTGCCCTCCTTCGGCCCCAGCGGTCGGCCAGAGACCCCGTCAGAGGGGCGAAGACGGCTGACGCGTAGGTCAGGAACGCAAGGAACAGTCCGGCCGCGAACGTGCTGCCGCCAAGGTCGCGGATCCGGAACGGCGCGACCGGGAAGAGCTGGAATGCCGACACGAACACGCAGAACGTGAACGCGCACATGAGGAAGAAGCGGGGCGTGAACAGCGGGTCCCGACTGGCGGACATGAACATTTCAGTCTACCATCCTGGCGGCCCGCGCACCCGGCTGGACGACTCCGTCGCTCCCGTCCCGTGAAACGGAAGGCCCGGCCGCGTCGTATGGGACTGAGGTACGATCGGCTTCCCCGTAGCCCTGTCATCCGGGAGGACCTGACACAATGACCAGAGCCCTACGAACACTCGTGCTGTTTGCCTGTGCGGCGGCGGCCGTGGGAGTGATTGCCTTCCATGGCGCCTCCGTCCTGGCCCAGCAGGGACAGGCGGCCGGCCAGGAGCCTGCCTCGCCACCGATCAACCAGTCCGACGACCCCATACTCAAGCCGTTCGTCTGGCGCTCGATCGGCCCGGCTAACATGGGCGGCCGTATCGACGACATCGCGGCCGTCGAGAGCGACCCGTCAACCTACTATGTGGGGTTCGCGACGGGCGGCATCTGGAAGACCGTGAACAACGGCACCACGTTCACCCCGATCTTCGACACCTACCCGGTCAGCTCGATTGGCGACATCGCGATCGCGCCGTCGAACCCGAACATCATCTACGCAGGGACCGGCGAACCGAACAACCGCCAGAGTTCGTCCTTTGGCGACGGGGTCTACAAGTCGACCGACGCCGGCAAGACGTGGACGAACGTTGGGTTGAAGGACACCCAGTCGATCGCGCGGATCGTCGTCCACCCGACCAACCCGGACATCGCGTATGTGGCGGCCGTCGGTCACCTGTTCGGCTCCAACAGAGAACGTGGCCTGTTCAAGACGACCGACGGCGGGACGACCTGGACGAACACCAAGTTCATCGACGAGGACACCGGGTTCACGGATGTCGTCATGGATCCGAAGCGGCCCGACACGCTCTACGCCGCGTCGTACCAGCGCCGGCGGACCCCGCACGGCTTCAACGGCGGCGGTCCCGGCAGCGCGTTGTGGAAGACGACCAACGGCGGAAGGACCTGGACGAAGCTCCAGGGGAGCGGACTGCCCGAAGGGCTGCTGGGCCGGATTGGTCTCGATGTTTGCCGGACGAGGCCGAATGTCGTCTACGCCCAGATCGAGGTGGGTGCAAGCGCTGGCACGGGCGGGAACGTCGGTGCCGATGGCAAGCCCCTCCAGCCGGGTGCCGGGCGTGGCGGCGCAGCGGGCGCCGCCGTCGGAGTCGTCGCGCCTGGTGGCCGGGGCGGTCGCGGCGGCCAGCCCGGCGAGCCGCCGCCTCCTCCCAACCCCAAGGAGTCGGGGGTGTGGCGGTCCGACGACTACGGGAAGACGTGGCGGATCACGGCCAACAACAACAACCGCCCCATGTACTACAGCCAGATTCGCGTCGACCCCAACAACCCCGACATCGTCTATACGATGGGGGCTCCCTTCTTCAAGTCGACGGACGGCGGGAAGACGTTCAACCAGGTGCGAAACATCGCGCACGGCGACCACCACGCGCTGTGGATCAACCCGCAGAACTCGAAGCAGCTGATCCTCGGCAACGACGGCGGCCTCGATGTGAGCTACGACCAGGGCGAGACCTGGGACTTCATCAACACGATGGCCGTCGGTCAGTTCTACCAGATCAGCGCCGACATGCGGACACCGTACTACGTGTGCGGCGGACTGCAGGACAACGGATCGTGGTGCGGCCCCAGCGCCGTGCGCAGTTCGACGGGCATCTTGAACCAGGACTGGTTCCGCGTCGGCGGCGGTGACGGATTCTACACGTCGAATGACCCGACGGACTGGATGGTGCTGTTCTCGCAGTCGCAGGACGGCAACGTGAACCGCGTGGATCTGCGCGAGGGGCGGAGTCAGAGCATCCGCCCGAGGGGGAGGCCCCAGGGGCGGGGCGGCGCGCAGGCGGCGCAGCTCGCGCAATTGGCTGCGCAGGTGGGGTTCGGCGGTGGCCGGGGCACGGCGTCGAATATCGTCCCAGAGCCGCCGGAGGGCACCGAGATCCGCTTCTTCTGGAACACGCCGACGGTGCTGTCGCCGCACAATCCGCGCATCGTGTACATCGGCGGCAACCGCCTCTTCATCTCGCGCGACCGCGGTGACACCTTCACAATGACCGCGGATCTCACGCGGAACCTCAGCCGGTTCGACCGTCCGATCATGGGCGTTGCCGGCGACGGGCCAATGGCCTCGAAGCACGATGGCGTCGGGACGACGAGCGTCATCACGACGGCCGGCGAATCCCCGGTGCAGCCCGGCGTCCTGTGGGTGGGCACCAACGACGGCAACCTGCAGGTCAGCCGCGACGGAGGAACGTCGTGGAAGAACGTGGCAGGCAAGGTCACCGGCGTGCCGGATGAGACCCACGTGTCGCGGGTCGAGCCGTCGCACTTCGATGCGGGCACGTGCTACGTCACCTTCGACGCCCACCGCACGAACGACCACAAGCCGTATGTCTCCGTGACGAGGGACTTCGGCGAGACCTGGTCGTCACTCTCGGCCGGCCTGCCGATGGGCAACGCCAATGTGGTGCGCGAGGACCTCAAGAACAGGAACCTCCTCTTCCTGGGGACCGAGTACGCGTTCTACGTGTCGCTGGATGCCGGCAAGACGTGGAAGCGGTTCATGAACGGGCTGCCGTCGGTCCGCATCGACGACATCCTGATCCACCCGCGCGACAACGACCTGATCGTCGGCACGCATGGCCGCAGCATCTGGATTCTGGACGACATCACGCCGCTGCAGCAGCTGAGCGACGACGTGATGAAGGCCGACGCGACGTTGTTCGAGCCGAGGGCCGGCACGCTGTGGCGCAATGACATTCAACTCGCCAGGACGGTGGGCGGGAACAAGCACTTCCGCGGGCAGAACCCGGAGCCAGGAACCGCCATCGCGTACCACCTGAAGACCGCCCCGTCTGGTGACGTGAAGATCACCATCTCGGACATCACGGGCAAGGTCGTGCGCGAGATCACCGGCACGAAAGATGCCGGCATCAACCGCGTGCAGTGGAATCTGCGCGGCAGTGCCCCGCAACCGCCCGCCAACGTCCCCGGTGCCGCCCAGATCGCGCAGGCTGTGGCGCAGGTCGGGCGCGGCGGCGGCCGGGGCGGCGGCGGAATTGCTCTGCCCGCCGGCAAGTACCTCGTCAAGCTGACCGTGAACGGCAAGGACTACACGCAGACGGTGGAGGTGAAGCCGGATCTGCCTTGAGAGCCGGGATTCGGGATTCGGGAGTCGGGACTCGATCCCGAACGGAGCGGGGCGGTGTGCAGCGGGTGCACCGCCCCGCTCCGTGTGACCCCTCCACACCCGGTCCCTGGTCCCTCATCTTTGATCCTGCCGAACACCCCCGTTCTAGAGCGGGTCTCATCCCGGAGTCATCCCGGAGTCATCCCGGAGTCCTTCCGGAGTCATCCCGGAGTCCCCTGTCTCCTCCGGCCGCAGGCCGCGGCCGCGCTGGTCCCCGGTCCCCGGTCCCCGTCATAATGGGTGCACCACGGAAGCCCGCCATGATCCAGGTCGACTCTCAGTACCTCGTCTCCGTCCTCCAGCGCCTGGTCCGCATCAACTCCGTCAACCCGCTCCTCGATGCCTCGGCGCCGGGAGAGACCGAGATCGCCGCCTTCGTCGCCGGCGAGCTGCGCGCGCTCGGCTGCGACGTCGAGATTCACGAACCGGCTGCCGGCCGGCCCAGCGTCGTTGGCCGGCTTCGCGGGTCGTCGCCCGGGCGATTGCTGATGCTCAACGCCCACGCGGATACGGTGGCCGTCGATGAAATGACCGACCCGTTCTCCGGCGAGATCCGGGAAGGTCGCCTCTACGGGCGCGGTGCGTTCGACATGAAAGGCGGACTCGCCGCCATGATGGCGGCCATCAAGGTCCTCGCCGATGCGGATTGTCCGCACCAGGGCGAGGTGATGCTCGCGGCGGTGGCCGACGAGGAGTACGCGAGCCTAGGCACGCAGCACCTCGTGCAGCGCTGTCGCCCGGACGGCGCGATCGTCACCGAGCCGACCGCCCTCGACGTCTGCCTGGCTCACAAGGGATTCGTGTGGATCGAGGTGAGGACCACCGGCCGTGCGGCGCACGGCAGCCGGTTCGACCTCGGTGTGGACGCCAACATGCGCATGGGCCGGATCCTTGCGGAACTCGACCGCGTGGAGCAGGATCTCCGCGCGCGCCCGTCCCATCCCCTCGTAGGCCCACCGTCGCTGCATGCCGCAACGCTGGCCGGCGGAACCGGCCTGAGCACCTATGCCGCCTCGTGTACCCTGCAGATCGAGCGACGGACGATCCCGGGAGAACGAAGCGACGACGCGGTCGGGGAAATCGACGCGATCATCGACCGTGTGATGGCGCGCGACCCCTCGTTCGAGGCCGAGTCACGAGTGCTGCTCGCACGCGAGCCATTCGAAATCGCCGCCGGCGCCGCGATCGTGCGCGCCGTGGCGGGCGCCGTCGAGTCGGTGGTCGGCCATCCTCCGGCGTTCGTGGGCCAAACGCCTTGGATGGACGCGGCCCTCCTGTCGGCGGCTGGCACCGAGACAGTGGTGTTCGGGGCCGCCGGGGCTGGCGCGCACGCCAAGGAGGAATGGGTCGACCTGCACAGCGTGCACCAGCTCGCCGCCTGCCTCGTCGAGGCGGCGCTGCGCTACTGCGGCACCAGCCGGGCCTGAAGACCCGGCGTCCGCCTGTCGCGCCGGGACCGGCGGCATCCTCCTCATCCGGGGAACCCGCGAGACCAGCGTCAGCCGTGGCGCCAGAGACCGGAACAGACATACATCGCAATGCCGGCGGCCGTCGCGACGTTGAGCGAGTCGACGCGTGCGGCCATCTCGATGCGCACCCGGTCGTCCGCCATCGCCAGGGCGGCCTCGCTCAGGCCCGAGCCTTCGTGGCCCAGGAGGAGTGCCACCCGGCGCGGCCGTGCCGATACGGCCCAGAGTCCGAGTTCCCGGGCCTTGGCGTCAGGGGTGAGGGCCACCAGCCGGTAGCCCGCCTGCTTGAGCACGGCCAGTCCCCGGGGCCACTCGTCCACGATCGAGAACGGTACGCGCAGGCTCCCGCCGATCGACACCCTGATGGCCTTCCGGTAGAGGGGATCGCAACAGTCCGGGCTCAGCAGCACGGCTCCCGCGCCGAAGGCCAGCGCATTGCGGAAGATGCCGCCGACGTTGTCGGCGTTGGCGATGTGTTCGGTGACCACCAGGAGCGAGGCGCCGGTCACCGAGGCAATCAACGCCCCGGGCGGCGCCGTCTCGGGCCGCTCGGCCAGGCCCACGCAGCCCCGATGCATGTTGAATCCCACGATGGCCGACAGTTGTTCCACCTCCGTCACGTAGACCGTGACGTCGTCGCGCCCCTCGAGCGCGCCGTGGAGGCCTTCGAGCGCAGCCGGGGAGAGCAGGAGCGACCGGACACGGTAGCGGCGGTCCTCCAGCAGCGTGCGGACGACCAGGCGGCCCTCGGCGACGAACAGCCCCCGGTTCCGCAGCGCGGCCGGGTCGCCCAGGTCCCGGTAGTCGGTCACGCGTGGGTCGTCGAGAGAAGCAACGGGTTCGGGCGTCATGGCGTAAAGGTCACGCCCTCGATGCTACACTGACAGGCAGGTGGGAATCGAGATGCAGCGGATCACGACGCACGCGATCCTGGCCGGGACCTTCGCGCTGGCGGCCGCGTGCGGCGGCTCAGGGTCGTCCACGCCGGCGACGCCGGCTCCTTCTCCAGGGCAGACGAACCCGTGCGCCTCCATCACCGTCGAGGCTCCCGTCACGGCAGGGGTCTCGACTCCCGAGGAGGTGGCGGCCGCCGAGGCCAAACGCGACGCCGAGTTCTGCGGCTACAGCCCGTGGAACGTCCTCGACGCGGTGTGGAAACACCGCGCGGCTCAGGACCGCGGATGGACGCGGCCGATCGTGCCCGTGCCCGCGTCGGAGGACATCGGCGACATCAGCGTCATCCAGGACGAGGGCGACATCATGCTGCCCGCCAACCGCTTCGACCTGAAGGCGGCGGGCCTGTCGTTCGTCCGCAACCCGACCGGCGGCTACGACGTCCGCCCAGGTGTCGCCACGTTCCGCCAGCAACTCGGGCGGCGCCTGTCGCTCGGCGACGACGCCACCGAGAGCGTGACACTGGCGTCGCCGGCGTCCCTCTACGGCCAGGTGTTCGCGTCGGCCTTCGTCAACTCCGACGGCAACGTCACCTTCGGACAGGGAGACAACGCCAGCACCGAACGATCGGTGTCACGCTTCCTCGTCGGGCCTCCGCGCATAGCGGCGTTCTTTGCCGATCTCGATCCGTCGGCTGGCGGCGGCATCTTCGTGGACTCTCAGGCCGACGCCTTCACGGTGACCTGGTGCAACGTCCCGGGGTACGACGATTCCCGCAGAGTCACGGCCCAGGTGGTCGTGCAGAGCAACGGGCAGGTAGACCTGAAGTTCGCCGACACGACCACCTTGATCGACGCCGTCGTCGGACTGTCGCCGGGTGCGGCCAACGTGTTCGCGGCCGTCGATTTCAGCCAGGCGTCGACTGCGACGATTGACGGCGGAGCGGCCGCGGTCGGCGAGCGGTTCGCCGAGGAGCCGGATATCGATCTGGCGGCCCTGGGGCAGAAGTTCTATCTGACGCACCCGGACGACTTCGATCAGCTCGTCGTCTGGACGGATCGCACGCTGGTCGCCGGCAACACCTTCGCCTACGAGATCACCGTGGCGAATGCCATTCGTGGCATCGGCCTGACCGCCTTCGACGCGTCCCGCGTATTCGGCAGCGGCGGGCGGCTGAGCAGCGTGGCATTCATGGACGAGATCGGGAAGTATCCGGACGACCCCTCCGTGCGCTTCGTGGGCGAGAACTCGACGCTCGGGCTCATCGGCCACGAGTCCGGTCACCGGTGGCTCGTGGGGTTGAAGTTCCGCGGCGAGGGCGGCGCTACGTCCGGAGCCTGGCTGGGGCGCGACGACGTGCACTGGAGCTTCTTCATGGATTCGGACGCCTCGTTCGTCGAAGGCAACGACATCCAGGACCTCGGCGGGGGGGCCTTCAGAACCGGCGCCGCCGTGGAGCGCTACAGCGCGCTCGATCAGTACGCCATGGGCCTGAGGACCGAAGCCGAGGTGCCGCCCGTCTTCTACGTGGAGAGCCCGACCAACGTCGTGCCCGGACGCAATCGCGAATCGGCCCCGCGGGTCGGGGTCACGTTCAACGGGACGCGGCGGGACGTGTTGATCCAGGACGTCGTGGATGCCCTCGGGCCGCGGCAGCCAAGCCCGGCCGACTCGCCACGGCTGCAGCGCCAGGCGTTCGTCTACGTCCTCAGCCGGGGCACGACGGTCGACCGGAACAGCGTCGCGAAGATCGACCGGTACCGGCGGGAATGGGAGCCCTTCTTCCTGACGGCCACCGACGGCCGCATGCGCGTCGAGACGCGGCTGCGGCCATGAGGTAGACTGGCGCCTTCCGCGGCGTGCGGTCGGTGTCCGACATCGCCCGGGCGATCGAGAGCTGGAGGCATCGCGGTGCACCACCCGGACAAACTGGCAATCCTGGTCGGCGGCGGGCCGGCTCCTGGCATCAACTCCGTCATCAGCGCGGCCACGATCCGGGCCTCGCTCGAGGGCGTCGAGGTCATCGGCATCCATGATGGCTTCGAGTGGGTCATGCAGGGCGACATCGAGCACGTGCGCCCGCTCGAGATCGAGGACGTCCGCCGGCATCACTTCAGGGGCGGTTCGTGCATCGGCACATCGCGGGCGAATCCGACGAAGGATCCGATGCACCTCGAGAATACGGTGCTGTCGCTGCTGCGTCTCGACGTGGGCATGCTCATCACCATCGGCGGCGACGACACGGCGTATTCAGCCATGAGGCTCCACGACAAGGCCGACGGCCGCATCAGGGTCGTGCACGTGCCGAAGACCATCGACAACGACCTGGACCTGCCGCCCAACGTGGACACCTTCGGGTTCCAGACCGCCCGTCATCACGGGGCCGAACTCGTCCGAAATCTCATGGTCGACGCCGAGACCGCGTCGCGCTGGTACTTCGTCATCGCGATGGGACGGACCGCCGGCCATCTGGCGCTCGGCATCGGGAAGGCCGCCGGGGCGACGCTCACATTGGTGCCCGAAGAGTTCGGGAACCCGCCAATCCGCCTCAAGGCGATCGTCGACTCGCTGGCCGGGGCGATCATCAAGCGGCTCAGCTACGGCCGGCGCGACGGGGTGGCGGTCATTGCCGAGGGCATGGTTCCCAATCTCGACCCGGGGGACCTCGCCGAGCTCGAGGATGTCGAACGTGATGCGCACGGCAACGTCCGGATCGCCGAAGTGAACCTGGGTGATATCCTGAAGTCCCAGGTCACACGGCGGCTGAAGCAGTTCGGGATCAAGGAAACGCTGGTGGCCAAGAACGTCGGCTACGAACTCCGGTGCACCGACCCCATCCCGTTCGACATGGAGTACACGCGCGACCTCGGGTACTCGGCGGCCCGGTTCATCCTCTCGGGTGGTAACGCCGCGATGGTCTCGATGCAGGGCGGGCGCTTCGTGCCGATCCCGTTCGGCGAGCTGTTCGATCCGGCGACGGGGAAGACACGGGTCCGCCTCGTCGACATCCACTCGGAACGCTACGCCATCGCGCGCAGCTACATGCTGCGCCTGAGGCGTGAAGACTTTGCCGATCCCCATCAGTTGGCGAAGCTGGCGGCGACCTGCGGCCTGAAGCTGAGCGAGTTCCGGACCGAATTCGAGTACCTGATTGAGATGGAGCCGCCGCACCTGAAGGTCGGCTCCGACATGCGCGGCTTCGCCGAAGAACAGGCGTCGCCCCAGATTCCGACGTAGGGACGGAGCCGACGTAGACCCGGAGCTTCAGCCCTGGGGACAGCGGCAACCGTCTCCGCCGGCCGTCAGCCCCCGGTGACCGGCGAGAACCCCTGGACGACCCTCGCCTGCACCTCGTCGCAGAGCTGGCGCGCGCCGGCCACCAGGGTCTCGGCTTCGGCCGCGCAGGATACGCGGAAGGCCTCGTCGCCGATCGATCCCAGGTTGATGCGCACGTTGAGAATCGCGCCCTCGACGCCTGCGCGCGCCGCCAGTGCCGCCACGCCGGCATCCGACGCCGAGTTCACATTGCCGCGTGTCGCAGCCCGCTCGGCGAGGCGCATCGCCTCCAGCGACAGCCGGGCCGTCTGGAGCGGCACCTCCGCTGCCCGCTTGCTTGCGCCCTCGATGGCTCGCCCGCGCTCGGCCCGCTGATCCGCTGTGGCCTTCGGCAGCCGCATCGCGTCCATCACGCGGTTGAAGGCCTCGGTGTCCTCGTCCACCGCCCGCAGCAACGTGTCCTTGACCCGCTGGGCGTCTTCGGCAAGGCGGCCCAAGTCCTCCCAGGCCTCCTCGTAGCCCTTCTTCCCGACCGTGAGGTTGGCGACCATGGCGGACAGTGCCGCCGCCAGACTGCCCATCAGCGCGGCAACCGACCCGCCCCCCGGTGCCGGTGATTCGGTCGAGACGTCGTCGACGAATCGCGATGTCGCCAGCGACACGAGGGGAGCCGCCGGCCGGAAGTGGTACTCGATGATCTTCTTCTCCGGATCGAAAGGCGCCAGTTGATCGAGTCCGAGGGACCGCACGGCCATCTCGACCAGTTCGCGCTCGGGAACACCTGCCGACTTCCCCTGCTTGCGGAGGAAGTGCCGGCCGGCCTCGAGCATGGGCTCGAGGGGCGTCAGGCCCACCAGTTCGGAGCCCGTCACGACGAGGCCGATCTTCTCCGCCTCTTCCCGCGCCGTCTCGAAGACGACGTGCAGGGGAGTGGTCTTGTAGTCGAGGAGATTGATCGAGACCTGGGCCTGGCGGTACTGCTCGATGTACCAGCCGATGGCGCGGACGGCCTTCAGGCGACCCGGCACCTTGACGCTGTTGCCACCGGCGTCGCGGAGCACGGCGCCCTTCGCGTCCCGCTTCGCGCGGCCACCCTCTCGGATGTTGAAGGCGATCTCGTTCGCCAGCCGGCGGTCGAGGGTATTCAGGTTCACGTTGTAGGCGAGAAGGAACTCCCGCGCGCCGACGACGGTGGCGCCGGACCGGGGGTTGAAGACCGCCGGACCGGCGTCGGGTTTCCAGTTCGGATCCTCGAGCTTCAGGGCCAACCCCTCGTACTCGCCGGCGCGGATGTTCGCCAGGCTTCGCCGCTCTTCAGACGAGGCGGCGAACTCGTAGAAGTAGACCGGGATTCCCAACTCGTCGCCGATGCGGCGGCCGACCTCTCGAGCGAGCGACACGCAGGCGTCCATCGTAATGCCGGAGACGGGAACGAACGGGCAGACATCCAGGGCGCCGATGCGAGGGTGCGCGCCCTTGTGCGCCGCCATGTCGATGAGCTCGGCGGCCTTCCGGGCTCCGCGCAGCGCGGCCTCGGCCACGTCGTCGGGCGGCCCGACCAGCGTGTAGACCGTCCGGTTCGTGTCAGCCCCGGGGTCGACATCGAGCAGTTTGGCGCCGCTCACGCCCGCCAAGGCGGCGGCGATCGCGTCGATGATGGCGCGGTTGCGACCCTCGGAGAAGTTCGGCACACACTCGACCAGTGATGGCATGCGGGACCCTCGTTGCCGGTCGTCGGCTCCGTCGACCGGACCAGCCTGTGAGCGTACGTCCGGGGGCGGACGCGGTCAAGGAGCCCCGACTTCGCCCAACCGACTGCTGCAGGGCTTCGTCGAGGCAAGCGGGATTCCCGACCCTGGCAGCACACCGTGACGACATGGTGGCTGCCGGCCACGACCGCCGATCAAACGCGGTCACAGAGCAGCTCTATCGGGACGCGCCGAGCTGTCCCACGCCGACGTCCGACGGCACACGCAGAAATCCGGCCGTGGCGAAGTGTGAGTCGAACGCAAACGCATGCCGGATGTGCTCGGCCCGCATGACCGCGAAGCTGGTGGCGTCCACGAAGCTGAAGTCGTGGTCGCGATATCGGGTGAGGATAGTGAACGCGCGTCGTTCCAGGTCTTCACCCACGAAGAGCCGCTCGAGGCGCGTTGTCGCGTCAAGCGAGTCCAGGAATCGCCGGGAGGCGTCGTAGCCGCGGGTCACGCGCAGCAAGGTGTAGGTTTCGCCGACGATGTGGTTGGTCGTGACCAGCGCAATCGGAAGTGCCAGCAGCTCCTTGAGCGTGCTGGCGGCCTCGCCGTGGCGTGCATCGTCGATGACCTGGGCAGCAAACCAGGCACCCGTGTCGACGAGGATTCGCCGAGGCATCATCGCCGGCGATTGCGGGCGCGTTCAGCGGCAGTCAGGACCGAGTCGTGGCTGTCGGAAGCGTCCAGTCGACGGATGCGCCCGGCCTGACCGATCAGGTCGAGCAGGGGCTCTTCCTCCGCCGATTCGGTTCGGAGCAGCAGATCGAGCGCACGGCGAATCAGCTTCCCCTTCGACTCCTGCCGCCTCGCCGCCAGGGCTTCCAGACGGCGATCCTGATCCTGGGGTAGCAGAATCTGAACCCTCGTCATCATAGTTGTGTAGCCTCATCCCAAGGGTACACAACAATCGTAGGAGGGGCAAGGATGACCTGCGCACGGAGGTGGTCGGGGCGACTGGATTCGAGCCTGTGAGCGAGCCCAGCGGGGCGGAGCGTCGTGCCTGAAGCCGTCGCTGCGGCCCGGTCCCGAGCAACGCGAGGGATTTGGTCGGGGCGACTGGATTCGAACCAGCGACCCCCTGCGCCCAAGGCAGGTCTTGAGTGATTTCGGCTGCAAACGCCTGACGCCTCCTGACCTGACATTTCGACGGAATCACTCAGCAAATCAATCGATCTTAGCCGAGATGGAGAAGAACAAGGCGGCTCTCCACAGCGCCGCAGACGCCGGCCAGATATCCGGAGGGTGACGCATGGCGCAACGCCGAATCGATCAGTTGACCGACGACGCCTTGTTCGATGACTGGGTCAAGTGGATCGGGCGCGTCGAAAACGAACTCATCGGCATTGCCTGGAACAGGCGGTTGTTTCGAGAGGTATCGAGGGTCTTCAGCCACAACACGCACCTGCAGCAGGTTGGCGGTTTTCTGTACGACTGGCTGCGGCTGAACTACACGGCAGGAGTGGCAATGGCTTTTCGACGGGAGGTCGATCGAGCGAACGCAATGGGGTTCGTGCATCTCCTCGGCGAGATCGTTGCGCGGCCGCAAGTGCTCTCGCGGCGCCGTCATTATGATCGGTGGACGTTGCGGTCCTCGTTCGAAGAGGAACTGCGGCGCAAGAGTTTCGACGTCATGCCATTCGTCTCGCCGTCGGACGACCCGCTCGACGATCATATCGACCCAGCCGCCGTACGAGCGGACATCGACACGATTCGTACGGATACCGAGATCGTGCACGACTACGTTGAACAAACCATCGCCCACCGGGCTTGGGGCGAACAGCAGAGCATCACGTTCGTGCAGTTCAATGCTGCAGTCGATGCACTGACGCCGATCTTCAAGCGGTACTACGCCAGATTGACGCAGAGTTCTCTCATGCAGATGTCTCCCGTGCCGCAGTACAACGTCCATCTGCCGTTCACGTTTCCCTGGGACGTGACCTGCAATCGGCTTTGGGACGAAGCGCGAGGCAACCAGCCTTTGCCGTGGAGCGAGATCGGACTGGTTTACAGGGACGATCCGATCGACGAAGAGCACTGACCGATACGTACCCCAACCGATGTTACCTGCCGCCCAGTGCCCGGCGACGACGCTCGCCCGTCGACTTGGACGCGTTCAAGGCGACCTTGAACGCCGCTCGGGCGGCAACAGGGCACCCGGATAGGGCGAGCTTGACCGATGTTCTCAACTTGGTTACGCTCGTTCCCATCGTGAGAACAACGGGCACGACCGGCGCCAGCATCGACCCCGCAACAGTCCTGTTCGGCAGCACTCGCCGCCGGCTGCTCGGCTGGCTGCTTGGACACCCTGACGAGGCCTACTACCTTCGACAGATCGTCCGGCAGACAGGAACCGCCGTTGGGGCCGTTCAGCGCGAGCTCGAACTGCTCACGGCCGCAGGTCTGGTTCGGCGCACGGTGCAAGGGCGTCAAGTGTATTTCCAAGCCAACCGCGACGCGCCCATTTTTCCTGAACTGCGCGGGCTGTTTGCGAAAACGACTGGACTAATCGACGTCCTCCGAGAAGGCCTCGCACCGCTGGGCGATCGCGTCCAGGTCGCGTTCGTGTTCGGGTCCGCCGCACGGGGCGAGCTACGGTCGGCGAGCGATATCGATCTTCTGGTGGTTGGCGACGCACCATTTGAGGATGTCGTGGGTGCGCTTGCCGGAGCGCAGGAACGGCTCGGCAGGGACGTCAATCCGACGGTCTATCCGTCGAGCGAGTTTCGAACGAAGGTCGCGGCACACCACCATTTCTTGACCAGGGTTCTCCAAGAGCCGCGGTTGTTCGTCGTCGGAGGAGATCATGACCTTGGCGGACTGGGAGCGAAACGGCTGGCTGACGAAGCACGAGACCAGTCCAAACGAGATTCGCGACCTGCTGCAGGTCGTCGAGCGCGACCTCGCCGACAGCGACGCTGAGGGACTGAGCGCGGACTGGCGAATGAACATCGCGTACAACGCGGCCCTGCAGGCCGCGACAGTCGCCTTGGCAGCGGCAGGGTATCGGGCTGCGCGGGAGTCGCACCACTACCGGGTGATTCAGTCGCTGCGCGAGACGATCGGCATGGATGCCGGATTTGTCGCCACGTTCGACGCGTTCAGGAAGAAACGGAACATCACCGGCTACGAACGGATCGGACTTGTCTCGGACGCAGACGCCGACGCAATGCGCGCTCTCGCCGTCCGGCTTCGAGACGACGTGGTCGAGTGGCTGGCCAAGAATCACGGCAGCCTGCTGCCGAAAGGGAGGGCGTGACCGTCCCGCAACCAGCGCGAGCGGGGCGAAGGTTGTACGTAGGACCTACTCTGTCATGGCAGGATTGAATCGTTTCAGAATGCCGTCAACCGCCGAAGGCTCGTGCTCAGGATCGGCGTCCGGAGCGTAACCGTTTCACAACTGCGCCTTACGTCGAAGCAGCTGCGCCGCGGTGTCCACCGCAGCATCGCGGCTCTCGAACACGCGATTCGCGAGTACATCGAGGCGTCCAACGCCGACTGCAAGCCGTTCGTCTGGACCAAGAGCGCTGACGAGATCCTCGCCAGCATCGCCCGGTTCGCCACCCGAACGCTGGCGGTCCAGGCATAAGACTTATGTCACGAACCACTGTTACGGGACACTAGTTGAGGACGCGAGCAGTGCTTCGAGTGAATGCGGGCGCGTCGACTCGTGATGGTCGAAGGGCAAATCGTCTAGAGCCTTGTCGGGTCCCGCCTGGTAAAGGCGGCCGTCCGCAACGCTCCGGAGCAGGTATCTGTAGTATCTCATCCGACGCTCAGGCGGACCATCCGGCTCGGTTCGTTCGACGATCAGAGTCGCGCTGATGCAGCAAGTCGAGAGCAGCGAGGTCGATGCCACAGCTGCGACACGGTGTTTCTCGAGAAGCACCGCGGTCACCGTGGGAACCCGTTGCATCCAGTCGATGGCCTGGCTCGAAGATAGGACGTGAGTTCCGGTCGAGAGTGATTCAAGGTCCCTCCGGAGCTCGACTCGATTCCAGATCACGTTGCCGCGCCTGTCTCGGATGACGGCCATCAACTGAATCCAACCTCGTCAGTATACAGCGGCGCGACAGGCACGCGCCCGCGGACATGGCCGAAGCGTAGGTGCCGAGCCTTCGCGTATTCGACCCGTGCAAGCCTGCGATTCCCTCGGGCGCGTCATTCTACCCTCGCGTTCACGGTATCGACGCTGGAGGTTGGCCTCTCACGGCGGCGCTCGTGGTCGCGGTATCGGATCGGCTGAGGGCGGACCGCATGATTGGGCTTCGGGTGATGCGATTCCGGCCTTGGCGCTTGGCCTTGTCCGCGTTGGGGTCCAACCGCGCGGAGCTACGACCCTCCAGTATCCACACGTCAGGCCGACCCCACGCGCCGCCGCTGGACCCACAGTGGACCCACGAGAGCAACTGTAACAGAAGGTCCGATCGAAATAAGCCCTATATTATTGGTCGGGGCGACTGGATTCGAACCAGCGACCCCCTGCGCCCAAGGCATACGGGTTACATTCGCGTCCATTTGTTCGGATTTCATCGTCTTGCCTTCACGCGTGTGGCACCTTTTGTGTCCCCGCCTGTGGCGATTCCTGGGAGGACAAGGCGACTCAAGGCGACAAGGTCGTCGCTGTCAGGGTGGGCGTAGACACGCTCGGTGACCGACACCGACGCGTGCCCGAGGATCCGGGACAGCGTGTAGATGTCGCCGCCCCGCTTGATGTACCGGGTGGCGAACGTATGGCGGCACGTGTGCGGGCTCACCGGGGGCACGCCCGCGCGGCGCGCCGCGGTAGACAGGACCTCTCGAAGGCGTTGGGGGTTCTGGTGCCACAGCCGACCATCGTCTGCGAGCTGATCACGTAGAGTGTCCTCAACGTCGGGCGCGAGTGGAACGTCGCGTTCCCTGTCTCCCTTGCCAGTGACCCGGACCACGTGCCGGGCGAAATCGATATCGCCAGGCTCGAGCAGGCGCGCCTCGTCGAGTCGGAGGCCGGTGCCGAGCAGGAACCGGAGGAATCGGACAAAACGGAGGGACAGCCTGGCTTCGATTCTGGTCTGTTCCTCGGCAGTGATGACGCGGTCACGGGCCCTGTAGCGCTCGCGGGGGACCTTCCTCCACGGATTCGATTGGATAATCTCGTCGTCGACGGCCGCCTGGAAGACCGCCTGCGCGAAACAGACCTCTCGGGTGACCGTGCCTTCGGCGAGCGCCCTGGTCGGCTTCTTTCGACCGGCCGACATCGCGCTCTTGTACGAGGGATTCTGGTTGCCTTGAGCCTTGCGCCAGTTGACGTAGCCTATGCAGTCTGACTTGGCGATTTCATCAAGCCGTTTCGCAGCGAAGAACCTGCGCAGATTGGCCAGCATGTCGCGGTCGCGTTCCTGGGTGCGCGGCGCTTTCCGGACGGTATGGGTCTTCTCGTACTTGTCGGCCCATTCCTGGAACGTGAGGGACTGCGCCCTGGCCTTCTCGTGTTCGGTCCATCCCAGCAGCTCGAAGCGCCTCTGTTTCCAGACTTCTGCCTCCCGTGCTTGCGCAAGCAGTTTGTCGGTGAACCCTGTCGAGAAGCGGAAGCGCCTGCCCCCGACCTTGAAAAAGGCCCACCAGACGCCGTTCTTACCGCGCCGTTTCAGAGCCACTGAAGGCGTCCTTGGCCATCCATTCGTCGAGCGCGTGGCGATCGAAGAAGACGCGCCTGCGCTTCCGCACAAAGGGAATCTGCCGCCGCTCGACCATCTTGTAGAGGGCGACGGGCGACATCGACAGGTACGCCGCGGCCGCGTAGACGTCGAGCCACCGAGTGAGAACAGCAACGCGTGACGAGTGTTCGTCATTGTTGGCCATGTGCTTGGCCCTCGCGTCCCGCCGGACGGTACTCAGGACTTCGATATCCGAACCAAGAACCCCAGGGCCGCGCCCGCGACCGCGATGCCGATGGCGACGGCCATGACTACGGCTTCGTTGTGAAACGTCTCGAGCAGCAGGGGCCCGGCGATCACCCGGAGCAGGGCCCAGGTGCCGGCGCCAACTGCGGCGCCAACGAGTGCGGCGAGGGCAGCGAGTCCGATCACGATCACCGCCACGATGATGAGGAGGACGGCCAACACGCTGACGGTCCACCTGAGCAAGTCGCGAATCATCGAGGTCGCCCACCCCTTCCGCTGTGAACGACCAGCGCACCGAAGTGCGGCCCCGTGCGGGGCGCGTTGGTCCCGGTTCGATCTACCGCTGCAGAGAAGCGGCAATAGCGCCGAAGACGATCAGCGCAAACAGCAGGCCGACGAGGGGCGCGAGGTAGCCGTACCCGCCCGCCCACGCGGCGATGTCCGGCCTCCCACTGGCCAGGACCGCGTTGATGTAGCGCTGGCCGAGCGAGGCCGCGATGATGGCCCCGCCGGCCGCGAGAACGAGAACCAAGAACGTACGCATGGCATCCTCCTGAGTCACGCCTTGACCGGCTCGATCATTCGGTTGGCCAGACCCACCTGCCTGTGTCTCTCGACCGAGGCACTCTGGTGGTTCACTGCTCGACGCCGCAAGGCCACAGCTCCACCCTCGTCGAATGTCATATCCAGAAGCGCCCCCCGCTTTCGCCGATCATTCGCAGGCCGAGACCTCTTGCGAGGTGCTCGACGCGGGTGACCTCATCCGGCGATGTCACGGGCATCGCCCTCTTCCAGGCCGGAACCAGGCCGTAGATCGAGACCCACACTCGATCACGATGCTGGGCGAGCCAGCGCACGGCGTGCTCATGGCAGCAAGAGCCGTGGCCGGCCATCACCAACAACCGCACGATGACGCGCGCGTGCTGCTGGAGCATGGCCTCAACGCCAGCGGTGGCGTAGTCCCAGTACCGACGGACCGCGGCGTAGGTCTCGAGGCACGCGTTGCAGCCCTTCATGTCCGGCACGTAAACGTCGACGACCCCATCGAGCAACCGGTAACAATCCGGCGATCCATAGGCGTGGGTGTTCCAGATGATTGGAAGCGGGATTTCTGGCGACAGGCTGAGCGCATCCAGGATGGCGAACAAGGACTCATTCGGGTCGCCGCCCACCAACTCGAGCGAGACGGCCTCTTCAAAGCCGTCGCATGTGCGGATCTCTTGGAATGTCGACGGCCCGAGCTTGGTGCCTTCCGAGACGCGCGAGAGCGCTTCATGCGCTTGGCATTCGCGGCACTTGAGAGCGCATCCTCCTATCTTGATTGCCGCTGTCGGCGTCACCGGCGGCTCTTCCGCGATATGAACGTAGAGCTCGTCAACGACGGCCTCGTCGAGCAGACCGCAGCGGCCCCGCTCGCGGAAACGGTCAATGCCGCACGCATGCCCGCACATCCGGCAGTCCGTCATCAGGCGTTCCGCGACTTCCTGCTTGATGTCCAGAAGGGTCGCCCGACCCACCGGCCTGCCTTGGTGTGGTGACTCATGGACGAGGGAGTCGTGGAGGTCCCAGAGCCTCGGCAGGTTGATGGCATGAAGGTCATCGATCCGAATGTCCGACACGATCCGGCGGGTGCAGCCGAGCCGGGGTTGATAATCGGGCGGAGGGGGTTCGGACTTGATGGTGAACGCTGGCGTCACCATGCGGACAAGACGGAGCATGCCGTAGTCGGGGTCCACGATCTGCACCCGGCCGTCTCTGTGTACGTACCCCTTGTGAACCCGTGACGTCATGGCTCACGCACCATCGGGACTGCTAGTCGATCGCGGCCCCTGAGGAATTCGTCGACAGTGAACACCTGCCGTGGCGGAAGGGCACCGCGCGTGGGGCCGGGCAGCGCCGGCTCGAGCGGCCAGCCGTCAGGGTCGATGACGATCTCGACAATGTCTCCACACGTGTGCGACGTGCGCCCGGTGACGACCAGGGCCGTGCCGTTCAGCGACGCCGCGATGTCGAGTGCTTGAAGAGCGGCGAGCTGCGGATCCTCGTGAAACGCGAAGTCCGGAAGGGCGGGCTGATCTGCTGGTAGATCCATTCCTGCGTCAGGCAGCTCCGCCGTATCGAATGCTCCGGGAGAGCCAGGAAAGGCAAACGTGTTCGTCGCGAGAGGATCCGGGAGCTGAAGGTCAGCGGTTGTACGGATCATGGCCGGACGCTCGAGACGCTTGGGGCAGAGCGCGGGTACTGATGCGGCCGCCGCAAGTGCGTCACCGATGGGCCTGTCGTGGCTGCGGGCGTTCTGGAGCACGCGGGAACGTTGTGAGGCGCCGAACGCGCCGAGAAACCTGTGCTCTGCACCCGTGAAGAGCGCTTTGACGATGGTAAACACGATGTTCTGCGTCATGACACGTCCCTCAATTGCGAAAACGTGAGTAAACGAGCGCCGGCGCGGTCAAAGTAGGCTTGCCAGAAGGACCGGAGCTTGGTCCAATAGACAACATCGCGATCCAACGCGTGGACGCCGAGCACGTGAATGTCGGTGCCGCGGAGGTCCGCCACAAGATGCCGTTGGGACACGCGTGTCATCACCTTGTCAGGGTCGAACGTTGAGAGCGACAGGTCATACCCATTCCCGTCATCCCGCATGTCGGAGAGAATGAAGACCGTCGTGGGGTGTTCCGCGGCCGCCACGACGAGCGCCCCGAAGATGTCCGTGCGGCCAAACGAGGGTTGGAGCTTGGCTGCCGTCGTACGCCAAGTGTCGAGGATCGCCTTAGTGGCTGCTGCCAGCTTCTCGCCGAAGTAGCCGGGGTCCTCGCCGGGCCGTGCATGGAGCAGCCGGGCCGGGCGGCTAAAACTGGCATCCGTGATGCCGTAGACGTCGATCACGATTCCAGGCCGGGCGTGCTTCCGGATAATGTCCTCGGCGGCGACCTTGTTCTCGACAAACTGTTCCGCTTGCGAGGACTTCGTGAGGTCGAGCAGTATCACGACTCGCGGGAATCCGTCACGCGAGGAAAGGGGTTGGGCTCCGGCGAGGGCCACCAACATCGTCAGGAGCAAGAGCACTGCCAGCACGATGGGGATCGCTATCGCCAGTCTGTAATGCGGATCGGGGGCTGCTGGCGGCACGCCGGTCTCCGCCGCCACGCCGCCTGCAAGAAACTCCTGCTCGAATAGATCGGGTTCCAGCCCGATTCGCCGAACGGATGCGAGAGCTCCTGAGAGGCGACGGCGAATCCCTCTCCGCTGGATGTAAGCCACCAGGTCGGGCGAGAGGAGACGTTCTAGTGCCGTGAAGAGCATGGCACCCGCGAGTAGTTCCATGGAGAGCGCCAACAGCGGCATCGCCACGCGGAGCAGCCCACCGGAGTGCCGGAAGTAGCTGGCGATCTGAGAAGGGATCTCGCTCATGACCGTCTGGCCGTTTACATCGGCCCCGCCTGTCGCCTGTGCGGCAAGAACGCCGAGCAGGTCAGCCCTGATGAACGCCAACAAGAGAGTGGCGGCAATCACCATGCTGATGATGGTGCTGGCCACGCTGAACCAGACGCGATTGCCCTGGAACCACGAGTAGAAGAAGAAGTCGACAGCCCCGACTGTCAGGAGCGTGGCGGCCAGGGCGTAGGCTTCCTTCTGCGCGCCAAGGCCGAGCGACTCGCAGACCATGACGAGAAACCCATAGCCACCCCAGAGGATGGGAACCATGAGCGCCAGGAAGATGACGGCCCGAATGGCGCTGAGTGCGAGCACGTGGGGCGGCGGAGCGTCCTGGAGAGCTTCCGTGATTGCGCGTTCACGCTCCTGCAGCCGGAACCCTTCGAGCTTGGTCCGTGCCAGCTCAGGCTCCAGCCGGATACGAAGAACTTCCTTGTCGTGGGTACCAACCTGCCGCCAGCCCGCTGGATTCCGACGTGCCTCGGCGAAGCCGAGAGTGCGGTAACCGGTCTTCGTCATGTTCTTGCTCCTGTTGGACGACGACTGTGAAACCCCCCGACGCGAGGCAAGCGCTCGGGCGCCTGGCCATGACTGAGCGACTCTGACGGCTCATCGTCGACGATGACGCCTTGGACCACGACCGTGTCCCCCTCAGCCACCCGTGCAGCCAAGTGCTCGCGCCATGATGCGGTTGTAGTTCTCCCAATTCGCAAAGCTCGAGTATCCGGCCTGCTTCAGCCAACGCTGCACGCTCAGGCGTTCTTCTTCCGTAAGCGGGAAGACGACGAGCAGAAACACCGCTCCGTTGGCGCGCCACTCCTGATATCGGACACCCGGGATCAGCTTCCCGTCGCTGCCAACGACAATGGGCCGCTGTGCCGTCGTATCCATACGCTCCTTTCAGTGCATCAACGGAAGCGACCGACACCCGCCCTCCGTCAGGGTGGCGTTCTCGACGATTGCGGGAACGAAGCTAGCCAGCGACCTGGTTAGCAGGAATCGCAAGGTCTCGCGACACGTGTCGACGTCGTCGATAGCGCAGACAAGGGAATACGCTTGCATGCGGAGTGATGACAGAGCGGCCTGCCTGAGTTCGTCAGACGTCGCATCGGGGTTCATCAAGTACTCGGCGCGGACACGCGACTCGGCCGCGACGCACATGCCGTTGATCGTCAGACGCATGAAACGGTCGAATGCGTCGCGGAAGACTGGATCGGTTGGCGCGACCAGGCTGCCGTCGCGTGGCATGCGGCGACGACGGACGGGTCGTGACTCGTGAGACTGTTTCCGGACCGCCATGTCAGCCTCGGATCCTGCGGCCCGTGCTGCCCACCATGGTGAGCACACGGTGGTCGATCTACATCTACTACGATAATATAATAACGCACAGCTGATCTTGTCAAGCTGCTCTTCTCTCGCGCTTGACGTGTGGCACCCGTAAGTGCTGAAGTATCAGCCGGTTATGGACTTCAAGCGGCAGCAATTGACCGAGCTGGGGAAGAAGCTACGCGAGTTGCGTGAGCAATCGGGATTATCCCAAGCTGAGCTGGGTCGAAGGAGCGAAATCTCAACCGTGCTGGTGAGGAGGATTGAAGCGGGCCAAGTTGAGCCGTCAATTCTTGTCGTGTTGCGGATGGGACAAGCTCTGGCCGAGAAGTTGCCCGCCGAGGCGGTGCCCAAAACGCGACGCTCATCACGAGGTCAGGAAGCATCGGCGAACATCCTAGTGTGGCTCGTCTCTCATGTGGAATCGTGGGGCCACATGGTCAACAGCAGATGGCGCCGGATGCTGAAGAACCCATTACTCCGAAAGACCGCGGGCGCTGATCCTTTCGGAGTGTCGTTCGACCAAAAAGTCCGATTGCTCCAGTTGTTTGGTGAATTGCCAAGTCTCCGATCCCGGCGGGGCCGACCAGCAAGGCAGCGATGACCGGCGAGAAGGCGGCGATTGACGTGAATGGGGCCGAGCTGTCCTTCTCAGTCGTCGAACAGCATGTCCGACGAGGTGATTACGGAGAGTATCTTGACGTCCAGCGGCTCTGCGATGAACTCGGCGTCGTCGTCATTCCATCAGCAGCCTGGGAGCACGAGACCTACCACAAGACCGCCACTAGTGGGTCACGTCGTCCCAAGGACTCCGAAGAACTTCACAGCCTGTACCATCCAGCCTTCAACGGATCGCCAACTATCTTTGTTCACGAATCGCTCAGCAGCGACGAACGTCGGTTCTTCATTGTGCATGAGCTCTTTCACCACCTTGATGTCCGGGACTATCGCCATCGTCGGGGTCGGTACAGCGTTGCCTTTCCGCCAGTTGCGGAAAGACGGGCGGATACGTTTGCTCTTCAGTTGCTCGTTCCCGCAGCGCAGGTCGTGCCGGCTCTTTCACAGGGCACCGTACTTGAGCTCCACAGCCGCTTCCGCCTTCACCCGCCAGACCTGTGTTCCATCTTGCTCACACGGATGGCACTCCGAGACGCCTTCTACGTCCCGACGATTCTCGCGGTCGGGGGTGACTTGCTGACCAGTCCGCGCGTCAAGTTGGGCGCCGACATGAGTGAACATAGACAGGTTCGCAATGGCAGGATCGCGGGGCCGCTGTTCGAGATCACCCCGGCGACCGGCCGATACCGCCGCGCCACACCAGACAAAGAGATATGGGGCGGCATTGTCGATGCATCTGGCTCGCTGTATCCTGCCATCGGCTGGACGCAATTCTTGACGAGTTGGGGAACACAAGGCGGCGTGGACAAGCGCGCGACCTGCGCGTTACGTCCGGAACCGGTGATCGGCGAATCGGTTCATGGATATAAGGTACGCGCCCCGAAGCTAGGCACTGTCTGGACCGTCGAGGACAGGACGCGATTCGCTGAGATGTACGTGGGGTTCTCAATCCGGTCCTCTCATTCCAACGAACCCGAGGTTCCCTACGTCGTCTGTTTTGGCCTGAGGGATGACGACGGCGGAGTGGCTCGCCGATGGCGTGAAGGCAAGCTGACCCTGGAGGATCAAACACGAACCTCAACCGAGAGCGTTGATGCATACGTCACGAGACTCAGAGAACTGGTCGGACTTGTGCCGGCGAGCGCAAGGCACTCGTGAAGGCCTTGCGTGTGGCCACCGTCGGCAAGCTCTTCGTGTTGGCCTGGATTGCCCAGCAACCCGGGTAGGCTGGGCGATCCGACGGACGGGCGATGTCGTGTTGACGGAAGTTGGTGATGCCGAGCAGAGGCGCAGGACGAATCGATGCCGCATAGCTTGACGAGGAGGGGGATAAGTCCCGGTGGGCGCCAGCCCGCCAGGTTTCGAGGTTGCACGCAGCCCGCAGATACAAGAGGAGTCGTGCAACGGCTCTCAAGTTCGCAATGGGCGCCCGACGTTCACGAGATGCCGAGGGGCGCCAGCCTTCGAGGATTCTCGCCGGCCAGCGCACGCCGAGCAGTCAGAGGCTGGCGAGGTTCTGACGCACGGATGTGACGCCCCACTCCTGCATGGATTTGTCCGTCAGCGTGGTCTCGTCCTGCGTTAGCAGCACGACGCGCTGGTTCTCTTCTATGTCCTGGGCCCTCAGGTAGCGACGAATGCGCTCGCGGACGGTGTCGTTCCAACAGATGCCGTAGTAAGGGAGACCGTTGTCGGCCGCGCGCGTCAGATGGCGCGTCTCCAGCCCCTTGGACTCGCCCGAGATTAGCTCGACGACGAACGACCCCTCGGCGCTCTCGAACTTCAGGTCGAATCGTCCACCGAATCCGTCGCGCGCCTCAGTCTGCCAGTGGGTCGCGCCCTTGACGCGCTGGGCCCACTCGATGGCTCGCTGCTCAAGCTCTCTCGATTTCGGTCCACCGAATCGCTTGGTCTGCCAGCGCACCAGCGGTCGAGCGAGCAGTTCGCTGTGCTCAGAAAGCCAGCGAGCACCGGCGTCCGTGACGTGCAAGTGTTTCTGGATGCCGCCGAGGCCCGGTACTCTGGTCTCCTGGGCGAGCCCGCGCGCCAGCAGCATCTTCTTCGTCCGGTCGCCAACGCTCTTGGCTAGCTGGAGGTCGCTATATAGATAGGTGATCGGTCGGCCTGGCCTGCTGGCGATCTGGTGCAGCAGGTGGGCCATGGCGGACTCGTTGCGCTCCAGTCGGCTGGTCGGCTTGGCCGGCTCGCTCACTGGTGCACCTGGCGCTCCAACTAGCCGGCTGACTGGCTCACTTGGTTCTTCTGGCGTTCGCAGCTCGCCCAGCGGCCCCGTCGCCCTTGGCACGTTCATGATCACTGGCGCACCGAGCACACAGGGCGCTTCCGCTTTCTGGAGAACTGGCTCGCTGGCTCTCTTTTCCACCGGAAATGGAGGTCCGGCCTCGGATTCCGTATCGAAGACCGGGGCGCCGAGTGCCTTCAGCCGCGCGATGGCCAGTTCCCGGATGCGTACGTCTGGCACGACAACCTTCTTGATGTCGTCCGTCTTGATGAGAAAGGGAAAACGGTAACGGTCCGGCAGGCGCACGATGGCTTCGCCGGTGCCGAGTCGTGCCACATAGTCCCGGTCCCGCGGGCGCTCGAAAGCGATGGCCTTGCCGACAGCGTGGATGTCAGCCGTGGTGATCTGCCGCATCACCATCAGCGTCTGTGTGTTGGACCACATGGTCACATCGCAATCGCCGGCGCTCTGCAGGAGGGATACGAGGCCGAGCCCCTTTTCGCGGACTTCGCGATAGAGTTGCTGCAGCGTCGGTTGCTCGTAGCCCATCTTGAAGATTCGCGCCGCCTCCTCAAAGATGATGACCTTGCGCAGTTCGTCGGGCTGCTCGGTGTCCATGTGCTTCAGGAAGTCGCGAAGGATGAACTGGGTGACGAGGTAGACGTAGGCCTCTGTCGGCACGTAGTCGCACTCGAACACCACCAATTTCGCGCGATCCACGTCCTGCTCCATGACATTGCGCCGCACGTTGATGACATTCCCCAGCGACGACACGATCTCGCTCGAAATCCGAAGCGCGGTGGCCATCCAGTCGCCCCCTCGCTTTCCGCCACGGCTTGCCTGCAGCGCGGCGCGTTTCAACTCGGCATGGATGTCGGCGTAGGTGAAGTGCTGTTCTGCTGCTTCTGGCATGGGATACAAGGCGCGCAACTTGCGACCAACGTCGTCTCGTGTTGCGCGACTGCCCAGGCCTCCGTACATCGCGTCAGACTCCACCCTGCCGACCCATGCGTCGAAGCGTTGGACATCCACACCCGGCAATGGAATCAAGAAGTTCTGGTACCACGGACTGATGTCGCGACCGACCGTGAAGATGCGCACATCACGTTCGGGGACGTACTCAATCAGCGAACGCCACGATCGTTTCGGGTCCCAGACACAGACCGGCACGTCGGCTTCCAGCAAGGACTTGGCAATCTGAAAAGCCAATGTCGTCTTCACGGTCCCGGAAGCTCCAACGATCGCGATCTTCTTGACGATCTCCGCCTTGGTGAGGCCAAAGACGCCGCATGGTCGGTCGTAGTGCACCGTGCCGCAGCGTATTGGGCCCGAGACGTCGGGTGGAGGTGGCAACAGGATGTGTTGGTGTTTGTAGGATTCGCTCAGAAGGGAATCACCGAGGGCGGAGATAAATGGATCAACATGTTTCCGGAGTTTCGAGTCCTGGGCAGCGAGCCAAAGCGCCCTGGTGGTCGCATCGCCCAACTTGGGTTCGAGCTTGCGCAGGCGCTCGTCGCGTTCACTCACGGTCCCTCACGGCCCCTCTTGGTGACGGCCAGCGCGTTGAACAGTTCAAGCATGCCCTCGTACTCCTCGAGCTTCTCCCGTGCGTCGTGACCGAGCTGCGCCGTATCCTTGGCAAAGGCACGGAGCTCGCTCCGCGCTTCTTTGCCGAGCGAATCCACCTGGCGCATGAGCGTCGTGCGCACGGCAGACTCCGTATAGGGGAACATCCGGAGGCGCCGTTCCCTGTCGTCTCGCTCGCGGCCGATCTCGTCCAAGATCTGGACATGGACGCGCTCGCGATGCTTCATCTGCGAGAGCCGTTCCTCTACGCTTTCCCGGAGAATTCGTACACGGCCCTCGAAGAACTCCTCGCCGAACCGTTCCTCCTGGAGCCCATACCGCATCATTGCCTGTTGGTACTCTTGCATTGCAGACCGCCATGCCCTTGGCCGGGATCAACGTCCTGGCAGGAACAACGTCCTGATCCCTATATGGGCGCCAAACCTTTTATCCTTTCGCGCGTAATACTGAGCATGATGAAATCGAAAAAAGGAAAGCCAGACAGCCACCCAACACACGAGAAGTCGGCCACGCAGGACGAACGTTATGCATCGTTCTCGAAGATCTACGAGCAGGCGCGACAACTGCAAGGGGAGCAAATCAGCCCAAAGGCCTTGCTGGATTCGGGAGACACCTTCGTCGTGCGCAACTACTTCAAACGGCATTCGCGTTTCGAGGGAAGCAGCGAGTACGTGGCGGTGGAGATCGAGCTTCCCAATGGGCAGCGACGCTTCTTCTACAGTGGCAGCGAGCCTCTCAGGGACCAGCTCGATCGGACTGCAGTCGGCATGCCGTACCGTGCGAAGCTCGTCACGAAGAAGAGCGCGTCGGGGCGAACTTACACGACGCTGGCGTGACGGGCGAATCCTCGAAAGACAGTCTCAGACGGGTGACGGCGCCTCAGCCTCACGGCGCGCCGGGTAGACTCGAACCAGCGACCTTGCCAAGCAAGCGGTAGCCATTGGCCCTGGGCCAGGTCGCAAACCCTAGGCGACAGACCGGAGGTGATCTGCTATTTTGGAACGGACGATTACATTCACGACAGGCCGGCGACTTCTGAGACGGGTTGTGGGGCTCGGTTCAACTCCCAGATGGCGAGTCTGACGGAGCTCCGTGTGAGACAATTCGCAGTCCTCTGCTTTTCCGTCAGCGCCGATGGCTCCGAAGCCGAAGCCAGAGAACTGGAACTGCGATTGGCGAGACCGACTTCAAGTCCGTGGATGAGTACATCGACTCGCCGCCCGATCCCGTCCCGCGAGCTGTCGCCACACGGTGTGTGAGGAGGTGTGAGAGACGTCAGGGTCACAAGGTCTTGCTGAGCCTTCGGGATCGATCAATGGTATGACCGTGAATGCTCTACACAAGCGGCTCTGGAACCTTATGTTTAGGGCGAGGTTCAAGGGGAAGCGCGCCGGCTCCCTCGTTTGGCGGTCCGTCTCCCGATGGGAGGTACTTGTCCGCGCAGTCCTGTTCTTCGGCTTGGCGTCAGGTCTCGCGGCGTTCATCAATCACGCCACAGACGCCGACCGCGTCAGCGGTGGAACGATTGCCGGTGTGCTCATCGCGATGGGGTCGATGTTCGGCGGCGTCCTCGCGATTGTCTTCGCGCTGTCCAGTTTCATGCAGCAGAATGCCGCCCACCTCTACTCATCGCAATTCTATGAGGTCTACGCCCGTGACCGCCGCGAGAAGATGATATTCGGTCTCATCGCCTGCCTCACGATCTCGTGCTTCGGACTGGTTCTGTTCCAGAATGTGGCGACAGTGCCACTGCCTCAGTCAGTCTTGGTCTACCTGATACTGCTCATGACGGCTGCTGTCTTTTCTCTGGTCGACTGGCAGTACCAGCTGGTCACCAGGAAGATCAATCCGCTCGTGGCTCTGGTGTTTCTGGAAGAGCAGTGTCTCAAGTCTCTCGCCAGGGCCCACAAGTTCGCCAAGGCCATAGCGTCATGGTTGCGGATAAGCGACGAGAGACTCACCGAGGATCAAGCGCTGGCTGTCAGCTACGCCAGGTTCATCACGCCGCAGGTGGGGAACGTTGATCACCAACTCGAACATATAACGGAAATCTCGCTGAGGCTGGCCTCCAAAGGCGAACTCCTGGCAACCAAGCGAGGGTTGGCGGCCGTTCACAATGTCCTGGCGAAGTACCTGGAGTTCCGCAGGGACTCGTCCTTGGCGCTGCCCGCCGGCCCCTACCTGATGGCTGTCGAGAGCGACAGCCAGAACTTTCTTGCGAAGAACTTCGAGCGAACCAACACCGCGGGCGAGACCCTGATGGCCCAGCGGCAATCCCAGTCGGTTGTCTTCATCATGGACCTGTACGCCTCATTGGCCGTGCGTTCCAAGGAGGTTCAGTTCCTCAACCGGTCCGGCGAGAATCCTGTTCTCGACCAGCTCCGAGGTTACGTGAGGGGACTGCTGGACTCTGCGATTCGGGCAGACGACCTGGAAGTCTGTTTTCGGAGTGTCAACGTCTTCAAGGCCATCGGAATGGCAGCCGTCGACCGTAGGCTCCATGTGGCAACGCTGTACGGCGTCTACGGAGACTTGGCGAGGGTGGCCACATGGGCGATCACAAGCAAGAAGCCAGTGTTCGTCGAGCACTGCACGGACGCCATCGTGACGTTGGTGGGAAGCTCAATCCAAGAGGATGTGCCTGGCCTGGAGCCTCAGGTGGCTGAGGCGCTGAAGCAACTGCAAGCCATAACGCTGGCCATGCAAGCCGCTGTCTCCGCCGGTTTCATACCGATGAACGTGCATTCACAGTTCCTGGTCGGCAAGTGTTATGAGCAGCTGGAACCTGTGTTTGCGACGCTCGCCCAACGCTACATCAACCTGCCGGAAGGCCAGCAGAAGAGCGCGTTCGCATCGAATCTGCTCAGGCTGCTTGACGCTTTGTATCAAAGCCTTCGGGAAATGTCGGAACTCCTGAAGAACTGCGATGCCCCGGTTGTGTTCAACATCGCCTCGCTTATTGACGAGATCCTTAAGCGGCTAGTCCATCTCTCGGTCGACACGAAGGACATCGGCAAGCGGCAGGAGTTCGAAAAGTCGTTGCGCTGGTACACGTATCTGCCCGGGTGGTTTGTTGAGCACGCCAGCACATTTACGTCAACGCACGCATTTGGCACGCTGGCTGGCGTTGCCCCTATGACGGCTCTGCTGCTTCTACACAGGCAAGCGTGGCCTGAGCATATCGTCGACTGCGCTAAAGCAGCGTTCTCCGTGACCAAACAGATGCTCAAGAAGGTGAAAGGAGGGTACGCATACGACGAACCCAGGCACATGCTCACGATCTGCTATCTGGGCATCGTTGCGCTGAAACAGGGACCAGCTGGCGTCGGGGTCGTGAAGAACATCATCGCGATGATTCGTGAGTTCGAGGACTTGTACCGACAGAAATACTTCAGCCGGTTCACACCGCCACCTGGCGCGTACCTGGGACCACGGCCCGAGCAGTTGCGCATTGAGATGCTGCGATGGCGCTCGGATTTCATCAAAGACCGATACAACTTTGTGCCGCTGAGCGACGACCCAGACAGCATCGTGCGTCAACTCGTCGATGACGCTGACGTGGACCGTTTCATTGTGGAAGCGTGGGAGACGGTGCCGCCACACAGCAGCATTGAGCAGGAACTTGTTGAGCGGCTCGGACGACGGCGCGGCATCCGGCGACTTGTGGCCATTCTCACCAATGAACTCGCGAGACGGCAAAGCGCAGGTGACGTGCGCAGCGAGGCGGCCCAAGTGCAGAGTGTGCATGCGCGCTGAATGTCTTTAGCGCAAGGCCTCCCAATGCGTACCGTCCACCACGGGCGATGCGGCATGTCAATGTTCACGGCAAGCCCAGACACGTCCACCGGTCTGGCGCTCCCAAATCGGCATTGACGCGCGCGCCGCCAACGTCTGCCTTTAGCACGGCATGTCGTGAAGGAACTCGGGGCGAGACGGCCATGGCACCGGTGTTCCCCTCAGTTGGACTGGGTCACCTTTCCTTCCGTGGACGCGAGCGTAGAATTGCATATCTCCAGGCCGTGGCAGCAAAACGACGTGGCCTCCGATCTGCACCGCGAGCCCGCCAGCGATCTCGGCAGGCTCACTGAGGACGATCAGAGCTCTTGTAACGGGCTCGGCCTGTAGCAACCGAATCCCAAACAGCGGCGGATTCTCCGAACCCGGCGACGCAATTCTCTCACGGACGACGTGGAACGCTGAATTGAGGACGACGCGATATCCGAATTTTGCGAATACCGCGAGATAGCCGGCGCGCAGCCACGACACTGCTGCGCGGTGAGGATCGAAACGATCGCGGTGGAACTCGATTCCGAATTTCCAACCTGGGGATCCCGCGCTGGCAAGTTGTCCCACAGCGTTGAAGAACTCTTCATGCGTCGACGGGGCGTTCCGGTCGGGATCTCCGAACAACCGAACACCGCTTTCGTCAGCGCTGAGCGTCATGTTCACGACACGATCGCCAAGAGTCACGCGAACCGGACGCTCCAAAGGTCGACCGGGACGACCCTCAAGTCGACCCGCCACGTGTGCGTGAGCGTCGATTTCAGTTCCCGCCCGATGATTGCATGCAGCGCACGTGAGTACGAGGGGACGGCCTCCTGCAGATCTCGGCGGAACATGTTCGACCGTGAGTTCTCTTTGTTCGACGGCTTCACGCGAGAAGGCTCTGAAACCCGTTCGGGTCACGCACAGCGGACACACGTACACAGGACCGGTCCCCGGTGGGAGGGTGTCCCGAACTACAGTCGGGCAGGCTGACGCAAAGGCGTTTGCACCAGCATCAAACCAAGCGAGCCGCGCCTTCAGTGATGGTTTCATCGCGCCATCGACTAGGATCGCCAGTCCAGCGCCGAAGTGCAACTCTCAGGATCGTTGTCGCGACAGATGCGGTAGGGGGCGACCGACTGCCGTGGCGACCTCCCGTCGACCCACCTGATGCCCTTGCCAGTGCCGTTGGTGGTGTTCAGAAACACGGCGCCTTCGCCTCAGACTCGTGAACACCGAGCAGATTCGGGGCCGGCTCTTTCGGCGCCACGCTCAGGCTGTCGGGATTACAGGCAGGATTACACCCTGGACCACAACGTGCGCTATGCCGGAGGTTCGTGCCATGGAGGCTCAGTGGTCACGTTGCGTTTGTGAAGATGTGCGCCGAATCTGCCGATGCGGTAAGAGGAACATGGGGCGTTGTTGGTGTTGTTGTTGTTCTTGTTAAAGAAGAGATAGTGAAGATGTCAGAAGTTTGTGAAGATGTCAGAACTTTGTGCACGTGTCCGAAGTTTGTGAAGACCCCTCGCGCGTCACATCCCCCAAGCATCCCGCCGGTGCGTAGCACCTCAGGGTTCCAGGAGATTGCGTCCTATCACATCCGCAGTATTGGCAGACATCCTCACAAATTCACGCCGTGACCAAATCGTAGAAGAGAAACGTCTTCTTGCCCTGCTTGAAGGATCGCTTAACGAGCACGTGCACCGCCGCCAGTTCGTCGAGATGTCGCCGTGCGGTGGTCCAATGCACCGTTCTGTGGAGCGACACGATGACCTCGCGCGACACGGCTGCTGGTCCGGCATTCGTCCGCAGCCGCTGCATGGCCTCGAGTACGGCTCTTCGGATCTGTGGATCGCGAGGTCTGCCCTCGCCGCCAGACTTGATGAAGAGTTGGAGTTCGCTCATTCACACCAGCCTCCTGCGGTGCTTGTACAGCTCGACGAAGGTGGCAGGGTTGTCGCCCAGTTCATGTCTTGCGTTGAATAGGAGCGGCTTTGACAACACGATAGGAACAAGGCCGCGATCGGCAAGCCAGTGAATCCTTTTCAGAATCGTGCGGTCTGAGTAGTCCGTGCGGTTCTTCAACATGCGGCACAGCTCCGGAGCACTCAAGCTGCCGTGGCGGTAGATCTCTTTGAACACCACGAACGCCAAGACATCCATGTCGTTCAAGAGCGCGTCCCAGTCCACCCCGGCAGGAAGTGGGATCTGACGGAAGTCGAGGCGATAGAGAATAGGAGCCGTCGTCGACCTTGCGGGCTTGAAGCTTCTTGCTGACGACGGAAAGTTGGAAGAGCACGGTTGTTGCAGTTTGGACGCCGAGCTCGCGCTCGACGTCTTCTCGCGAGAACCAGCGGTCCGGATGTTGTTGGAAGAACTCCAGCAGGTCGTGTTTCTCGATGGCCTCCGTGCCGACTTGGTGCGAGGCGTCCATGTTGATCATCTTCACTAACTATTTGTCGTCGTGAAGATAAATAGACTTCGCTTCCGTGACGGTCTGGCTTGGCGCTGACCAGGAGGAAGGCATGTGCTCCACGTTTCGACGAGGGGCCTATCGAGGGTATGAGATCGAGCTCCGCGTGCACCGTCGAAACCACCGGGACGCCGTGAAGTTGGCGACTCCGGCTGAGATCTTCCGCTTCATGCGGGAGCTGGGACAGTGCTCAGCCGAGCGCATGTACGAGCTGCTGCTGGACACAAAGCAGCAGCTGCAGGGTGTCTACCTGGTGGGCAAAGGCGGCGTCGACAAGTGCACCGCGGATCCTCGCGAGGTCTACAAGGCAGCGCTCGTGACGACCAGTCCGGCGTTTGTGATGGTCCACAATCACCCGTCGGGCATCGTTGAGCCAAGCGTCGACGACATGGCGCTTACAAGCCGCCTCTACGCCGGCGCGGATCTTCTGGGTTTATCGTTTCTCGACAGCATCATCATCGGCGACGGCCGCTACCACTCGTTCCACGAGTCCGGCATGATGCGTCGTAAGGTGGAGGCGGTCTAAACGTCCTACGTCTACAAACCGAGTCGCCGGGAAGTCGACGGCATTGCCGCACAGAAGGATGGGCGGTATAGCATCCGCCTCGCGGGCCAGTGGTATGGCGCGTTCGGCATGTGCCCAGTGTGGAAAGGTCAGGTCGTCGTCATTGACTACAGCACAAACGGCACGTGGCGCAACATCAATAATGTGCGGGAGGTCGGCGAGGCGGTGACCGACTCCCGCCAGCGGCTTCAGGAGCGACAGCCGGTTCATCTGATGGAGGTTGGAAGGCGTGAAGGTGAGCCCGTCGCGGTCATGAACTACCTGACGGAGAGAGGATGGCAGCAA
Organism: Acidobacteriota bacterium; assembly: GCA_040752275.1. Lineage (GTDB taxonomy): Bacteria > Acidobacteriota > Vicinamibacteria > Vicinamibacterales > JAKQTR01 > JBFMFH01. The sequence goes on from JBFMFH010000094.1 coordinate 47,005, forward strand.
GCGATTGTCACGCCGGACGACAACGAGCGAATTCAGGCCGAGGTCGGTAAGCGGACCGAAGAGCTGACTGCGGAGTGCCTGCTGGAAGCGAAGCGGTTGCTTGCCGACTTGGGCGTGGGCAACGCGGTCACGCCGAAGAACGTGCTCGACCTGGGCATGTTCCTGGCTGAGCGCCGCATCGTGCATATCAGCAAGGTGTATCAGGAGCATCTGAAGGCGAAGGTAGAACGGGAGCGCCAAGCGTCACCAGGGCCGGTGGAACGGGGGAGCTGTGAGGCTCTCCTCTCTACCAATCATCACGGAGGTGACACATGTGGGATGCTGCATTAACTACTTCATCGGCTTCGAGAATCTCGACGCGCTGGACCGTGCACTTGCGGCAGTAGTGGAACATGCCGCGACGCTCGGGTTCGACGTCCGGCGACGCTCGTTTACGGAACAGCGACGAACCGTGACGATTCAACCGCACGAACACTGCGAGACGCTGGTTTTCGACTTCATGACCGTCGAGCACTGGGCGCAGAGCGGCGAGGAGCCGTTCTGCGGCAGGGAGATCATGCAGACGAACTGGGACGACTGCACCACGTGGACGTGCACGTTTCTGCGGCCGCACCTTTGGTATTGCGCTGGGTTCGTCAAGACCGAGTATGCGCCCAAGAGCGTGCACGCGAAGGTCTGCGAGCTGCTCCGCGGGATGGCACCACGGGCGGCGCTGTTCTGCGTGCGGGATGAAGCGGGATTCTACGAGACGAGAAGCCGAGACGCGCTTGAAGAGGGGCACGGATACCTGGCCGGGCGTCGCGTCGACGACTTGCCGCGGCGGGAAGCGTGAGGCTGGTTTGACGAGCGGAGGTGTGAGCCCTTCCGCGGCTTTCAGGGAGGTGATGAACGTGCAATCAGAGATGGCTGCGTCGACCACTTATTCAACATTCTTAAATCGTTATACACACAAGAAATGCAGAGAGGAGGTGAACACGGATGAACATGAAGAAACTGAAGGGAGCGAAACAGAGAGGACGGCCGAGGAAGAAGAGGTCGATGACCGACGTCGCTCGGGAGACGGGCGGTGATTCGAGTGTCTGAAGAAGACAGTGTTCGCGAGCTGTTTGGCGAGCCGATCTTCGAGTACACAGATGACCAGGCTGTGGCGGATGGTGTGCTGATACCGTTCGTCGTCGGCAATCGAGACACGGGACATCGGATCACAGGAAACGCGTTCAGGACGCTC
>JBFMFH010000095.1:0-6007 GCA_040752275.1 Acidobacteriota bacterium
CATCCTCATGGATCACTTCGTCAAGCGGTACTTCCGCCAGCGGGGGGAGGAGAGCCGGCAGGTGGCGCCTGCGGTCATGCAGGCGTTCATGCGATACCCGTGGCCGGGGAACGTCCGTGAGCTCGAGAACGCGTGCGAGCGCATCGCGCAGACCTGCACGTGCGACACGGTTCGCATCGGCTGTGTTCCCGTCAGCGTCCTGTTCCACAAGTACGCGGAGGACCACGAGCCCATCGTCGAGACGCACGCGCCGCCCTCGGCGATTTCGCTCGACGACCGCCTCCGTGAAGTCGAATCGAACCTCATCAGCTGGGCGCTCAAGGTCAGCAGCGGGAACAAGAGCCGGGCCGCTGAGCTTCTCAACATCAAGCGATCGACGCTCGGCGACCGCATCAAGAAGCTCGGGTTGGCTCATCTCGAGGCCGTCGACTGACGCACTCTCGGCACACGGCCATCCCGAGTGCCGGAATCGCGGTGCCCGGAGTCCCGCCCTGACGCAGTTTCGGGAAGAAACGGCGACAAACAGGACCTCGCAGCCTGGCACCGAGGTTGCTGTCTTACCTGCCGATGTCGCTCGTCGACCTCGCTCGAACCGGCGGACCGGCCCCAATCCAGTTCCGGGTCCTCGGTCCCGAGAGCCGTGGACCGTCGTTCGCTGACCTCCGGCGCCTCTTTCCCGGACAGCGGCTTACCGGCGCCCGCCGGGTACGCGTGTCGAAGGGCGGGCGCATTCTGGCCGTGTGCGGCACCTGCGTGGTCGGCCTTGCGGCATACGAGCAGTCCGACAACGAGATCCGCGTCTTCGAGCTTGGGGTCGACCCCCAGTCCGCCTGCGGCACCGACCAGATTGCCGGCGGCCTGCTGGATGCGCTGGAACTGGCGTGCATGGCAGCCGGCGCCCGGCGCCTCCTGCTGCTCCCGCGGGCCCGCGTCGCCGGGGACCTGCTTCGCCGTCGCGGCTACATGGCCGTGGCGGCTGGTGCGGCCGGCGGGTGGTCCGAAAAGGTCTTTGTCTGACGTTCAGGACCGGGCGGGGCCGCCCGTCCGCCCCTGTCCGAATGCCGTACAGGGGATGCCCGCCTGGCGCACACGCTGCGCGATCTCCTGGAGCCGCGCCGCCGAAACCGGCTGAAGGTAGGGCCAGGCCGGCGCCCGATCAATCGTGTAGATGTGAACCTCGCGGGGCTTGATGCGCTGGAGCGCCGTCACCCAGCGGATGACGGCCATCTCGGTGGTGTTGTCGACCCGCCCCGTGCGATCCCGCACGAACATGGCTTGGACAGTGAGGTCAGGGAGCGCCTGGAGTCCAGCCATGATCTGCTCGAACGGCACCTGCGCGCCATTGACGCTCCGGAGCATGGCCGCGTCTCCCGCGTCCAGCTTCATGTACCGCTCGTCCAGGCGGCGAATCGTCTCGAGGATCTCCGAGCGGTCGAGCGTGCTGGCGTTCGACAGGATGGCCAGCGGAACCCGGGAGGCGTGTGCGTTGCGAACGGCGATGAGCTCCCGCACGACCTCCGGGAAGCGCGGATGGAGCGTCGGTTCGCCGTGACCGGCCAGCGTGAGGCGATCGATGGACTCGCCCCGCCCGGCGAGCACCTTCAGCGCCCGGCTGACGGCGCGGGCGACAGCGGCGGGTCCAGGCCAGCGCTCGAGTTCGATCAGTTCCGGATGGCGAAGCGTCCCGGACCATCCGTACTGACAGTACGTGCAGTTGAAGGAGCAGAGCTTGATGTTGGCCGGCGTCAGATTGATGCCGAGCGACCGTCCGAGCCGCCGCGAACGCACGGGGCCGTAGACGATCCCGCCGTGCAGGGGCAGCAGCGGAGAAGCCGGGGACGACTTCCGACCCGCGGCTGTCTGGGTACCGCGGCCGGGGGCCAATGTCCGAAGGGGTGGCATATCCCGCAGCTTCGAAGACGGCGAGTCCGCGGACCGTTCGCGGTTCGGCTTCCTCAACGGGTCCTCCGACAGGTAGGCATCCGACGCTGGATTCACCGGCAGAATCGCGCGGGCCCCGCAGAGTTCAGGCAGGACTCACAGTCTGGGTGTATCCCCATTATGACACGAGGGCCCGAGCCGGAGGAACACACCCGCGACGTGACAGGGTGCAGCCGACTTGCGGCCACGCACGGGTGGCCGAACGAGGTCCTACCGTGTGCCATCCGGGGCGCCCAGCGGGAACAGCGACGTTGCCGAGACCTCCGCCCCGCCCTGGGCAGCAGGGTCGGCATCCCGGGACGCGCGTGACGCGTGCGCGAGCAGATGCGAGCCGGTCGGCGTGTCGACGGCGAAATTCCGCGAGTAGACGGCGGTGGCCGCCAAGGTCCACTCACCGGTCCCGTGATCGACGACATACGCGATGGCGTTGCGAGGGAGGACCGTATGACGTTGCAGGTACTCCCCCAGGCATTCGATGTCGTCGAAAAAGGCAGCCGGCTCTCCCGGTACCAGCAGCTGCGCGGCCACGCGCGTGTTGGTGATCGGTCTCTGGCACTGCGCGCAGCGACTGGAGCCGGTGACCAGCGTGGCGGGTTCGAGGACGCCCGAGCACCCAGACGTCAGCGCCAGAAGGACCACGCAAACGAGGAAGCATCGGTACATGGTGTCCCCCGGGAAACCAGTCTCCGCCGTCACGCCCGATATGCCTGCCCGGACGATCGTGGCCGGCCCTCTGCCGGGCAGAATGGCCCGCAACTCTGCCTCAGGGGCGACGCCTGAGGCCTGTATCATAATCGCACGTGCCCGCTCGCGCTACTCCTGTGCCAGATCCTCGAGCGCGCCGCGATCGGCGATGATGAACCCGTCCCGTTCGGTGCGGACCACCCCCTGCTTGGCCCACCGGCTCATGATGCGGATGGCGGTCTCGACGGTGGTGCCGGTCAGGTCGGCTATCTCCTGGCGTGAGAGATGGACCGGAACGAACACGCCGTGTCCCTCCGGCCGGCCCTGGTCGTGGGCGAGCTTGAGGAACAGGCGGGCGAGGCGGGGCTCCATCCGTCCGCCGGTCAGCTCCGCGACACGATTGGTCAGCTCGACCAGGCGCAACGTCAACCCCGCCAGGAGTCCTCGCACGAGCGTGGGATACGACTCCAGCAATGCGAAGAACTCCCGCCGTGGCACGAGGAGGCACGTCGTCTCCTCCAGGGCGACGGCCGAGGCGGGATAGGGCCGCCCCTCGTAGACGGCGACCGCGCCCAGCGGATCGCCGGCTCCGAAAATCTCCAGGATGACGTCCTTTCCGGCGGACGTGGTCTTGAGCACCTTGACGCGGCCGCTGATCACCGAATACAGGTAGTCGGGTTCGTGGCCCTCCGAGAAGATGCAGTCGTTGCGCGAGAACACCTCCAGCCTCGCCGCCGCGGCGAGCCGCGCACGATCGTCGGGACCGATCTTGCTGAAGATCGGCGATGAAGCGAGCAGGTGTTCGATGGATGACGGCACTGCCGGCATGATACCCGTTTTCGACCTGATCGCGGTGCCCGCCGGACGTGGCCGCCGGCGGACGCCTGTCACCTCGCTGGGTGTCGCGCACGACGGCGGACTCGGCGTCGCCACGCCGATCGGTCATAATACGCGTCATATGCCACTCAACGCCTGCGAGCTCGAGATCGACTTGTTTTGCAGGGGCATGCGCGTGCCCGAGGACCTTTCGCTGGAGGGGGCGAGGGGCATCTCCCGCACTCGCGCCGGCCTCGGCTCGGGCCTCGAGTTGATCATCCCAACCTCGTCGTGGCTCAAGCCGGAGATCTGGGTCAACGTGCCGGTCGTCGAGTCGTTCGCCGCAACATCGCCCTACGTGCTGGAGGGCAGCCCCTCGGCGGGCTATCGCGTCCTCGACGCACGGACGAGCGAGAGCTACGCGGTCCGCATCCCACGCGAGCCCGCCTGGTACCGCCGGGAGACCTCCCGTGCCATTCCGATGAGCCACATCGGCGTGCTGCAGGGCACGTATCTCGGCATCTACGTCAACCTCGTGTGCACGTTCTGGAACTACGCGCCGGCGATCAACTGCCGGTTTTGCACGACGGGGCAGAACGTCGGGGAGAATGAGGCCGCCGACAAGGAGGTTGCCGACGTGGTCGAGACGTGCCGCGCGGCGCGGGACGAGTCGGGTGTCACCTTCGTCCACCTCAACGGCGGGTTTCAGGGGACCAGGGGCATTGAGTTCACCGAACCGTACATCCGCGCGATCAAGGACGAGGTCGGGATGCTGGTGGGCGTGCAGCTGGCGCCGGAGCGCGACTTCGCCAAGTACGACCGTCTCATCGACCTTGGCGTGGACCACCTGTCGTTCTGCGTGGAGTTCTGGAATCCGGAGTGGTTCGCGCGCGTGTGTCCCGGCAAAGAGAAGATGCTGGGCCAGCAACTGTTCTTCGATGCCATGGCGTACTGTGCCAGGCGGATGCCTCGCGGGGCGGTGTCTGGCGAGATCATTGCCGGACTCGAGCCGCTCGACGATACCCGCGAGGCCATCGATTTCATCGCCGGGATCGGAGCGTTTCCCACGGTCTGCATCTTCCGGCCGACGATTGGCGCGGACATGCAGGACTGGCCCTCGCCCTCCTACGAGGACATGCGGCCCATCATGGCGCACCTGTACGATGCGTGCCGGCGCAACTGGATTCCCATCGGAGCCGCTCCGAACATCGAGGTCAGTCTCGTCGTGAACCCGGACGATGCGGCCTTGCTCGCGCCGCGGACCCCGGGCTTCTACACCTTCGAGGCGTACCGACGGATGGCCCGTGTGGTGGCGGCCCCGTTGTTCACCTGGCGCCGGCGGCCCCGACGAAAACCCGGCGCGGCAGGCCGACCCCGGGCGTCGCCGCCGCCGTCGGGTTCAGCCGCAGCTGTGAGATAGTCCCGGGAAGTCCGGGCGATCCTCCGTTCCTTCTCCAACTGGCATCGGGCTTGCGTGAGAGCGGCGGCAGGTGACGGAGATCTGCATGATCGATCGCGAGAAGGTGCTCGTCGTCCTCCGAAAGCGGTTCCCCGGGTCGAGTCCCGAACAGATCGCGGCGGCAGCCAACGCCATCGTCGGCCTCGAGGACGAGTGGATGGACGTGACCGATCGCGAGCCCCAGATGGGGTACCACTTCTCGGTTCAGTGCGGGGAGATTTGCTTCCTCGCCGACCAGGTTCAGCAAGGCGCTCAGTTCAGGCTGCTGATGCGGCGCGCGCCCAGCCCGTGACGGGATCCTGCGATGACGAAAACCCGGCACGGATCGCAGGGCAGGCGGGGTACATTGACGGCAGGGCGCCAGCCGGCGCACGCGTGGTCAGGAATCCGGCCAGAATCGCTGCGGTACTTCGTTTGCATTGACGTCAGACGCATGGGCCAGTTGCTCGCCACGTCTGGCCTGTGGTGTAGGTGGATGAGTCCGTGAACGCAACCATCTTGCCGCTCGGGAGGCTCGCGCAGAGGAATCCTCTTCAACCCACCGCGGTCGGTCAGCCCATGAAACGGCCGGCCGTGTCGATCCTCAATACTCGGTCCTACCTGACCTTTTATCTACAGGGCGAACCTTCCGAGCGGCAGATCGGTTGCGATGGGTGAGGCCGGGCCACCCCGGCCTGCCAGTCGCCCGGTGGGGTGACGGGTTGCAGGCCCCCGAAGTCCTGCTGGACCTGAGGCGACAATGAGAACGGAACGCATGCCGTGGACGTGTCGGTGGAGCCAGTTGCGACCCGCGAACCCCGCCCCGCTGTGGCTCGACGAGTGGATGGCCCAATGGGGATGCCTCCTGGAATCGCGGCCCGAGGTCGCGCGGCTTCTCGACCGCTGCATCGATTGCGAGCGCTGGGAATCACGCGACGAACGCGCCGACCAGCCTCATGCCGCGCGCAGCCTCTGAGTCGTCGCGGCCCATTCCTCAGCACCTTCCGCGAGTTCGTCGTGTGTCGCCTCGCGACCTGCCACGAGTGCGCGCTTGCGAGCGTGCGCGCCGACTAGTGCCCTGGAACCGTGATGCCTTGCAGAAGTCCCGGAGCGCGGCGCCCGGCTGGC
>JBFMFH010000096.1:0-3969 GCA_040752275.1 Acidobacteriota bacterium
CCGCTTTCGCCACGCCTTCATCATCGCCGAAGAGCAAGATCTCGCAGCCGGAAAGCTCGGCCCAGCTTCGAAGCGCGTTCGTCTGAATCACGGCACTGTGACCGGTGAAGGGCTTGGGGATGGAGAAGATCGTCATCATTGCCGCGTTCCGGGCGCTGGCGTCCCATGCGTCTTCTTCGAGCCGCTCCGCTCCCAGACGGACAGGAGCTCCCGTGCGATCTCAAGAAACGTCCGCGCGTAGTCGGCGACGAGTCCACGCTGCCGCCCCCGAGCCTCTTCTTCCCACGCCCGATCGGGACCGGCCGGCAACTCATCCCAGAGGTCCGCAATCGCCTTCGCCAGCGCCGACGGATCGGCGGGATCGAAGTAGACGGCGCCGGGAGGATCCTGCTCTCGGTGGACCGCGATGTCGGACAAGAAGAGCCGCTTGCCAAGCGCGCGTGCGTCCTCCACGACCGTGCTCCATCCTTCGAAGAGCGAGGGCTGAACGACCGCGCTCGCCCCTCGAATCACCTGGATCTGCTCATGACGCGGAAGCAGGCCGAGGATTCTGATCCTCTGCCGGAGGTCATTCTCTTCGATGAACTCGATCAGCTCAGCCGCGTGCCGGGGATGGCGAAAGTCCTCGGTCCTGCCGGTGCAGGCCAGCACGACATCCAGTCGCTTCCGGCTCAGCAGTCGCATGGCCTCGAACGCGACGCGATGGTTCTTGTGGACCCAAAACTGATTCGGCAAGACAAGGTACTTGGGCGGAAGATGGTGTCGAGCGCGCACCGCCTCTACGTCGCCGGCGAACCAATCCTCCTCCGGCACCGTGCGGAAGCGCAGCACCCTGAGCTTGTCTCGTACGCCCGGGTAGTATCGATCGAAATCCTCCAGGGCATCCGCGCTGCTCGTGACGATGAGCCGGGCGTCCGCCGCCAGATCGGCGAAGGTTTGATTCGTGGCGCGCAGCTGCGTCTTGGAGAAATAGTCTGGGAGGTACTTGTGCTGGAAATCCCACGCCCACGCCAGCCAGGGAACGGTGAATCCGGCTCCCATCGAGCGGATGCAGGGAAAGAGCACCGAGACGCCCGCCCTCTGAAGACGCTGTTCGAGAGGATGATTCACGTCACGGCCGAGGGCTCGCTTGATTCGTCTCACGCCGTAGGTCGCGCGTTCGCTGCGCCCCAAAGTCTCTCTTATCGACCGCCCCAGGCCGCCGCTCCCGGCCGCGAGGTCGGCCAGGGCCCCATCCGAACCGTCCAGCCCGTCCACGATGGACGCGATGTCCTCGTAGTAACGGCGGTCCCCCGGAGAGGTGAGAACGACCACCGTTCTGGGCCGCTCGCTCTTGGGCAGCGTACGCAGCGCTCTGGCCAGGTTGTGCAGGTAGTACGTGCCGCCCATCCAATCGTCGCCGCCGACGTGCTGCAGGCCGATGGTCAGCATCGGCCCTGCCCAGATGACTGAGCCAGGAACCACTTCACGTAGTCGGCCACGCCCGCTTCCAGCTTGACGGCGGGACGATACCCAAGCGCTCTCAGCCGCCTGATATCGGCACGCCATCCGACCGGATCCCCCGCCCTGCGCTCACCCGAGAACGTCAGCTCCGCCTCTGACTCAAGCCGCGTCAGGAATAGACCCGCCAGATCGCGGATGGACGTGGCTACGCCGTTGGCCACGTTGTATGCCTCCCCGGTGAGGCGGCCGCCTTCCACAATCAGCCGAAGCGCGGCCGCTACGTCGTCGCCGTGAATGAAGTCACGCGTCTCGTCTCCGGTGCCAAAAAGAGTAAGCCTTCCGGCCTGTGCCTTCGTGCAGATGTCCCACATTATCTGCCGCTCGAGGCCGGCCCCGTAGGCGGAGAAGACCCGTGCCACCGCCCCGGCCACGCCGTAGACTGAAGCGAATTCCTCCATCATCGTCTCGCATATGGCCTTGTGATAGCCGTACGGCGAAATCGGCCGCGTCGGCTGCTCCTCGCTGATGGGGACTTCACCCGGCTCGCCGTAGACGGCGGCGCTGGAGATGAGAACGACACGGCATGCCGACGCGTGCCGGCGCACCGCGTGCAGGACGCCGAAGAAGACCGGAACCGACAACGCGAAGTCCTTCTCAGGGCTGGCGATGGAGCGCGTGACCGAGGCTGGACCCGCGGCGTGAACAATGGCATCGGCCTTCGTTTCCGACAGAAGCGAGCCGAAGTGCACGGACGGAAGCGACAGCAGCCTGTATTCGTCGGGCGGAGTTGGCCCCGCGATTCCCTCGCTGGTGGTGACCCGGTCGACACCAATGACCGTCCAACCGTGCTTTTTGAACTCGGTGACCACGCGCCGACCGAGGAAACCGGCCGAACCGGTAACAATGGCGGTCTTGCGCGATCTCTTCGTTGCCCTGCTCACGCCCTACTCCTTCCGGACCGCGATCGCGACTCCGTAGCCCAGCTCCGTGAAGCTCCAACATGCGAAGCTCTCGTCCGAGATGACCTGACGGCGCCACACCTCCGCGAGATACGGATGCTGCGGATGGACTATGTCGTCGAAGACGAGGATGCCGCCGACGCGCAGTCTTGGCCCGACCGCGCGCAGGTCCTGCGCCGCGCCGCGTTTGGTGTGATCTCCGTCCACCGTGATCAGATCGAAACACGCGTCGGGATGGCTCTCGAAGTAAGCCGGCACGGTAGTGCGGCTGTCGCCCGAGATCAGCTCCAGCTTTCCCTTGTGACCCAGCGCGCTCATCTGCGTGCGAACGAAGTCGGGGCCGGGGTTGTCCATGCCGGCATACCCGGCCTCCCACAGGTCGAAGCCCACGACGGCGCAGTCCGACGCGGCGGAGGCGACCATCGCCATCGATCGGCCACGCCTCACCCCAATCTCCAGGTAGTCCTTCGGCTTGGCGAGCTCGGCCGCGGCGAGCAGGATCGTCGTGATGTCCGCGTACCGCCAGTCATCGCCGAACCGGGCCAGTCCGGCCTCATAGTAGCCGAGCAAGTAGCGTGTATAGTCGTCCGGCTCGAGTGCGCGCAGCACGTCAATGACACGCCGGACGCAGCCGGCTGACGTGGCGCGCCCGCCGACCGTCGCCGGACCGATGATGACCGGCGGATACCACTCCCCCAGCTCTCGGTCGACGAATGTCGTGTTGGCGCTCAGGCGCGAGCCGGTCCCGCGCGTCGACGTATCGTCGAAACGTCCGGTCGAGCTACCGGTGGGATCCGCCTGAGTCTCTCGTGGGTTAGCCAATCGCGCGCACCTCCCGCGCTGGGTTGCCCGCCACCAAGGTCCGCGGGGCGACGTTACTCGTTACGACGCTGCCGGCCGCCACTATGCACTCATCGCCGAGGGTGACACCTTTCAAGATGATGGAGCCGAAGCCAATCCACGCGCCGGCGCCGATCTCGATGGGGGCGCCGGGCACCTCGACATCCGACACGTGCCCACCCTCCCTGATCGCATTCCAGTGCCGCCGCCTCGCCTCAGCGTCCAGCGAGTGCGTGTCGTTGTCGAAGATCTGAACGCCGTGAGCGACGAGCGTCCCCGGCCCGATAGTCACTCGATTGGCGCAGCTGATAATGCAGTCATCCCCGATGTAGACATCGTCACCGAGGTCGATGGCACCCGAGCCGAACGCCTCGCGCCGCAGGACGCCGCGGCATACCACGTTCTTGCCCAGCCGGATGTCAGCCGGTGACCCACCATTCTCGCACCAGGCCCGAGTGCCGAGCGCCAAGCCGTCGCCGGCCGTCACGTTCCGCGCAAACGCGCGCCAACAGACGTGGCTTCGGTACCGATCGAGAAGTCGCGACACGGCTGCCCCGAGCCAGCGCAAGAACCACCCGAGTCGAGCGTCGACCTCTCGCGTGACCGGCCCGGTGGCGAAGGCATGCTCCCGGTCAATCGGCAGAGTGCTCACCTCCAGTGACATGCCGTTTTACCACTTTGCCCCCTCGCGCAGAAGCGTAAGACCGACGTAGGGATCGTAGTATTC
>JBFMFH010000097.1:0-15739 GCA_040752275.1 Acidobacteriota bacterium
GCCTCGTCTGTGATCCTTCCCTCGCGGGTCCTGTCGCCGGACAGCCCACCGCTGCTCAGACCCACAAACATGACCACGGCTGAGGGTCTTCCGCCGCGGCGGGCGCCCGTCCGGCGCCACCCGCTCGAGATCACAGCCTCGTCTCCTCCGGCCGCAGGCCGCGGCAGGGCTCGTCTGCGCCGGGCGGGATCGGTCACCGACAGTGACCGACAGGGCGCGAGAGGCCTACTTCACGAAATGCTCAGTTCCCCGTCAGGACATCTCACGGTGCCGGGCGTATGTTGGAGGTGTCTGCCGGCGTTCGGCGGAACCACGTTGAGCCGCAAGTGGCCGGGTCGACGCATGGGAGTACGAGGTAGCCACGGGGCAAGCTGCCATGTCCGCACACCTCCGATTGACGGTCGCGGCGTTCTCGCTCTGCTGGGCCATGCCGGCTGCCGCCGGTGCCCAGCAGATTGCCGGGTCGTTCAGCCAGCTCCAGGTGCTCGTCAAACCGGGAGACACAATCATCGTGACCGACTCAGGCGGACAGGAGATCAAGGCCAGGATTACAGGATTGTCCCCGACGTCCCTGGCGCTCCTCGTGGATGGCGATCGGCGCGAGTTCACCGAGAAAGACGTGCAGAAGATCATGCAGAAGCGTTCTGACTCCCTCCAGGACGGCGCGTTGGCTGGCTTCTGCACCGGCGCAGGGCTCTGGGCCCTCGCCATGGCCCTCGAGGGCGAATGGCACGGTGGATGGATGCTCCTCGGCGCTGCCTATATGGGAGGAGTAGGCGCCGGCATTGGGGTCGGCATCGATGCCATGATCAACACCTGGCAGCCGATCTACGCCAAGCCTGCAAGCAGCGCGTCCCGCGTCACCCTGGCACCGATGCTGGCGCCTGGAGGCGCGGGCGTGCGCGTCTCGTGGACGTTCTGAGGCGGAGCCTACCGTGCTCCTCGGCGATGCGGTGCTCCCGCTCTGGAGGCGTCAGATCGGGATAGCGGGCCTCGAGGTCCTCGGCGTGGACGAACGCGATCGACTCCGGCAGCCATCGGCCCAGTTCGGGGTACCGGTCGGCAACGAGCGCCTCCGTGCGCCGGAGCGCGCGGTAGATCCGCCGGTACGTGCCGGCGATGAGAGGCGTTGAGTGTTCAACCGGTCGGCGGTGAGGGCCGCGCCGAGTGGGGTCAGCGGGCCAGTTGCCCGACAATCCGTCCCCGGAGGCCGTCCAACGCCGCGCGAAGGGATTCAAGGCTGGCCCGCGCCGAGATCAAGCGATCGTGTTCGGCACGCACGAAGCGGGAGTACGGCTCGATCGTCTCGCCGACCCGGCCTGCGCTCCGCTTCAGCTCGTCCTCGAACTCGGTCCTGAGTGTCTTCGCGAGCATCACCCGGAGCGCCGTGACCTTGTCGCGCATGTCCTTCTTGGCCCGTCGGCGGCGGTCGGGAATGACCAGGAACCCAAGAATGGCCAGCACCCCCGCCATCGCGAGGCCTGTGACGTCGGCGGCGGCCGTGGTTGTGACGGCGGCAAGGACCGCGCCCAGACCGACAGCACCGACCTCGACGGCGGCCGAGGCCGCCACGGCGCTCCTGGCCTTTCCGGCCATGGTCCGGGCCTCGTGCGCATGATCGAACGTTCTGACGACCTGTTCGGACTGGCGGGCCAGTGACTCGACCAGGCGTGAACGCTCCTGGTGGAACCGCCGGGCGGCCTCAGAGCCCAGGATCCGGTCCCCGTGCGTCTGCTGGCGCTTGGCTACGTGCGAGGAGACCGCCTGCCAGTGCCGGAACTCCGCATCGACGAGCCAATCGACGATTTCGCTGACCTTCCGTTCGATTCGTTTCGGCGTGTCTGCCACGACCGTCTCGGCGAACCCCTGTTCGATGCGGCTCCTGTTCAGCAAGTCGACGACACGGCCGAGGCGGAGCGTCTCGTCGAAGAAGGTGTGGCCGCGTTGCTCCATCTCGAGCAGCAGCTTCTCGACATCCGCCATGCGGAAATCGAAGTCCCTGGCCATGTCGAACGCGTACGCCGCATTCTGCCGCTCCACATCCTCGAGTGCCCGGCGATCATCTTCCAGCACGGACAGACGCGCCTCGATCTCGACGAAGAGTGAAACCGCGACGCGATCGGCAACCCCAAGCGGGCTGAGCAGCTTCAAGCGCACGCGCTCGGCCTGATCCAGCGTGTCGAAGACGTACCGCTCGAGCGCGTCAAGACGGCTGGCTGTCCACGCGGCCGCATCGCCCGCATGCCCGCGCCTGGCGAGTCTCGCGCTGACGGGAAAGACGGGCGGCGCGATGCCCAGCAGCGTGCGCACCCCGTCGTCGACGAACCGGGCCACCCTGGCGACATCCGCGTCCGATTCGAGAATATCGATCTTGTTCACGACGACCACGACCCGCTTGCCCCAGTCGCGGATCGTCTGCAGGAACGCGCGCTCCGTCTCGGTGAAGGGCCGATCCGCCGACGTTACGAAGAGCACGAGATCGGATCGCGGGACGAACCGCGATGTCAACACCTCGTGCTCGCGCAGGATGGCATTCGTGCCCGGTGTGTCGACTATGTGGAGATCGCGCAGGACCAGCGATGAGGCCTGCACGTGGAGGATCGTGCCGCCCCGGTCGAGGTTCGCGGGTCCCTCTCGGTGCCGCACCAGCGTGACCTGGGCCGTTGTCGGCGTGACGCCCTCTGCCAGCACGTTCTCGTGCAGCAGGGCGTTGATGAGGGCGCTCTTGCCCGAGTTGAACTCGCCGACGACGACGAGCAGGAAGAAGCCATCGAGCTGGGCGGCGGCATCAGCGAGCGCAGCCTCCTCGTCTGCGGAGACCCCCAGGCGCGCCACGAGCACGCGGGCGTCGCCAAGCAGCCGCCGCTCCTCGTCCAACAGGGCCTGCTGGGCGTCGGTGAGGATTCTCGCTGCCAAGGCATGCCCCCCTTGCGTGCCGGCGGCCTGGCCGCCTCGAAAAGGCGTACGGACGTGCCGCGGCGTCCGGCAGGCCGGCGCCAGGACGGGCCGCTCCGGGCCGCTGCCAGTGCCGCAATTGTAATCCTCCAGCCGGGGCCGGCGTCAGCCGACGCGCGAGGGTCGCTGTGAACAGATTCCCTGACAGGGTCCGCCGGAGGCCTGGTCTTCGGTCCCGGCGCGCAGCGAACGACCGGGTCGGTGATTCCGTCCAAACGGGGAAGGGACCTTCCCCGGCTAGGAGCACAGACACCTCATGGCCAACCTCAAGCTTGCCGTCAGAACGCTCGTCAAGACCCCGTTTGTGACCATCGTCGCCGTGGTGTCGCTGGCGTTGGGCATTGGCGCGAACGTGGCGATCTTCTCGCTGTTCGACCGGATGCTGCTCCGGCCGCTCCCGGTGATGGAGCCGGATCGACTGGTCAATCTGTCCGCACCCGGGCCCAAGCCGGGATCGCAGTCCTGCAATCAGTCCGGTCCGTGTGACGCGGTCTTCAGCTACCCCATGTACGGCGACCTGTCGCGCGTACAGAGCGTCTTTGCCGGGATCGCCGCCCACAGGCAGTTCGGCGCCAACCTGGCCTTCCGCGGCGAGACGTTCAGCGGGGACGGTAGTTTCGTGTCGGGGAACTACTTCGGGGTCCTCGGCCTGCAGCCCGCGCTCGGACGACTCATCGACCCTGGCGATACGAAGGCCCCGGGAGGCGAGCCGGTCGTCGTGCTGAGCTACGAGTATTGGCAGAGCCGGTTCGGCCGGCGCCCGGACGTCACCGGTCAGGCGCTGGTCGTCAACGGCCAGTCGCTCACGATTGCCGGCGTCGCACCGCGCGGATTCACGGGCACAACCCTGGGAGGTCGGCCGCACGTCTTCGTGCCGATCACCATGCGGGGCGTGTTGCAGTCGCGTTACGCCGAAGTGTTCGAAGAGCGCCGCAACTACTGGGTGTACCTGTTTGCGAGGCTGAAGCCTGGTGTCTCCGTGGAGCAGGCACGAGGCGCCGTGCAGCCCCAATACCGGGCTGTGCTCAACGACGTCGAAGCGGCGCTCCAGACGGGTATGAGCGACGAGACCATGGCCCGTTTTCGCGCGAAAGAGATTGGGCTGGCGGAGGGCCGCATCGGGCAGAGCAATGTCCATCGTGAGGCGCGCGTTCCCCTGCTCCTGCTGCTCGCCGTGACCGGGGTTGTACTGGTCATCGCCTGCGCGAACATCGCCAACCTGCTGCTGGCCCGCGCCGCGACACGCATCGGGGAGATCGCCGTGCGGATGGCCATCGGGGCAGGGCGCTGGCAGATCGTGGCGCAGCTGCTGACCGAGTCGGTCGTGCTCGCCGCATGCGGCGGCGTGCTGGGCCTGCTCGTCGCGCGGGCCACGCTCGGGCTCATCTACTCGCTCATGCCGGCCGAGGCCGCGGCGACGATTCCCGTCGAACTCGACAGCACGGCGATGCTCTTCACCGCGGCCATCTCCCTGGCCACGGGCATCGTGTTCGGCCTGTTTCCCGCGCTCCATACGTCCCGTCCCGATCTCGGTGCGGCACTCAAGGGGCAGTCCGGTCAGTCAACCGGCTCCCGCTCGGCAGGCCGGTTCCGCACGGTGCTGGCGACTGCGCAGATCGCGCTCTCGATGACGCTGCTCGCCGCGTCTGGCCTGTTCATCAAGAGTCTCGTCAACGTGAGCCGTGTGGATCTGGGACTGGAGGTCGACAACGTCGTCACCTTCGGCGTCTCGCCGGAACTGAACGGGTACACGCCGGAGCGCTCGATGGCCCTCTTCGAACGGATCGAGGACGAGCTCGCGGCCTTGCCCGGTGTCACCGGCGTCAGCTGCGGCCTTGTCCCGCTCCTGAGCGGCAGCAACTGGGGCAACAGTGTGGTTGTCGAGGGCTTCGATGCCGGGCCGGATACCGACACCGGATCCCGCTACAACGAGGTCGGGCCTGGCTATTTCACGACCCTCGGGGTCGCCCTCCTGTCGGGGCGTGAATTCACCCGCGCCGACGCGGCCGGAGCCCCGAAGGTCGCCATCGTCAACGAGCAGTTCACCAAGAAGTTCAATCTCGGCCGGGCGGCCGTCGGCAAGCGCATGTCCACCGGACGCCGCGATGCCTCGACCCCGCTGGATATCGAGATTGTCGGCGTTGTCCCGGATATGAAGTACTCGGAAGTGAAGGACCCCGTGCCGCCACAGTTCTTCGTGCCCTACCGTCAGGACGAAGAGACTGGCTTCATGACGTTCTACGTGCGGTCCGCACTGCCCCCCGAGCAGGTCCTCGCGGCCGTGCCGAAGATCATGGCTCGGCTCGATCCCAACCTGCCCGTTGAAGAGCTGCGGACGATGCCCGAGCAGGTGCGCGAAAACGTCTTCCTCGACCGGCTCATCACGATCCTGTCGACGGCGTTCGCGGCGCTGGCGACGTTGCTGGCGGCCATCGGGCTGTACGGCGTCCTGGCCTACACCGTGTCATTGCGCACCCGCGAGATCGGTTTGCGCATGGCACTCGGGGCCGGCCCGGCCCAGGTCCGGCAGCTGGTCCTTCACCGGGTCTTGTGGATGACGCTCGCCGGCGCCGCCGTCGGCGTGGCCGCCGCTGCAGGATTGGGCACGGCCGCCGAGTCGCTGCTGTTCGAGATTGCCGGATACGATCCCCTCGTGCTTGCAGGCGCCGCGCTCGCGCTGAGTGTGGTCGCCCTGGGCGCGGGCTACATCCCGGCCCGGCGGGCGTCCCTGATCGACCCGATGGGGGCGATTCGGTACGAATAGGCGCCGCGATCTGACGGCTGTCGAGTGCCGCGTTGACAGGTCGCCGCCAAGATGTTACGCTCTGTAGCGTGACACGACGTAACATAAACAAGCGCCCCCTCACGGACCTCCAGCAGGCCATCCTGGACATTGTCTGGTCGAAGGGCTCGGTCACGGCCGACCAGGTCCGCGAAGCCCTCCAGCCGAGCCGTCGCCTGAAGGACTCGACCGTGCGCACGCTGCTCCGCCGCCTCGAGGCGAGGGGATTGCTCAACCACCGGGTGGATGGCCGCATGTTCGTCTACCGGGCCTCGGTGCATCGGCGGCGTCTCGCCGCGCGCACCGTCCGGCAGATCATCGACCGGTTCTGGGCAGGGTCGACGGAGCAGTTCTTGCTCGGGATGGTCGACGAGAAGGTCGTCAGCCTCGCGGAGCTCGAGAGACTCACGCGCAGGGTCACGAAGGCGTAGGGGGCATGCCATGCCTGACCTGTGGGATGCAACATTGGCCCGTGTGCTCCTGGATGTCCTCCTCAGGCCCACGGTCCTTGCCGTCGTCGTCGGCCTGATCCTCCTGGTTGCCAGGGTGCGTGACGGCGCCCTGAGCAACGCCGCCTGGCGTCTTGTGCTCGTGGTCATGCTCGCCACGCCCGTCCTCCCGAGTGTGGTCCCAGCCATTGCCGTGCCGATACCCGGGCCGGCGCCGTCGCTTCCCTGGCCGGCCGAGCTCTTCGAAGCCCAGTCGGACTCCGGCCAACGACCCGCTTCGCCGCAGGCGGCGTTATGGACGGGGCCTCTCGCGAGTGCCGCCGCGCCACACCCGACAACGTCCGAACGAACCGCGAGGGACGTCGACTGGAGGCGGGCCGCGCTTCTCGTCTATGTGTTCGGAGTGCTCTTCCTCGGGCTACGGCTCTGGGTAGGCTGGCGCGGCGCCGGGCAGGTCCTGAAAACGAGCGCGCCAATCGACCCACGGGTCGGCCGAACACGCGTTGCTCCGGTGCGGGAGTCGTCGCGGGTTGCGACGCCCGTGACGCTGGGCGTCCTGGCACCGGTGATCATCCTGCCGTCCGAATGGCGCACTTGGCCGACAGACACGCTGCACGCGGCCCTGGCGCACGAAGAAGCCCACGTCAGACGACGCGATACGCTCGTGGGGTTGGCAGCCCGTTTGAACCGAGCGATCTTCTGGTTCCATCCGGTCGCATGGTGGCTCGAGCGGAGGCTGACCATCACCGCCGAGCACGCGTGCGACGATGCGGTGATCGGTGTTGCGGTTCCCAGCCGGTCGTATGCTGCGTTGCTGGTGGAAATGGCGGCGGCCGTGCGTCTGCACGGCGGGCGTCTGCGGCGCCTCGAGGCCGGGATGCACGGCGCCAGCCTCAGACGAAGGGTCGGCCGTCTGCTGGCCGGCCGGTCCACGCGCGCATCGAACGGCGCCCGGGCGCTCGTGGGAACGGTGTGCGTCGTGGCGGCGGCGGTGGCGATTTCTTGTCAACGCCAGGCCACCGATCTCAAACCGGATCCTGACGTGACTGCCCGTCTCGCCGCGCAGGCCGAGGCGACCGCCAGGTACGAAGCTGCCAAGAGGCTATCGGACGCCGAAGTTGAGGCCCTCGAGGCCCGGGTAGCGGCCAACCCGGAGGATCTCGACTCACGTGACACCCTGCTGACCTACTACAGGTGGGGTGGCAGGCCGTGGAAGGACATGCACGCCCGGTTTCGACAGCACGCGCTGTGGCTGATCGAGCACCATCCGGAGAACCCACTCGTCGCCGAACACGGCATTTCTTCGCGGTCCGATCCCACGGGCGACGCGGCCGCGCGGCCACTGTGGCTGGCGCATATCGCGAATCCCGATGCCAACCCCGCGGTGCTGTCCAATGCCGCCTACTACTTCCAGGCCACGGACAAGGCCCTGGCGGCCGAGCTCCTGCTCCGCGGGAAAGCCGTTGACCCCGATGGCCCGCCACCGCCCGAGTCGCCGTTGGTCGCCCACCTCACGTGGTCGTACCGCCTGGGCATGCTCTATGCCCGAGCCATTGCGGAACACCGAGAGGACGGCAGGGTCGTGGAATCCCCGTTCGGTTCGGAAGCTCGCCGGAGACTGGCCGAGACCACGGACCTGACCCTGCTGATGGCGGCGGCATCGTGGCTGATGAGTGGGGCAACGGATCTGGCCGTGGCCGCACGGTGCGCCGAGCGCGCGCTGGAGCTCACCCCGGACGATGTTCGCGCGCGGGTGCTGCTGACAACGATCCGGATGCGTGAGCGCAGGCGGACGGAGGAGTGGACCCGGATGCCTACCGAGACCCTGTACGAGAAGCTACCCACCCTCAGTGAGGCGGACCGCATCAAAGCCCTTCCACGACTCGCCGAAGGGGACTACATGCATGCGGAGTACAAGGCGTGGACGAAACAGGATCCGGACGAGGTCGCTCGCCTCTACGCGCGATCGAAGGCGCACGCCGAGCAACTCCTGGAACTCCTGGGCCGTCATTCGGACCACCCTGACTACGGCACCATCCTCTACCGAGCCCGGGTTGCACGCGGACTCCACGCGCAGCGTGAGGGTGACCGCCGGACAGCCGTTCGATTCCTGCTCGACGCGGCGGCGGTCCAGACGACTGAAGAGCTGGCGTACACGTACTACCCCGCGGCGCTGGAAGGGCGATTGGTCAACTGGCTGTTGAAGGACGGCGAACGGGAGTCGGTCGCGACCTTCCTCGAACGTACGGCGGCGTTCATGCTCGCAGACAAGGAGCGACGCCTTATGGACGCGGCGGCCATCCGCCGGGGCGTCATGCCCAGGAACTTCCAGTACGCGACGAGCCGGGAGGCATCTGAGGCCGTCAAGCGCCGCACGACCGCCCGGCAGTAGCCGGTGGAGCACGTTCGGCCGGTGGATCTCACGCCGTGATCGTGCGCGCCACGAAGTCCAGGTCCGCGAGGCGCCCGGCCTGCAGATCCAGCGCACCGGCGAGATCGCCCAGCGCCTTGAGCTTCGTGAGATCCTCGGCGGGCAGGCTTCCTGAGCCCACCAGCGCCGTCAGCAAGCGCACGGGCACGCTCATCGCGACATCGCCCGCCCACAACCGCGACTGAGCCATCTGCAGGGCGCTCTTCGTGCGCGCGGCAGCCTTGGCCAGTTCCACGGCGGTTTCGACGTCCGCCATGGCGGTGGCGAATTCGAACATCACGTGCTGCTGGTGCGTGAGCTTGGCGCGGAACGCCTTCTCGGCGGCCTCGGCCAGGAACCGGGCGGTGCGCGCGACGGCCGGACCGCCGGCGTCGCCGAGCGGCTCGACCTCGTCGGCCATCGCCGTGTAGAAGCGGCCCTTGCTGCGCACGTTCTCGCGCATGCGGAAGACGCCGATGATGTTCTGCTGGATCTCGGAGGTGCCTTCGTAGATCGTCAGGATGCGCGCATCGCGCCGGATCTTCTCCACCTGGTAGTCGGCGCAGTAGCCGTACCCGCCCAAGGCCTGGACCGCCGCGTCGGCCGCCATGTTCGCGGCTTCGGTCGCGAACAGCTTCGCCACGGATCCCTCGACCTGCCTGTCCGCGTTGCCCGAGTCGAGCAGGTTGGCGACATACTCGATGTACGCCTGCGCGGCCGCCAGTCGCACGCTGTGCGGCACGAGCAGCTTGTGCGTGTAGCCCTGCTTCTCGCGCAGCAGCGTGCCGAACTGCTTCCGCTCCTTCGAGAACGCAATCGCCTTCTCCAGCGCAGACAGACCCGAGCCCAGACCGAACGCGGCGACCATCAGACGGGTGTAGCCGAACACCTCGTTTGCCTGCCTCAGGCCTTCGCCTTCCTTGGTCCCGACGAGGTGATCGACCGGGATGACGACGTCCTGGAGAAGCACCTGCGCGGTGTCGGACAGGCGGATCCCGTGTTTCACCTCGTGCCGTCCGGCGGTGAGGCCCGGCGTGTTGCGCTCGACGACGAAGAACGTCGGGCCGTCGGGGGCCTTGGCGAGGATGCTGTACAGATCCGCGATCGATCCGTTCGAGATGAACTGCTTGACGCCGTTGAGCCTGTAGTGGGTCGTCTCGCCCGCGCCGTTGGTGATGCGCTCGGCGATCGTCGCAAGGCTCTGGACGTTCGAGCCCGCGCCCGGCTCGGTCACGCCGTAGGCGACCACCAGGCCTTCGTTCGCAATTCGCCTCATCCACCGTGACTTCTGTTCGTGAATGCAACCGACACGGATGGGATCGCTGCCGAGGGCGACGGCGAGCATGGCGGTCGCCAGGCCGAGGTCGATCCTCGCGAACTCGCACGACAACCGGTACACGTCCCAGGCCCCGCCACCCATCCCGTCGTAGTCCGCGGGCAGAAACACCAGATGCAGCCCCACCTCGGGCCCGAGCATCGCGCGCACGACCTCGACCGGGCACGTGTCCTCGGCGTCCCACCTGATGCGCTTCTCGAGAGGCGCTTCTCGCGCGCAGAACTCCTTCAGGGTCTTGATGACGAGGTCGAGATCACCGGGATCGAGGCGCGTCAGTTCCATGGGGCGAGTACCTTCGCATCATGAGGCCGTCAGCCGCCTGCCCGGCGACACGATACCGTGCGCGGGTGCCAGGCTGGTCTTCAAGGGCTGACAGCGTACCACAGAAGGTTCTGGCTCCCCCACGACCCAAGTTCCAGCGAGGCTGCGTCTCAGACCGCAGCGCACGCGCGGGGCGGCTCCGCCTCGCTCGATCACAGTGTCGGCGAGGCTCGCCTCGGACCCGTCCCAGGGCGGTACCTGGCGCCACAATCCGACATCTGCTTCAATACGGGCGACACCCGTTCCACGAGGGCCGTGCATGACCGTTCCGCTACTCTTCGCGCTGATCGGTGGCGTGATCCTGATTGGGTTCCTCGCCAATCTGCTGTTCCGGCTCACCCGGATCCCCAGCGTGCTGCTCCTCGTCGCCATCGGGGTCGTCATGGGCCCGGTGACCGGGTGGATCCGCTCGGACGAACTCATCACCATCGCGCCGTTCTTCGGCGCCCTGGCGCTCCTCGTCATCCTGTTCGAAGGCGGCCTCGAGCTCGAGATCGGCCACGTCGTCAGGCACGCCCCGCGCGCCGCCGTCCTTGCGGTGGTCGTGTTCGGGCTGTCGATGGCCAGCGTCGCCGTCGCGGCGCGCTACCTGGCTGGGCTCTCGTGGCTGACCGCGTTCATGCTGGGGGCCATCCTCGGCGCGATCAGCCCGGCCATCGCCCTGCCGGTTGTCTCCGGTCTGTCGGTCCGCGACGAGGTGAAGACGATCGTCAAGCTCGAAGCGGCCATTGGCGAGGTCCTCCTGATCGTCTCGGTCGTGCTGCTCATCGACAGCCACGCCACCGGGGCCGCCGGTGCGATGAACTGGGCCTGGGGCTTCGGCAAGTCGCTCTTCGTGGCCCTGGTGGTCGCGTCCGTCGCGGGCGTGCTGTGGTCGCGGCTGATCGGCTGGATCGGGCGCGAACCGCTCGCCTACATGCTGACGCTGGGCATGCTGTGCCTGCTGTATTTTGCCGTCGAGGAGCTTGGCGGCAGCCCGGCCATCGCCGCGCTGCTGTTCGGCCTGATGCTGGCGAACATGCAGGCGGTCGCCGGACACATCGGCCCGCGATTCCGCGAGTTGTTCGGCGTCGACATCCGGGAGGAGCAGTTCGTCCTGAACCAGTTCATGGTGAACATCACCTCCGAACTGTCCTTCCTCATCAGGACGTTCTTCTTCGTGTACCTCGGGCTGCTGCTGGACTTCTCGACGCTGTCGTGGACGGTGACGGCCTGGGCGGCGGTGATGTTCGTCCTGCTCCTTGCGAGCCGCCGGGCCGGCCTGGAGGTCTTCAAGCGCGGGGGGGGCGCATGCTCACCAGCCGAGCTGCAGACCATCATGGCGCTCCAGCCCCGCGGCCTGGCGACCGCCGTCGTCGCCTTCATGCCGCTGCAGGCGGGCGTGGCCGGCACGGAGCTGTTCCCGCTCTACGCGTTCCTGCTCATCATTCTGTCCAACCTGTACATGACGGCGGGCATCGTGTTTGCCGAGCGGCGCCTGAAGCAAACGGCGGGAGACGTGGTGACCACCCTCGACGGCCCACCCATTGGTGAGATCGCAGTCGTCGCGACAAAGGCGCCGCCGGATCTCGAACGGGCCGCAGGGGGCGCAGCCGACAAAGGCGCCGCTGCCGAGTGGCCGGTGCCGCGGCCGGTCCTGCGCTTCTCGCCCGCCACGGATTTCGCCGACGAGCCCACACCCGCGACCTTCACCGACTGGATGGCCCGCTTCTTCGGCCTCCGGCTCGAAGACCGCGAGACCGAGTTCGTCGAGATGATCCGGGCGTCGTATCTGTCGGACACGTTGTTCTGGGTGCAGGCGATACTCGGGGCGGCCATCTGCGCCCTCGGGCTGATCCTCGACCAGACGGTCATCATCGTCGGCGCCGCGCTCATCGTGCCGATCGCGAGACCGGTCATTGGCACGGGACTGGCCCTGGCGTCGGGCGACATCTACCTCCTGGTGAAGCTCGGCGCGAAGCTGTTCGGGTTCGGCATCGTGGCCGTCATGATCTCGCTGGGTTTGCTCGAGTTGCTGCCGTTTGGGGCGACGACCGCCGAGATCGCCGCGCGGACGCGTCCGACGATCCTCGACTTCCTGGTGGCGTTCCTCGGCGGTATGTCAGGCGCCGCGCTGGCGTCGTTCCGCAGCCGGGTCTTCCACTACCTGCCCGGGGCGGTCATCGCCATCACCCTCCTGCCCCCGCTCTGCGTCATGGGCTTCGGCGTGGGTGAAGGGCTCGGCTCCCAGGCGCTGAAGGGAGGCGGGCTCCAGTTCACTGCCAACATCTTCGCGGCCGTGCTCGGCGCGAGCATCATCGTCATGCTCGTGGGCATTCCACGGGCAGCTCAGGCCGAGTCAATCCGGCGGTGGAAGGAACAGGAGCTCGCCAGGCCTCTGGTTCAGGCGATCTTCGGGCGCTTGAAGCTGCAGGCGGTCATCGGGCGTACGGGATCCGTCAGAGCGCGTCTCATCGTGGTCGGGATCTTCCTGCTGTCGATCCTGATTCCGCTGCAGTCCGCGCTGAACCAGCTGACGCTCGAGTTCCGTACGCGCCAGGCCATCGCGCGGGCACAGTCGGTGTTCGAGATTGCGGGTCGGTCTGCCGTCCTGAACTCGTCGTTCGCCCTGCGCGACGAGGTCGTGCAGGTGCGACTCCAGGTGGCGACCAACGAGCTCTTCGTCCTCGAGGACATCAGGCGTTTCGAGGAGCGCGTGGTCGATCAGCTGGGCAGGCCGGCGCGTCTGGACCTGGTGCAGACGCTCAGCGAGGTGGGGCAGGCCGATACCATTCGCAGTATGCTGCTGGCGCGCAGTCCGAGTGTGCCGCCGGTGCCAAGAACCCTCTCCGAGTCGCTCCAGGAGACAGGGGCGCTGGCCGAGCGGGTGATCGCCGGCCTGCCCCTCCCCGACACCCTCCGGGTCGTCACCGCGCGCGGCACCCTCGGCGTGTCCAGCGGGCCGGCGATCGAACTCGTCTATCTCGCCGATCGCGAACTCGGCGAGGATGCGCAGATTGTGATCGCGAGCCTGCTGGCTGAGAGAACCAGCGTCGGGCAAGACCGTATCCGGCTGCGTTGGGTGCCGGCCGTCGTATCCCTCGCCCTCTCGCGCACCGGACGTGTGGCGGCGGGAGCCGAGGCGGATCTGAAGGCCCTGACCGCGGTGCTGGCCGAGTTTCCGGAACTCGCCATCTCGATCGACCTGCCCTCGGGCCTGTCCGACCGGGCAGCCGAGGCGGCCCAGCGGCAGATCGTCGAGTTGCTCGGCGACACGGCGGTGAACGCGACGGTCACCCGGGAAGGCCCCAGCAAGAGCGTCGCCGTCATCAGGCTTTCACGTTGACTCCATGATGACATCCACACGGAAACCTCCTGGCACCCTGGCAAGCCTGGTCACCGCCCTGCGATCGTGGCGCACGGCCTCGGTCGCCTTGCTCTCCTTCTCGTCGGGTATGCCCCTCGGCCTCGTCTGGTACGCCATTCCCGACTGGATGCGCGACATCGGGGTGGACATCCGGGTTGTCGGCCTGTTCACCCTTGCGCAGGCCCCGTGGGCGTTCAAAGTGGTCTGGTCGCCGCTGATGGACCGCTACGTGCCGCCGTTCTGGGGGCGGCGCCGCGGCTGGATGGCCGTCACGCAAATTGCGCTGGCAGTTGTCGGGATCCTGCTGGCCGGGGTCGGCAGGCACCCCGACGCCATCTGGGTCGTCGGGGCCCTGGCACTCGCCGTGGCGCTGGCATCGGCGTCGCAGGACATTGCCATCGATGCGTACGCCGTCGAGGTGCTGCGCAAGGAGGAGCAGGGCGCGGCCGTCGGCGCACGCATTGCGGTCTACCGCGCCGCGATGGTGGTCTCGGGCGGCGGAGCGATCACGGCAGCCGCCCACTTCGGATGGCCGGCGGTGAATCTGGCGCTCGGCCTGCTCTACCTTCCGATGCTCATCCTCACGTGGAGGGCGCCCGAGCCGGAGGAGCGGGTCGTCCCGCCCGTGAGCCTGCGCGACGCCGTGTGGCACCCGTTCATCGGGTTCCTCGGCCGCCACCGGGCGCTCGAGATCCTCTCGTTCGTCCTGCTCTACAAGTTCTCCGACCAGTTGACGCAGGCCCTGACCCGGCCGTTCCTCATCGACATGGGTTACAACGCCGATCACCGCGGGCTTGCGCTGGCCACGGTCGGTATGTTCGCCACCATCGGCGGGGCGTTCGTCGGAGGGTGGGTCACCACGCTGGTCGGTCTCGGCCACTCGCTCTGGGTGTTCGGCTTCCTCCAGATCTTCTCCAATCTCGGCTACTACGTCGTGTCGCTGGCCAGCGGACCCGTGCTGCCGCTGATGTACGGCGCCACGAGCTTCGAGCTCTTCACCTCGGGCCTGGGCACCGGGGCCTTCTCGGTGCTGCTGCTGCGCATGACGCAGAAGCGCTTTTCGGCGACGCAATACGCCCTCTTCTCGAGTCTCTTCGCGCTGCCACGCCTGCTGGCTGGACCGATCGCCGGCTTCGCCGTCGACGCCATCGGTTGGTCCGCCTTCTTCCTCTCGACGCTGGCGATGGGCATTCCCGGCCTCGTGATGCTGGCCCGCTTCGTCCCCCTCGGCCTGCGCGAGCCTGCGTTCACGGTTGAGGAGATCGAGCCGAGACCCCCGCTGTCCTCGCAGCAGATTGCCCTGCGCGGTGTCGCTGGCGGGCTCATCGTCGGGGTCGTGGGTTTCGTGCTCGATGCGCTGCTCGCCGCGCTGAAGGCGATGCGCAGCGCGCCAGAGGCTGGCGCCCCGGCACCGTTCGATCTGTACGCCGCGATGTGGCGCCTCGCCTCGCCGCAGTCGATCACCGACTGGCTCGAGATCGTCGGCCTTGCCGCCTTCGCCGTCATCGGGGGCCTGTTCGTCGCCGCGCTCCTCGCCGCCCGCCGCGGGGCGGGACGTGCGTTGGCGGCTGAGCCGGGGACCACGGGTTCAGACGCCTGACCCAGCTCCCTCGGCGCGGGACTGCCGTTGTCAACCGTCCCGCTCCTGGAGAGGATCAAGCCCTGCGCTCAGCCGCTGAGGGTCGCTGCGACGAGTTCTTCGGGACTTCTCGGCGCGCTCCTGTCGCACTGTGTGCTTCGCCGGTTGCCTCCGGCAGCCGTGGTTGGCGGTTGACCTCCTGACGACGGGGTTGCCAGGAGTGGCGCCAGCGCCATTTCCCGGCCCTGGCCCGGTTGGACGGCGCGCGCCATTTCGGAGGACACACCGGCATGGCGTCTTCAACTTACTGTGCAGTGTCGACTTGACGGCGTTGGGTCTCGGGAGTAGGGTGCGACACACGTCGAAACCTCTGGAATGGCCCAAGGCCCGGGTAACGCCCGTCTGCCCCGCTTTGGTCCCATCCTGAGATAAGACGTTGGACCGGCGAAACAGACGAACGGGCAATCAACCGAGGATCTCGTTGAGGCCTTCGACGACGTGAACCAGCTCCTCCTCCGACACCCGGCCCAGTCGTCGGCCAATGCGCTCGGTACTGAGCGT
>JBFMFH010000098.1:0-23462 GCA_040752275.1 Acidobacteriota bacterium
AGTCCTGCGCGAGCGTCGCCCCGTCCCCGATCGACAGCAGGTCCCACCCGCCCCGCTGGAAGTCCACACCGCGGTGGATGTAGACGCGCTTCCCGATCTGCGCGCCGAGGCGCCGCAGCACGAACGGCAGAACCGGCGTGCCCTCGATCCACCGCCAGGGGATCGACTGGGCCGTGCTGACGACGATCCAGTGCCTGGTGTAATACCCGCCCCACACGGGGGCGCGTGTCGGCGTGTAGCGTCCCACAACGATCCGCTTGACCAGCAGGGTCAGCGGCACGGCAACGAAGAGCCGTGCCAGCGTAGCGAGTACGACCACCACCGGCATGGCGACCACCACCCCTGCAAGGCCCACGCTTCTCAGGGCCCAGGGCAGCAGCTCGAAGGCCATGAGGGACAGTGCCGCGCCGACTGCGACGACTCTCAGGGCGAGCCAGGCCGACTGGATCGTCGTCGACAGGACGGAGCGGCCTTCGCGCGCTGGACCTCCTGCGCGGGGCGGCAGGGCGGGCAGCGCCGCGGTCTTCCGCGCACGCATGCGTTCGGCAAGCGCAACCACGGTCCGCGCCTCGTATAGATCCCGGACGGTGGCCGTGGCGCCCCCGGCCACTCCCGCGTCGCGCAACTCGCAGACGGCCGCTACGGCGGCCAGAGAGTCACCGCCGAGATCGAGGAAGAAATCATCGTGGACCGACACCGGTCCATCGTGGCGGAGTGCCGCGGCGAACGCGGCTGCGGTCGCTCGTTCGTCGTCGGAACGCGCGCCGACGACAGCTTCACGGCCGCTGCTGTTCTCGGGCGGAAGGTCCGGCAACGACCTCCGGTCCAGCTTGCCGCCGACGGTGGTGGGCAGATCCGTCGTAAAGCCAAACCGGCTCGGAACCATGTACTCAGGGAGCACGCGTCGGAGCGCGGTCTTCAGCGCGGCGGTCTCGACTGGCGCCAGCGGGTCGTCCGGGACGACGTGGGCGGCGAGGACCTGGCGCGCGCCCGAGCCCTGGACGCGGCATGCGGCCGCGCGCACGCCGGGCAGCGCAGCGAGGTGTGCCTCGATGGCGGAGAGCTCGACCCGATACCCGCGGAGCTTCACCTGTCCGTCGATGCGGCCAAGGTACTCGAGAGCCGAGTTGCCGTTGCGGCGCACGAGATCCCCGGTTCGATAGATCCGGCCATGAACGGGATGAACCGGGAACTTCGCCGCGGTGACGGCCTCTCGCCCCCGGTACCCGCGAGCCAAGCCTGGCCCGGCAAGGCACAGCTCACCAGGTTCCCCATCTGGCAGATCCTCGAGCGCCTCGCCGAGCACGAACGCCCGGTGGCCCCGGATGGGCCATCCGATCGTGACCGGCTCACGCGGCCGCACGCGGCCGCGGACGGTGGTGACGGAGCACTCGGTCGGACCGTAGCCATTTTCGAGCCAGAGGCCATCCGCCCAGACATCGGCGAGGTCCGCTGGCAGCGCCTCACCGCCGACGTAGACGAGCTTCAGATCGGGCAACTCGGCTCGGGGGTCGCTGCACCCCATGCTGCGCAGCAGCGTGGGCGGCGGGCAGAACACGGTGATGCGCTCCCGGCGGAGCCAGGGCACGAGATCCGGTCCCAGCCTCACGGTCTCGTCGTCCAGCGGTACGAGCGTGGCCCCAGAGGCGAACGCGAGCCAGCTCTCCTCGAGCGACGAGTCGTAGGCAGGCGAGGAACACTGCGCGACGCGGTCGTCGGGCGTCAGTCGAAAGTACTCGAGATCGGACGCCACGAGGTTGCCGATGCCGCGGTGCTCGATCATCACGCCCTTGGGCTCGCCGGTCGTGCCCGACGTGTAGATGACGTACGCGAGATTGGAGAGATTGCCGTCGCGGCCGTTCAGCGACGGGAGGAGACGCGGCAGGCCGCCCGGGATCACGACCGGTCTCGGCCGTCCGCCGATCGTGCCGAGCCTCGCCCGGCCTTCCTGGGTGGTGATGACCGCCGCGGGATCCGCGTCGTCCAGAATGCGGCGCACGTGCTCGTCCGGAAACAGCGGGTCGATGGACGTGAACGATCCGCCCGACTTCAGCACGCCGATCTGCGCCGCGTACAGCGCCGGCGTTTCACGGCCGAGAAAGACCGCGACAATCCCCTCCCGGCCGACCACGCCAGCCAGAGCCGCGGCGATCGCGTCGGCCTGGTGCTGGAGTTCGGCATAGGTGATTTGCTGACGCTCGCGCCGTCCCTGTCCCGGGGGGATGTCGACGGCCACGCGGTCCGGGCAGCGCCCGGCGACCTCGTCGAAGAGGCGGTGGAGGAACGGTATACCGTCCGGGGGCATATGGGCTCGCGAGCCCTCTACTTCGGATACGTGTAGTAGATCTTGCCGACGAACATGGATGCTCCTCTGCGCGAGTGTGAAGCGAGGCCACTGCGCATCATCGAAGTGTAGCAAACACTGAGGCTCCGCGCCCTGCGCCTGGACTCACTGGGGCAGTGCCGACCCGCACACCCGGGACATCGCTCCAATGCTCGTTCCGGCCCACACGGTCCCCGCTTTGCAGCCATGTCGGCGGAAACGCGGCCCGCCGATCCTCGATGGGCCAAGCCGGGCGGCGACATCGCCCGGGCCAATCATCGCCCGCCCTTCAAGATCCGACTGTGCAAGACCGATAAGTGGGACAGCGTAGGGTATGCCCGAAGGGAGAGTTCCGTCTTCGCGGCCCACCTCTCCGACGAGCAGCGCGATGGTTGGTCCGAACGGAGAGCGGCCGCCGGCAGTACACGGGATGCAGAGAACCGACATGGTGGCCGACGCCAGCGTGACCACGACTCCCGTCGAGGCGCGGATCCTCCGGTTTGCCCGGGCGTTCCGCAACGCCGCGCGGGCTGTGGGGTTCTACCCGCCCGCGCACCCAGCGGTCGGAGCGTCCATCGAGCACGTGGCGGCTGCGGCACGCGCGGCCACGGAGGCCGGGCCGGTCGTGCTCACCATCTTGCCGGATGTGTTTCTGGTCGGCGGCGCGCCGGTCGAGAGTCGGGAATCGACTATTGCGGAGCTGGCCGACATCCTCCACCGGCATGGTATCGGTGCGCTCAGCCTCAAGGGTGGTGCCAGCATCCCTGCGTGGCGTGCCCTCTTCGAGCTTCTCGCGTTGCCGCCGGACGATGTGCGCACGACCGGCGGCATCCAGCGCCGGTGGTTCATGCTGAGGCATCCGGATCCGGTCATCCTGGAGATCGACTTCCGAGAGATGCTTCGGGGAAGGGTCGGCGGAGACTTCGGTGAGCTCGCCGGCGTCATCAACCACTACCTGGAGATCGCCGGGGTCGGGACGTCGTTTGCCGACGACCCCTACGCGGTGCTGCTCGCGGCCCTGGACGGCGCCGCGGACGACGAATCGCGAGTTGCAGCGCTGGTAGCCGAACTCCGGTCAGGCGTCCAGCTCATCCGGATGACCCAGTCAGGCCGGTTCGATCAGGTGATGCGGGATGCCTCGCGCATCGGCGAACACCTCAGCGAGGCCGCGATGGCCGGTTTCCTCGCCCAGCGGGCCAAGACCGAGGCCATCGTCGGCACCGTGAACATCGTCACCGCCCTCATCGACAGGATGTCGGACGCCACGGCCAGGACGTTCCTGGAACGGGCCCTTATCGTTGGAGATGGCCCGTCGACCCGTCTCGTCGAGGTGTTCGCCACACTCGTTCCGAATGTCACGCGCCGCAGGGTCATTCTGGCGACGGCCCGGGAAGGAGCGGCCGCCGGTGCCCCCCAGACTGAATCGCGCGACAAGTGGGCGGACCTGGAGCGGCAGTCGGAGGCGTTTTCTGCTCGTCAGTTCGTGTCGGACGAATACGCCCAGGAGCTGCAGGCGGCCCAGACGCGCAGCGAAGACGCGGACAGAATGACGCAGGATCCGCCTGAGCGGATCGCGGCCTGGGTGCATTCGCTGGACGACGGGGTAGTGGACGAGCTGGACCTCCGGCTGCTCGAAGATCTCGTGCGTCTCGAACACGAACCGGACCGGCTCGAGGACGTGCTCGGCATGGTCCTCCGCCGCGTCCTCGAGGCTGCCGATTCCGGAGACTGGAATGCCGCCGAGCGGCTGACGCATGCGGTTTCCGGGGTAGCGCATCAATCGGCCGACACCCAGGTGAGGACTGTCGCGACGCGGACCCTGCGAGCGCTCGAGGACTCCGCGGCCTGCGAGCAGGTCATTGCAGTAATCGGTTCGGCCAGCGCCCCGCCGGCGGCCGGAGCAGTCCAGTTCCTGCTGAGCGTGGGACCGGCGCTCATCCCGCGCATTGTCCGCCGATGGTTGGAGGTCCGGGATGCGCCGGCTCGGACGAGGCTAGAGTCCGTTGTCGCCGATTTCGATCGGGCCGGGCGCGAGGCGCTGCGAAAGATGCTGAGTTCGAGCGAAGCGGCGGAAAGAACCGCCGCCATCACCCTGCTCGGCCAGGGAGGCGCCTCCGATCATCTTGGCGCACTGGAGGCCTTGCTATCGGACCCCGACAGGCTGGTCCGCGCAGAGGCGTTTGGTGCCCTGCTGAGGGCCTCCTCAGAGCGTGCCCACGAGGTGCTGGCGCGGGGCATCGCTCGCGTCACCTCCGAGCAGCAGGCGGCGTTGATCGCCGAGGTCGTCCTGATGGCCGGCGATGGCGCCGTCCCCGTGCTCAGGCGGCTCGTTGCGTACCTGGACCAGTCTGCGGTCGATGCTCAGGTGTACCTGTCAGTCATCAGCGGTCTGAAGAGAGCCGGTGGCGAGGAGGCGGCTGCCGCGTTGCGCCTGGTGTTCAAGCGGGGATCCTGGCGGACGCCGCTCCGGACGCTCAAGTTCCGATCCGCGGCCAGGCGTGCGCTCCGTGGCATGGCGGCAGTCTCGTCCGGCGCCAAGGGGGACACGTGACGGACCGTGGAGACCGTCTGGAACGGTACGAGGAGGTCATTCACAGGCTCAGCGGAGCGCTGCGGGCGGCGCGGATGTACTCGACCGGCCACCCCCGCGTGGTCGAACAGGGCCGGGCGCTGCTCGACGCCGTCGAGCAGCTCCACCGGACCGAGGGGACGATTCTGATTGGCTTCCTCGGCGGCGAAGTCATCGCCGACGACATGCCGTTGCTACGCGCGAGCGCCTCCCGAGCCGAGTTCATCCGCGACATGCGGGACCTGGGCATCCATCGCGTGATCTTCGAGCGGGGTCTCACGGCGGAGGAAGTCCAGGGCTTCGTGCACGCCGTCGCCAGCGGCAGGCCTGAAGGCCGCCCTTCGGCGGCGCCGGGATCGGGCGCAGACCCCGACATCGACTTCCTCGTCTTGCCGCACCTACGGGCCGGGCGGATTCCCGTCGATGCACAGTCGGGGCGGTGGGGGTCCAGCGTCGTGTCAGCGAGGCAGACCTACAGCGGTTCGATCGAATCCGCGCGGGCCGTCTGGGACAATGCGATGGCGGAGGGTCGCGCTGATGTAACCCTGGCGTGCGACACGGTCGAGCATCTGGCCGGTGCGCTCGGCGAGTCACAAGGCTTGATGATCGGCCTCACGGGCATGAAGAGCCACGACGAGTACACCTTCACCCACATGGTCAACGTGGCGATCTTGACCATGGCCCAGGCCCGATCTCTGGGGATCGACGGGCAGCGGTTGCGCGCAATCGGCCTCGCGGGCCTCATGCACGACATCGGGAAGGTCAAGACCCCGCTCGACATCCTCGCGAAACCAGGCGTGCTGACGGCCCGCGAGTTCGAGATCATGCGGCGGCACCCCATTGAAGGTGCCGAGATCTTGAGAGCGACCGCCGAGATGCCGCCCATCGCGCCCATTGTGGCCTTCGAACATCACCTGAGGACCGATGGGACGGGCTATCCCGTCGGGCTGCACCGGGCCAGCCTGAATCTGGCGACCCAGCTCGTCGGGATTGCCGATGTCTACGATGCCATGCGGTCGAAGCGGTCGTACCAGCAGGCGTTTCCGACCGATCGGATCATCGAAGTGATGCGGCGCAATGACGGCAAGCAGTTTGACCAGAATCTGGTGCGGCGCTTCATCGACCTCATGGGTGTGTACCCGCCCGGGTCCGTGGTGCGACTGACCACCGGCGAGATTGCCGTTGTCATCGAGAACGACGGCCCGGATCCTTCGCAGCCGACTGTCAAGGTGCTGCGCGACGCGCTGGATCGGGCGCTTCCCACGCCACAGACGCGCAGCCTGTGGAAAGAAGCGCTGGACGACCAAGGCGACGAAGCGGGCCCGAGTATCATCGAAGCGCTCGATCCTGCCGCGCACCACATCGATGCCCTGAGCCTCCTCGCCGCCTCATGACAATCTAGGGCTCAGCGTTGCCCGTAGTACGCGGCCGGGCCGTGCTTTCGCCTGAAGTGCCTGTTCAGGAGTGCCGAGCCGATCGGCGGAACGCTCGGGTCGATGGCCAGAGTCTCGCTGGCAAGCCTGGCAATATGCTCCGTGTAGATGGCGTGGTCGACCGCCTCCTCCGATGACGAACCCCAGCAGAACGGGCCATGGTTGGCGACGAGCACGGCCGGGAAGTCGGAGGGGTCGAGATCGGCGAAGCGCTCGACAATCACCTGACCCGTGTTCGTCTCGTAGTCAAGCGCAATCTCCTCATCCGTCATTGGCCGCGTGCAGGGCACCGGACCGTTGAAGTAGTCGGCGTGTGTCGAACCCAGGGCCGGGATTTCCCGCCTGGCCTGGGCCCAGGCCGTCGCGTACAGGCTGTGGGTGTGGACGATGCCTCCGATGTCGGGAAATGCGCGGTAGAGAACGAGATGGGTCGGCGTGTCCGAGCTCGGCCGCAGCGTCCCGCCGACCACGTCCCCGCTCTCGACTGAGACGACGACCATGTTGACGGCCTTCAGCACGCCGTAACCCACCCCCGACGGCTTGATGACCACAAGGCCGCGCCCGCGGTCGATGCCGCTCACGTTCCCGAAGGTGCCGGTGACGAGGCCTGAGCGTACGATGCGCTGGTTGGCGGCGAACACCTGCTGCTTGAGACTCTCGATCATGCGTCTTGCCTTCGATCTACCTCACCCGTGTTCGAATGTCGATCAGCTGCTTCATCACGTGATACAGGGATCCTTGCCAGGTCTGAGTGCCGAACGCGTCGTGCAGGGTGCGGTACAGGGGATAGAGCTCCCGGTAGACGGCCTGCGCCCGAGGCTTGGGGGTGTAGATCCTGGACCTCAGCCCGGTCATCGCACGCTGGGCGCCGGCGTAGGTGGCGTGACCACCGGCGGCCTGCCCGGCGACGACCGCGCCCGCGATCGCCGCTCCGAGCGCGCACGTCTGGGCCGAACGGCTGATACGCATCGGGCGCCCGGTTACGTCCGCGTAGATCTGCATGACGAGCGGGTTCTTCTCGGCGATGCCGCCGCAGTTGACAACCTGCTTGACGTTCACGCCGTACTCCTCGAAGCGCTCGATGATCGCCAGCGCGCCGAATGCCGTCGCCTCGACGAGCGCCCGGTAGATTTCCGCCGGGGTCGTATACAGCGTCTGGCCGAGCAGCAGGCCCGTGAGCCGCTGGTCCACGAGAATCGTGCGGTTCCCGTTGTTCCAATCGAGCGCGAGCAGACCCGACTCACCCGGGCGGACTCGCGCGGCCTGGGCGGCGAGCGCCTCGTGCGTCCCCCGTGGCCCGCCCGGCTGGAGGTAGGACACGAACCAGTTGAAGATGTCGCCCACGGCCGACTGACCTGCCTCGAGCCCGAAGTAGCCCGGCATGACGCTGTCGTCGACGATGCCGCAGACGCCGGGCACGTCCTGCAGTGGACGGGTCCGGGGCGACACGGTGATGTCACAGGTACTCGTGCCGATGATCTTCACCAGCGTTCCCGGCGCCACTCCAGCCCCGACGGCGCCCAGGTGCGCATCGAAGGCGCCGACGGCGACCGGGATGCCGGCGCGCAGGCCCGTGCGGCCGGCCCATTGCTCGGTCAGGCCGCCGACAGCACGGTCGATAGAGAACGCCTGCGGCCGCAGCCTGGCGCGAAGTGCGCCCAGCCCCGGGTGAAGCCGCCTGAGGAACTCGGCGTCCGCATAGCCACCCCAGGCGTCGCTGTACATCGCCTTGTGCCCGGCGGCGCACACACCGACGACCAACCGCTCCGGCCGCACGGTGCCGGTCAACATGGCGGGAATCCAGTCGGCGATCTCGACCCAGAGATGCGCTGCGTTGAACACGGCCGGGCTCGTCCGGCAGCAGTGGAGGATCTTGCTGAAGAACCACTCGCTCGAATAGGTGCCGCCGATCTTCGCCAGGTACTGAGGCCGCAGTCGGGCCGCGAGGGTCGTGATCTCCGCCGCCTCGGCGACGCCTGTGTGGTCCTTCCAGAGCCAGGCCATGGCCGCAGGGTTCTTCGAGAAGCGAGTCTGGAAGGCCAGGGGCTGGCCGCGGCGGTCGACCGGCATGGGCGTGCTGCCGGTGGTATCGACGCCGATGCCGATCACCTGCTCGGGTCGGAACACGCGCACTGCCTTCCTGGCCCGCGCAAGCGCGCCGTCGATCGAGACCTGAGCGCCCTTCACGTAGTCGGCCGGGTGCTGCCGGGCGAGGTTCGGGTCCCGCGACAGGATCACGCCGTGGTCCCCGTGCTCGTAGTTCCAGACGGCTGTGCCCACCTCGCGCCCGGTGGCCACGTCGACGACCAGCGCCCGCACCGAATTGGTGCCGTAGTCGAGCCCGATGGTGTACTTGCGTCTGGGCATGGCAGTTGCCTCGATCATGGGATTGGGGATTCCCGACTTCACCAAACTCGCCGCCGTGAGGCTTCCTCGGGCAAGGGGGATTGGGGAGTGGCTCTGATCGAATCCCGAATCCCGAATCCCGACTCCCGGCGGTCAATCGTGCCTGTAGACCTCCCACCCGAGGTACGTCTCGAGCGCGTCCTCGATGGCCTCAGCCACCGTGTCGCGCGTGGCCGCCACGTGGTGTTCGAACCCGGCGCGACAGATCAGCTGCAGCAGTTCCTGGAAGCGGGGGACCTCGACGACGCCGTATCCCCCGAACGTGTCCAGCGTGTCGCCGGTGAAGCGGCCTTCGCCGACATACGCGGCCACCTCGCCCCTGATCTCGTCCGTCGATACCCGGCAGTAGGTAAACGGCCCCGGCGAGACCCGTCCGACGATGGTGCCGTAGGCGTTCTCGCGGCCGACGGTGCCGGCGATGATCCCCTGGTAGTCCATCCGTTGCTCGGCGAAGAACGCCTTCGGGAGGTTCGAGCAGTGGAAAACCACCGCCTTGTCGGGGTCCTCGGCGTAGTTGTTGTTCCAATCGAGCAGGGCGGCGGGCTTCTGCGACGCTGCCTGAAGGACGTACATCCCGACCACCCCGGCCACGTCCGTTTCACACCCGCTTGGCAGAAGCGAATTGGACATCATGCTCATCAGTGTGCATGGCACGATGCCGTAGAATTCCTCGAGGGCCGTCCAGCACTGGATGGCGGTAGCCGAGAGGCGCTTGTCGCTGACCCAGCGATCGATGGCGACGCCCAGTTTCGCCATCTTCATCAGGCTCAGCGTCGGGATGCCCTTCACCAACGTGTAGCCCGTCACCAGGTCGAGCTTCGCCTTCACCTCAGGCTCGTCGTCCGCCATCCTGGCGATCCAGCCAAGAGCCTCCGACAAGTCGAGCGTCTCGACGCTGATGCCCGACCGCTCGAGCAATTTCTCGCTGTACCGGACCGTGTTGAACGCCGCCGGCCTTGCGCCGAGGGCGCCGATTCTGGCGTGCTTGAGCGCGCGCACGACGCGGCACGTGGCGCCAAATCGGCGCAGGTCGTTGCGGAACGACGCGGCACCGGGGTCCACCGTGTGCAACGAGGTCAGGGAGTAGCGGATGCCGTACTGCCGCAGGTTGTTGCAGACGGACATCTTCCCACAGAAGCTGTCGCGCCGGTGCTCGATCGTCATCCGGGCGCCATCGTCATTGAAGGCGTGAATGAGCACCGGGACGCCGAGTTCGGCCCAGCGGAGGGTGTTGGCCACCGCACGCTCATCGCCGAAGTTCGGGAGCGTGACGACGACGCCATCGATCTCGTCGCGGTGTGCCCGGAAGAGATCGGCACATCTGCGGGCATCGGCCAGACTCTCGACGGCGCCGTACTGCGTAGCATCCGGTGGCAGTGCGATCGTCGAAAACCCTTCGGCCGCCAGCGCGTCGAGGACCGCCTGCCGGCCCGTCTCGCACAGATGGGCAGGGAAGAAGCCGCGGTTGCCGACGATGAGGGCGAGTGTGGTGAGCGTAGGCATGACAGACGCTCCGCAGGGAGGGGATCGGGAGCAACCGCAAGAACGTTACCACGGTCGGAGGGCCTCAGAAAGGACCATCCCCGGTCTGAGAGAGGACTACCCCCGCTCTTGCCCCGCTCTAGAGCGGGGCAAGACCGGGGCAAGACCGGGGCAAGACCGGGGCAAGACTGGGGCAAGACCGGGGCAAGACCGGGGCAAGACCGGGGGTGAACCTGTCAGTCGCGGCGGAGAGCTATCACCGGATCGACCCGTGCGGCACGCCAGGCCGGCAGCGTGGTGGCGATCAGCGCGACCAGCGTCAGGGCCAGCCCGGCAAGCGCGGTGACCGGCGGATCCATGGGTCGTACCTCGAAGAGCAGGCTTTCCAGGTACCGGCCGAGCATCCACGAGCAGGCCGAGCCAGCAATCAGGCCGAGCGCCACGATCAGCGCCCCCTCCCTGAAGACGAGCCTGAAGACCCGCGCGGCGTCACTGCCGAGCGCCATGCGAATCCCGATCTCTCTGGTACGGAGGGCCACGAGGTAGGCCAGCACGCCATAGAGACCCACGGCTGCCAGCAGCAGCGCGATGGCGCTGAATCCGGCAGACAGCAGCATCGGCGAACGACGGCTCGTCAGCGAGTCGTCGATCCGTTCCTGCATCGTCAAGGCATCGAAGAGCGGGAGTTCGGGATCGAGTTCCCGGACCACGCGTCGGAGCTCAGCCTTCACCGTGTCTGGGCCGACCGTCGTCCGGACGGCAAACGAGAGTCCAGAATCCGTGTTCTGGGAGAACGGGCGGTAGTAGCTGCCGACTCGCTCCTCGGCGTCCACCAGGGCGCGCAGCTTGATGCTGGCGACCACTCCCACAATCGTGTAGTAGGTGGCACCCTTTTCAGGATCCCGAAACGCCTCCGGGCTCGTCGGGCGCCACATCCGCCTGCCGATGGGGCTCGTGCCGGGAAAGAACTTTCGCGCGAGCCGCTCGTCGATGATGATGACCCGAGGGGAGTCGGCCGTGTCACGATCGTCGAAGAATCGCCCTTCCTTCAGCGGCACCCTCATCGCTTCGAAGTACCCCGGCGTCACCGACATGTTGTCGCCGGAGATGAGGGATTCGCCCGGCTGCATGGTGTAGCCCTCGGCCAAGATGACGCTGTCGCTGAAGTCGCTGCCGAACGGAATCGCGTTCGTGATGCCCGCACTGATGATGCCCGGAAGCGTGCGGACCTTGTCGAGCGCGCGCTCGGCGAACGCGCGCAGCGACGCGTCATCGGGATAGCGAGCCCCTGGCAGGGCCACCGACGCCGTCACCACCTGATCCGGCACGAACCCGGGACGGATGGCCAGCACCTGACGGAAGCTGGCCATGAGCAGCCCGCCGCCCGTCAGCAGGACGAGCGCGAAGGCGACCTGTGAAGCCACGAGGCCGGTGCGCAGGATCCGGCCGCCGCGCCCACGCGTGAGGGCCCGCCCGTCTTCGCGGAAGACCGACGTCAGGTTGACCCGGAGGCCCTGTGCGAGCGGAATCAGGCCGATGGCAACGGCGGCCAGCAGGGACATCGCCACCACGTACAGCACACCCGTCAGGTCGAGGCCAATCTGCGCACCTCTGGGGATGCGTTTGATGTGAAGGACACTCAGGAGGCCGAGTCCCCAGGAGCCCATCAAGAGTCCCAACACGGCGCCACCGGCCGTCAGGAGGAGGCTCTCGGTCAGGAGCTGGCGCGCGAGCCGCCCCCGTCCGGCGCCAAGCGCGGCGCGCGTCGCGATTTCCTTCAGCCGCACGCTCCCGCGAGCCACGGCGAGATTGGCGATGTTGATCACGCCGATCAGCAGCACGAAGACCGCGCCGCCCCATAGCAGAAAGAGCGTCTTGCGGATCGGCCTGACGACCTCATCCTGCAGGCGTTCGACGCGGGTGGTGAATCCGGCGTTCGTGAGGATCTCCCGGAAGTGTGGAAGTCGTTCCAGGTTGGCCGCATTGATGGCGTTGATCTGGTCTTGGACCTGCTCCAGTGTCGCGCCGGGTTTCAGCCGGCCGATCATCTCCCAGCCGTTGTTGTGCCGGCGATCGTCGGACTTCTGTTGAGCCGTGAATGCCAGCGGCCGATAGAGACGCACGCGCGGATCGAGAAGCGCGAAATCCTGCGGCAGGACCCCGACGATGGTGTAGGGATTGCCGTAGATTCTGATGTCCCTGCCGATGACCGAGGCATCCCCGCCGTAGAGTTCCTGCCACAGCGCGAAGCTCAGGATCGCCTTGCGCTGGTTGCCTTCCTCGTCCTCCTCTTCGGTGAAGATTCGGCCCAGCAGGGGCCTGGCCTGCACCAGGCGGAAGAAGGACGGCGTCACGCCCATGCCGCGGACCTGCTGGACCGAGCCGGTCGACCCGATCGTCAGATCGGGCTCATTGTAGAGGGCCAGTTCTTCGAACGCGGGGACGCCCTGAAGGCGGTCGTAGTAGTCAGGGACGCCGTTCGACGCCCGCTCGACACCGGCACCGGGATAACTGTTGTACATCACGAGAACGCGGTCTGACCCCGGGAACGGGAGCGGTTTCAGGACCACCGAGTGCACGACACTGAACGCGACCGTGTTGACGCCGATGCAGATGGCCAGCGTCGCCAGAGCCGTCACGGTGAAGCCCTTGTGCTTCCACAGGAGCCGGGCGCCGTATCTCACGTCGTGTGCCAGAACATCCATGGTGTTGGTCTCCCCACGCGGCGATTGGGGCGTACAACAACAACTACGAGGAGAACAGGTGCAAGGTTTCCGCGGGTCCGGCGTCGGGCAACGTCACCGGCGGCGTCGGGCCCCTGCACCTTGACGACCCCGACGACATCCTGCCACTGGAGGTCGGAGACCGAGCCGCCCTCCAGGTACCAACGGAGCGGCAGTAGAATGCCGAGGCACGGAGGATGCATGTTCGACCAGCGAGAAGAGGAGCTGATCCGCGTGTGGCACGACGGCCTCGCGGGCGAGGTGCAGTTGCGGGCCATCGTGCCAGGCAGCCCGGCTGGCGATCGTGTCAGGGCGTTCGCGGAACGGCTCGGCACCCTCGCGTCACGCGTGCGCGTGTCGATGGACCTGGGACGCGGCGCCGAGCGCCCCGTGATTCTCGTGGGCAGCCGGCTGCGATGCCTCGGCGCTCCACAGGGGACCGCACTCGGGCCGTTTCTCGAAGCGTTGCAGCGGTTCGGAACGGTTGCGGCGACCCGTGATGCCGGCGACACCGACGTGCGGGGGCTCGAAGGCGCCGACGTGCGGGTGTACGTATCGCCGCATTGCCCGCACTGCCCGGTGGCCACCCGGGAGCTGTTGCGGCTTCTCGAGTTGGAACCCAGGGTCACGCTCACGATTGTGGATGCCGAGCTGTTTCCGGAGCTGGCCGCGAGCGACCGCGTGCGATCCGTGCCGACGGTACTGGTCGCGCACCAGTACCGATCCACCGGAGATGTGGCCATCGACGAGATCCTCAGGGCCCTGCACGGCGCGGCGCCGGATAGCGATGTCATCGGGCGACTGCTCGATGGCGGCGACGCCGACTCGGTGGCGGCCATGATGGTCGAATCCGGCAATGTGTTTCCGGCCGTGCTCGACCGCATCGCCCACGACGCGATGACGTTTCGGCTGGGCGCCATGGCGGCGATGGAGCGCCTCATCGAGACGGCGCCCGACGTGGCCCGAAGGGCCGAGGCGGGGCTGTGGGAACGCGTCGCGGGAGCGAGCCGCGAGGCAACGGGAGACCTGCTCTACGTCATCGGTGAGGCCGGGACGTCCGCGAGCGTGCCGTGGCTCGAGACGTTCTATGACACCACTCGCGACGATGATCTCAGGGAAGCGGTTGCCGACGCGCTGGCGCGTATTGCCGAGCGGACCGAGTAACGGCCAACCCCGTCAAGAGCTGGCCATCTCGAGCAGCGTCGTGACCGTTCGCCAGTTCCGAGCCGTCGCGTCGACGCCGAGCAGGCGCTCAACGCGGTCGGCTAGGCGCGATGGTCCGAAGCCATCCGGCGTGTAGAGGTAGAACGCCTTGCCGTCGAGCGCGAAGCGCTCGGTGGGCGTCCTGAGTGTCTCCATCGCTGCCAC
The DNA here is from genome assembly GCA_040752275.1 of Acidobacteriota bacterium. Classification (GTDB taxonomy): domain Bacteria; phylum Acidobacteriota; class Vicinamibacteria; order Vicinamibacterales; family JAKQTR01; genus JBFMFH01. The sequence goes on from JBFMFH010000098.1 coordinate 14,305, forward strand.
ATCCGGACTGGTGGGCTTCCGAGCCAGGAAGAAGACGTGCAGACTCCGCGGGTTGGTGTCGGCTTCTGGGAACGGATTGCCCGCGGCGGCGCGGTCGAGTTCCGCTCTGGTGATGATGAGCACGCGGGGCTCGAAGGCGCGTGTCCGGGCCACGGCTGCCGCGACGCGCAGCGGCAGACGTCGGGCGGTCGCGGCCGGAGAGTCGAAGATGACGTTTCCGCTCTGGATATACGTGCGGACGTCACGGCAGCCCTCGGCCTCGAACAGCAGCCTCAGCTCCTTCATCGGCAGCGAGTTGCGGCCCAGGACGTTGATGCCGCGCAGCAGGGCGATATAGGTGGGCACGTGCGGGCGCAGGCGCCTACCGCTTCCGCCGGTAGCGCGTCGTCATGAACCGGTGCCACGTGCCGTCCGGCCGCAGCATCTCCGACGACAGCGTGCGCTCGTCGTCGCTGATGAGCTCGATGATGTCGTGGTACTTCGCCGTGCCGCCGGTGAAGTCGGGGCCTTCGGCGTTGAGCGTGAGCACGCGCTGCGCGGTGTCGAGCGTACCCCCTTCGTAAACCCACAGGTGCGTCATGCACGAGGCAATGAACGTGCCCACGAAGCACTGGCGGGCGGGGTCGTAGCCGAGGGTCATCGTCATCTCGCCGTCCGGGCTGCTCACGTGGCCATCGGCGAGCGTCCACAGGCCACCGAGCGAGCGCACGGTCTCGGTGCCCGAGGTCTTCTGGGTGGGCTGGTCCGGACCCATCTCGCAGTCGGCCTCGAACGTCCACTCACCGACCAGCTTCTGGAGCCACTCGTGTTCGGGCAGGGGCTTCTCGGTCATATTGCTTCTCCCTCTTCTCGTCGGAGGAACCTGGCGGCATCGGGACGGCATGCGGTGAACCGGATGCCGGTCGTATCCGTCGCGCTGTTCTGGCGCCCGATGGTCAGAGTATACCCGGGCGCGGCCGGCGGGAACGGACAGACTCAGACTCTGTCCCCCACTCCAGGCGACGTCACGCGTTTCCTGTGTTCTCTCTCGGGCTGGTCCCCTGTGCGCGGCCCCAACCAGCGCCGAAAGTGGCCAGGGCCCTCTGCGTCTCTTCGCCAAAGGCGGCGACCTCCTCCGCCGTCAACGCCACCTCGATGAGCTTCTTCTTCAGAGTACTCTCCACCAGGGCGCCGCCACGACGTCCGGCGTCAGCCATTCGAGCGTGTTGCCGGTGTGCAGCAGAAGACCGGCGCGGGCCTGCCTCCCGTACTCAACCATGAAGCTGCGAAGATTGGCTGCGTCCCCTAGCCGCACCCGTGTGACGGTCTTGATCTCAACAGGCAGGAGCTCAAGGGACTACTGTTCCACCGCTCACCGAGAGGATGGTATTCACCAGTGCCTTGAGCTCCGGACACAGGGCCACGGCTACGGCCAGGTCGTTCTCCCTGAGAATCCTGCTCGCATCACGAGGTTTCACGTAGGCCCTTCTCTGCGAACCTGTCCTGAAGAGCTCTGCTATTCGGCGAGCGGGAGGGTTATTGTGGTTCACGGCCTCGGGGGCGACTCCGGGAGCCGTGCTGTTGTGTCCGGCGAGTCTCTGGATGGTAGGCCAATAGGGAAGCAGCCACGCTTCGAAGTCGTGCAGGGCCACGTGCGGATGGAACCGGTCATCAAGACCGACCCATTCCCGCATCCTCGCTTTGGCGTCGGCTGCGGTGGGGAAATCCAGAGGGCGGGAGCCCGTGTAGACGTCTGTCAGCGCAATGACATGATGCGCCGGCGCCCGTGCGTCGTTCAACAAGCGCTCCACGTCGCGCCGAAGCTTGGGACCGGTCGGGATTCGGCCGTCATATGGAACTGGATCAAGTCTCGGCATCCTACCGGCGAGGTGGGCTTGCAGATATAGGCGCAGATGAGGAAGGAAGGCTCTCTCAGTCTGTCCCTCTACCAGAATCGCGATCTTCATGATCGGCCCCCGATCCTACCCAGGCGCCAGACCTCATCAAGGCTGTACTCTTCAAGCCAAGCATCGAGATCGATGGCATCGGCCCACGTTGCCGTCGCGAATCCGTCGTCACCGACGTCGAGCACGACGACCTCCTCCGGGTGAAGGAACCGGATGAGACGATCCGAGTGGGTTGCCACCACGAGCTGAGTGCGTTGTGAAGCCTCGCGCATAAGCCCGGCCAACACGGAAAGCAGTTCGGGGTGAAGGCTGACCTCCGGTTCGTCGATCATCGTAATCGTGGAAAGACCCGGACTCTGGAGCAGGGAGACGAGCCACAGAAAGCGCAAGGTTCCCTCTGACAGTTCGTGTACGTAGAACGGCTTCGCAAATCCACGCTCCTGCCACGTCATCGTCAGCAAGCCTGCCGCCACAGGGGGGAAACTGAGGTTCTCAAACCCCCCGAAGACGGCCCTCAGGACATCGACAATCGCCTCGAAGCGAGCCGGATCGCCCTCGCGCAGGTAGTACAGGTAGGGGACCAACTCGCCGCCGTCGGCGCCGGGCAAGGAGGCGGGCTTCATCTGCTGGGGCAGCTTAATTGGGGCGCGGGGCCCAACGTCGAGCACGTGATAGAGGCTGGCTGACCCCAGAATCCGACGTAGCTCCTCCGGTTCACGAAACATCCTGGGGACCTGCGCCAGCGACGATTCCAGGGGACTGTGCTCCCAATCGGGCCGGACAAGGCCGCCTCGACCCTCGGTTCTGTAGTACCGAATCTGCCCGTCGTGGGAGTCGATGTGCTTGAAGGGAACCGGGATGCCGCGATTCTGCGAGAGCACCTCTCGCGGAATCGAATACCCCGTTCCCTTCGGTGCCAGCGAGATCTGGTATTCAAGTGGCTCGTACCCCGGCACCTCCATGTCCACCAAGAACGAGACTTCCCCCGTGCCGACACCCCTGGTGGCGACGCTGGTTAGGCCGCCAAGCTCCGAGAGTTTGCCGCCTAGGTTGCCAGCGGCCGATGCGGACAGCAGGGCAAACGCGTCGAGCAACGAAGTCTTGCCGGCACCGTTGGCACCGATCAGCACCATGAACGGACGGACCGTGAGATCCAAGGCATGGAGCCTCCGGAAACCGCCAATCCTCAGCCGGCTGATCTTGTTCATCTTCAAGCCTCCGCCCGCGGCGCCCGTTCCTGACCAACGTTCAGTTCTGCGCCTGTCTGGCGGTTATGTGGTAGATCGGCTCCATTGTCAAGTCGCGAAGGGCAAAGCTGGTGTGAGGCCTCGGAGAGGGCCCGAGAAGCTCACCTCCGGCAGAATTTGGGAATCGCACCCGACCTCAGGCGAGGCTCCCGAGACCACGGAGGGCGATGACGAGGTCGCCCCGCTCCCGCGACGCGGCGAGATCGACCGTGAACTCGACGACCCAGTCGTTGTGCATGTCGGGATCGACGAGCATCTGCTGAATCTCCCAGGTCTGTCGCTCCGCGTTTGGCGTGATATAGGTATGCCTGAGGTTGCGCGCCTCGGGGTCGAAGCGCAAAGACACGTGCTCGACGCGGTAGGCCTCCCAGGCTTCCTTCAGCCGGTCGAGTGACCAGAGCAGGCCGTCACCGTCCCGTGGACTGTCGAGCGCGTCCAGGGCGCCGGCGCCGTCACCCAGTGACCACGCCCGCAGGAACGAGAAGATGCGGGCGCGGACGGCAGCCGTGAAGCGCTTGGCGTCGCGGGTGACGTCGGCCTCGGCCTCGTCGGCACCAGGTGGCCGCAGGTCCCTGGTCGCGGCGGCTGCGACTCCGAGAGGCTGGTAGCCGGGATCGCGCATCCGCTCCCACTCGTCCGCCAGGCTCGAATCGACCATCGTCAGGAGCGTGCGCAGGTACTGCTCCATGTCGATGACCTCGTCTGACTTGGCGTAGTCGGGAACCGTGTTCCGGAGCACCTTGTACACGCTGTTCAGGTGGCGGAGCAGCAGGCCCTCGGACCGCTGCAGCTCGTAGTCGTAGATGTACTCGGCGAACGACCGGAACTGCTCGAACATCTCCCGCGCGATCGACTTCGGGCGGATGTTCTCCTCGCCCACCCACGGGTGCTTGTCGGCGAAGGCGTTGAAGGTGTCGTAGATGAAATCGCGCAGCGGCTTCGGATACTCAAGCTTCTCGAGTTCTTCCATGCGCTGCTCGTACTCGATGCCGTCGGCCTTCATCTGCGCGACGGCACGGTCCTTGATGCGGTCGAGCTGGCGCCGGAGGATGATCTCGGGATTCTCCAGGATCGACTCCACCAGGGTCAGCAAATCGAGAGCATAGTCGGGCGAGTCGGGATCGAGCAGCGGAATCGTCTCGAGGAGATACAGCGAGAGCGCCTGATCCATCGAGAAGTCGTCCTGCAGCTCGACGTTGACCCGCAGCCGGGATCCCTCCTCGGTCCTCGGCACGAACTCGACGATCCGGCGGTCGACCAGCGCCCTGAAGAGCTGCCAGGCGCGCCGCCGGTGCGCCTTCTTGGCGACGTCGGACTCGTGGCAGTCCCGGATGAGCCGCTGCATGGCCCGGCAGCCATCGCCCTTCCGGCTGAGCACGTTCAGCAGCATCCCGTGCGACACCTGGAATTGCGACACGAGCTGCTCGGGCTGCGCCGCGATGAGCCGCTTGAACGTATTGAGGTCCCAGTTCACGAAGTTGTGCTCGGGAGGTTTGCGCCTGACGACCTTCTTGCCGTCGCGCGAAGCCTTCTCGCTGAGCCTGATGTTCTCGATGACGTGCTCCGGCGCCTGGACAATGACGAAGCCGCGGTCGTCGAATCCCTTGCGCCCGGCGCGTCCGGCAATCTGATGGAAGTCGCGGGCACTCAGAATCGCCGTCTTGCGCCCGTCGAACTTGCACAGGCGCGTGAACAGAACGGTCCGGATGGGCACGTTGATACCGACACCGAGCGTGTCGGTGCCGCAGATCACCTTCAGGAGTCCGCGCTGGGCCAGTTGCTCGACGAGCACGCGATACTTGGGCAGCAACCCGGCATGATGCAGGCCGATGCCGTGGCGCAGCCACTTCCGGACGTCCGAACCGTAGGGGCTCGTGAACTGATAGTCGGCGATGGCAGACGCAATCGCCGCCTTCTCGTCGCGCGTGCAGATCTTCAGGCTGGTGAAGTCCTGCGCGCTCGACGCAGCGTCCGCCTGCGTGAAGTGCACGACGTAGACGGGCACCCTGCCCTCGTCTGCCAGCTTCTCGATGGTGTGCGCCAGGGGAATCTCGGCGTAGGAGAACTCGAGGGGGACGGGCCGCTCGCTCGACTTGATGCTCTCGGTCGGACACCCGTTGAGTTCGGTGAGCCGCTCTTCGAAGAACCTCGTGTCGCCGAGCGTGGCCGACATCAGCAGGAACCGCGTGTTCGGCAGCGTCAGCAGCGGCGTCTGCCAGGCCACGCCCCGGTCGCGGTCCGCATACCAATGGAACTCGTCCATCACCACATCGTCGACCCACGCGTCGGGGCCTTCGCGAAGGGCGATGTTGCCGAGGATCTCGGCCGTGCAGCAGAGGATCGGCGCGTCGCGGTTCACGCTCGCGTCGCCGGTCGAGAGCCCGACGTACTCGGGACCGAACTCGCGGCAGAGCGCCATCCACTTCTCGTTGACGAGCGCCTTGATCGGGCAGGTATAGACCGAGCGCCGGTCGCGCGCCAGCGCGGCGAACAGCGTCGCCGACGCCACCAGCGACTTGCCCGAGCCGGTCGGCGTGTTGAGGATGACGTTCTTGTCCTCGAAGATCGCGAGGATGGCCGCCTCCTGGGCGGGGTAGAGCGTCAGGCCGAGATTCTCGACGTAGTCGAGAAACCGTTCGAGCAGCGTGTCAGCGGACGGATCGGCGTGGTCGGGGAGGAACTCGGAAAGTGGTGCCGGCATGTCAGGCTGTTGTACTCCGAATCCCGTCGAATCCCGAATCCCGATCGACGTCAGTTCCAATATGCGATACTCCGCAGGGTCACGCAGGGAGGCGGACGCATGCCAATCCGGCACATCGTGCTTGCAGCGCTGCTGATCGGCTGCGCAGGCCTGACGGCTCAGACGCAGGACGACGGTTCAGCCATCATTCCATCCCTCTATCAGGAGCTCCGCTACCGGCTGATTGGACCCTTCCGTGCCAGCCGCACGGTCGGGGCCACGGGCATCCCGACGCAGCCGAACGTCTTCTTCATGGGCGTCAACAACGGCGGCGTGTGGAGGACGGACGACTACGGCCGCACCTGGACACCGATCTTCGACGACCAGCCGACGGGGTCAATCGGCGACCTCGCCGTCTCGGCGTCGCATCCGGACGTCATCTACGTCGGTAGCGGCGAAGGCCTCCACCGTCCCGACCTTGGCGTGGGCGATGGCATCTTCAAGTCGACGGACGGCGGCCGCACGTGGGCGCACGTCGGATTGCCGGACGTCCAGCAGGTCGCCCGCCTTGTGATCCACCCCACCGATCCGGAGATCGTGTTCGTCGCTGGGATGGGCCATCCGTACGGCCCCAACGAGGAGCGCGGCATCTTCCGCACGACAGACGGCGGGCGCACCTGGAGCAGAGTGCTCTACATCGACCACAACACCGGAGGCCTGCAGGTCGAATTCGATCCGGTCGAGCCGAAGACGGTCTACGCCTCGATGTGGGAGCACCGCGAAGGACCGTGGGAGAACAGCAGCTTCACGGGTCCGAACGGCCTGCTGTTCAAGTCGATCGACGGCGGGTCCACCTGGACTCGCCTCGCCGGCGGCCTGCCGGCGCCTGGCCCGGGCGGCTCGAAGGCCTTCTTCGACGTGTCCCGTTCGAATCCGAAGCGCCTGTACGCCCTGGTCGGCGCAGGCGCGGGCAGCGGCGTCTACCGGACAGAGGACGGCGGCGGGACCTGGATGCGCGTGAGCACGGACCGGCGCCTCGGTGTCGAGATCCGCGTGCACCCGACGAACCCCGACGTGGTCTTCGCCGCTGGCACGGCGGCCTACCGGTCCGATGACGGCGGGCGGACCTGGGTGAGCTTCAAGGGCGCGCCGGGCGGCGACGACCCGCAGCGCTTCTGGATCAACCCCCTGCAGCCCGACATCATGCTGCTCACGACCGACCAGGGCGCGACCGTCACCGTGAACGGCGGCCGGACGTGGAGCAGTTGGTACAACCAGCCGACCGCTCAGCTCTACCACGTGACGACAGACAACCAGTTTCCCTATTGGGTCTACGGCGGGCAACAGGAGAGCGGCGCCATCGGCATCGCGAGCCGGGGCAATGGCGGACAGATCTCCTTCAGGGACTGGATGGGCGTCGGCGCCGACGAGTACGCCTACATCGCGCCAGACCCGCTCAACCCGGACATCGTCTATGGCGGCCGCGTCCAGCGCTTCAACCGGAAGACCGGCCAGTCGCAGAACGTGGCGCCCGAGTCGCTCCGATCGGGCAGGTACCGGATCCTGCGTACCATGCCGCTGCTGTTCCACCCGGCCGATCCGACCATGCTGCTCTTCGCAACGAACGTGCTCTGGAAGACCACGACCGGCGGGCACCAATGGGAGATCATCAGCCCCGACCTGTCACGCGAGCAGCCTGAGGTGCCCGAGAGCGTCGGCGATTACCGGACGCCCGATCTCGCGGCCATGCCCAGGCGGGGCGTCATCTACGCGGTCGGCCCGTCGCCGCTCGACGTCAACGTCATCTGGGCCGGGACGGACGACGGGCTGGTGCACGTGACCGTTGACGGTGGGAAGACGTGGAGGAACGTGACGCCGCCGGGGCTCCGCGCCTGGGACAAGGTGTCGCAGATCGCGGCGGGGCACTTCAACGTGAGGACGGCGTACCTGGCCGTCAACGCCATCCGCCGCGACGACATGCGGCCGCACGTCTACCGCACGCACGACGGCGGCGCGACCTGGACGCGCATCGTCACGGGTCTCCACGAGATGGGGCCGGTCAACGTGGTCCGTGAAGATGCCAAGCAGCCGAAGCTGCTCTTCGCCGGGACCGAGCGCGAGGTGTACTTCTCGACGGACGACGGTGCGCGGTGGCAGACGCTGCGCCAGAACATGCCGGCGTCGTCCATCCGCGACCTCGTGATTCACGAGGACGACCTGGTGGTGGGGACGCACGGGCGTTCGATCTGGATCATGGACAACATCCAGCCGCTGCGGGAGCTGGCGAGGATCGCCGGAGCCGGGCGCGCCCATCTCTTCGGCCTGCCGCCAGCCACGCGCGTCCGCTGGAACATGTTCTCGGACACGCCGCTGCCGCCTGAGGAGCCGACGGGCGAAAACCCGCCGGACGGCGCGACTATCGACTACTACCTCGCCCGCACGGCCGGCGAAGTGATCATCGAGGTTGCCGACGGGCGTGGCGAGATCATCCGGCGCTTCTCGAATCGGGACGAGACCGGACGGATCGATACCAGCGTGCTGCCGTATCCGACCTACTGGTTCAGGCCGGAGCAGCGGGTCGCGACGTCGCCGGGGCACCACCGGTTCGTGTGGGATCTTCGCTATTCGCCGCCGCGCGGCGCGGCGCGTCAATACCCGATCGCGGCCGTGTTCCGGAACACGCCGAGCGGGCCGCATGGGCCGTTCGTGGCGCCGGGCCGGTACACGGTCAGGCTCACGGTTGACGGGGAGCGCTTCGCGCGCCCGCTCGACGTGCGACTGGACCCGCGAGTCACGCTCGGCGAGGGAGACGTCCGGCTGCAGACGGACCTGTCATTGCGGTGCTATCGCGGCTATCTGCGCGCCCAGGAGTTGCGTGAAGCCATCGACGCGGCGCTCGGGGGCGGCTTTGCGAACGCCGCGCGCCAGGACGCGCGGCGCACGCTGCGCGGAGCGGGTGCGCCGGCCGAGCCGGACCTGCTCTACGGCAGTATCATCGCCGTGCCGGACGAACGGGAAACCGTCGGAGGCTTGCAGCAGAAGTTCCTGTTCATGCTGAGCCTGCTGCAGGCGGCCGACGCGAGGCCGACAACGCAGGCGCGCGAGGCGGTGCCGGCGCTGGAGCGGACGCTCGCGGCGCTGGAGGCCCGCTGGGCGCGGCTGCGGTGATGTAAGATGCGCTGGCCTAGTGCCCTGGAACCGTGATGCCTCACACAATCCCCGGGCGGGGCATCCCGCCTGGCGGCGTTGCTCCTCCCTCACATACCGGGAGTATGCTCAGTCGTCGCGCCTGGCCAGCCGGGCGCCGCGCTCCGGGACTTCTGCAAGGCATCACGGTTCCAGGGC
>JBFMFH010000099.1:0-11994 GCA_040752275.1 Acidobacteriota bacterium
TTCCCTCGCGGGTCCTGTCGCCGGACAGCCCACCGCTGCTCAGACCCACAAACATGACCACGGCTGAGGGTCTTCCGCCGCGGCGGGCGCCCGTCCGGCGCCACCCGCTCGGGATCACATCCTCGTCCACTCCGGCCGCAGGCCGCGGCGGGGTTCATCTGTCTTCTGTTCTCCTATCCCTGCGCGGTCCGCCCCGTGATCTCTGCCACGAGCGCCTGGGCCACGATGAACCAGCGACCCGTCGTATCGAGGCGCCACTGCGTCACGTAGGTGCCTCGCTCCGTGAACGACGGCCTCATCGTCTGCGCCGCCGGGTCCACCGTGAACGTCATGGTGTATTTCCCGCGCTCGACGGCGAGGGGACCACTCTCCTCGACCGTCCGTGTCTCGAAGAAGACCTCCCACGTCCCGCCGGGGAGGGTTTGCTGCCAGTGCCGCTGGATGGCCTGCTGGCCGGCGAGCACCGGGACATTGGATCGCATCAGCCAGCCGTCGGCGGCGAAGAACCCCGCTAGGCATCCCGCGTCGCCCTCGCTGAAACAGGCGGCCATCTCCTCGTTGGTCGCCTCGACGATCTGTCTGATGACCGGGACCTCTTCCTCGGTCGGGACCACCTGCCCGCATCCAGCCATCACGAGGAGGACTCCCGCCGTTATGGCTTGCTTCAGACGCATGTCACCCTCCCGCGCCATTGTCCCATGTTTGCGACAACGGCGCCCCTGGGGCGGGACGCCAGGTTACTCCGTTCCGACCCTCTTGTGCTCGTCGACCAGCCGCTGGACGACTTCCGGCTCCGCCAGCGTCGAGACATCACCCAGGCCGTCATACTCCGAGGAGGCCACGTTTCGCAGGATGCGGCGCATAATCTTCCCACTCCTGGTCTTCGGCAGGCCTGACGCCACGTGGATCACGTCAGGCGTGGCGAAGCCGCCGATCGCATTGCGCACCTGCTGCTTCAGCGCGCCGACGAGTTGTTCGGGATCGCCGCCGGCACACTCTGCATTGAGGACGACGTAGGCGTAGATGCCCTGGCCCTTGATCTCGTGCGGGAAGCCGACCACCGCCGCCTCTGCCACGGCCTCGTGCGCCACCAGCGCGCTTTCGACCTCGGCGGTTCCAATCCGATGCCCTGACACGTTCAACACGTCGTCGATCCGCCCGGTGATCCAGTAGTAGCCGTCCTGGTCGCGCCTGACGCCGTCTCCGGTGAAGTAGTAGCCTGGGTAGGTCCTGAAGTACGTGTCGCGGAACCGCTTGTGGTCGCCCCACACGGTCCGCGCCTGACCCGGCCAGGGACTCGACAGACAGAGCGCCCCGGAGACGTCGTTGCCTTCGAGCGGGCGCTTGGTCTCGAGATCCATGACCACGGGTCTCACCCCGAAGAACGGCAGGGTGGCCGAGCCGGGCTTGGCCGGGGTGACGCCCGGCAGCGGGGTGATCAGCACGCCGCCGGTCTCGGTCTGCCACCACGTGTCGACCACCGAGCATCGCCCGTCTCCGCAGACGTCGTGATACCAGCGCCAGACCTCAGGGTTGATGGGTTCGCCCACGCTGCCAAGGATGCGCAGCGACGATCGCTTGTAGCGTTTCACCCAGGTGTCGCCGGCCTGGGCGAGGGCGCGCAGCGCCGTCGGCGCGGTGTACAGCACGTTGACGTTCAGGTCGTCGACGATCCGCCAGTACCGGCCGGGATCCGGGTAGAGTGGGGTCGACTCGAACACGATTGTCGTCGCACCGTTGGCCAGCGGGCCGTAGACGATGTAGCTGTGGCCGGTGATCCAGCCAATGTCAGCCGCGCAGAAGTACACGTCGCCAGGGTGGTAGTCGAAGATCAGCCGGTGTGTGAGAGCCGCGTACACCAAGTACCCGCCGGTCGTATGCAGAAGGCCCTTGGGCTTGCCCGTGCTGCCCGAGGTGTAGAGCACGAACAGAGGATCCTCGGCCCCCATCCACTCGTTCGTGCACGTGGACCGCTGGCGGTGGCATTCATCATCGAGCCAGACGTCCCGGCCTGGACGCATCTGGACGTCGGTGTCCGTGCGCCTGGCGACGAGCACGGCATCGATGGCCGCCATGCCCTCCACCGCCCGGTCGACGGTCTTCTTCAGGGGCACGCGCCGTCCCCCGCGGAGGCCTTCGTTGGCCGTGACGACGATCCTGCAGCGGGCGTCGATGATCCGGTCCCGGAGGGCCTCGGCCGAGAAGCCGCCGAAGACCACCGAGTGTACCGCGCCGATCCGCGCGCACGCCAGCATCGTGTAGACGAGCTCGGGGAGCATTGTCATGTAGACGCAGACGCGGTCGCCTTTCTTCACACCGTGGCTGATCAATACGTTGGCGACACGGCAGACATTGTGCTTCAGCTCACGGTAGCTGATGTGGTGGTAGACGCCCGGTTCATCTTCGACCCAGATGAGAGCCGTGCGGTCGCCCAGTTCGGGAAGGTGCCGGTCTATGCAATTGAACGAGGCATTGAGGCGCCCTCCCGAGTACCATGCGAAGTCCACTTCCTCGTAGTCGACGTCCAGCACGGACTGGTACGGATGGAACCAGCTCAGGGCTTTCGCCTGCTCGCCCCAGAACCACTCGGGGTTGTCCAGCGACAGGCGATACAGCCGTTCGTACTCGGCCAGGGAACGCAGGTAGGCGCGTTCGGCGATGTGCGGCTTGACCGGGTAGATGTCCGTCGACACGACGTGTACTCCTTGTGTGGTGTGGTGGCCCTGCCCCTCGAGCCCGTTCTGGTGAAACCCGTCCAGTATGCCACGCGATGAAGGGCAAGCGGGGCAGTGCCAACGCTGTGACCCGGCGAGACGAAGGCGCACCGGCGCTTGCTCGGTCTGAGACAGAACCTCGCTGGTGATAGACTGCCCGGACCGGAGCTCGGGGCTCGCCCGCATCGTTCGTGCGCTCGCTCCGAGCACGCCGGGCTGGCGTCCGCGCGACACGACCGCCGCAAGGCCAGGACCTCGGCCGCGGACGACAGAATCGACCAGAGGAGGCGTTATGCACCGGGATCGGCCATGGACTCTTATCGCTGCTCTCGCGATCGTCGCGGCGTTCGCCGCGTCGGCCTTCGCGCAGCCGCCTGCCGCGCGCCGCGGCGAGGCGGGGCCTCTGCCCACTATCGAGGAGAAGACCGCCAGCATGGCGAAGCTGGACGGCTTCTTCCCCCTGTACTGGGATGCGAAGGCCGGCCAGTTGTGGATGGAGATCTCGCGCTTCAAGACCGAGGTGCTCCACAGCATGGGTTACGGCGCCGGCCTCGGGTCGAACGACATCGGCATCGACCGAGGGGCGCTGGCCGGTTCGCGCATCGTGTCCTTCGAGCGCATCGGGCCGAAGGTCCTGGTCGTCCAGCCAAACTACCGGTTTCGGGCGACGAGCGACAACCCAGCCGAGGTCCGAGCCGTGCGCGACGCCTTTGCGCGTTCGGTCCTGTGGTCGTTCCAGGTGGCTGCCGAGACCGGCGACCGTGTTCTCGTCGACATGATGGACTTCCTCGTCCGTGACGCGAACAACGCCGCCGCGCGCATGCGACCCGGCAGCTACCGCCTCGATGCGTCGCGCAGCTCCATCTACCTGCCGATGACGCAGAACTTCCCGAAGAACACCGAGATGGAGGTCGAGCTGACCTTCGCGCAACAGCCCGGCGGGGGCGGCGGGGGGTTCGGCGGCCCGCCGGCCGCCGGGGGCGGAGGAGGCTTCCTCGAGGGCGTCAGCGCGGTCGCCGCGAGCGGCGAGGCGGCCAGCATCCGGATGCACCACTCGTTCGTGGAGCTTCCCGACGGGAACTTCAAGACCCGTGTGTGGGACCCGCGCTCCGGCTTCGGTCATGTGGAGTTCCAGAACTACTCGGCGCCGCTCGGCGAATCGATGACGGTCAGTCTCGTGCGGCGCCATCGGCTCCAGAAGGTCGACTCGAAGGCCAAGGTCAGCGACCCGGTCAGGCCCATCGTCTACTACCTGGATCCGGGCGCGCCCGAGCCCATCCGATCCGCGCTGCTCGAGGGAGCGCGCTGGTGGAACCAGGCGTTCGAAGCCGCCGGGTATCGCAACGCGTTTCGTGTGGAACTGCTGCCTGAGGACGTGAGTCCGCTCGACATCCGATACAACGTCATCAACTGGGTGCACCGATCCACACGGGGCTGGAGCACGGGCGGATCGGTCACCGATCCGCGCACCGGCGAGATCATCAAGGGCGTCGTCACACTGGGATCGCTGCGAGTCCGCCAGGACTACATGATTGCGGAGGGCCTGCTGTCGCCGTACCGGACCGGCACCGAAGCCCCGCCGGAACTCAAAGAGTGGGCCCTGGCCCGCATCAGGCAGTTGTCGGCTCACGAGGTCGGCCACACTCTCGGCCTGGGCCATCAGTACTACGATAGTACCGCCGGTCGCATCTCCGTGATGGACTACCCGCATCCGTTGGTGACGCTGAAGCCGGACGGCACATTCGACACCTCGAAGGTGTACGACGCCGGCATCGGCGTGTGGGACAAGGTCTGGATTACCTGGGGGTATCAGGACTTCCCGCCCGGCACGGATGAGCCGAGGGTGCTCGCCGCGATCCTGAACGATGCGTGGGCGAGGGACTTGATCTTCATGACGAATCAGGACACCGCTGCCAACCCCCGCGTCGACCAATGGTCGAACGGCACGGATCCGGCCGCGGAACTGAATCGCATGATGGAGGTGCGGACCGTTGCGTTGTCACGCTTCGGAGAGAACGCCATCAAGCTGAACGCGCCGATGGCCACGATGGAAGAGGTGCTGCTGCCGCTGTACCTTCACCACCGATACCAGGTCGAAGCCGCCGCGTCGGCGCTCGGTGGACAGCATTACGTCTACGCCATGCGCGGCGACGGCCGCGAGCCTTTCAGGTGGGTGCCGGCCGCCGAACAGCGGGCGGCGCTGAAAGCACTGCTCTCCACCATCCAGCCGTCCGCGCTGACGCTGCCGGACACGGTCGTCAAGAGGCTGCCACCGAGGCCGGACGGGTACCGCCGGACCCGTGAGATGTTTCCACGCTACACCGGCGACACATTCGACGTGATCACGCCAGCCATGGTGGCCGCGTACCATACGGTGTCGAACATCTTCGACGAGCGTCGCGCGGCCCGCCTGGTCGAGCAACACGCAGTCGACCCGTCGCTGCCGGGACTCACGGAGGTCGTCGACGAGGTTCTCAGTGCCACGTTCGGCGCCTCTCCCGCCAATCCCTACGAGGCGGAGATCTCCCGAACCGTGGAGCGGGTCGTCATCGAGCAGCTGATGTCGCTGGCGGGATCGGCGGCGATGCCGCAGGTGCGGGCGATCGCCTCACTGAGGCTCGAGCGCAAGGCCGCCGACCTGGGGTCGGCCGCCGCCTCGTCGGGAGCCCGCGCCGACGCCGCCGGGGCGGCGCATGCCCTGCTCCTCGCCCGGGACATCAAGCGCTTCATCGAACGGCCGGCCGAGCCCGCCAGGCCTGGGACGAGCCCGTTCATCCCGCCCGGCGCGCCCATCGGCGAGCCGGCGCTCGACTATGTCGGCTACCTCCGTTGGATCAATCTGCTCGAGCCGCCGTGCTCGGCGTGGATTCCAGCGGATATCCGCTGACACCGCGGGCTCGACCGCGTCTGGGGTGCGTGCGTCAGAAGGATCGGAGGTGTCTCATGCCGGAGATGGACGATCTGCAGCTCGATCCGATGCCGGAACCCCTCGGGTCCGGGTACGAGCCTCCACAGGAGCCGCGCCCGATCTGGCCATGGGTGGCGGCCGTCGCGGTCGTGGTGGCCCTGTCGGCGCTGGGCGTCTGGTACTGGCGGCTTCCGGCGGAGGCGCCCGCGCAGAGGACTGCGGCAGTGACGGAAGCCCCCACCCCGGCGGAGCCTCGCGAACCCCTGGGCCCGTCGGTCGAGACGCTCGACCTGCCGCCGCTCGACCTGACGGACTCGCTCGTCCGTGACCTGCTGCGCCAGTTGTCGTCGAGGCCCGAGGTGGCGACCTGGCTTGCCACCGACGGGCTCATCCGCAACTTCGCCGTCTGCGTCGACAACATCGCCGAAGGCAAGAGCCCGGCGCGGCACCTGCGGGCCCTCGCGCCGAAGGGGTCCTTCGTCGTGGCCACCCGCGGCGCACTCGTCCAGATCGATGCGCGGTCCTTCCAGCGCTACGACAGCCTCGCAGATGCGGTGGCGTCCTTCGACGCCGCCGGCCTGGCGAAGCTGTACTCGTCGCTCAAGCCGAGGCTCGCCGACGCGTTCCGCGACCTCGGTCACCCAGACGGCGATATCGACCGCGGCGTCGAGCGCGCCATCGTCCATCTGCTCCAGACTCCGGCTGTTCCTCCGGACACCGCGCTTCGCGAGGCAGTGCTGTCCTACCGGTACGCCGACGACCGCGTCGAGAACCTGTCGGATGCGCAGAAACAGATGGCCCGGATGGGGCCGCGCAACCAGGAACTGGTGCAGGACAAGCTGCGGGAGATCGCCGTCACGCTTGGGATTCCGCGGGAACGGTTGCCGGCGGCTACGCGCCTGCTGGTTCATCGGGCAGGCCGGGGACCTTACCGGAACCGCGTTCCTGGTCGATGATCAGGAGCGCGACGCCCGTACCTCCGGCGAGCCGGATGCGACCGAGCACGGCGCGAGCGGCCGCCTCCTCTTCCATCTGCTCCGACACGAACCACTGCAGCATGACCTGCGCCGGCCGGTCCTTCGCTCTGTCGGCCATGGCGTAGAGCGTGTTGATGGAGGCCGTGACGGCCTGCTCGTTGCGCAGCACGTGCGCACACAGGGCTTCAGCGTTCTTCCAGGCCATGGGTGGCGCAGAGACCGCCGGCAGCGCCACCTTCTGGTCGCGATCGATGAGATGATCGATGATGCGCTGAGCGTGGCCCAGTTCGTCGGCCGACTGCTTCTTCATCCACCGCGAGAAGCCTGGCAGGTCGTTCGCAGCCAGCCAGATGGACATCGCCAGGTATTCGTGCGCCGCACGGAATTCGAGCCTGAGGTGCTCGTTGAGACCTTTGAGGAGTTGGGGGTTCATGGGGTCAGTGTATCAGAGTCGGGATTCGGGGTTCGGGACTCGGGAGTCGGGCAGGATTGCCTTCCTTTCTCTTGTGCGGGGCAGGGCTCAGCCAGGTTGAAGCCCTGCCGCTCTGCAGGCTCGAATCCCGAATCGCGAATCCCCGTTCCTAGTCTTCCGCCTCGGGATCCCCCTTGAACCAGAGGATGTGCGCACAGCGCTCGCAGATGTAGGCGGAGGCCGCCCGGTTCGCCCAGTCCACGTTGAAGAAGGTCGCCAGCCTGGTGTTGAGCAGGTACTCGCGGGCGTAGAACTGCGTATGGCGGCAAACGGGACACTGCAACTGCATGCCCTTGATCGAACGCGGTGCGGCTTCGGTGTCAGCCATGACTCCTCCCGCCCGAATCCGGCTCGCGGCCCGCGGCCGACGGACTCACGCCACTCCACCGCAGGGCTGCAGCCCAGTTTCCCCCGTCTCGTCCGTATTGTGCGCCTCGGATCCAGACGGCGCAACCGCGGCCACCTCACCGCCCCGCCCAGGCCTGCCTTGGGCGGCCGTATCCGCAAGCAAAGGCCCCGGCCCGGGGACCGGCTTTCCGGCGGTCGCGCCTTCCCGCGGCGGAGCCCGGTATCCTGTCACGGGCGTAGGCGGGGCTGCGGCCGCGCTCCTCTGCTGTCTTCTGTCTTCTGTCTTCTGTCTTCTGTCTTCTTCCCTATCTCCCCACCCCCAGGTCGTTCCAGTTCAGGATGGCGTTGAAACCCAGCGGGAACGTCCCCTGAGTCTGCCACCGCCAGTAGGGCCGGATGGCGAACATGACCACGTGGCCCTTGCCGATGGTCGAATCCACCACCTGCGCGCGCCCGGCAAGGTTTTCGCCTCCGACCAGCACGCCTGAGAGCAGCATGTCGTCGGGACTCGTCGGGAACCTCATGATCACGCGGGCGCCAGAGCCGGGCAGGGCGCCACCGAAGCCGCCGCGGCCACCGGCACCGCGGCCACCGCCGCGACCGCCAGCCGGCGCTGCCTCGGCCTGGGTTGCCGCGCCACCCTTGGCGGGTTCCCAGGGCGACAAACGCTGTTGGGAGCTCGAATTCGGAGACACATTCATCCCCACGCCCGGGATCTGGGCTCCGCCGCGTCCGAAGCCGCCCCGCCCTCCGCCGGCGCCGACGGCCAGCACCGGCGCCTGGCTGAAGTACACCGGCAGCTGCGTACCCTCGAACCCGTAGACGATCGGGCTCTTCGTATCCGTGATGATCCCCCGAATGATCGACCCGCGGACGAAGAGACCATCGGGGCTCTCGACGTTGACGCCGCTCGTGAGCTTGTATTCCGGGAACAGCGTGGCGTTCGCGCCTTCCAGGATCAGGAGGCCGCCCTCATCGACGAACCGGTAGAGGTTCATCAGTCCTTCGAACCCCATTCCGCCCCGGATGTCGTCAGCCTGATCCTGGACCCCAAGATTGGGCGTCAGTTCGCTCTTCTTGTAGGGCACGGGCTCCGGCCCCGACAGACCGTTCACGACCGACTCGGCATTGCCGCCCACGTGCGGGAACACGATCACGTCGTACTTCGCCCGCAGGTTCCTTTCGCGCAGCTTGATGTCGCCAAAGTACGTGTACGGCACGCCGTAGTGGTCGAAGGCGGCGCGCACCCATCCTTCGTTCTGGGTATTCGACCACGAGTGGACGTAGCCGATTCGTGGCACATCCAGGTCGTGCGTCTTCACCGCCGGTGCCGCGGCGCCGGCCCACGCCGACAGTCCGAGGTCCGCCAGTGAGGGTTCGATCTTCGCCCGGTCCGCTCCGGCGATGATGAACGCGCCAGCGCGGAACTTGTGCCCGGCGAACTCGAAGTCGTCTTCGGCCGCCTGCATCTTCACACCGGCGTGTTTGAAGCGGAAGGTCACGAGGTTGTTGTCGCTCGTGTGGTCGACGACGATGAAGGCGCCGGAGCCCTCGATGCCGCCTGGGGCCTTCACATCCGCCGTGACCGGGGTCATCGCCTGATCGAGCACGCTCTTGTCACCGACCGCCGTCAACGCGACGTTCCGCATGTACTGCATCGTCCAGCCGGTGTCGTCGTACGGCCGGGGGTTGTTCGGCGCGTAGTTCTGGAGGCTGAAGTACATGTCAGCCATGGTCCGGTAGGGCTGGTCGGCCCGCACGATGTAGTCGCCGGCGGCCACGCTGATGTCCCCGGCCTTGAACGCCGCGCTCGCACGATGGAACTCGAGACCCTGGCGACGGAGGCTGTTGACCATGTCGGCGGCGTCGGCCTTCCGCCGTTGCGCAGCGGGAATCACCCACGCGTAGGGAGCCTGGCTCTGGCCCTTGTCGACGGCCCGCTTGTTCTTCAGCCAGTAGTTCTCCACGAACATCTCGCGGTTCTTCGCGACGTAGCTGAGGGCAAAGAGCAGAGCCGACTGCTGGATGTTCGTGTTGTTGCGCGGGCCCCACTTGATGACGGGCAACGGTGGGTTCGCCTTGTACCACTCGCGTGTGGTCGCGTTGGCGCCCATCCTGAGGTTCTCGTTGATGTCGGGGCCGTAGCTCTGGACCTCGTAGAAGCGGCCGGTGGCGTTCTTCGCATGAGCGACGAAGAACATGTAGTTGGGCACCCACCCGTCGTAGAACCCGTAGGTCCAGACGCCAGGCACGCCGCGCTTGGTCATCTCCATCACCTCGTTCTTGGCGATGAGCCACCATTCGTCGATGGTGATGGGGTCGAGCGCTTCGTTGTACGGACCCGTGCCCGTCGACGCGTACAGGTAGTTCGACGCCTCGTGTAGGTCGTGCAGGATGGTCGGGTGCCATTCGAGGAACGTGCGGTTCACGTTCTGTGTGAGCTTGAGCATCTGCCCCATGGCATCGCGGTTGTTGTCGTGCGCCACGTACTGGCCCCAGTAGACCAGCGGCGGGCGTTGCTTGCCGGTCTTCTTGGCGTAGTAGTACGTGTCGACGTGCTTCTCGCGTCCATCCACTTCGAGCACCGGCGTGATGAAGACGATGACGTTGTTGCGGATGTTCTGGATGAAGGGTGTCTCCTCGACGGCCAGCCGGTACGGCAATTCGATGAGCATCTCCGGACCGCCGGTTTCGCCCGAATGCATGCCGGCCGTCACCCAGTAGATCGGCTTCGCGGTCCTGAGGAGGCGCCGGGCCTGCTCCTCCGTGGTCTTACGCGGGTCGGTCAGGGCGGCGAGGTTGGCCTTGTGGGTATCGAGCGCCTTGATGGTCGCTTCGTCGGCCACCGCCAGCAGCACCATGTCCCGGCCTTCTTCGGTCTTGCCGATCGTCCAGTACTTGAGACGCGGAGAAGCCTTGGCCAGCGCCTCGTAGTAGCGCTGGATGTCCTTGGCGTAGGTCAGCTCCCCGGGCGTCCCGGGAATGCGGCCAAAGAACTTCAACGGCGACGGGACCTTGTCGCTGGCCGGCATGTGATCGACCAGCTCCGTCATGATCCGCGGATCCTGGGTGTATTCCTTGATCAGCTTGGTGTAGGCCTCGTCCTGCTTCTGCGCGGCCACCGGACGCTGCGACTGCGCAGGCACGATGGCCACGGCCAGCATGAGCAGGGCCAGGGCGACGAGGGTAACGAGACGGATACGATGCGCGGGCTTCGCAGACATGCGGCACTTCCTCCTGCGGACGGACCAGGGACCGATGACGGCCGGCAGTGGCACCAGCAACCGCCGGATCGCGCAGCCCCCCAGGCGAACACTGTGATCGAGCGAGGCGGAGCCCCCCGCACGTGCTCGGCGATCTGAGGCGCAGCCTCGCTAGAACATCGTGGCTGCCGGGTTATAGCACAGGCGGCGGGCGAAAGGACAGGCCGCAGCAGACTGCCGCCTCCGCCATTCCTGTCCTCCGGCCCGCGAGGGCAAGGGGGGAGGTCGGCCGTGCTAGGCTGAAGGATCTATGTCCCCGCTCGTGTCCGCGCTGAACGCCCCTCGCCGCTGGCTGCGCCGAAGCTACGACTGGACCATGCACTGGGCCGACACGCCCCAGAGTCTCGTGGCGCTGCTGCTCATCGCGTTCGCCGAGTCTTCGGTGTTCCCGATCCCGCCGGATGTCCTGCTGATTGCCATCGTCGCCGCCGCGCCGGCGCGCTGGTGGCACGCCGCGGCCCTCTGTACGGCCGGGTCGGTTACCGGGGCCATGCTCGGCTATGCCATCGGCTACGCGTTCATGGCCACGCTCGGGCAGGGCATCATCGACTTCTATCAGGCGCAGCCCTACTGGGACCGGGTGGTCGGCCTGTACAACGGCACATGGGGCATCTGGTTCCTGGCCGGGGCCGCATTCACACCGATTCCGTACAAAGTCGCCACGATCGCGGCCGGGGCGACGCACATGGCGTTCCTGCCGTTCATTCTCGTCTCGCTCATCGGCCGCGCCGCGCGTTTCTTCGCCGTCGCCGCGATTCTCCGGGTGTTCGGCCCGCCCGTCCGGCGCACGATCGAGAAGCGTTTCGACCTCTTCGCGTTCCTGTTCCTCGTGCTGCTCCTCGGCGGCTTCCTGGTGATCAGAGCGCTGTAGGAAATCGGCATCCTGGATGCGGCGACGACACTGGCGGCCCGGCCGCGGTGTCCCTCCGCAAACCGTTCGACACGGCGGCAAGACACGCCTCCGGCCTGCTGTGGGCCGCTCGCCGCCGGCCGCCGCTCTGCGGACGAAACGCCGGCTGGTCCCCTCGTTCTCCGGTGCGTCTTGCAGACTGACGCCGTCGCCGTGCTCACATGGTTTGCGGAGGGTCACCGCGGCCGGGCCGCCGTGCTGTTTCTAGCGAGGCTCCGCCTCAGACCACCAAGGCGTGTCGGGGCGGCTCCGCCTCGCTAGGTCACAGTGTTGGCTTTGCCCCGCCTGCGGCGGGGCGAAGACGTCTTGAAGGCAGGGGACGGAAACTTGACTCATCCGCATGAGATTCGGGCCTTCAAGACGTCTAGCGAGGCTCCGCCTCAGACCACCGAGGCGTGTCGG
>JBFMFH010000100.1:0-33432 GCA_040752275.1 Acidobacteriota bacterium
CGAGCGGGTGGCGCCGGACGGGCGCCCGCCGCGGCGGAAGGCCCTCAGCCGTGGCCATGTTTGTGGGCCTGAGCAGCGGTGGGCTGTCCGGCGACAGGACCCGCGAGGGAAGGATCACAGACGAGCCCCTGACCGCGACATCGTCCGACGGCGCGCGTGGCACTCGGCGCGTGCCCGGCCCCGCTGGTGCGGCTACACCCTGTCACGGGTCCTGAACATCACCGATGACATCAACTTCCGCCCCGTCGACAGCCGGGTGCTTGCCAGCCGATTCCGTCCGCTGGAGGTCACGAACCAACTGGAGCAGCTGCCGCGCCTGCTTCTTCGTTGCTTTCTCGTCCGACGCGAAGTCGGCCTGCGAGAGATCGTCGGTCGCGACGTGGCAGTAACTGCAGCGCTTCTCGAAAGTGAGGGCGAGCGACTTCATGATGTTCACCAACTGAGGTTTGGCGATGTCCTTCGGCAGGACCTGGAGATTGCTGAAGGTGTCGGGGATCGGGCTCCGCGGGTCTCCCTGACCGGGCACCTGCGGCGGCGGTGGAACCTGCATGGGCACCTGGGATGCCAGCCCGGTGGCGGCATAGACGGCGATCATCAACGTCAGCGCGGTCTTCTGGTTCATGGGATCTCCTCGTCCTCACGTGCTCATCCGGCGTCTGACGGACAGGGTCGCTCCCAGAGGTCGCCGGGAGCCGTTCTGCGCGGCGGTGTAGCGTTCGGGCCCGTCACGCAGGGGTCTTGCCGAGAAGCCGGCGAACCAGCGTGTCGAGCGCGTCTTCCGCCAGGCGCCCGGGGTGATAGAGGCGGACGATGCCCTCTCGGTCGAGCACGACCAGCGTCGGCGTCGTGCGCAGGGCGACAACGACGAGGCACGGCCTTCTCATGTCCCGATGGTCCTCTGGGAGGCTGAAATGTTACACCCGTCCTGACGCAGGGAGACTGCCCCTGTCGCGCCGCCGTCCTCAGCCGAGTCAGCGGCCGCCGCCTATGCGAGGTCTGCCACTGCCGCCGCTGCGAAGGAGTACCGACGCTGGAACCACAGCGCGACATTCACGAGAGCAATGAGTGCCGGCACCTCGACCAACGGACCGATGACTGCCGCGAACGCCGCCCCGTGGTGGATGCCGAAGGTGCCCACGGCCACGGCGATCGCCAGCTCGAAGTTGTTCGACGCGGCGGTGAACGACAGCGTCGCCGACTGGCTGTAGTTGGCGCCGACGGCTTTGCTGATGAAGAACGACACCAGGAACATCACGACGAAGTACACGAGCAGCGGGATGGCGATGCGCAACACGTCCACCG
Organism: Acidobacteriota bacterium; assembly: GCA_040752275.1. Lineage (GTDB taxonomy): Bacteria > Acidobacteriota > Vicinamibacteria > Vicinamibacterales > JAKQTR01 > JBFMFH01. Next base: position 1,303 of record JBFMFH010000100.1, read on the forward strand.
GGAGTTGCACGATGGTCTCGCCCTTGAGCGAGAACATGATCACGATGGTGAAGAGCAGCGCAACCAGGGTGATGGGGCTGATTCTCGGGATGAATCGGGACTGATACCACTCGCGCCCCTTCACGCCGATCAGTGAGAAGCGCGTGATGACGCCGGCGATGAATGGGATGCCGAGGTAGATGAAGACGCTGGTGGCGATCTCACCGATCGTGATGTTCACCGCCACGCCGCTCAGGCCGAACCACCCCGGCGCAACGGTAATGAACACGTAGGCGTAAATCGAGAAGAAGAGCACCTGGAAAATGGAGTTGAAGGCAACGAGACCGGCGCAGTACTCCGTATCCCCGCGTGCCAGCTCGTTCCAGACGATGACCATCGCGATGCAGCGAGCCAGGCCGATCAGGATCAGGCCGACCATGTACTCGGGCTTGTCCGGCAGGAAGATGATGGCGAGTGCGAACATCAGGATCGGGCCGATGATCCAGTTCTGGACGAGCGACACCGTTAGGACCCTGCCGTTCCTGAAGACCTGCCCCATCTGCTCATATCGCACCTTGGCCAGCGGTGGGTACATCATCAGGATGAGGCCGATGGCCAATGGCACCGACGTTGCGCCGGCGCTGAACCGGTTCAGGAACGGCACGATCCCCGGAAACGCGTAGCCGCTGCCGACGCCGACGGCCATCGCGGCAAAGATCCACAGCGTCAGGTAGCGGTCGAGAAACGACAGCTTTCCGGCCACGCCGGCGTGCTCGTGACTCACGCGGCACCTCACTCGCAGGGCGGCGGCCCGCCCCGCCCCATGCGTCTTGCCACCCTCCCCCAGCAATCCGGGCCTTGACCCGGGAAGCGCAGGCGGCATACACTTCGAAATAACGCGAAGTGACGATACCGCATCTCCGGCCATCGTTGCAAGCCCCGGAGTCCCAGATGCGCTGGCAGGACGAATGGAAATCGCTGGCGTACGGAACGGCGGCGTTCCTCGCCATCCTCTTCCTGCCCATCGGCACCCCCCGCTTCACCGGCGCCCTGGCCGAAGCCCTGTACCTGCTCAAGTGGTACGCGCGCGAACACATGGTGCTGTGCCTGCTCCCCGCATTCTTCATCGCCGGCGCCATCACCGTGTTCGTCAGCCAGGACGCAGTGCTCAAGCATCTCGGCGGTGATGCCAGCAAGGTGGCCAGCTACGGGGTCGCTTCGGTGTCGGGCACCATCCTGGCCGTGTGCTCCTGCACCGTTCTGCCGCTCTTCGCCGGCATCTACATGCGCGGCGCCGGCCTGGGCCCGGCAACGGCGTTCCTCTATGCCGGACCGGCGATCAACGTGCTGGCTATCGTGCTCACCGCCCGGATCCTCGGCGCGGGTATCTGCTCGGCTCGGGAACAGGCGATCGGGCCCGGCCACAATGCCCCCATGGGGATCGCCGGGAGCACCCGGCACGTGCGTCGAAACATGGAGGACTCATGAAGACGATTCAGATCCTGGGCACCGGCTGTCAGAAATGCCGTCTGCTCGCCGACTACGCCGAGAAGGCCGCACAGGGCCTCGGCATCGAGTACCGCCTCGAGAAGATCAGCGATCTCAAGGACATCGCCGCCTTCGGCGTGATGTCGACGCCGGCGATAGCGGTCGACGGCACCGTGAAGATCGCCGGGCGGGTTCCGTCGGTTGAAGCCCTGAAGGAGCTTCTCGCGTGACGCTTCGTGTCGAGGTGCTCGTCTTCGACGGGTGTCCACACGCGGAGGCGGCGATCGACATGGCGCGAGCCGTTGCGGTGCGCATGGGGCCGGCTATCACCGTTGAGCGGGTGGACGTCGACACACCCGAACAGGCGGCGATGCTGGGCTTTCCGGGCTCACCGTCGATTCGCGTCAACGGCGTCGACATCGAAGGACGCGTCGGCAACGGATCGCTGAGCTGCCGCGTGTACGAGGGCGGCTCCGGACTGCCGCCTCAGTGGCTGGTCGAGGCGGCCATCCTACGCGCACGGCCGCCTCGAGGCCTGCTCTTTCTGTGTGTGGCCAACTCAGCCCGCAGCCAGTTGGCCGAGGGCATAGCCCGGGCGCTGGCGCCCGCCACCGTCATCGTGCATTCCGCCGGCTCGCAGCCGACCCCCGTTCGTCCTGAAGCCATGGCTGTCCTGTCGGAAATCGGCATCGACATCTCAGCCCATCGATCCAAACTCGTGTCGGACGTGCCTGCGCATCAGATCGACACCGTGATCACACTCTGCGGCGAGGAGGAGTGTCCCGTGTTCCTCGGGCGGGCGACACACCTCCACTGGGGACTGCCGGACCCGGCTGGCGCCTCCGGAGGTGAGGCCGACCGGCTCTCAGCGTTCCGTGAGACCCGGAACGAGCTGCGGCGCCGCCTGGGCGTGATCTTCGACCCGGATCCGTCGAGTTTCTGAGGTCGGATCGGGGCCACCGTCACGGCTGGAACACCGCCTGCGGGCACAGCACGATGCCCTGCGCCCAGAGGCACTCGCTGCAGGCGGGAAACGGCGTGCCGAAGCAATCGCCGTCGTTGGTCTCGGAGATGGCACACCCGCCGCAGCTCAGGCACGGTGAGACGTCGAACTCACGAACTCCGATGCCGGCAGCGTGGTGCGGAAGCCGGCTCAGGTTCGACCGGCCGCCTTACGCGCGGTCTCGGGCCGCCCGCCGACGCGCCGGACGCCCTGGGGTGTCTTCAGATCGACCCCCACGACACACAGCGTCTCCAGCGGGACCGCCCTCAGCCGCCGGACCAGTTCGGCATCGAGCCGGATCTGAACGTCCGGAGCCAGGGCGTCGAGGGCCGGACCGATCAGCGAGGCGGCCGGACCGTCGCGAACGAGACTGTATTCGACCCACTTCCCTTGCTTGCGTTCCGCGACCAGGTCGGCCCGGCGCAACTCGGCGAGGTGCCCCGAAACGGTCGACGCGGCCAGGCCAAGGACGGCCGTCATCTGGCAGACACAGAGCGGCCCCGAGTGCAGCATGGCCAGGATGCGCAGGCGCACCGGGTGGCCCATGGCCTTGGCGGCATTGACGATCAGCCGCAGGGTGTGGAGTTGCGCCTCGGACGGCTTCCTCATTTCGTCATTTCCGAATCTACCAATCCAATACGGCGCTGTCAAGGCGGCCCGCGCCCCCACGCGATCCCGTACGGTGCACCCAGGGGCACCACGTCCCCCGGGGCGTCAGGCGACGGGTTTCGTCGCCCGGATGAACCCGCTGTAGAACTTGTTGTCCACGAGCGCCGCAACTTCGCCGACGTTCATGCCCTGCGACTCGAGGAACGACCGGGCGTCCTCGGCGCGGTACACGCGCGTGGGCTCGATCGAGACGTCGGCGAATCCGGCCCTCGCCAGCGTGTCGACGTAGACGTGTTCGTCGAGCGCCCCCGCGATGCAGCCCACCCACAACTCCACGCTACGCCGGATCGCCGGCGGGATCTCGCCGCGCACCACGATGTCCGACACGGCCAAGCGGCCTCCGGGCTTCAGTACGCGGAACGCCTCGGCCAGGGCACGGTCCTTGTCGGCCGACAGGTTGATCACACAGTTCGAGATGATCACGTCGACCGAGTTGTCCGGCAACGGAATGTCCTCGATCTGGCCCTTGAGGAACTCGACGTTCTCGAGTCCCGACTTCCGCTGATTCTCACGGGCGAGGGCCAGCATGTCATCGGTCATGTCCAGGCCGTAGGCCTTGCCCGTGGGACCGACCCGCCGGGCCGACAACAGGACGTCGATGCCGCCGCCCGAGCCGAGGTCCAGCACGACCTCGCCGGAGCGGAGCTCGGCCAGAGCTGTTGGGTTGCCGCACCCCAGCGAGGCGACCACGGCGCGCTCGGGCAGCCCGGCCGTCTGGTCCGCGTCGTAGAGGTTGGATGTGATCGGATCCACGGCCCCTGGCGCCAGCAGATCCGCCGGCCCGCAGCAGGTGCTCGAGCAGCAGCCGGCGCCGCCGGGCTTGGCCTCGATGACGCGCCGGGCGGCCGCGCCGTACCGTTCTCTCACTTTCGTCGCGATGTCCGACATGGGGTCACTCCTGAGTTGTGGAGGTGCCGGCCTGTTCAGCAACGGCACTGCCTGATGAGGTCCTCCGGGTCAACGGCCCGGCTTCGGCCGCAGCACTCCGAGTACAGGAAGCCGAGCAGCGCCCTCAGTGCCGCGGTGTCGACCACGTAGCGCAGGAACGTGCCTTCGCGCACGACGCTGACGAGGCCCTCATGGCGGAGCTTCTGGAGGTGGTGCGACAAGGTTGCGCCGTGGATGCCGAGCTCCGCCTGGATGTCCCCGACGATGAGTCCCTGGGGATGAGCGGACAGGAGCAGGCGCATGATGCGCAGGCGCGACGCCGTGCCCATGGCGGCCATCATGCCGGCCAGGCGGTTGACGTCGGGAGCGGCTTTGCGCGGCGTCCGTTGAACCATATTTCTAATAGTATGGAAATATTGCCCCTGCGTCAAGCCCCTCGTTCCGCGCCCATCGCCCTGTCCTCCGGATGTCAGGCGGGACCGGCCGCCGCCTCCTTCGCGTAGAGCGCGTCAATCACCGGCGCCCACCGCTGCTCCATGACCCGGCGGCGCAGCTTCATCGTGGGTGTCAGTTCCCCGCCTTCGACGGTCAGGTCCGACGGCAACACGGCAAACCGCTTGATCCGCTCGAACTGCGCCAGCTCCCCGTTGATATCGTCGATGAGCGCCTGGAACCACGCCTGGACGTCGGCGCGCGCCACGAGCTCGTCGCGCGAGCCGCACGCCACGCCCGCCGGCCTCAACTTCGCCTCGAGCACGGCGAAGTCGGGAACGATGAGCGCGGCCGGAAAGTTGCGGCGATCACCCACCAGAATCGCCTCGGCGATGAGCGGGCTGGCCTTCAACCGCTGTTCGATCGGCTGCGGCGCAATGTTCTTCCCGCCGGATGTGACAATGAGGTCCTTCTTGCGGTCCGTGATCGTCAGGTAGCCGTCCGCATCGATCTCGCCGACATCGCCCGTGTGGAACCAGCCGCCCTCGATCGCCTGGGCCGTCTCGTCGGGTCTGTTGTAGTAGCCCGGCGTGATGTTCGGCCCGCGCACCAGGATCTCGCCGTCGCCGGCGATCCGGATGTCGACTCCTGAGATGGGCGTGCCCACCTTGCCCAGCCGGGGCGCGTCCAGCGGGTTGATCGTGATGACGGGCGACGTCTCCGTCAGCCCGTACCCCTCGATGAGGCGGAGCCCGACGGCGTAGAAGAACTCCGCCGTCGACACCGACAGCGGCGCGCTGCCCGACACCATGGTGCGAAGGCGGCCGCCGGTGCCCTCGCGCACCTTGCGCAAGACGAGCGCATCGGCCACCGGGTGCTTCAGGCGGACACTCAGCGAGGGCGTCTCGCCGGCCAGCCGGGCGTTCGCCATCGCCTGCCCGACCCCGAGGGCCCAGCGGAAGAGCCGCTGCCGGACCGGCGGGGCGCTGGCGACTCTCTCGAGGACCGCTGCGTGGAACTTCTCGTACACACGTGGCACGCCTGTCATCAGCGTCGGCCGCACCTTCTCGAGATCGCGGCCGACCGTCTGAAGCGACTCGGCGAAGACCACCGTGCCACCGGCGCACAGGAACAGGTTCAGGGCCATCCGCTCGAAGATGTGGCTCAGCGGGAGGAACGACAGCGCCGTGTCGTCGGCCGTGGCACAAAGCACCTCGTTGCTGGCCACGATGTTCGAGAGGATGTTGGCGTGGGTCAGGACGACACCCTTCGGCGTGCCGGTCGTCCCCGAGGTGTAGATGATCGTCGCGGGCGATGCCGGATCGAGGCCGTCCACGAACGAGCGGACGCGCTCGGCGACCGAGGGCTCGGCAGCCAGCCGCGCCCGCCCACGTTCCGTGATGGCGGCCATGGCCTCAACCCGCACCACGGTGTGCGCAGGAAGACAATCGCCATCGTCCGGCGCGATGACCACAATCGACCGGAGCGCGGGCAGATGCGAGGCGACCGACAGCACCTTCTCGGCCTGCTCCGCATCGGCCACTGCCGCCACCGAGGCGCCGGCGTCGGCCAGGATGATCTGTGTCTGTGTCGCCGAGAGCGTCGGGTAGACCGGGACCGTCAGCGCCCCCGCCGAGAGGATCGCGTAGTCCGCAATGCACCACTCCGGGCGGCTCTCGCAAACGATCGCGACACGATCGCCCGGGGCGACGCCGGCGTCCTGGAGTCCCACGCTGAAGGCGCGAACGTCTTCGAAGAACTGCCGGCCCGACCACTCGACGTAGCCGTCGCCAACGGATCGACGTACCTGAACCGGCTTGTCGTAGGCGGCCGCGACAAAGGCGGGCACCTCAGCGAGCGTGCGAACCGATATGTCGTCGCGGGCTGGATTCATGCGGCGCGCAGTGGCCCCAAGGCTAAACCAGTTCGCACGGACGGGTCAATCTGGGGATTGGGGATTGGGGATTGGGTGGGTCTGCATCGTGTCCCGAATCCCGAATCCCGAATCCCGAGTCAGTACCCTCGCTCCTTGTCCACCACGTTGAGCAGCGGCTCGCCCCGCATGAACCGGCCGAGGTTCTCCGAGAACAGGTCGACGGCCGCCTCCCAGTAGTCCGCTCGGAACCCGGCCACGTGGGGGGTGATCACGACGTTGGGCATGGCCCACAGCGGGCTAAGTGGGTCCAGCGGCTCGTGTTCGAACACGTCCAGGGCCGCGCCGGCGATCAGCCCGTCCTTCAGTGCAGCCACGAGATCTGCCTCGCGGACCAGCTTGCCGCGCGACACATTGGCGAAGAGCGCGGTGGCGCGCATCAGGCGGAACTCCCCGATCCCCACCAGGCCCCTCGTCTCGGGCGTCAGGGGAGCGCTCACCACCGCAACATCGCAGGCGCGAAGGAGGCGGGCCAGATCGGGGCTGCCCAGGACCTCGTCCACGCCGGCCGGACATCCGAGGTCGGGCCTTCGCCGCAGGCCCGTGACCCTCATGCCGAACGCGTGACCCAGACGGGCCAGCTCGCAGCCGATCGCGCCGAGTCCGATGATGCCCAGGGTCTTGCCGCGCAGCACCGGCAGGCCGCTCAACTCGTCCTGGACCCATCGGGACTCGGCCTGGGCCCGGAGCGCGGCAGGCAGGCGCCGCGCCAGGGCCAGGAGCATCGCGAAGGTGTGTTCGGCCACCGCCGGCGCGTTCATCCCGCGCGAGTTGGTCAGCGCCACCGGGCTTCTGGCCATGGCCGGAAACAACATGCGGCCGATGCCGGCTGCCGAGCTGTGCACCCACGCCAGGCGTCCGGCGGCCTCGAAGGCGGACGGCGTGAGCCTCGATGTGAAGGCCACGTCGGCATCGGGGATGAGGCGGGCCATCGCCTCCTCGTCTTCCGCGTGGACGAAGTCGATGGCGGGGAACCGCCGGCGCAATTCCTCGACCTGGGCCGACGGGATCGTCCACGCCGGCGTGTCGCTGAAGATGGCGACCAGGACCCGCATGACTCACTCGCGGCGTGTCCAGTCGCCCGAGCGTCCGCCACGCTTCTTCATCAGGCGGATGTTGCCGATTACCACCGTCCGGTCGACGGCCTTGACCATGTCGTAGATCGTCAGGGCGGCCGCAGTAACCGCCGTGAGCGCCTCCATTTCGACGCCCGTCGGGCCGCTCGTGCGGGCGACGGCTTCGATCTCGTAGCCGCCGGCCCGGGGCCGCAGCTCCACGTCGCAGTGCGTCAAGGCCAGGGGATGGCAGAGGGGGATGATCTCGGCGGTCTTCTTGGCCGCCATGATGCCGGCCAGCCGGGCTGCCTGTAGAGGGTCGCCCTTCGCGATCCGTCCCGAACGGATCAGCCGGATGGTGGCCGGCTTCAGCGTCACGGATCCCCGGGCGACGGCTTCCCGGTCCGTCGCGGCTTTCGCGGTCACATCCACCATGCGGACACGCCCCCGTGTGTCGACATGGGACAGGACCGCCGTTTGTGTCGGCTCGCGTCGTCGAGGCATGGTCGAGCCTGATTTTACCGTCGTTTGCCCCGGAGTGTTTTTGGTAAGATGCGCCGCATGACACAGCCCACTTCTTCGCCATCGGAGCCGTCGCAGGGCTACAGGCCTTTCGTCTCGCCCGACATCGATCTGCGAGAGTTCACGATCCGGGCTCTCATCCTCGGCCTCCTCATGAGCGTGATCCTCGGGGCGGCCAATGCCTACCTGGGTCTCCGCGCCGGGATGACCATCGCGGCCACCTACCCGGCGGCCGTCATCGGCATGGCCGTGCTGCGGCTGTTCAGGGACAGCAACATCCTCGAAGAGAACTTCACGCGGACCGTCGGATCGATTGGCGAATCGGTTGCCGCCGGGGCGATCTTCACCATCCCGGCATTCGTCATCCTGAAGCACTGGAGCTTCACGAGCGAGAACATGATGGAGGAGTACTTCACCTCCTCCGCTCTCATGATCCTCGGCGGCCTCCTCGGCATCATGTTCGTGACCTTCCTTCGCCGGGTCATGGTGGAGGACCGGACGCTCCCCTTCCCCGAGTCGGTCGCGGCCAGCGAGATCCACAAGGCCGGCCAGCGCGGCTCCGAGGCAGCGTTGCAGCTGTTCCGGGCCATGGGCGTGGGCGCGATCATCCAGTTGATGAACGGCTTCGGGGTGTTTCGGGCCGAGAACGAGTTCGAGGTCGGCGTCGGGGCTGCCAGGCAGAGCATCGTTCGCCTTGGCCTGAGTGAGACGGCGCCGACCGTCACTGCCGGCGGCGTGACGCACTTCGCGGCACCGGCCGTGACGCCGGCGTATCTGGGCGTGGGCTACATTATCGGTCCTGAGCTCGGCGCGTTGAACTTCGCCGGGGGCCTGCTGGCCTGGGGCTTGTTCGTGCCGCTGCTCATCTACTTCGTTGGTCCGTCGCTCATCGGTCAGTACGCGGCCGACGGCGGAACCGAGTCGGCCGGGTGGGCGGCGATGGTGGGCGATATCTGGCGCTTCATCGTGCGGCCGATTGCCGTCGGGGGCATGCTCGTCGGCGCGTGCTACACGCTCTGGCGGATGCGCAAGAACCTGATCCTCGGCATCAAGCGGGGCGTCGCGGACGTGAAGAAGTCGGCAACCGTGAAGGTGGCCACGGCGCGCCACGACCAGGATCTGCCATTCCGCGCCGCCATCTTCGGCCTGATCGCGATCTTCGCGCTCATCATCGCCCTCTACTTCTACTTCGCCGGGACGATCGGCGCGGCGATCCTCGCCGCCATCGTGATGTTCATCACGGGCTTCTTCTTCGCCGCCGTCTCGGGCAACCTCGTCGGCATGATCGGGTCATCGAACAACCCGATCTCCGGCCTGACGCTGGCCACGACCATCGTGGCCGCCCTGACCATGGCGCTCATCGGCGCCAAGGGCCAGGCCGGTGTCATGGCCGCCCTCGGCGTGGCGGCCGTTGGCTGCGTCTCGGCGGCAGTGGCCGGCGAGATGCTCCAGGACCTGAAGGTCGGGCACATCCTCGGCGGCACGCCGTGGAAGATGCAGGTCGGCAATGTCGTGGGCGTCGTGGTCGCAGGCCTCGTCATGTTCTTCCCGCTGTACATGATGCATAACGCCGACCTGGCGCAGTTCGGCGCGGCGGGCGGCCTGGGCGGGAGGACCTATCCGGCTCCGCAGGCGGGCCTCATGGCGGCGCTCGCCCAGGGCATCGTCGGCGGCGACATGGCCTGGCCGCTGGTCTTCGTCGGCATCGCCATGGGCATCTCCCTGATTCTGGTGCGGGTCAAGAGTCCGATGCTCTTCTCGGTCGGGATGTACCTCCCGCTGCCGACGACCTTCGCCATCTTCTGCGGCGGCGTCATCCGCGGCATCGTCGAGAAGATGCGCGACAAACGCGGCATGAACGAGGCACAGAAGGCCCGTGTCGAGAACGCGGGCGTCCTGTCGGCCTCGGGTCTGATCGCCGGCGAAGCGCTCGTCGGCCTCTTCATCGCCGCCGTCGTTGGCTTCCGAGAGGACAATACCTTCTGGAACCTGCCGTCGATTCTCGGCCTGGCCGGATGGGACGCCGTCGCTCCGTGGATCGCGATTCCCGTCGCGGCCGTGCTGGTCTCGTACTTGATCTTCGTCCCGCTGAGCAAGGCGGGCAAGGCCGACGAGCCCGCTCCGCCGACCGCGGTGATGTAGTGCGCTCTCCTCGAGGAGCGCGGTGCGCCGGTGCCGCGCTCCTCGTCGTTTCGCTGGTGGTTGACGGCGGCGTCCAGACGGCGCTGCCGGCCGTCACCGTCATCGATGCCATCCTCGCCTATCCGGCGTTCTTCCATTTGCGCCAGGTTGTGGTGCTTGGCGAGTTCAGCGTATCGGGTGACGACTACCGGCTCGCCGGCCCTGGCGGGAGCCGGATTGTCGTGGTCGGCGCCGACGCGAGCCGGCTGCCGGCGGGTCTGGTCGAAGTCCGCGGGGATGTCGTCGATCTCGGCCGGATGGATCCGAAAGACCCGCGTCTCGCTCCGCTGAAGCTCGACCGCATCGTCGCGCGCGAGGGACACACGCCCTGGCCCCGGCCGCGCGAGCTCACCGTCATGCTGCCCAGGACGGCAACGCGCTGGCAGCGTGTCGATCGCCCGGCGTTGAGGGACGTCGCGCTCGCCCCCGAGATCTATGAGGGTCAGAGAGTCACCGTGGTCGGGGCGTTTCGCGGGCGCAATCTCTACGGCGAGGTGCCGGCCGCTCCCGGCCGCGTTCGCGTCGAGTACCTGCTGCGTTCGCGCGATGCCGCCCTGTGGGTGATCGGCCTCCCCCCGAGGGGGAGCGGGTTCGAGCTGGATCTCTCGTCGAGGCGCGATACCGGCCGCATCGTCGAGGTCAGCGGCATCGTGCGGCGCGATGGTGGCCTGGCGTGGATCGAGGGACAGACGATCGGGCTGACGAAGGACCAGCTCGAGCCCGACCCGCCACCGCCGCCACCCGCACCCGTCGGGCCGCCGCCCGACGTGCTGTTCTCGGTGCCCACCCCGGGCGAGGTCGACGTGCCTGTCGGCACGAGCGTGCGGGTCCAGTTCTCGCAGTCGATGGCTTCGGAAACATTCGAAGGGCGCGTGCGCGTCGGGTATCTGACGCCGCCCGACGCGCCGTTCGCCAGCGTGCCCGACTCGCCCGCGTTCTTCGTCGCGTACGAGCCGAAGGACCGCCTGCTCACGATCCGGTTCGCCGAGCCCCTCGAGCGATTCCACATCGTGCGGGTCGATCTCGTCGCGGGCATCAGGAGCGCCGACGGCCGCGCGCTCGAGCCGTGGACGCTCACGTTTAGGACAGGCGATAGGCGTCTGGCGACGGGCGACAGGACAGGCGATAGGCGTCTGGCGACGGGCGACAGGGAAGGCGATGGGCGTCTGGCGAGGGGCGACGGGCGACGGGGAACATCCACAACCAGTCCCTGGTCCCGGGTCCGCGGTCCCTGCCCTAATTCACGATCCGAAACGCCGCCAGCATCTCGGCCTGGTCACTCCCCTTCTTGGCCGTGATGCGCAGGACGTAGTCGCCGGCCGCCAGGGGCGCGAGCGTCACCTCGCCCCGCACCCACTGCACGTCGTCTCTCGTCGAGGTGGAGGCCGCGACGACGATCGCGATCGGCCGGCCTCGCCGGTCGAGCAGTTCAGCCGACACCGCATCAGGCGCTGCGCTGAGCGAGAGCTCGACCGCGACGCGTTCGGTCCGCCGGAAGCGGAGGTCGGACGTCACCACCTCGGCCGGCCCGGTTGTCCGGCCGCGCCGGTAGTAGATGGGGCTGCCCACGACGAGGCGCGCGTCTCCCGGAGGGGCCGGCAGTTCGAAGCGGCTCGTGTCGGTGCTGGGGATGCCGCCGGTTGCCGGCCTCACGCGCACGCGCACGGCGTAGCCGCCCGGATCGAGCCACACGTCCTCGGCCGAGCGGGGGAAGCGCGTCGCGAATCGGCCGTTCGCCTCGATGGGCACGCTGTACGCCAGTATCTCGGCGTTGTCCTTCCCGAGGATGGCTACCTGAGCCTCTCCACCCTTGCTCCAGTCGTCGGCGCCCTGGCGGCGCACGTCGACCTCGCCGAACACCCACAGGGCCGGTTCGGCGGCTGCCGGCTTGCCCGGCATCTGCCCGCCGGCGGGTGTCCACCACCCCTGGCTCACGTGGAATCGAAAGACGGCTCCGGGACGCATCGAGTCGAGCGATGACACGGCCCGAGTGATCGCCGCCGCCGCTTCGCCGGCCGCGGTCGACTCCGCCGACGGGGCGGCGGCACGGGCCGCGACTTCCTCCTCAGTCGGCGCCTGATAGCCGCGCCGCGCCCGGACATCCACGCCGGGCCTCTTCACGCGGACTCTGATGGAGCGGTACCTCCCGTCCAGCTTGGTATTGGTCGTCGTGTACCCCAGCAGGTAGTACGACGACAGATCGTCGACGACCCGCTTGAGCCCCGCATCGATGTCGTTCGAGTCCATGACCGCCATGCCGTCCGTGTTGTCGGCCAGCACGCGCAGCGCATCGTGACGGGCACGGAGCATCGCGTAGTCCACGCTCGGGGGCGGAGGCGGATTGGGGCCGATGTTGGTGTCGAACACGACGAGCCCGCGAGGTTCCACCGGGTAGAAGCTCGAGTTCGCCCGGTTGGCGACATTCGTGAGGTCGAAGAAGCGGCGCTGGTTGTCCACGTTGGACAGCATGATCCGCTCCGAGTCACAGGTCGCCCTGTCGGCCCCCATATTCGTGTTGCGACGGTCCGTCGTCTCGATCCTGCCGTCTGGACCGACGTAGATGCCGGGGCGCTGGTAGGTGCCGCCGGCCTCCGCCAGAACCCGGTTCGGCCGGTACAGGAGATAGCCCTCGCTGATGAGGAGGATCGCCTTGCGTTCCTCGCGAATGCCCTCGAGGTGCACGACCAGGTCTTCGAGGGCATCGAGCGACCGCACCTCGCGCCGGCGATCGATCATCTCCTGGGCAATCCAGGACCTGGAGCCCCTCTCGCCCGCACCCGGCGGATAGCACATCTCGTACTGCTTCTCCACCGGATCGTCCGTGATGATCGAGAACCGCTCTCCCCAGAAGGCGTTCCTGTCCAGGATGTCCTGCAGTTGATCGGTCCGACGCGTGAACATCAGGTCCGCCGCCGACATCGCCGGCGTCATGATCGCGATGAAATCATCCTGCGCGATGATCCGTTGCAGCAGGGTCATGAGGTGCCGCCGGATCTGCATGCTGCTCGAGACCTGGACGTGATGGGTGTCGAGGAACAGGACGAACAGCCGAGCCCGCGGGTCGGCGGCCATCTGATTGGCTTCTTGCACCGATCGCGGCTCGACCCTGGTGATGGCGGGCCCGCCTGCCTGGATCTTGACCCGCTCGAAGGTCTCCACCTTCTGCAGCACGCCATCCTCGTAGATCTCGAACTCGGCCGCCGTCAAATCCTCCACCGGCCTGCCATCCTTCGTCGGGTAGGCATCTACACGAACGAAGTTCGCGCCGGCCCTGAAGACCGGCGGCGGCTGTTGGCCCTGATCGCGCTGGGGCGCCTGCTGGGCGGGCTTCTGGCTCGCCTGCCCGCTGCCCTGCTGAGCCTGCGCTGGCTGCTGGGCGACGAGCGCCAGACTCGCCACGACCAGGAGGGTCACGGATCCGGACGCAACCTCGGGGCTGCGTCCGAACCGGCGACGGAAGGCCCGGATGAGGGTCGCCGCGAAGACGACAATCAGCGCCAACAAGAAGAGGGCCACGCCGAGCGCGACCAGCGGATACCTGAGCGCGACATAGCCGAGGCCCACGACGAAGGCGTCTTCGCCGAGGCTCAGCGCCCAGTTGGAGAACGGTTCGGGGCTCGTGTTCACCAGGACGCGGGTGCCCGCCTTCGTCACGTGCGAGCTCCCCGCCACCACGCCACCGACGAGCGCGGCGAGGGCGGTCATCGCCGGCGAGGCGTCGCCCAGGGCGGTGACCGCGATCAGGGCGCCCCCGAGCGGGCGGATCAGCGTGTGCACCGTATCCCAGGCCGAGTCCACCCACGGGATCTTGTCGGCCAGGAACTCGACGACGTAGAGGGCGATGGCGGTGTAGATGACCAAGTCGCTGTCGAATGCCTTGTACTGCGGCGGCAGGTCTACCCAGCCGAATCGCGAGGCAAGACCGACCAGCGCCACCGTCGCGTACAGGTTGATGCCGGCGGCGAGCGAGAACCCCAGCGTGCGTCCGAGGTCGGCGAGCTGGTCCATTGAGGCATCATAAAGGAAAAAGCCCGACCCGGCGGTGCCGGATCGGGCCCTGGTCGTTCCGGGCGAGTGCCCCGCGTGTCGGGACCTACGAGGGCCGTTTCTTCGACGGGACGGCCATCTTCTTCCCGTTGGTCTTGGCGGCCTTCGCGCGGGCGAGTCCCCGGGCGCGCATCTGCAGGCAGCGATCGAGGGCCGTGTCGAGCCGGTTCTCGATGGCCTGCGATTTCTCGCGCGCGACCTCGGACACTTCCGAGATGATCAGGAACCGGGCGCGGTCCAGCATCCGTTTCTCCCGGAAGGACAGGCTCTTCGACTTGCTCAGCAGCGTGAGGCTCTTGAGCACGTCGGCCACGTCGTAGATCGACCCGGTCCGCATCTTCTCCGAGTTGTCCTTGAAGCGACCCTTCCAGTTCTGCTGGCTGTCGATCTTGCCGTCGCCGAGCAGCTTGAAGAGGCGGTCGACTTCGACGTCGGCGATTGCCCGCCGCAATCCGACGCCATCCACGTTCGCGACTGGCACGAGAACGGTCGTGTCGTTCGACGCGATGCGCAGGTGATAGAAGCCGCAGGTCGTACCGAGAATGGTCTTCTCTTCGATCCCTTCGACAATCCCAAGGCCATGATTCGGGTAGATGACCTTGTCACCAACCTGGTATGTCACTAGCTTCCCCTCGCTGATAGGAGTTACATGGAAGGTGTCACAGAGGTTATCAGACGCGTGTCCAACCGCCGTCCAGTATAGCGCAGCCTCGGACAAAACTCAAGAAAAACCGTGCAAAAACGCCAGATTTTCGTCTTTCATTCGCTATCGCCCATTAACGGGGCATCATTCGCGCCGGGCCCGCCCAGCCCCGTTCCGCCGGCGGGCACGTGGCCAAGTCCTTCAGTGGACGTGCGTTGCACCGACCGCCGCGCCGTGGCATCCTAGGCCCGGCACTCACTTGGGCTGACCCGGGGCGACCAGCCAGACGTAGCCCCCGGGTCGGCCGGCAGACGTAGGCTAAGGCCTTCTTGGAAGGCCGTCGCCGCTGGCGAAGGCCCCAGCAAGGAGGCTAGCCAGACCCTAGCCACGAGGGCACCGCTCAGACGTGGCCTCAGGGCTGTGGCCCTGGGGGAGACGAGAACCGGCTCGCGGGGAGGCACTATGAGAGATTCTCGGGGACTGATTGTCTGCACCGCCGTCGCGATGTTCATCGCTCCCGCCCGTTCGACGCCGATTTCGCCAGTCACCGATCGGGCCGCGCAGACTCAAAGCCTTGCTCCCTACGTGCCGACGCCGCCGGAAGTCGTCGACCGGATGCTGGCGCTCGCCGGCGTCAGCAAGGACGACGTCCTCTACGACCTTGGCTGCGGAGACGGCCGCATTCCCATTGCCGCCGCCGTGAAGTTCGGGGCACGCGGTGTCGGTGTGGACATCGATCCGGAGCGCATCAAGGAGGCCGAGGCGAACGCCAAGGCGGCCGGCGTCAGCGATCGCGTGACCTTCAAGCTGCAGGACGCCATGACGACCGACGTGTCCCCGGCGACGGTCGTTACCTTGTATCTGTTGTCGACGTCGAATATGAAGCTCCGCCCGATCCTGACGAAGCACCTGAAGCCCGGAGCACGCATCGTCTCGCACTCGTTCGACATGGGGGATTGGGTACCCCTCAAGACCGAGAGCTTCCAGGACCGGAGCGGCTATACGCGCACCTTGTACCTGTGGAAGGCGGACGGGGTCGTACGATAGGCGGGATTCGGGATTCGGGATTCGGGGGGAATCGGGGGAATTCGGGGCGTCGGGGTTCAGGGCGCGCCCTCCCCGCGCAGAATGCCGGCTTTTCCGGGACGGGGCCCTGGTGTGGGGCGGGCCCGAGAGTCAGGTTGCCATTTTGGCCATCTGCCGGACACCCGTTCGGTGGCGGCTCGCATCGGACTGGGTGTGCGAGATCACCTCGCCGTCGACTGCGGCCTTCAACCGTGCGCGGAAGCTCCGCATCTGCGCGCGCGAGCAGGTCGCGCATGCATGGCTCATCGATCCCTTCGCACGGATGCTGGAGGTGCTGCGATTGGAGGCAAGGCGCTGGTCCGTCCTCGCGGTTCACGCCGGCAACGAGGTTGTCAGGGCCGAGCCGTTCGTCGAGTTGGAGTTCGCGCTGGCCGATCTCTGGATCGGAGACTGACGTTCGCAGGCCACGACTCAGACCCGGTGGCACAATGCCTCCCGTGGACGGACTGCTAGACCAGACCTGCCGCCGGCTCGGCGTGGACACGGTGTACCTGTTCGGTTCGCGTGCGGACGACGGGCTGCGCGCGCTGGCGGGCGAAGCCGTGGACGCTCACGGATCCGATTTCGATGTGGGCGTGTATTTCGTGCCGGGAGGCTCAGTCCGTCCCGACCTGGCCGGTCTCCAGGTCGCGCTCGAAGACCTGTTCGCGCCGTTGCGGGTGGACCTCGTGCCGCTCGCCGCGGTCGATTCGCTGTTTCAGTTCCGCGCCATTGACGGCCACCGTGTGTTCGCCGCCGACTCGGAGCGTGCCGACCGAAGGGAACTCGTGGTCATGAGGCGCGCGGCCGAGTTGCTTCCGATCCAGCGCGCCGCCGAACGCGAGCGTTTCGGGGTGGTCACGTCATGACGCGCAGCGCTGGATTGGTCCCCTCGTGCCGTACCCGCACGCGACACCCCACGCGACACCGTGCCGCGGGCGGGACCGTTGGACCCGCGTGCTATACTCGGGTCGTTCGTGCCCGCCTATCTTGAACGTGCCGGAGTGGCGAAACTGGCAGACGCGCGGGACTCAAAATCCCGTTCTCTTCACTGAGAGTGTGGGTTCGATTCCCTCCTCCGGCACCACGCTCCGCATCACGCTCCGCGTGGTGCCGGAGTCAGTCATCCAGGTGGCCGTTCCAGGTGCGCCAGATGCTATACTCCGCCGGTCGCCTCATCGGGCGACAGAAAGGACTGGTTTCATGCTGCGTCATGGCAAGTCCCTCACGCGGGCACTCTGCGGCTCGGCGGCGATCTCCCTGGCCGTACCGCTGTTCTCGCTGCTGGCCGTCTCGACCAGCTTCGCCCAACCCTCGCAGAACACCGGGAACATCGTGGACGGGCATGGGGTGCTACCGGAGCGCCGCATCCGCGCGTACACGTACCTCGGTGGCGATGAGCACGTCATCCGCCAGACGGTGGCGCGGATCACCAGGCAGGATGGCGATGCTCCCGGATCCTGGGTCTACGAGTGGCGCGTTCTCGGCGAGTACTTCGAGAACCTCGGCGACACGCTCGCCAAGCGGGGACCACATCGGGCAGCGATCGACGCCTATGTGACGTCCGTCGCCTACTACGGGCTCGCCTGGTTCCCGAGGATCACCAACGCCGAGGAAGCCAAGGCCTACGATCAGCAGCTGCGCGCGTATCAGAAGGCAGGGAAGCTGTCCGACGTGCCGCTGGAGGTGGTCAAGGTGCCGTTCAGGGACGGCGTGATTACCACCTATCTCCACAAGCCGGTGGGCGTCGAGAAGCCGCCGCTCGTCCTCTACGCCGGGGGCGTCGACCAGTACAAGGCAAACCACTACCGCGCGGTCCAGGACTTTCTCCACAAGGGGCTGGCCGTCGCCACCTTCGACCTGCCCGGCTTCGGCGAGAGCCGGCAGTGGGGCAGAGATTCGACGTCAGCTCCCCATCTCGCGCTCCTGGATCACTACGTGAAGCGCACGGACATCGACACCACACGCATCAGCCTCTTCGGGCAGAGCTATGGCGCGGGCGCCTCGTTGCGTGCGGCCCTGCGAAACGATTCGCGCGTCAAGTCGGTTGTGGCCTTCTGCGGGGCAATGCACCTGGGCACTGACCGATCGCTGGCGCCCAACGCAAAGGTCGGCGACAAGATCATCAACGGACCGCTGCTCGTGGTCAACGGCACGCGCGATCCCGGCAGCCCCGTCGATGACCTGATGTCGACCTACCAGGCAGCAAAGGAAGGCGACATCTGGCTGCTCGGCCTCGGCGAGCACTGCGCGGTGGAGTACTATCCGACCGTGATGCCGCACGTGGCCCAGTGGGTGGTCGAGAAGAACGCCAAGTGACGGACCGCCCGCTGCGTTGACACCGAGAATGGCCGCCCCGCGTGGGGATCTCGGCGTGATCAGGCCTCCGCCGAGACCCACGCAGTCCCGACGCCTCCACCGCGGAGTCCCCGCCCGGGGCTTCGCCTGGTGGTGCGGGCCGGACGGGCGAGTGCCGCTTCGTGGTACCGCAGACGCTATAATCCCCTTATGCGGTCAGCCTCGGGCGATGATCTGATCGGCGCGGTCCGCACATTCTTTGCTACGCCGCCCGCCGGCATGGCGGCCGTGTACGTGTTCGGCAGCGCAGCGAGGGGCCAGTCGCGTCCGGAGAGCGACGTCGACGTGGCGGTGCTCTTCGACCAGGACCCGCCGCGCACCCTCAAGGGCCTGCGTTTCGATCTCGCCGATGCCCTCGCGCAACACCTCGGCCGGAACGTCGACCTGATCGTGCTGAATCGGGCCCCTGCCGACCTCGTACACCGCGTTCTCAGGGACGGCGTCCTCGTATGCGAGCCGGACCGATCGGCCCGCGTCAGCTTCGAAGTCCGACGCCGGAACGAGTACTTCGATCTCGACCCGATTCGGCGCCAGTACCGCCGGGTCGCAGGGACCGGGTCCAGCCCGCCATGACCGATCGACCGCTGATCGAGAAGCGCCTCGCCATCATCGACACTTGCCTGTCCGATCTGCGGCGGCTCGCCCGACCCGACCAGCTCGAGTCGGACATTCGGGAGGAGCGTTTCGTCGAGCACACGCTGCAGGTCGCCATCCAGGCCTGCCTGGACATCGCTTCGCACATTGTCTCGGACCGCCGGCTCGGTGAGCCAGCGACCAATCGTGACCTGTTCGGACTGCTGGAACGGGATGGCTGGATTGCCGCAGCTCTGCGCGAGCGGCTTGCTGATATGGCCGGATTCAGGAACGTGCTGGTTCACGGCTACGACGACGTGGACCTGGCCGTGGTCCGTGACGTGCTCGCCAACCACCTCATGGACCTCTCGGACTTCGCCGAGTGCGTGCGGCAGTTCCTCGACAGTGGGCTTGCGAACGACGACGGCCACTCGAAGACCGACAACGACTGAAGGAGTCGCCCCCCGTAGGCCGCCCCCTGGAACACGGATCATTCGGCCAGTTCGCTCGGCGGTCCCGAAATCCAAAGGCCCGGGTGTCCCTCGAGATGTGCGCGGAATGGTCGTCCAGGACGAGGCGAATCTGCCCCGCAGCGCAGGCGAGCAGAATACGCGCCTGCTCCGCCGCTGGGCGGGGGCGGTGCACGACGCACTCAGCGTCCTGGCGGCATGGCGACCACGGAGTGGGCGCGCGGGCTCAGCCGGCGGGCTTGAGGCCCTGTTCCTTCGCCCAGTAGTCGGACGAGGCTTTCGCCCGGGCGAGGGCCTCGGGAGTCTCGAACCCCGGGGCGAGCGACACCGCCGTGCCGGCCATGTACTGGTGGTGCTCGATGTTCAGCGTCCGCAGCCAGCTCTGCTGGCCCATCGTTAGCGCGATGAAGCAGCCCAGTTCCACCAGTTCCGGCTCAGTGAAGTGCGCGTGCAGGCGCTCCCAGAACGCATTGTCGGTGTCGAGCTGCCAGGTGATGGCCTTGGCGTAGGCAAGCGCGGCCTTCTGCCGGCCGGTGTACGTGGCTGACTTCTCGAAGTCGAGCAGTTCGTCGTACTGGCGTTCGCTCAGCCCCTGGCCGGCCGCCTTGACAGAGCGCTGGTTGCCGCAGTACTCGCACTTGACGGTTCGCGACACGTACACGCGGCACAACTCCTTGATGGCGTGGTCGCAGACGCCGTTCGTGAAGATGTCGCGCCACGCGTTGGCGAACGCCCAGAAACACGCAGGCACGTGGGCACGGATCGCGGAACTCTCGGGCCTGGGCGTGCCCTCGCGCGCGCAGCGGTCCATCTCGGCCCGCATCGCCTCGTCCATCTGCTCCAGCGCCACGTAGCTGATGCGTTGCGCGTCCATGTCGGCTCCCCGCCTTCCGGCGCTCCTGCACGCCCGTGCGGCGCCGCCTGTGGCGGGCCACTGAACCGCGATCTCTCGCGCGGCGATCTACCTGGCCCTCAGCCGCGCGATGCGCAGATCGAGGCCCACGGGCGGCTCCTGGCCTCCGGGTGTGACGCGATCGGCCGCGGCCTGGTACGCCTCGAGCGCGCCGGCGGTGTCGCCGGTTGCCTCGAGCGCCACGCCCCGATACCAGTAGCCGACGGGACGTGTCGGAGACGCGGTGATGATCTCGGTGGCCCTCTGAGCGACGACGTCGAAGCGGCGCGTCAGTTCGGCCACGCGTGCACTCCGGGCGAGCTGCTCGACTCGATCGGAAGGCACCGGCCCGACGACCGCCCTGTTGGAAAGACCGTTCACGGCCGCGTGAGTCAGCCGCACTCGCAGGCCCCCGCCGGGCGGTGGCACGGTGTCACCCCGGATCGCCAGGACGATGGTGTGGGTGTCGGCCGGGCCGAACGTGAGGACGCCCTCGGGCGCGGCGACGATCGTGAGCGCGTCGACTCCGACGGGCACGACGGCGCCGCCTGCGTCCAGTCGCTCCACGGTGAGGCTGGCGCGCCACTCGCCCACTCCGATCTGCACCTGCACTGGCGTGGCATCGGCCCCCTCGACTGTCCCCTTCCACTGGCGGCCGGCCGCGGCCGCATCCTGGACGGTCTGGCCAAGCCGCGCGCGCGCGTTGTACACGCGAACGACGGCCGCCGCATCTTCACCGGGCGCACCCGTCACGAGCGTCAGTCGTACGCCCAGCGGCACCGACGCAGCAGCCTGGTCCGCGGCCGGGACGGGCGCGGCCCGCTCGCGCCGCAGGATCCAGAGCGCCAGTCCACCGAGCACGATGACCACCAGCGCGGCGGCCGCCCAGCGAACCCACACGGCACCGCTACGGCGATTCGCGCCTTGACCTGACGATGAGGGTTGGTCAGAGGTCGTCATCACACCACCCGCTCGCCTCTCCCCTACTTCAACCGGATCGCGTGCACGCAGTCGCCGCGAGTGCCGTCGCCGCTGACGGGCAGGGGACGGCCGTCTTCCATCCGCCGCGAGCCCGCGTTAATGCCCGTGCCCGTCTTCGACACGCAGAAGCTCGAGCCCCACACCGGCGTCCACGTGTAGACGTAGCACTGCCGGTCCCAGCCGCGATAGTACTTGGCGCCCGAGTAGCTCATCACGCACGCCTGGTCGCCGGCGTGGGCCCCAGCCCAGTAGGCGATCACACCAGCCGGACCGCCACTGCACGACCCGTGGCCCCAGTCGCCGTGATGGTGCACGCCGACAGCGTGACCGAGCTCGTGCGCAATGGTGCTGGGGAGCGCGGTCGTCACGAACCCGGCCAGCTGCGCGGTGTCGACCATGACGCGCGTGACGGTGTTGGGCGTTCCCACGTTCGGCTCGACCAGGCCAACCGTTCCTGGATCCAGCACACTGTCGACGAGATGCAGCCCCTTCTGACGGCCGGCCGACGCGTAGCCGCGATTGAAGTTGGCCACACGGTCGGCATCGAGCTCGTCCTGATCGACCACAAAGCTGATCACGCCGCTCTGGCCGAAGTACCCGATCCCCTGGCCGATCTCGTCATAGACGAAGAGCTCCTTGGTGCGCGGGTCCAGGGAAACCCACGTCCCACCGGCCATGAAGCCACGGTACTCTTCGAAGTTTGAGAATCCGTCCCCAGCCGACGCGCCTGCCGGCTCCTCGTCAGTGTCAGACGCGGGATCCGCATCCCAGACCCCGGCGTTGCGCTCCCACGTATCCCAGATGCGGTTCTCGTTTCCGTCGGCCGGAATCGTCACATAGGCCTTGCCGTCGGACGTCTGGCATTCGTACCACTCACCGTCGACGTTGACATCGGCCTTGAGCTTGCCCCACGCGCCGTAGTCCATGGACGCGACCGCGACCTGCGCGCGTGAGAGCGATTCAGTGGCCTCGATGACCCACCCGTCGGCCGTCTCGGTCGGAGCCGCGAACGCAGCGGGCTGCTCGCTGGCGAACCGCAGGTCGAGACCGGTTCCCGATCCGCCGGCATTGAGGGCATAGCCCTTCTCCCGACTCACCTCGAAGAGCGTGAACCGGAACTTGCCCGTGACCCCTTGTGCTTCGTCGATCGACGCCCCGAGCGTCACCGTGTTGACGAGCTTCGGCCGCCACGCCGCATCGACCGGGTCGAGCGTGGTGTCGAGCGCCAGGCGCCGGTGGACGTTCCACGACACCTGCCACTGCAGGATCGGCCCACCCTCCGGCGGCCAGTCGTAGTGGCCGACCATGGCCCCATCGACGAGCGTGCGCTTCTCGCCGTCGGACCCGCCGAGCCCACGTTCGGTAAACGGCGCCTCGCGCAGCAGTTCGGCACGAAGGCCCTCGGCCGAGAGCGATTCGCCGGACCAGTTCGGGGCCAGGGCCCAGACGTAGTTGCTCACATTGAACGCCAGCCGCATCGGCACTCTCCCGGACGCCGTGAAGGCACCGCCGGAGTGCGTGTGCGTCGCTGACCATTCGACGGTACCGGGACCCCAGAAGTGGTAGCTGCCGTTCGGCAGCACATCGGCCAGCGGGTCATCGTCGACCAGGCTGAAGTAGACCCAGCCACCGCCGATGGTGGACGTGCCGGAGCCCGTGCCGCTGGCCGTGGTGGTGATGGGAGGGAGGAACCACTGTCCCTCGGCTCGCGCATTCCAGCGTGAGCCGTCATCGGCCAGGACGACGATCTGTCCGGTCAGACGGCCGGTATCATCCTTCACATCGATGCGCCGTTCGTTCCAGCGGACGCGCATCTGCCACGTGGTCGTGATGGCACCAGTCGCGGTCGGTGGCGGCGGTGCGAAGTACACGACCGTCAGGTCGCCCTCCCAGCGGACCGGGATCTCACCCTGCGCCTCCGTACGAGCACCGGCCAGATACATGGCCACAACGGCCATCACCAGCCCGGCAAACCAGGCGCAACGGACACTGATACGTCGGCACCAGCTCACCATGGCCACCGTCCCGCCGCGCAGTCTATACCAGGTGCCGGCCAGACGCATCCAGCGCCTTCACTGTCGGCGCCAGGGAGGGCCGCTGAGCGGACGGCGTTGGGCGCACCAGGCCGCGGCCCGGCGTGGGTCGAGTGTGCCCACCGTTATGCCGGCGCGTCGCCGGTCGAGATCGGGCCGAGCGTGCGGGAGCCCAGGCGTACCACACTCGTGTCAGTGACGACGTACGACTCGCCGATCTGCACGGCGCGGTTCCGTTCGCGCGCGTCCTTGGACTTGTCGCGCACCAACGTCACGCCGGGCTTGAAATCGAACGCATGCCCGGGCTGGATGACCATTACCGAGTCGCCGCCGCCACGCGGTCGTGCCTGACCGATCCCTCCGGAGTGCACCATGACTCCGCTGGTCTGTGCGCCAAGGTCCGCCACAATCTGCCTGGCGTTCTTCTCGAACTCGTCGTAGGTCGTCCTGCCCGGCCGGATGAACGCCAGCGCCCGCCGATGGAGCGTCAGTCCCGCCTCGACTGCTGCCTGGTAGTAGTCGTAACCCGGCGTCGACGGACCGCCGACAAAGAACGTGTGGTTGATCTGGCACCCGTAACCCTGAAATCCAGACGAGATCTCCTGCGAACAGAACTGACCCGTGCTGACGGAGTCGGCCACCGGTTCACCGAGTGTGGCGTTTCCACCCTGGTCGATGCCGATCGACAGGCGAATGATGTCGCTGCCCGTCGCCGCAACCATGCTGGCGTAGGCCGCCCACCAGAGGTCGCCCTGGCGAGTTGCACCGCCGCGCAGAGCCCCGACCATGGCGGTGAGGCCCCGTTCGTTGGCCGCCACGGCCCGGCGGATGGCATCCTGCTCTTCCCCGCTCTTCGTCAGCATCGCCTCGTCAATCGGCCCGGCATCTGGGCCCCACTGCTCGATGGGCAGGAAGAGCACGCCTGGCAGAGCCGCCCGCAGCGTGTCGAGATACGTGGCTGACACGACGCCATCCGGTTCGAAGCGCGTGCCCTTCAGCTTGGCAACGCCGATGCGCGTCCCTGGCCGGCCGAACCCTTCGGCTGCCAGCAGTTTGGCCATGGCCGCTCCGCCGGTCTCCGGGGTCAGGACCATCCGGCCGTCGGCCAGCCAGCCACCCTGTGCAAGACGGCCAGTCCACTCCTCGACGTGGCGGGCGGCCGTCACCTGCACGTACACCTTCTTCGCAGCATCCCGTGGAAACAGGACCTGCGGCCCAGCCCCGGAATACCGCACGAGCACCACTTGGCTGAGATAGCGCGCATTCGCCCCCGTCTGGTCGCTGGCAGCGGTGATGATCGCGTCGAGATTCCACGACGGTTTCGCCATGTTCGCGCGGACCGTCGCCCAGCGCCGGTCGCGCTCGGCTACGGTGAAGACGGGGTTCCGCACCTCCATGCGCGGGAGTGACTCCGCCGGGACCTGTGTGCGGCCTGCGGCCGGCGCTGCGCCAGCCGAAACCGTCTGTGCCAGCGGCCACGCGATTCCAGCTTGAACCGCCGTCCTCAGCACCGTGCGGCGCGACGTCGTCCGACGTGCGGCTCGACTACCGCGATCCCCGATCTGCCTGTTCATGACGAGCCCTCCGTTGCCAGACCTGATCCTGCCCGACGCCCAGGTCACCCGCACCTCTCCGCGGACGACCGAACGGCCAAAGCCTACGGATCGCGATCATGCTGGGCAAGCCGAGTCTTGAGGCGCAATCGGGCTGCACGGCCCTCGGCGGACACCGAGAGCCGCGCAGGATCCGCCGCTACAACCCGAGCTTCTTGCGCGCGAGCGGACGCGCGAAGGCGTTGGTGGGATTATGTGAGGTGAAGCCCATCACCTTCTTGTAGTAGTCCGTGGCCGTCGCCTGGTCCCCGAGCGTCTCATGAGCCTGGGCGATCAGACTCAGGATGAACGGATCGTTCTGGTTGCCCTTCAGGAACTCGGCCAGGGCCGCCTTGTGGTCACCGGCGTAGAAGGCCACATAGCCCACGAGGTAGGGATAGAACGGGGCCTGGTCCGGGTTGGTCCCGGTGTCGAGCGCCGCCTTGGCGGCGGCGACGTGCTTCTCGGCCGTCGCCCTGCTGCCACGGCGGATGGCGATCCTGGCCTGGGCATGTTGCCAGCGGAACTCCCAGAGGTCCCTTCTGGCCGCCGAGATGCCGGGCTCCTTCAGGCCAGCTTCGTAGCCGCGCCTGTACCACGCTTCCGACGTGTCGTAGTCGCCGGCCTCGAGGCACACGCGTGCGAGCTCGTTGGCGATCTCGCCGGCCATGTAGAAGTCCCGGTCCTTCGTCAGGTAGCGCTCGTAGAGACGGCTCTCGTAGGGAACGGCGTCCTTGCAGTTGCCCTCGAAGGCCCACGACATCGCCATCGAGCGCAGAGCCTGGGCCTCGAGCGCCGGCGTCAGCTCCATGGCCAGAGCCTTCGTGAAGTGCGTCCGCGCCTCCGCGTAGCGGCCCATGAGGTCGAGCTGGACGCCGACCCGAATGCGGGCCGCCACGGATGTCGGATGTGTTTCGGTGACCTCGATGTACGAGGCAAGCGCCTCGTCTGGCTTGCCGTCGCGCATGAGTTGCTGACCCGCACGCAGCGCCTGGGTGACGGGATCGGGGGGCTGCTGCTGCGGAGACGGCGCCTGGGCCAGGAGGGCTGTGGCGCCGAGGACGAGCGAGAGACAGGTAGACCCGATTCGGAGGTGAATGCCCATGGAATTGATTATCGCACGGTCCGAGACCCAGGTGGCCAGGCGGGCCGACGATCGAGTCGAGCGGTTCGCCGAGCTTGGGCTGCCGCTGTCAGCGTTGCGGATAGGCGCGCCCTAAAGGCCCTAAAGACGATGACTCGTGCGTCCGACAAGCCGAGGAGAGCGCGTGTCCCCAGCAGCCCGTCCGGCCGGCACACTCGCCATCTGGGATCTTCCGGCCGGCTACCGCAACGTCGTGCGACATGACGAAAACGTTCGGCCCACTCGTGATCGCGCTTTGTACCACGGTCGCCTGCCAGGACCTCGGGCAGTCGCCGGCTTCCCCGAGCGGTACCCCTCCCTCCGCGCAGGAGGTTGCGCTGCAGTGGTCGCCCTACGTCGGGGTCCACGCCGATGGACGGGCGCTCACCGCGTACGAGGACGCTCTGTCGGCCCTGCGCCGGGCCGGCCGGCTGAATGGTGTGCGGATGGAGATCCAGCGGAACGAACTCGTGAACCCGGTCATCAAGGCCGTGGGTGCCCTCGGGCTGGAGGTCCTCGGGCTCGTCAGCAACGAGTACCTCTTCGAACCCGACATCGAAGGCGCCATCGACGGCATCTTCAGCGCGTATCCCGAGATCCGGTACTTCCAGATCGGCAATGAGGTCACGACCATCCTGCCGCCGGGCGGGCAGACGATGACCATCGAGGAGTACGCGGCGGTCTTCCAGCGCGTCTACGAGCACGTGGAGGCCCGGCATCCCAAGCGGGCCATCCTGCTGACACAATCCGCCCTCGGCTCGGGCCTCCGCGGACCAACGGAACTCGAGACTCTCACCGGTCTGGCGCTCTCCCGCATGGACCCGGACAGGGTGATCGTGGCGATCAATGCCTACGACCCGGACGCCGTCAGCCAGCATCGCGGGCTGCTCGGCGGTGCACTGCGGTCCTTCCGGGTGTGGGTGACGGAGTCGGGGATGGCGAACCCCGACCGGCATGCGTCCTACGTCCGCGACAAATACCCGCTGCTGCGGCAGTTCCTGAGAGCCGAGCGCGTGTACTGGTATGTCATGTGGGGCGGCGACGAGGGTCCCGACGCCAACTTCAGCCTCATCAAGTACCCGGCCAGCCATCCCAACTACTGGAAGAGCCCGCTCTTCGATCTCCTGGCGGAGGGGCGATGACCGCAGTCCGGGGACGCCTCGCGTGGGCCATCGGTGTCGTCGCGTGCGTGCTGGCTCCGGTGGCCGCGCCGGGGCAGACGGCGCCGGAGGAGGCTGAGTCAACGGGCCGAAAGAGCGGCACCTACGTCAAGCTGGGGCTGGCGCACTGGCAAGGCGACATCTTCAGCGAGAGCAGTCTCACCCAGTGGAACGTGGATCTGTTCGGCGCCGAGTACAACCTGACGAGCCTGGGCGTCGAAGTGGAGGCGTACTTCCGCCGCGCCTTCCTCGTGTCGGGCTTCTCCATCGGCTACCGCAAGGACGCCATCCGCTCTCGCGACGCGGGTCACATGTTGAGCGCCACGCTGTTCCGCGACCTCGACCTGAAGGTGCTCGCGATCAAGGCGGGCGGGGGCGCCGAGTGGGGCGTGCCCTCGCTCAACTTCGATCGCACGGAGTTCGAGTTCGCGTCCGACGGCACGGTCCGCTACCGCCACACATACCCGGGCCGGAACGCGCACGTGCCGGTCGGGGCGAGGTCCAACGGCGCGCTCTATCCGTTCGTCGTCCTGAGCGCGGTCCAGCGGCCCGGGCCCGTGCTGATCGAGATTGGCATGCGCATCAACCTGATCCAGTTCCACTTCGACGACTACGAAGTGCGCCCGGGCGACCAGGTGACGCGCGCCTTCGACGAGCGCCGCGTGATGGTGCCGTACCTGTTCGTGAACGTGGGCGTGCGGCTGTTCTGACACCGAGCGTCACGGCTGCGGCCCCATCTGCTATCCTGGTGCCCGGGCTCATCAGCGATGCAGACACGTACGGCCACGCTCGTCTGGCTCATCCTCTCTCAGGCGCTCTACATTCTGTCGCTTCTCCCCTGGCTCGTCGCGGCAGGCCTGGCCGTCATGGCATTCGACGCGCCGGAATCCACAAGGATGTGGCAGCCGTGGCTGTTTGTCGGGGTCGTCTGGTCGTACCCGCTCTGGCTGCTCGCCTGCGGGGCTGCTGCATGGGTACTCTACGCCCGCGGCCGGCACCGCGTGGCCATCGTCGCCACGTCGGTCCCGCTGCTCGCAGCGCTGGTGCTGGCGCTGCTGGTCTTCGCCGGAGGGTGAGCGATGGTGACTCCGATGCGGTCTCGCGGGACATTGCGGGCGACGGCCCGTTCGCGACGGCCAGTCCCGGCGTGACCCGGCCAGTCCGTCAGTCCCGGGGACTTGACACCACCGGCGCCGCCCAACGATACTGCCCCGCCGGTTCGAGCGTCGGCGGTCTCGGCGGCAGCGCCCCCCGTGGTCCGAGCGCGACGCATCGTCACGTGCCTGGGAACCGTACTCATCGAGCCCTTCGCGAACAGTAGGAGGCAGTATGAAGAAGCAGGTCGCCCTGCTGGCGTGCGCCGGCGTCCTCGTCACGAGTGCGCTCCTTCGCGCGCAGATCACCCCGTGGTTGCAGGTCTCGCTGCTGCCCGAGGCTCAAATGGCGGAAATCATCGGCGAGTCCTCGGGCGAGAATGCGTGGAAGATGGTCATGGAAACGGGCGGATACGACAAGGACCGCATGCCCGACGACTTCTCCGGCCTCTTCCATGAGACGCGGTTCTACCTCGACCGGCTGAAGGCCTACCGGCTGCCGGGCGCCGAAGTCGTGACCTTCCCGGGTGGCGAGACGTGGGATGCCGTGAAGGGCGAGCTGTGGGAGATCACGCCCATCCGCCAGAAGCTGGCGTCGTACCTGGACATGGCGGCCATGCTGGCCACGGGCAGCACGACCGGCCAGGCGACCGGCGAGCTGGTGTGGGTCGGCAGCGGGCGACCTCCCGACTTCGAGAGCAAGGACGTCGCGGGCAGGATCGTGGTCACCGAAGGCTCCGCATCGGCCGTGCATCAGCTCGCCTGCCTGGACAAGGGCGCACTCGGCGTCATTTCGATCCAGGGCACGCGGCCGTACTTCGACCCGATCCAGATTGGCTGGGCCGGTGTCAGGGGTACCACCGAGAAGCCTGCGAAGTTCGCCTTCCAGATTCCTCCGCGTGAGGGCGACTACCTGAAGCGCCGTCTGCTGGCCGGGCAGAAGATCACCGCCCGCGCCACCGTCGAGTCGGCCACGCGACGCTACACGCTGCAGGACGTCGTGTGGCACATTCCCGGGACCGACCCCAACGCGGGCGAGATCATCCTCTCGGCGCACCTGTTCGAGGGCTACGTCAAACAGGGCGGGAACGACGACATCTCCGGCAGCGCCTCACTCGTCGAGGTCGGGCGCACGCTCAATACGCTCATCGCCGAAGGGCGTCTCCCGCGTCCGACGCGCACTATCCGCTTCCTGATCGGCCCGGAGTTCTCCGGCACCGGGCCGTGGGTGAAGGCGAACGCCGCGCTCATGGAGAAGACGCTCTGCAACATCAACCTGGACATGGTCGGGCTCAACCTGAGCCGGAGCCAGTCGTTCATGTGCCTGATGCGGACGACCTTCGGCAATCCTCACTACATCAACGACGTGATGGAGCACTACTACCGGTTCGTCGGCGAGGGCAGCCGCGAGCGAATCCAGAACCGCGGCACGTCCTACCCGGTGCTGCAGCGGATCGTGGCGCCGACGGGCGTCGATGAGCCCTTCTACTACAGCATCGAGACGCACTACGGCGCGTCGGACCACGAAGTCTTCAACGATTGGGGCGTCCAGGTTCCAGGCATCATGATGATCGACTGGCCGGATCGCTGGTACCACACCTCGGGCGACCACGTCGACAAGACGGATCCGACCACGCTCAAGCGGGTCACCGTGATCGCGGCCGCCGCCGCCTACACGATTGCGAACGCGGACGATTCGATGGCGATGCGGATTGCGAGCGAGACCGCCAGCAACGGCACGAGGCGGCTCGGGATCCAGCTCGCGCGGGGCGTGGCGGAGATGGACGCCGCGTCCACCGACACCATGGCGGGGGCCTACCGGCGCGCACGGGGGCACATCGAGGCGGCCGTGATCAACGAGAGGGACACGCTCGAGACGATCAACGAGCTCGCCGCCGACAGGGCACGTGTCGCTGCGCATGTGCTGGTCCTCGAGAAGTCCATCGAGGAGGTCGGCGCCGCCCAGCTCCGCGGGCTCGACGCGCACATGAGGATCGCGGCAGCGCGGCTGAAGCTGGCGCCCGTCGTACTCGCGCCGACGGACCTCGAGCTGAAGGCGGCTTCAATCGTTCCGAAGCAGACGGCCAACGTGAGGGCCAACGGCTACCAGGGATACCGGCAGTTCCTGCCGCCGCAGTCCGAGATGACCCGGTTCCGGGGCCTGGACGTCAACGAGCTCGCCCGCCTCGTCGACGGCAGGCACTCGTTGCTCGACATGAAGAAGATGCTCGAGGCACAGTCAGCGGCCACCGCCGATCTGCAGTTGATGATGGACTACATGGATGTCCTGGCCAAGGCAGGACTCGTCGAGATCCCGCCGCCGGCCAAGGCGGCGAGGACACCGAAGAAGTAGAGCGATCGACGCCGACCTCAGCGTGACGGCCCGCCCATCAGTCGCAGGGCGCTCAGGAGGCCCACGCGGGCACACCAGCCCATGTTGTGTGGCTCGGCATCCGTGGTGTTGGCCGGGATGTCGCCGACCGAGTGGTAGAACGCGTCACCATCGATCGTGACGGTGCCGGGCTTCTCATCCGGATACCAGTTGATCGGGGGAAGCCCTTCGGTGACTGGCAGTTGGCGTTCGCGGCCCCACGCGGACGTGTACAGGGTCACGGCGGGATACACGACGCCCTTCGGTTCCCGGGTGTTCTGGAAGACGTACGAATCGGTGCTGCCCTGGCTCCTGTTGCTGGCCGCATGTTCCGGAAATCCGGCCGCGCCAATGTGATCTCTGATCACGGAGCGAACCAGCGCAACGAGTTCGCGATTCACCGGCACATCGTCGGGCTCGACATACAGCGCCTCCTTCCAGGATCCGAATCCGGACTGGTCGTAGTTGAAGACGGCTTGCAGCCGCGACGCGTCCGTGTCCATCGCGGCGGCGTACTCGCGGGTCGAGGCCATCTCGCCGCCCCACGACGCGAAGCGGAGGTCCCAGGCGGGCTGTGGCATGGTGCCGGCCTTGACGGCGGCGACGAGCGTTCGCGCGATCTCGAGCACGATGGCCACACCCGAGGCGTTGTCGTTCGCGCCCGGACCGCCCGAGTCAGCATCGCCGTGCGCGCAGAACAGGACGTACTTCGACCGGTCGCGGCCCGGGAGAATCGCCACCACGGTGTGAGCGGGGTCTGTCCCCGTCCTCGCGTCGAGCGCAAACGACACGCGGACCTTCTCACCCGCAGCCGCCCGCTCCCGGAGCCGTCGCGACTCCCGCTGGGAAACGGCGAACACGGGCACGCTCCACGTTCCCCTCAACCGGCCGATGCCCGGCCAGCCGCGCACCCCGTTGTCGTCTCGGGAGTCGGGTTGGCAGAGACGAGGCATACGGCGCCGGGCGCGGCGTCGATCGAGAGCAGCCCGTCCCCTCTGGACGCAGGCGCTCCCAGGCTCGGCCAGGTGGTCCGAAGCACTTCGTCTGAGCCTCCCGAGCCAGTGGCGGAGACGCGCACTTCCCATGATACGGGCTGGTACCAGGCACGCGGCGTGTCGGCACGGACGACGACGTCGAGCCCGGCCTCGCGGAAGGCCCCGGCCAGCCACGCAGCCGCCTCGTGGTTCGACGGGGTGCCGTACATGCGCGGGCCGAACGAGACGAGCCGCCGCACCGTCTCGACCATCCTTCCCTCCGAGACGGTGCCCGCCAGCGCGCGTTCGACCGAGAGGGACACCCCGCGGGGCGGCTCCTGTGCATGCAACGCGATCAGCGCCACGGCGGCCGGCAGCAGCGCGGCCGATACGGCCGCGATGCGGGACGCGCGGCGTCGCGCAGATCGCCCGGCTCCCCCCAACGTGAACCTGGCTGCCATCGGTGTTCTCCTCGCGGCGATTCGGCAGACCGCGGTCCGCCAGCATGCACCGATCCCGGCTCGACTAGTGCCCTGGAACCGTGATGCCTTGCAGAAGTCCCGGAGCGCGGCGCCCGGCTGGCAAGGCGCGACGACTGAGCATA
>JBFMFH010000101.1:0-189136 GCA_040752275.1 Acidobacteriota bacterium
GCCGAACACCCCCGTTCTAGAGCGGGTCTCATCCCGGAGTCCTCCCGGAGTCATCCCGGAGTCCCCTGTCTCCTCCGGCTGCAGGCCGCGGCGGGCGCCCGTCCGGCGCCACCCGCTCGGGATCACATCCTCGTCTACTCCGGCCGCAGGCCGCGGCGGGGCTCGTCTGTGATCGTCGATCAGCGGCCGGCCCTGGCCTGTCCGGCCCCGAGTCCGTGTGCCGCGCTGCACCGAATCCCCAATCCCGAATCCCGGGGCTTGCCCGATTGAATCCAAGCGGGCAAGATGTCAGAGCCCCCGCCCCCACGGAGGTCGGGTCATGAACTACCCGGTCTGGGACATTCCCGGGAGTGGTCTGCTCATCGCCGGGATCGCCATCCTGCACGTCTTCATCTCGCACTTTGCCGTTGGCGGGGGGCTCTTCCTCGTGCTTGCCGAACGAAAGGCCCGCCTGGAGGACGATCGGGACTTCTTGGCCTACGTGAAGCGGCACAGCCGCTTCTTCGTCCTCCTCACGCTGGTGCTGGGTGCCATCACGGGCGTGGGCATCTGGTTCACCATCGGGCTTGTCCATCCGCAAGCTACCTCGTCGCTCATCAGCACGTTCGTGTGGGGCTGGGCGATCGAGTGGACGTTCTTCGTGGCCGAAATCGCGGCGGCGATGGTCTACTACTACGGCTGGGACCGCCTGTCGTCTCGCAGCCACCTGGCGGTCGGCTGGATCTACTTCGCGAACGCGTGGCTCAGCCTTGTGGTCATCAACGGCATCCTGACCTACATGTTGACGCCCGGCGCATGGGTGGCGACGAGAGGCTTCTGGGACGGGTTCTTCAATGACACCTACTGGCCGGGACTCGTCGCGCGGACATTCGCGTCGGCCGGCCTGGCCGGCCTCTATGCGCTGCTGACCGCCTCCTGGCTCGCCGGCGGCGACCTCAAGGAAAAGGTGGCCCGCTATGCGGCCTGGGGCTGGATCGTGCCCATGGCGATCGCACTGCCGCTCGCGCTCCTGTGGTACTTGGCCGCGGCCGCTGGGGCAGGCGTGCCGGTGGCCGAGATCCTCGGCGCGAAGACCGGAGGGATCGGCCCGATCCTGAGCGCCATCTTCTCGCGCTCCGACACGGGCTACCCGATTGCGCAAGCGGCCGGCTTCTGGCTCATCCTCGCTTCCGTCACGCTCGTCGTCTTGACGCTCTACATCGCTCTCATGCGGGCGCGGGAATACCGCTGGCCGCTCGCGGCGTGCGTGATGGTCCTCGGGTTTGTCGCCATGGGTTCCGGCGAATGGGTCCGCGAGGATCTGCGCAAGCCGTACGTCATCGGGCAGTTCATGTTCGTCCACGGCGTCAGACTGCCGGCGGCCCCGGGCGTCCCGCAGCCCCCGCCCGAGACCAGCGACCGGTTCGGGCGCGATCGGTTCACCGTCGAGGCCCTCAATACGAACGGAGTCCTCGCAACGTCCGCCTGGATCCGCCCGACGACGCCTGAGATGGCCTCGGACTATCTGCTGCGTGTGGGACACGAGGGCCGGGAGCTGTTCAGGGTCGAGTGCTCCTGGTGCCATACCGACAGCGGGTACTTGGCCATCCGGCCCCTCGTCAGGGGAAAGAGCGTGTCGGCGCTGCAGACGGTGCTGACCCGGATGGCCGAGCCCGTCGATGCCCAGGGCAACCCGGTGGGGTGGGATACAGCCGGCCTTCGCCTGAAGACGTGGCGGAGCCGGCGAATGCCGCCGTTTGTGGGGACCGGCGACGAGCGCCGAACGTTGTCGGCCTACCTCGCGCTCCTGGGCGGGGCGAACGCGACCGATCTCGCACCGCCCGAACCCGGCGCTGCCGAGCGCGTCGGGAAGTCCTACTACGAAACCAACTGCTCAGCATGCCACGCCGCGGAAGGGCTCGTGCCGTTCGATGCACGCGGGCGAACGGCGGAGCAGATCTACGAGCTGATCGGACGGCTGCCCGGCATCAGCGAGATGATGCCGGCGTTCGAAGGGGCGGAGGAGGAGCGCCGGGCGCTGGCGGCGTACATGGCCACGATCCGGGGCGCCGTGCCGAAGGGAGGTGCCTGAGTGATTCCCGCCATTCCCCAGCCCGACCCCGTTCCCCTGCCCGCGCCCGTGTGGCTGCTGTGGGCACTCCTGCTCTTCACCTTCCTGCTCCACGTGATTGCCATGAACCTGGTGTTGGGCGGTTCGCTTCTGGCCGCCATCGCCAGGGTCCGGTCGCAAACGGGCGACCGCCCGCATGAGGCGCGGCTGGCCCAGTTCTTCGTCAAGGCGGCGCCCGTCCTTCTCTCGGCGACGGTGACGTTCGGTGTGGCTGCGCTGCTGTTCCTGCAGGTGCTCTACGGTCGCGTGTTCTTCGCGTCGGCCGTGCTGATGGGATGGTGGTGGCTGGGCGTCATCCCGCTGCTGGTGCTTGCCTACTACGCCTCGTACCTGCTGGCGTTCCGCGAGCACGATCTCGGGCCGGCCGGGACCATCTTGGCCTGGCTCATCGCCGCCATCGCGGGCCTCATCGCCCTCATCTACGGGAACAACATGACGCTCATGCTGAAGCCGCAGGAGATGGTGGCGCTCTACGCGTCGAGCGGGAGGGGCCTGCACCTGAACCTGCTGGACATGACCTTGCTCCCGCGACACCTGCACACGTTGTGCGGCGCCATCGCGGTGAGCGGGATGGCCGTGGCAGTCGTCGCCGCCATGCACGAGAAGGAGGACCCGGACCACGCCCGGTGGGGGATCCGCTACGGTGCGGCGGTTGCAGCAGTTGCGACGGGGCTGAACATTTTTGCCGGCATGTGGTGGCTCGCGGCACTCCCGCGCGATGTCATGCAGCGTTTCATGGGGCAGGACATGACGGCCATGGTCGTGCTGCTCCTGGGGATCCTGCTGACCATCACTGGCGTCGGGCTGCTGCTCCTGGCAACCGCCAGCAAGCGGGCGCCGCGCACGGTCGTCGTGGCGGCGGCGCACCTGCTGGTGGGCATCGCGCTGATGCTGCTGACGCGCGACACGGTCCGGGCGGCGTCGCTCGCGCAGGCCGGCTTCCAGCCGGCGAATTGGATCATGCCCCAGTGGGGGCCGATTCTGATCTTCATCGCGCTGCTGGTCATCTCCTCCACAAGTGTGGTCTGGATGGTGCGGGCGCTGGCCCGCGGTAGGTAGACCGAGCAGCCGTACGGCTCAGGCGAACGTGGCGACGACCGGAGCGTGGTCGCTGGTGCCGATCTCGCGGAAGGACGGGCACGACCGCGCGCGGCTCGCGATCGACGGACTGGCCAGGACGTAATCGAGCCGCCACCCGATATTCCGCTGACGCAGGCTGCGCCACGGCGCCCACCAGGTGAAGTACTGGTCGTTGGAGGGATCGAGCGTGCGGCCCACATCCACCAACCCCGCGTCGAGGAGGCGGCTGAACAAGCCCCGCTCCTCGGACGACTGGCCGAGCGCGTCGGGCTTCCGTTCCTTCGGGTGCACGTCCATCTCCGTGTGTGCGACGTTCATGTCGCCGCAGAGGACGAGGGGCCTTCCAGCGGAAGCCGACTCCCGGGCGAAGGCCTCCAAAGCCTGAAGGAACCGTACTTTGGCTGCGTAGTCCTTGCCACCGTTCGGCACGTAGATGGAGGCGACCAGGAGAGGTCCGACCTCGGCGGTCACGACGCGCGTCTCGAAGTCGAACGAAGGATGGGTGAATGAGGGCGCTGCGGCGTGGAAGGCCCTGCGAACCAGAACTGCGACGCCAGAGTACCCACTCTGTCCGTGCCAGTACGTCCAGTAGCCGTCGAGATCCCACAGCGACGGCGGAACCTGGTCGCGAGCCGCCTTGATCTCCTGCAGGCAGACGACGTCAGGCGACTCGCGCTCCAGCCACTCGAGCACCTGCGCCTGGCGGGCGCGGATGCCGTTGACGTTCCAGGTCGCGATCTTCAAGGCGTGCGCACTACTTTGGGAGACCAGGGCCCCAGGCCCTGCCGTGCAGGCCGTGACAAGCCGCGCAGCCGGCGGTCACTTCGCCGTAGACCGCGACTCTCGTTCCCATGTCGCCGGCGTCGACGGCCTTGTCTGCCCACCCATGGACCTTCGTCTCGAAGGTCCTGATCTCCTGGGTGAGCTTCTCGTCCTTGGGAAGCTCCTCTGCCGCCATGGGCGAGACCTTCAAGGCTTCAGCACCCTGCCGCCACTTCATCTCCGAGGGACCGACGAGGCCCTGCATCATCAGGTCCATTGCCCACTGATGCTCGAGCATGTGCGCCGACACGCCCGCGCCGGCAGGCGGCTTGGGCACATCGTCGAAGCTGACGACGACGCTCGTCTTCGTGTGGCACGTGCCGCATGCGGCCAGAAGCTGGGCCGTGGCCGTGGCCGCGTCGTTGATGCTGGTGGCGTCCACCACCATCTTCGACGTTCTTTTCATGTTCGCCAGCTCGTCGACGACCGTTGCGGGCAGACCGGCCGGCGGCTCGTGGTCGGCCAGCCACGCGGCCGGCGCGCTGGCCGCCTCCAGATCGCCGCGTGTGACGGCGTTGTGAATCTCAGTGATGCGGTTCAGGTGCTCGTGCATGTGCTTGCTGGCCTCGCTCTGGGCAGATGGAGCGGGCTCGGCTGCCGGTGCGGACTCGGCCGGAGGCTGCGAAGATCCGCCGCACGCGACCACGACTGAAAGTGATGCCAGCAGAAGCGCCAGAATCAACAACGGGACACGTCGGGACATAACGAACCTCCACACGAGGGCAGGGGCATTGTCGACCCCGCTCTCGCCTGCCGTCAAGCTGGACCCGGTGGCAGACCCGGCCGTACCGATGTCCGCGGCAGCGGAACCACCGGCGGTCGCCCGCACGTGCGTGGCGGTCTGATGCGGAGCCTGGCTGCTATGCTCGTCTCGTGCATCACGGGCACCGCAGACCGGCCTTCGTCCTGAACATCCATGCCGACTACGGCTGCCGTCAGTCCGGAGCCTGCTGCTCGGCCGGGTGGGACATCCCGGTCGGGCCCGATGTCGCCGCGCGCCTGGAAGCCGCGCTGCACGACGGGCGGCTCCGTACAGCGGGAACGCCGGCACCGGGCCTCTCCGCCCTCGTGCGGACACCGGCGCCGCCCGCGGGTGCGGCGGCCGTCCTCGGCAAGGACGCCAGTGGGGGGTGTGTGTTCCTCGATCGCGACGACCACAACCACTGCATCGTACACCGGAACCTGGGTCAGGACCTCCTCCCGGAGGCTTGCCGTCACTTCCCTCGCATCACACTCCTCGATCGGCGGGGCGTCCATGTCACGCTGTCGCACTTCTGCCCGACCGCGGCGGCTATGCTCTTGCGAGACGATGTCACCGACCTGTGTGTGGTCGAGGATGCACCGAGGCGTATGTCCGGACCCGACGACGAAGGGTTCGATGCTACCAGGACGATCCCACCGCTCCTGCGGCCTGGCGTCGCCTTCGACCTCGACGCCTACACGCGATGGGAGGCGTGGCAGATTGCGGTCCTCGGCCGCGACGACCTGGGTGCGGAGCAGGCCATCGAGACCATCGCCCATGCGGCAGACCTGCTGCGGTCGTGGACACCGGCTCGGGGGGCGCTCCTCTGCTCGGTCGAGCAGGCGGCGGCGGATGCCGGTTCGGCAATCACCGCTCGGCCGCGGGCGGTCTCGCGGCGACCCCAGCCGTGCCCACGGGCGGCCGCGGCGCCGCTCCGCACATACAGGAGCATCGCCGGTCTCGTCCGCCCCGGCCTTCCGGCTCCCGCCGAGCCGCCGGAGTTCGGCCCGACCTTCACGTCGTTCGTCGAACCGGTCTGGGCAGAATACTCGCGCCCCGTGCGGCGCTACGTTGCGGCCAAGGCATTCGCCGCCTGGAGCGCCTACCAGGGAGAAGGCGTCAGAACGAATGCCGCCGTGCTCGGCGTGGTGCTGGACGTGTTGAAGGTGGAGTGCGTCGGACAGACACAACCAGCTCGACGCCCGCTCGATGCTCGTCTGTTGTGTGAAGCCTTCCGCCGGTCGGATCTGCTCCTCGAACATCTGGTCGACAGAATCGACCTGGTCCGCCGCCTCGCGCCGGTCGAGTCACTCGAACCCGGGCGGTGGTTGACGGCATTCCCCTTTGACGATCGGCCGGGATTCGGCGATCCTCTCCAAGCATGCTGACCTCCCCTTTGCAGCCGCTTGGGCCGGGAGCCCGGCTGGCATTGCTCGCCAATCCCGTGGCCCGCCGGGCGGGCAGTGCCCGCAGGCTCCGGGAGGCCGCGCTCGTGCTGCGCGAGCGCTATCAGATCGACATCGTCTCGCCCGCCGATCCGGCGGCGATTGCCTCGGCGGCGCGCGCCGCCGCCGCGTCGCACGACGGCATTGTCGTGCTGGGTGGGGACGGGACGCTCAACCGTGTCGTCAACGCCCTCGGCGAGAACTCCACGCCCGTGGGACTCCTCCCGCTCGGTACCGGGAACGACTTCGCGCGGGCGATGAAGATACCCACCGACCTGCGTGGAGCCGCCGTCCGGCTCCTCAACGGTCGCGTGAGGATGGTCGATCTCCTCGAGGTCAACGGGCATCTCTTCTGCACCGCCGGTCTACTCGGCCTGCCGGCAGACGCGGCCTTGAGCGTCGATCGATGGACCCGCCCGTCGTCGTGGACGCGGCCCTTCGCGCGGTTGCTCGGTGGTGCCACCTACCGGCTTGCCGGGATCCGGCACCTGATGCTGCGCGGGGGAACGACCAGGACCCTCCACCTCCGCCTGAGTCCTTCGATGTGCGAGTCCGGCGACCTACGTGCGCCCTCAGGACCGAGTGCTGAGCGAGCAGATCCGATCACCTGCGGCGGGAACGAATCGTGGCCGCATGTGCGAGTCGAAGCACCGAGTGAGTCGGTCCCCGTGATGGTGCACGACGGGCACCGCCGGATGGCCACGCACGGCGTGTTCGTGGCCAACACAGCAGTCCTCGGTGGCGGACTGGTCCTGCCCCTCGACGCCGACGAAAGTGACGGACGGATGGAGGTGGCCGTCATTCGGAGGATGCCACGCCTCCGCCTGTGGTGGGCGTTCGCGTGCCTTGCGCAGGGATGGCCTGTGCCTGAAGGCGTACTCGACATCGCCCGCGCGCCGGCCGTGGAAATCGTCTCGGACGAAGAGCTGCCCTTCACGGCGGACGGCGATCTGCTGTGCCGTGACACGCGCTTCGCGGTCCGGGTCAGGCCGTGTGCCCTGAGGGTGATCTGCTGAGGGCTCGGAGTCGACTCTGCCGGCACCCGCACCGCGCAGGCGCTCCTGCAAGATTCGTCTCATGTTCGTCTCGGGCGGTTTCGCGGCGATGCCGGGGCCGCGCGTCTTCGGCCCGGTCACTCGATCATGTCTTTCTGGAGAGGATCTAGGGTCCTCACTGGATACCGCCGGGCGTGCT
Organism: Acidobacteriota bacterium; assembly: GCA_040752275.1. Lineage (GTDB taxonomy): Bacteria > Acidobacteriota > Vicinamibacteria > Vicinamibacterales > JAKQTR01 > JBFMFH01. Next base: position 7,394 of record JBFMFH010000101.1, read on the forward strand.
TGCGGGACTATTTTCAGGACGAAACGGGGTGCCGGCAACGCCGGCCCCGATTCGCTGCGGAAGAACCGCAGAACGATCTCCCTCCTGGGGGTGGTCAGCTTGCCACTGACCACCCCGATTTTTTTCGATTCCTGTTCGCCTACCTGCCGCCAGACGTGCGGCCCGGATGCAGCGCCACGGCGTCGCTGGTGGCGAACCGTGTCATGCCGGCCTCCCGGTCCGTTCGAGGAACGCGACAACCGAGGTGAAGACCGTGTCGCCGTCTCGAACGGCCATGTGCGGCGTCTGGAAGGGGTTCCTCCGGAGGTCGACCGGCGCCAGCTCGTAGCGCCGGTGGACACCCTCGTCCACAGGCTCAATCAGCCGGGCGCCGGGGCGGGCCAGCAGCCGCTGCACCTCGTGTGGCTGAAAGGCTTCATGGTGGGGTGGCCCGGCCGTGCAGTACTCGGTGGCGATCACCAGGATGCCCCCGGGTCTGAGCACACGGATCATGTCGTCCATGGCCGCGGTCGCACCGCTGATGCCGCCGAAGTGTTCGATGGACGACAGGGAATACACGATGTCGAACGACGCATCCGCGAAGGCCAAGTGGCGCCCGTCCATCTTCGCGAACACGAGCCGACCGCGCTCGTACGGAAACGGCGCATAGTCCTCGGGGCGTTTCAGCACGGTGTCGTCGCCCTCCGATGCCCACGCCTCCTTCCATCCCGTGTCGTACACGTCCGTGGCGACAACGAGCCGGGTCCGATTCGCGAGCCAGTAGAGCGGCGGTTCATGGCCGGCTCCGACGCTCAACACACGGGCGTCGCCGCGGACGCGGTCGAGCCTGGCGAGGCCGAACAGGAGCTGTGCGAATTCGTAGCCCTTTCGGTGCATCGACAGCTTGTCGATGGGCATAGTGTTCAGCGAGGCGAGCAACGAGACCCACTCCGGGTTGTCCCACTTGGCCGGATTCGCGAGTTCGCACAGTTGGACGTCGCGGGGCAGGACTCCGATGTCCGGGCAGATCTCGCGATACCGGTGCTCGAACTCCTCGGAAGCTACCAGTGCCTGCAGGACGCGCTGGCGCGGAGCGCCGTCCTCGAGGCGCGCCCGATAGTAGGCGGCGCCCTCAACGTCAGGCGGCCGTCCGAGGAGGAACGTGTAGGCTTGGTCGAGGAACCGATCGTTCGGACCGAGCGCGTCCAGACCGGCCTCGACCTCCGCCGGCTTCCGCCCGGTTCGTTCGCCGCGCCCGGCATACGCGTCGTAGATCAGCCGGAACTCGGGTGACGCAATGAGGGCGCGGAGCAGCCGATCGGGACCCTGCTCCGACTCGCATACCGGCGCCCGCTCGCGCCGTTCCCGATCGGATGGCCCGCGCGCGAGGACGATCCAGAAGGCCGCGTCGACCACGCTGCGCCCTACCTCGGGAGTTGCGGCACCTCGAGCTTGAGGTTGTACTTCGTCAGCGTATTGCTGAGCGCCGTGGCCCTCGTCATGAGCGCGTTGGCCTCAGCCATCCCCTTCGGGGCCTCGACCTTCACCTGGGTGTAGGTCTTCTGGGCTGCGGCCGTCACGCCGATTCCGCCCATAAAGCCGTTCTTCGCCTGGCCGATCTGTATCAGCAGGCTCGGCTGCGCAGCACCACGCCCGCCTCCGCCAAACCCGCCCCGCCCGCCCGTAGGCGGTGAAAATTTCGGCATCAGTGCCGTCAGCTCCTTGTTGACGCTCTCGAAGGAGGCCTTCACGTCAGCGGGCACATCGCTGCGTGACCCGATTTCTTTGGCCAGCTCCGTCATTCTCGTATTCAGTGGCCGGAGCGCGTTGGCGATCTCCGTGACCTTTGCCTGGAGCCGGTGCATCTCCATGGCCATATCGAACATCTGCTTGCGCTGTGCGGCGGTCAGGCCGACTTCCGGATCGGCCCCCACTCGAAGCGGCTTCGTGTCGATGGTCTTCCCATCAACGACCAGTGCCACGGAGTAGGTCCCCGGAAGGACGAACGGCCCGGCCGTGCCTCCACCGCCGAAGCCACCGAACCCACCGGCCCCGGCACTGCAGCCCGCGCCGAACGGACTCGTGGCGGCCCCCCCGCGGCCGCCGCCAGGCGCTCCGGCCTGCTGGCCACCGCGTCCGGCGGCAGTGGCGTCACCGCGACCGGCTGCCGTGACAGGCGCCGGGGCGGGGTCGACACGCAGGTCCCAGCATGCCGACTGTAGACCCGGCTTGTTGCGTTCAGCGAGCACCTGGCCCGAGATTTCGCGGACGATCTTGGCGGCAGCGTCGGAGACGACCAGCTTCACTTCACCCACCTGCTGCGTGAGGTGCCAGGTCACGAGCGCCGCCTGGGGCGGATTCTCGCCGAAATACGTCTGGTCGCCCCAGAACTCGTAGTTGCGGTCGCGGGCGGGCCGCCTGTACATGGACAACGGCGGCGGCGCAAACAGCGTCCCGGTCGCCGCGGCCTGAGCCCGCGCGTACTCCTGGATGGGCTCCAGGTGATCGAGAATCCAGATCGATCGCCCGTGCGTGGCGAGCAGCATCGCATTGTCACGCGGGTGCAGGGTGATCTCGTCGATGCGAACGGTCGGCAGATTCGCCTTGATCCGCGTCCAGCTCTTCCCGCGGTCGATGGACACGAAGAGTCCCGTCTCGGTGCCCAGGTAGAGCACGTCGGGGTTTCTGAGATCCTCGGTGAGCGTCCGGGCCACCTCGCCCTTGAGGTTCGACGCAAGCGGCCTCCATGTCCGGCCGTAGTCGTTGCTGACGTGGACGTAGGTCTCGAAGTCGTTCTGGCGGTGGCCGTCGAAGGTGGCGTACACGGTTCCTTCATCGAAGCGTGACGGCACGACCTCCGACACGAAGATGCCCTTGGGAATGCCTGGCACCTTGTCCATCACCTGTGCCCAGGTCTTGCCCGCATCGCGGGAGACGGCAAGCTGTCCGTCGTCCGTGCCCGCGTAGAGCAATCCCGGACGTGTCGGCGACTCGGCCAACGACACGATGGCCGGCCACGCCGAGATGCCATCGTTGCGGGCGACCCGCGTGTCGCTGTTCTTCACGCCCATCGTGACGATCTCGTTGCGATCGGCACCCGTCGTCAGATCCGGACTGATCGCCGTCCACGACAATCCGAGGTCCGGCGACCGGAAGACCCTGTTGGCCGCGGCGTAGATGACCTTGGGATTGTGCGGCGACTGGATGAGGGGCGTGTCCCAGTGCCAGCGGTACGCGGGCTCGCCTGGCCCCGGCTGTGGCCGCACCGACATGGTCTCCCATGTCACGCGATCGACACGGACGATGTTGCCGTCCTGGGATTCGCTGAAGGCGACACGGAAGTTGGTCGGATCCTGCAGCACGACGAAGCCGTCGCCGCCCTGGAGCGTGCCCCAATGGTGGTTGGCAATGCCCGGGCTGCCGCGAACTTCGCTCGGGCCGCACCAGTTGTAGTTGTCCTGCATGCCGCCGCACACGTTGTACGGGACGGCCATGTCGTAGCTGACGTGATAGAAAAGCCCCACGGCGAGGTTCGGCAGGAAAACCCAGGTCTTCGCCCTGTCATAAGACACGGCCAGGCCGCCGTCGTTGCCGATGAGCACGTGTTTGGAGTTCGCCGGATTGATCCAGATCGCATGCACGTCGTCGTGTGTCGAGCGGGCCACATCGGTGGCCATCGTCTTGCCGCCGTCGAGCGTCTGGTGGAGGCCGACGCCGCCCAGGTAAACCACATCGGGGTCGTTCGGATCCACGCGTACCTGGCTGAAGTACATCGGCCTGGGATTGGCGTTGTTGACCTTCCTCCATGTCGCGCCGGCGTCGTCCGACCGGTACAGGCCGGTCGGCAACGTATTGAGCGTGGCCTGGCCCCGGCCACCGCCGGCTTGCCCGGCGGCGGCTGCGGCCGCGCCGGGGCCTTGCTCTGCTCCGGAGGGCACTCCGGACCCGCCACGCCCGGCAGCCTGGGCCGACGGCCCCTCAATCGTGGCGTACAGGATGTTCGGCCGTCGCCGGTAGACATCGAGGGCGATGCGGCCAAGCGGACCCTGAGGGATGCCCTTCTCGAGTTTCGTCCACGTCTCTCCGGCGTCGATCGACTTCCAGATGGCGCTTCCCGGTCCGCCTCCGTTCATGCAGCATGCCGTGCGGCGCCTCTGGTACGTGGAGGCGTACAGGATCCTGTGGTCGACTGGGTCCATGACGAGATCGTTCGCACCCGTGTCGTCGTCGACCTTGAGCACCTGCCTCCAGGTCTTGCCCCCGTCCGCGGTCTTGTAGACGCCGCGCTCACCGCCTGGACCCCAGAGGCTGCCGGTTGCCGCCACGAACACGACGTTGGTGTCGCGGGGGTCGATGACGATGCGATTGATGTGGCGCGACGTGCGCAGACCCATGTTGACGTAGGTCCGGCCCCCGTCCGTCGACTTGTAGACGCCGTCCCCCCAGGACGTGCTCTGACGGTTGTTGGACTCACCCGTGCCGACCCACACCAGATCGGGGTTGGACTGGGAGATCTCGACATCGCCAATCGACATCAGACCCTGGTCCTGGAACTGGCCCTCGAAGGTCGTGCCGCTGTTGGTCGTCTTCCATACGCCACCGTGCGCCGTACCGACGTAGTAGATGGTGGAATCGGCCTCATACACGGCGAGGTCGGATATGCGGCCCGACATCGAGGCCGGGCCGATCTCTCGGAAGTGCAAGGCGTCGAAGGGGCCCGCCGGCGTGGCAGTCGGAATCGCCGCCGGCTGTTCGGAGCCGACGAGGGCCTGGCCCGCCAGCGCGGCGGCCAGCAGCAGGGCTACGGCAAGGGATCGGGTCAATCTCATGGGCGGCCTCCCAGCGTCTCAGGGGTGCGGGGGCCGATTATAGGGCAGGATTGGACCCAGGAGATGTGGTAGTTTTGCCCCACCCCCCAATCGGCACTCGAGCCCGGAGGATGGTGTCCCCGGGGAGGGAGCGCGGCAGTTTACGAGGAGGCGACGATGAAGCCGATGACGACGAGCATGGCGTGGGCGGTCCTGGTCCTGACGGTTGCGGTCAGTGTCGGGGCCGCTGCGCAAGCCCCTGCTGACCTGACCGGAACGTGGATCGGGATGACCCTCGTTCCCAACGTCGGTGAGGATGCGATCACGCTCGACCTAAAACGGGAGGCCGACACCTACACTGGCACCTGTGCCGATGCAGCGGGCATGATCGTCGGCACGGAGATCAAGAACGTGTCGTACAAGGAGGGAACCCTCACCTTCGACATCGGCGTGTCCGACGGGACCGCGTCGTTCCTCGTGCGGATCTCGCTCAAGGTCGACGGCGACACGATGGCCGGCACCTGGACGACCGAACAAGGCGAGTCGGGCGAACTCAAGCTGGCCAGGAAGGTCGGATAGACTCGGGTAAACTCCGGCCTCGTGACCGTCGTAGTGTCGGTTGCGGTCCTGCCCCCGGCCGATGGCTGTCGCGTGTCCAGACGCCCCCGGTAGCGAGGTAGCGAATGACGCGTCACCTGTTCCGCCTGGGGCTTGGCGTGTGCCTGGCCATTGCTCTCATCATCCCTGTCGTGGCCGGTCCAACGTCGATCAGGGTGGACGGCACGATCATCAAGGGTTACATCACCCATCTGGCGTCCGACCAGCAAGAGGGTCGCCGGACGCTCACGCCCGGCTATGAACGCATGGCGGACTGGGCCGCCGCGCAGCTCATGCAGTGGGGCCTGAAGCCCGCCGGAGAGAACGGCACGTTCTTCCAGGCCGTGCCGATGACCGGAGCCCGGGCGAGCTTCACGTGGACGACGGGCGTTCCAAGCCTCACGGTCGGCGGACGGTCGTTCTACGTCCGAGAAGGGGACTTCACGGTGGATGGCCGATCTTCGGCCCGCGCGGAAGCCCAGTCGGATGTGGTCTTCGTCGGCTACGGCATCTCGGCGCCGGCCAAGGGTCTGGACGAGTACGCAGGCGTCGACGTGAGGGGCAAGATCGTGCTGGCGCTCCGAGGCTCACCCACCTCCGCGCCCGACATTCGACCGGGGATGGGCAGCACGCCGCGCACGGACTCTGGTCAAGCGGCCGCACCCAAGGAAGAGTGGGCCGAGGAATCCGCCGACCTGAAGAAGGCCGCCGTGGCGTCGGAGAAGGGAGCGGCCGCGCTCCTGCTCTACACGCCGCCCGCACCCGCGGGCACGGCCACGGGCCGTGGCGGGGTTGGCCCGGCCGCCTTCGGGGGCGGCAGGGGTGGTGCGGAGCCGCAGAGGTTCGGCAAGCCGTTCATCTTCGTCTCGAATGTCAGTGACGCCGTCTTCCGGGCCGTCATGTGGCGCGACCCGCAGGAGTCGGCTCGCGGGTTCGACGCTCGGCTGGCTCGGATCCGGGCCGATATCAAGAACAGGAAGCCGCACTCGGGCCGCACGGGCGTCATCGCCCGGGTGAAGGGCTACACGTCGGTGACGAACTATAGCGAGGCGCTCAAGAACAACATCGGCCGGAACGTCATTGCGAAGATCGAAGGCACCGATCCGACGCTCAAGGGCCAGTACGTGATCATGGGCGGGCACCTCGACCATACCGGCATGCGCGACGGCGTCGTCTTCAACGGCGCCGATGACAACGCCTCGGGCGCCGCCGTGACCTTGGAGGTGGCACGGCTGCTGGCCGTCAACAGGGTTCAACCGAAGCGCACGATCATCTTCTGCCTGTGGACGGGAGAGGAACAGGGCCTCCTCGGGTCGCGCTATTACGTGCAGCACCCCACCGATGGCGTCAAGATGGACTCGGTCGTCACCTACTTCAACATGGACATGGTAGGCCTTGGCGAGAGAATCGGTGCGCCTGGCGCGCTGAATTTCCCGGAGATCTGGAAGGTCATCACGCGCGATCAGGACGCGGATGTCATCGCGGCCGTCGATCCCTCGACCGGCGGGCCTGGCGGCAGCGACCACTCGGCGTTCATCGAGTTGGGTATCGAGGCGCTCGCACTCATGACCGCCGGAGCGGCGGGCCATCCGGACTACCACGACGCGGGAGATGACCCGGCGAAGATCGAACCCGAGATCCTGCGCAAGACCGGCCAGTTTGTCCTGCAGGGCGCGCTGAACCTGGCCAACGAAACCCAGGTCGACCTGCTGATTCCCAGCCGGCAGACTCTGTATCAGGCCCTCCGCTTTTCCGTGCCGGATATGGTCGGCGGCACCCAGCGGGGCTGGCAGTCCGTCCGGGCGACCACGCACGACGAACTGCTGGGTCTGGTGGCCGAGCGATTCCGGCTCCTTCAGGCCGGCACGCAGACGGGGCGCGGCGGAATGAGCGGCCGGGGAGGGGCGACCTCGCGCGTGGCGAGCGGCATCCGCGACGCCAGCGTGTTCCAGGGCAGCTCATGCCTGATGGACCTGGCCGTCCTGACCCTGGGTATCGGGCGCGTCGATGTCGTCGGTGGTGATGGTGTCTGGTTCGGCGACACCGTTTCGACGGCCGGCAGGGAAGCCCTCAAGATCATGGAGGCCGGCAACATCGTCCTCAACCTGGTGCGGCCCTCGGCGAGCCTGGTGGCGAGCGTGCTTGATGCGGCGACGAAGCCGATCTTGATCACGGCGCCGCCCGTGATGGACGCGGCACTCGTGGAGAAGTTCAAGAAGAACAGGGCCGCGGCGGCTATCGCGTGCGAGGTGAACGACGTCGCCGGGTGCGTGCAGCAGCTCGAGGCCGTGAAAGGCTGGCTGGGAAAGGAGAACCTGCTGCTCTCGATGGGAGCCGGGGAGGATCGCGACGAGGCCACGAAGACGCTCTACATGGGGCTCGTGAAAGCCGGCTGGAGCGCCGCCGACATCAACGCGATGGTCGGCATCGGAACACCGGGCGAGATGGGCCGCGCGACGCCGGGGAACCTGGCGCGCTTCGTGCCCGCCGCGGCCGGTCGCGGCGGCAACTGACCCGGGTACTCGCGGGACCGCTGGTGCGGTCAGCCCCAATCCGGAGGTCGGGAGATCGGACATCACAATACCGAACCTCCGCCCACGCGTGGTTCGGAGACGGCGAACGGAACGAAGGACACATCCTTGACCGACATCCCCAGCAGCATCACCGTCAAGCCAATCAGGATGACCACCGCGCCCCAGGCGACCCAGTTGTAGAAGCGCGGGTTGACCCACTCGTGCATCAGGTTGCGGTTGTTGACCAGCTTGATCATGAAGATGAGCACGAGGGGCAGCAGGAGGCCGTTCACGACCTGCGAGAAGAGGATCATCTTCACCAGCGGGAATCCTGGCAGGAGGACCACGCCGGCACCCACGACGATCAGGAGCGTGTAGAGCCAGTAGAAGATCGGAGCCTCGCGAAAGCGCTTGTTGACACCGGCCTCGAATCCGAGGCCCTCGCACACGGAGTAGGCCGTTGACAGCGGCAGGATGCTGGCCGCGAAGAGCGAGGCGTTCAGCAGTCCGGCGCTGAAGAGCAGGTACGCGTACTCGCCGAACGGCCTCAGCGCGTTCGCGGCCTCGGCTGCGCTGGAAATGGACCGCGGACCCCGGCTCCAGATGGCTGCGGCACATGCCACGATGATGAAGAACGCCACGACCACCATGACCACGCAGCCAACGACGACCTCGATCCGGGACTCGATGTACTCCTTGGCGGTGATGCCCTTCTCGACGACGGCGGCCTGCAGGTAGAACTGCATCCAGGGTGCCACCGACGTGCCGATAAGGCCGACGAGGAGCACGAGGTAGGCGGAGTCCCAGAGAAGGACGGGCCTGACGCTGGCCAGTGCCGACGCCTCCCAGTCCGGGCTGATCAGCACCGCCGCGACGATGTAGGCAATGTAGGTGACGCACGCGCCAAGGAAGATCTTCTCGACGCTCTGGTACGTGCCCTTGACGACGAGGAACCACACGGCCACCGCCGCCAGCGGCACCGAGAGGTGACGGCTGACGTGGAAGAGCTCGAGGGCACTTGCCACGCCCGCGAAGTTCGCCATGACGTTCGTCAGGTTCGCCAGCACGAGCAAGGCCATGACCAGGAACGTCTTGCGCAGGCCGAACTCCTCGCGGATGAGGTCGGACAGGCCCTTGCCCGTCACGGCCCCCATGCGGGCGTTCATCTCCTGGGTGATGACCAGCAGCAGCGCAATGGGGGGGAGAGTCCACAGCAGCGTGTACCCGAAACGGGCGCCGGCTTCCGAGTAGGTGTAAATGCCTCCTGCATCGTTGTCGACCATGGCCGTGATGAAGCCGGGGCCGATGACGGCGAAGAAGACGACCAGCGGGCGGGGCAGCCGGTCCCACAGGCGCTGCAGGAAGCCCACCCTAGTCCTCCCTCAACACGGCGATCACATCGTCGGCCGTGACCGCGCCAACCAGGTGCCCCGACTCGTCGACCACCGGAAGCGCCATGAGGTTGTACTTGTGGACCAGCTCGGTGACTCGGTCGCCCCGCTCGGTCACCGGCGCGGAGATAACCTCCTCGTCCCAGACCAGCGTCTTGAGCACCGTCGTCGGCTCGACGAGCAGCAGGCGCCCCACCGGGAGAGCGCCCGTCAGTCGGCCTCCCTGGTCCGTCAGGAACACGGTGGTCAGGGAGTCCACGTAGTCGGCGTGCTCCCGGACCATCCTGACGGCGTCTGCCACCGTTGCGCCCTCCGAGAGCGCGAAGAAGTGCGTGTTCATCAGGCCGCCGGCTGAGTCCTCGTCGAACTCGAGCAGCTCCTCGACCTCTTCCTTCTCCTCGGCGTCCATCTCCTCGAGAATGGCCTCGGACGCCGCGTCCTCCATCTCGCCCAGGACATCGGCGGCTTCGTCGGCCTCCATCTCCTCGACGATCTCCGCGGCCCGGTCCGCATCGAGAGACTCGAGGATCGCGGCCTGCATCTTCGGGTCTTCGACCTCCGAAAGCGTCTCGGCCGCCACCTCGCTGTCGATGGCCTCGAAAATGGCCTCACGGTCCTCGTGGCTCAGTTCCTCGACGATATCGGCCAGGTCGGCCGGGTGCATCTCCTCGAGGCCCTTGTGGGAGATGTTCAGCCGGAGCCGCCGCTGCGGGTCCGGCTCGATCATGTTGGCGAACTCCCAGCGGATGGAGTTCGGCGTGATCCGCATCATCAGCCGCCGGATGAGGCGAGGCGGGAGGATGCCCTGGGTCAACCGCCGGAACATGCTGCGCAGGCCGACATCCACTTCCGAGACGAACAGGGCGTCGTGATCGTTGACGCGACTGAGCGCAAAGGTGAGGTCAGTGACGCGGACGACCTTGCGGCCGTGCACGTCAATGATCTGCTGATCGAGCAGGTCCCGCACGATGCGGAGCATATTCTCGTCGTCGTGGTACGGCGTGACCTGCTCGTCGCGCAAATAGATCCCGTCGATGGAGATGGACGCGACCTGATCGTGGCGGATCGTCCACCAGTTCCACTCGCCGCCGACCAGGAAGCGGTCGACCCGGGACGGGTGCACGCGCGGCACGACGCCGGCGTCACGCACCCGGCCGATGCGGCGGCCCTTGAGGTCGTAGACGCGCATGCCCATGAGTTCAGTGAGAAAGAGCAGGCTGTCGGCCATCTCACCGCTCCTCCGGGGCGATCTGAGTCGATCTGGTTGATGGGGCCGCGCCCGGCGAGTACGCCCCCGGGCGCGAGGGATCACTCACTTATAGCACGGAGAACAGGGACCTGGGACCACGAACGGGGACCGGGGACCGGGGATCGGGGACCGCGCCCTTACCCGTACCTGAGCCATCCCGTCCCGCGCGTGAGGTAGTCGCTCAGCGTGAGGCCGAGCAGCAGGGCCAGCCAGAAGAACCCGCTGCCAATGACGGCCCATGTCAGCCGGCTGCTGTAGCGGACGTGCATGAAGTACAGCACGACCAGCGTCATCTTGCTGCAGGCGATGAGCAGGGCGACCACGGTGTTGAATGGTCCGAGATCCAGAAAGGCGGCCCCGACCGTGACAGCGGTCAGCACCATCAGGATGAGGAAGATCGTCACGTAGAGGCGGGGGGACACGAAGTGCGTTGCGCCCTGAGGTTCGCCGTTGCCGCCGGTTGCCGCGTGTGTCGCCATGTCGCTCCCGAATCCCGAATCCCGGCCTCAGTGCATCGTCCCCGGCCCGTGCCTGTCGATCAGGTACAGCAGCGGGAACAGGAAGATCCAGACGATGTCCACGAAGTGCCAGTAGAGGCCGCTGACCTCGACCGGCGTGTGGTAACCACTGGTGAAGCGGCCCCGCCACGCCATCCAGGTGAGGACGGCCATGATGCCGATGCCGACGATCATGTGCAGCGCGTGGAGGCCGGTCATGACGAAGTACAGCGAGTAGAACAGTTGGGCGTGGATCGGATCCAGCCCGTCGAAACGGAAGTTCGCCCCCGGGATCAAACCGTCCTCGAACTTGTGGCTGTATTCGACCACTTTGATCCCGAGGAACGCCGCGCCCAGCCCGATTGTTGCAAGCAGGTACGTCACCTGGGCACGACGCCTACCCTGCTGCGCCGCCCACACGGCCATGGCCATCGTCAGGGAGCTGCCGATCAAGACGCCCGTGTTCACACCGCCCAGCACGATGTCGAGATGCCCGCTGGCCTCGGCGAAGGCCTGCGCGTACTGCATCCGATAGACCATGTAGGCGGTGAAGAGGCCCCCGAAAAACAGGATTTCCGTCACCAGGAAGACCCACATCCCGAGCGCCGACGCCTCGAACTGCTGCTCGAGATCGTTGAAGTGGTGCTGCAGATACGGATGATGAATGTCGTGCGCGGCTGCCATCACATCCTCACTTGGCGTAGTGGTAAGGCGGCTCGTTCACGACCGGCGTCGCCGTGAAGTTGTGCGTTGGCGGCGGCGACGGGGTTTCCCACTCCAGCCCCTTGGCTCCCCACGGGTTCGGCGCCGCCGGCTTTCCCTTGACGAGTGACCAGAGCAGGTAGGTCGACGGCAGGGCGTACCCGATGGCCAGCAAGGCCGCCCCCGCGCTCGACAGGATGTTCCACAACTGGAACTCCGGCGGGTACGCGTGGTAGCGCCGCGGCATACCCAGGTAGCCGACGATGAACTGCGGGAAGAAGGTGAGGTTGAATCCCACGAAGATCACGACCGCGGCGACCTTGGCGAGCCCCTCAGGGTACGTCCTGCCGAAGATCTTGGGCCACCAGTAGTGGACGCCGCCTAGGTACATCATGATCGTACCGCCCACCATGATGTAGTGGAAGTGCGCGACGACGAAGTAGGTGTCCGTGACATGGACGTCGACCGCAAGTGCGGCGAGGAACAGACCCGTGAGGCCGCCAATCAGGAAGAGACCGATGAACCCGAAGACATAGATCATCGGGGCCTCGAACGAGATCGATCCCTTGTAGAGGGTCGCCGTCCAGTTGAAGACCTTGATGGCCGACGGAATCGCCACCAGGTACGAGAGCAGTGAGAACGCCATGGCCGCGTACACCGACTGGCTGCTCACGAACATGTGATGGCCCCAGACCAGGAAGCCCACCGCCGCAATGCCCAGACTCGAATAGGCCACGACCTGGTAGCCGAAGATCGCCTTGCGCGAGAAGGCCGCGACCAGCTCCGACATCACGCCCATGGCGGGCAGGATCATGATGTAGACGGCCGGGTGCGAGTAGAACCAGAAGAGGTGCTGGAAGAGCACCGGGTCGCCGCCCAGCTTCGGATCGAAGATGCCGAGCCCCAGCACACGCTCGGCTCCCACCATCACAAGCGTGATCGCCACCACCGGCGTGCCGAGAATCATGATGAGCGCGGTGGCGTAGTGCGCCCAGATGAACAGCGGCAGGCGGAACCACGTCATCCCCGGCGCCCGCATCTTGTGGATCGTGACGACGAAGTTGAGGCCCGTGAGGATCGACGAGAAGCCGTTGATGAAGATCCCCACCACCACGAGCGCGACGTTCGAGTTCGAGAACGCGCTGCTGTACGGCGTATAGAACGTCCACCCCGTATCGACGCCGCCCATGACGAGCGCGACGAGCGTGAAGATCCCGCCGAAGACGTAGACGTACCAGCTCAACAAATTGATCCGCGGAAACGCCAGATCGCGGGCGCCGATCTGGAGCGGCACCAGGAAGTTGCCCAGGACGGCCGGAATGGCGGGGATCAGGAAGAAGAACACCATGACGACCCCGTGCATCGTGAACGCCTTGTTGTAGACGTCCGATTCGACGAGGTCGCCGGCCGGCGTGAGCAGTTCGAGACGGATGAGACCCGCGAAGACCGCGCCGAGCACGAAGAAGGCGGATACGCTGATCAGGTACAGAATCGCGATGCGCTTGTGGTCCTTCGTCAGCAGCCAGGACTTCAGGCCGAAGCCATCCGTCAGGTAGTTCGCGTGGAGGGTCGGAGCGGTTTCCATGGCGTCTACTTCTTCGCCGGAGCGGCCGTCGTGCCAGTGTCGGCGGGTTCAACCGCCACGATGCCAGTGGCATTCGACGGCACGGCCTTCAGCGACTTGATGTACTCGATAAGCAGCAGCAGGTTCTCTTCGGTGATGAGGCCTTGGAAGGTCGGCATCAGAGGCTGGAAGCCCCTCACCATCTTGGCCCGCGGGTTCACGATGGACTCGCGCAGGTAGGCCTCGTCGGCTTCAACCGCGCGCCCGCCTTCGAGAGCCACAGCCTTGCCGAACAGCCCGAGGAGGGTCGGGCCGCGGCCGGTGGTATCCGCCTTGTGACAGGTCGAGCAGGCGAGGTCGTTGAAGAGTTTCTCGCCCGTCTGGGCCATCGTGCCCGTGCCCATGGCGCCGGCCAGCCACTTCTGATAGTCGGCCGGTTCCATCACCCTCACCCACCCGCCCATGCCCGAATGGTTCGTGCCGCAGTACTCGGCGCAGAAGAGGCGGTACTTGCCCGGCTTGGTCGCGTTGAACCACATGTGGGTGTACCGGCCGGGCAGCACGTCCGCCTTCACGCGGAAATCGGGGATGTAGAGGTCGTGGATCACGTCCTGGGAGGTCATCGTCAACCTGATGTTGACGCCGACCGGCACGTGGAGTTCGTTGACTTCGGAGTGGCCGTCGGGATGCTGGAACTTCCACATCCACTGCTTGCCCACCACGTAGACGTCCATCGAATCGGCTGGCGGGCGAGCCATCGAGAAGAACACCGTGGTGCTCCAGCCGAAGATGAACAGGACGATCAACAGCGGGATGATGGTCCACGTCGCCTCGAGCCACATAGCGCCGTGGACACTCTCGCCGGCCTCCTCCCTGGCTTTCCGCCGGTACTTGATGGCGAAGTAGATCACAGCGGCGGAGATCAGAATGGTGAAGAAGGCCGTGATCGCGACGAGAAAGAAGTACAGCGCGTCCACGCGCGTGGCCATCGTGGATGCCTGTTCAGGGAAGATTTGGGTCTGAGGCATACGCGATTACTGCGCCTCCGCCGCCGCGCTCTTCGCTTTCAGGCGATCCCGGCCCCACATCAGCACCATGAAGCCACCGACCAGGAGAATGGTGACAGCAGCCCCGAGCCGAAGCACGTTCATGACGATCATGCTGTACTTGCCTGCGTGGGGATCGTAGTGGAAGCAGTAGAGCAGCACCTGGTCGACCGGGTTCCCGATCTTGCCGTCGGACGCCTCGATGAGGCCGAGCCTTAGGTCCTTGGGTGGGTACTCGATGCCGTAGAAGTACTTCGACACCCGGCCGCCTGGCGTGAGCACCATCAGCGCACTCGCGTGGACGTACTGCTGGGTCGTGTCGTCGAAGGTGTAGCGGAAGCCGACCGAGTCGGCCAGCGAATCGATCGACGCCTGATCGCCCACCAGGAAGTGCCACCCGGGGGCCGACTCCTTGCGGCCGTACTTCGCGACGTAGGTCGACTTCTTCTGTGCAGCGAGGGCGGGGGTCTCCTTCGGATTGAAACTGACGGTGACGACCTCGTACTCGTCGCCGATGGTGAAGTTCAGCACCTTGAATGCCGCGACGGCTCCGTTGAGGACCTGGGTGCACAGCATCGGGCACTCGTAGTAGACCAGCGACAGGACCACGGGCTTCGTGCCGAAGTAGTCAGCCAGCTTCACCGTGCGACCCGCATCATCGCGGAACGCCAGATCGAGCGGAACCTGGGCGTCGAGCTTCTGGTCGATGCCGACCTTTGCCAGGATGTCCGGCACCAGTTCGGACGGCGAACCCGGGTCGGGCCCTCCACCCGCGCCGCCGGTGAACCGCGGCCGCTGGGCGTCGAGGCTGCCGGTGCATGTCAGCGTGAGGGCGAGAAGGAGCGTGGGGAACTTCATCGGTCCATCTTCTGAGAACCGCCGCCCGCAGGCGACGTCACGGGTTCCGGCGTGCCCGCCGCCGGGGGGGCGGTCTCGGGCTGACGAATGGGCAGCCCCTCGTCGAGAACGAGCCTCATGGCGACGTCGATGGGGATGCGAACGACTCCACCTTGCCGATCGACCCAGCCGTAGGACCGCAGCACCGCATCCTGGTCTGCACGCAATCGCGCCATGTCGCCGGCCGGATTCGCCTGGATCCGCGGCTCCGGCCACTTCTGCTGCTCGTCGGCCGGCGCCCCCCGGTTGACGGCCGGGGGGGCGTCGCCCGCCTTGACGTCCTCACGTGATGAGAAGAAGCGGAAAAGCCCCACCGTCATCGCATAGGTGCCGACGACCACGATGGCCAGTGCGAGGAGGGCCTTGGAGAGCGCGCCGGCCTTGACGTCGCGGGTCTCGTAGCCTCTGCCGGCCGAGCGATCGTTGTCGTGTCCATCCGTATGTGCTGTCATGTTCGATCCCGACATCCAGGGCTCATCTGTGGTCCTTCCCTCGCGGGTCCTGTCGCCGGACAGCCCACCGCTGCTCAGACCCACAAACACGACCACGGCTGAGGGTCTTCCGCCGCGGCGGGCGCCCGTCCGGCGCCACCCGCTCGGTTGTGAACCCGTCCTCGTCTCGTCCGGCCCGTGAGGGCCGACAAGGAGGCTGGCCGCCTCCGCCCAGCGGGCTTCGGCGCGCCGGGGCCGATCAGGCCGGCTCACCCCATTCTGTCTCCTGCCTGCCTCGACGGAGCCGCGCGGCAGCGCGGTTGGCGGAGTCGGGTCTCCTGTCTCCTGAATTCTGGGCAAGGATCACCGTCTCGTCCCCTCCGGCCGCAGGCCGCGGCCCCACTCATTACCGATGGCCCGGCGTCTGCCCTCAATGTCCGGCGGGCGCCTCGAGCGCGCGTGCGCACCCCTCGTCGCGCACGGGCAGCAACGACCCGCTGTTCCTGAGGTTCGTCAGGAACAGCGACACCCAGATGCCACCGAGCCCGATCGCGGCGGCCAGATCGATCCAGTGGACCCTCAGGCGGTCCGGGTACGCCTCCGGCCCAACCAGGTAGAACAGGTCGACTAAGCGCATCAGAATCAGCCAGAGCGCCACCCGGGCCAGCACCGTCGAGTTCTTCTTCGTGCGACTCGACAGCAGCACGAGAAACGGCACGGCGAAATGGAACACCACGAGACCCAGGCCGATGTACTGCCAGCCGTGCGCGATCCGGTGCTGGTACCACGGGATCTCCTCGGGCAGGTCCGCCGACCAGATGATCAGGAACTGCGAAAAGGCGAGATACGCCCAGACCATCGTGAACGCGAAGAGCAGCTTGCCGAAATCGTGGAAGTGACCCTTGTGGTACACGTCCGCCATGGGCGCCTCTTGCGACAGACGGTCTGCCATGACGATGGCCACCGCGAGACCCATCAGCGCCTGGCCAATCACGAACAGGAAGCCGTACATGGTGGAGAACCAGTGCGGCTCGAGCGACATCGCCCAGTCGATTGAGGCGAAGGTCATCGAGAGCACGTAGAGGACAAGGCCGCCGGCGCTCATCCGTGTCATGCGGTTCGCCAGGGCTGGATCGCCCGTCCGATCCTGATCGGCCGACCAGCGCGTGAGGAAGAAGGAAAGGCCGATCCAAATCGCAAAATACAGCGCGGCGCGCGCGAGGAAGAAGGGCGTGTTCAGATAGGCGGCCTTCTGCGCCAGGATGTGATCCGCTGCCGCCTTCTGGGCGTCCGCCCACGGGTACAGCTCCCTCATGCCGAACACGATGGGCACGAAGAAGACCGCCATCCACGGCAGCGTTCGCGCGGCCGACTCCAGGATGCGCCGGATGACGACTCCCCACCCTCCGCCGGACATGTGGTGGAGCATCGTCAGCGCGAGCCCGCCGAGGGACGCGGCGAGCCAGAACAAGAAGGCCAGCAGGTACGAATGGAAGAACTGGCCCGGACTGATGACGGCCCCGGCACCGGCGACGACGATCCCGGCCACGCCCACGAGGAGGGAGCGCTGGCGGAGGGTGTCGAGGCTGGCGGGCGGGGCGTAGGTCGCGTGCTGCATGTCGTATCGCTCGCTTGCGTTCCAGTCTCCGTCAGCGCTGCCCGACCGACTCGAGCCTGCCGCGCTCGGCCTCCGGCACATCCGCCATCGTGGCGTGCTGACTGCGCTGGAGCGCCTTCAGGTACGCCACGATCGCCCACCGGTCTCGGACCGGAATCTGCGTGGCGTAGTCGGGCATGGCGCCGAACCCGTTCGTGACCACGTCGTAGATGTAGCCGGGCGGCACCTGCCGGAGCCGCTCGTCGTGGAACGACGTGGGCCGCCGGTAACCGCGGCGGACGATCATCCCGTCACCCGTGCCGGTGAAGCCGTGACAGGCCGAGCAGAAGACGTCGAAGCGCTCCCGACCCCTCGCCATGACCTCGGCCGTGACCGGGAAGGGGAAGACCGTCGACAATTGACCGTCCACCTTGCCCTCGTAGAGCAGTGCATCGTCACGCAGATGGCCGCGGGCAATCGTGCCCGGGACGAGGGCGCGCGATGCCCGCCGGTCGCTGAAGAAATCGCTCCTGGCATACGGCTTGTACCTCGGCTGGTCGTGCATGTCCTGCCGGCAGCCGGCGGCCAGCAGACCAAGAGCCAGGCAGCATGCGGCGAGGAAGGGGCGTCTCGCGAACCCTGCGTGCGTGCGCGTCCCGGAGGCAGGCATGATCGAGGAATCAGCGCTCAACGTCGGACACCTCGCGCGGCTCCAGGCTCTCAAGGAACTGCCGCGTCACCGCCCGGTCGAACCGCGGGTCCGCGGCCTCGATGCACAGGAAGAACCGATCCCGGCTGGCCATCGCGAACCGCTTCGCGTTGAAGACCGGGTGGTACGGCATGGGCAGGCCGTTCAGGAAGATCATCCCGAAGACGGCGGTCAGGGCCGAGAACAGGATGACGGTCTCGAAGGTCGGCACGATGAAGGCCGGCCAGCTGTGGAACGGCCGTCCGCCGACATTCAGTGGATACACGACGGTCGACGTCAGGTACTGGAGTCCGTAGCCCGCTGCCAGGCCGGTCAGGCCGCCGCCGAGCACGAGCCAGCCTAGCCTGGTCCGTGGCAAGCCAAGGGCCCCGTGTAGCTCCTCGATGGGCATCGGCGAATACGCGTCCATCTTCCGGTAGCCGGCCTCGCGCGCCCTTCGGGCGGCGCGCACCAGGGCCGTCGGACTGTCGAATTCGGCCAAGAGGCCGTAGAGGCCGCTCTCCATCATGTCCGTATCCCCGGGGATCCCGAATCCCGTCTTAGTGCTCCCTCACCCTCGCCCCTGGCACGAGCGTTCGCATCTCGAAGATGGCAATCATCGGCAGGACGCGGATGAAGAGGAGCATCAGCAGGAGGAACAACCCGATCGTGCCGGCGTAGGTCGCCCAATCCCAGAACGTCGGGGTGAACATGCCCCACGACGAAGGGAGGAAGTCGCGGTGCAGGCTCGTGACGATGATCACGAAGCGCTCCAGCCACATGCCGATGTTGATGACGATCGAGATCAGCCACAACACGAGGACGTTCGTCCGAAACCGCCTGAACCAGAGCAGTTGCGGGATGGCGATGTTCGTCAGGATCAGCATCCAGTAGGCCCAGCCGTACGGTCCCGTGACGCGGTTCCACATCATGAACTTCTCGAAGTGGTTGCCGCTGTACCAGGCGATGAAGGCCTCGATGGTGTAGCCGTAGGCCACGATGAGACCCGTCGCCAGCATGACCTTCGCCATCACGTTGAGGTGCTTCATCGTGATGAAGTCGCCCAGCCCGGACGCCGCGCGGATCGGGATGGCGAGCGTGAGCACCATCGCGAAACCCGAGTAGATGGCACCAGCCACGAAGTAGGGCGGGAACACCGTCGTGTGCCAGCCCGGCAGGAGGGACACCGCGAAGTCGAAGCTCACGACCGTGTGGACGGAGACGACAAGCGGCGTGGCGAGGCCGGCGAGCAACAGGTACGCCAGCTCGTAGCGGTGCCAGTGCATGGCGGACCCGCGCCAGCCCATGGCCAGCATGCCGTAGATGCCGCGGCCGATCCTCGACGTTGCCCGGTCGCGCAGCGTGGCGAGGTCAGGGATGAGGCCCACGAACCAGAACAGCGCCGAGACCGTCGCGTAGGTCGAGACCGCGAACACGTCCCAGATGAGGGGGCTCCTGAACTGCGGCCACATCCCCATGGTGTTCGGAATCGGCAGCAGCCAGTAAGCCAGCCACGGCCGCCCGACGTGGATCAACGGAAACAACCCGGCACAGGCGACGGCGAACAGCGTCATCGCCTCGGCGAAGCGGTTGATCGACGTGCGCCACTGCTGGCGGAGCAGCAGGAGAATCGCCGAAATCAGCGTCCCCGCATGCCCGATCCCGATCCACCAGACGAAGTTCGTGATGTCGAAGGCCCAGCCGACCGGGATGTTGTTGCCCCAGATGCCGATGCCCTCGACGAACAGATAGCCGATGGACACGAGCAACAGACCGGCGAAGGCCGCCGACACCGCGACGCCGAGCAGCCAGCCCTTCGAGGTCTTCTGCGTGAGGACGATCGAGCTGATCTTGTCGGTGATGGACGCGAACGTGTGGCCCGGCGCCAGGTACGCGGATGGCCTCTCGCGCGAGGCGCCACTCACAATCGACGTCGCGTTGGGTGCGGACATTCGGTTGATCCTCGTCAGAAGACAGGAGACAGAAGACAGGAGACAGAATGGGGATACCTGCCCCCCGCTTCCGCCGGCTCAACTCGTCTCGCCGTATTTCCTTCTGTCTGCTGTCTTCTGAATTCTGTCTTCTTCTCTCACCCGTGCTCTTCGTCCCCCGCCGGCCCGCCCAGCGCAGGATTCGTGTTCTTCAGTGCCGCCAGGTACGTCGTGCGCGGGCGCGTGTTCAGCTCGCCAATCAGTGAGTAGCTCAAGGCCTCTGCGCGCAGCCGCGACACGCGGCTCTCGGGGTCGTTGATGTTCCCGAAGACGATGGCCTCGGCCGGGCACGTCTGCTGGCATGCGGTCACAATCTCGCCGTCGCGCACGTCCCGGCCTTCCATTCGAGACTCGATCTTCGCCCGGTTGATTCGCTGCACGCAGTAGGTGCACTTCTCCATGACGCCGCGGCTCCGGACCGAGACGTCGGGGTTGCGGCCGAGCTTCAGGCTGGGGGTGTCCCAGTCCTGGTACAAGAGGAAATTGAACCGGCGGACCTTGTAGGGGCAGTTGTTCGAGCAGTAGCGCGTCCCCACACAGCGGTTGTAGACCATGTCGTTGAGGCCTTCATCGCTGTGGACGGTGGCCGCCACCGGGCACACCACCTCGCAGGGCGCGTGTTCGCAGTGCTGGCACATCACCGGCTGGTGATACGCCTCGGGCGCGTCCTCGCTGCCCTTGTAGTAGGTGTCGACCCGGAGCCAGTGCATCTCGCGGCCCCTGGCCACCTGCTCCTTACCGACCACCGGCACGTTGTTCTCCGCGGTGCAGGCCACCACGCAGGCGTTGCAGCCGGTGCAGGCATTCAGGTCGACGGCCATCCCCCACGCGTAGCCAGTGCCCTCGTGCGGCTGGTACATCGTGAGGGTCCTGGCCGGGTCCGGTTCCATGGCGTGCACGAACCCGGGGTCCTTCCGATACTGCTCGACCGAACCCGCCCGGATGAGCGCACGTCCCTCCAGGCCATGGTGAAGCTGCGTGCTGGCCAGCGGAAGGCGTCGGCCAACCTTCGCCAGTCTTACGCCCGTGGCCGCCCACATCGCAAGAGACGTGCGGAGCGGGTAGACGTCGAATCCGACGCCGTTCGCCACGCGCCCACCCCGCGTCCGGCCGTAGCCGAGATGCACGGTCACCGTGTCGTCGGCCTGGCCGGGCAGGACCCAGACGGGGCCCCGCACCGTTCGCTCCCCAACGGTGAGTTCGACCAGTTCCTCGTTCTGGAGGCCGAGCCTCCTGGCGGTCGCCGGGGCGACCAGCACCGTGTTGTCCCAGGTGAGCTTGGTAAACGGTTTCGGCGTCTCCTGGAGCCACCCGTTGTTGGCGAAGCGGCCATCGTGGATGGTGGGATCGACGCGGAAGGTCAACTCGAGCCCCTCCGTCCGCGGTGGCGGCGTCCCGATGTTCGCACATACGTCGCCGATGGTCACCGCCTTCGGATCCCGCCGCGTGCCCGGGACGATCCCGTCGTGGACGGACTTGCGCCAGAAGGCCTCGAAATCCAGGATGCCCGTCGCGGCGGCCTGGACCCTCCATGTGTCGCGAACCAGCTCGTACGCGGAGCGCCCAGGAGTATCCGACAGGGCCCCGAGCACGTCGTGGGCGGACCGGCCGCCGTACAGGGGAGCGATGAGTGGCTGCACGATTGACACCGTGCCGTCCTGGGCCCGGGCATCGCTCCACATCTCCAGGAAGTGGGCCGCCGGGACGTGCCATTGACACAGGGCCGACGTCTCGTCCGCGTACAGCCCCAGGTGCACGGAGAACGCCACCTTCGACACAGCCTGGGCGAATCCGAGGTCGGCCGGCGCATCGTAGCCCGGGTTACCGCCCAGGATGAGCAGCAGGTCGACCTTGCCTGCGTTCATGTCAGCGACGAGTTCGCGCAGCGACGCGACCTGGTCGATCGGTTCGGCCTCGGCGGTCTCGCTGTAGACGACCGTGGTGCCGACGTTACCGAGGGCGGCGTTGATCGCGTGGGCCAGCGCATGCACCGGCGCCGGCTGCTCGTCGCCGGCGATCACGACGGACGCGCCCCGGTGGCCGACCAGGTCGGCGCCAGCGGCGCTGACGAATCTCCGGGCGGCTTCGGATAACTCGCCGGCCTCGGCGCCCGCGACGCCGGTCACGACGGCGAGGGCCCGCGCTACCGCCTCGATCTCGCTCGGTTTGACGGCCAGGCGATGATCGGCCTTCGCGCCCGTGTTGCTGGGGGTGGTCTCGACGACAAACAAACGGCTCATCTCGGTGTCGGAGCCGCGGACCCGGCGGCCGGTCGAAAAGTCCCGTGTGTACCTCACGGCACCGGGCATCGTGCCGAGGAAGTCGCCGTCCAGAGACAGAATGACCCTGGCCTTGTCGAGCTGGTATTGCGTGCCGACGGTCGTGCCAAACGCCAGGCGGCTGCCCGCGCGCATGTTGTCACGGCAGGCCGGCTCGAACTGATGCCACCGGGCGGCGGGCATGGCGGCCAGGAGGTCCTGGATCTGCCGCGCCAGCGTGGGCGAGTCGACGGTTTCCGTCAGAATCCGCAGGCCGGCTCCCTTGACGGCCGTCTTGGCCAGGCCGACGGCCCGGAGGGCATCGAGAAACGCGCTCCAGGTGCGGATGTCGCCCTTGTGCGTGAGGGTCTGCGACCGATCCGGGTCGTACAGGCCCAGGATGGACGCTTGAGCGAACAGATCCGTGGCGCCGAGGCTCGACGGATGTTCGGGGTTGCCCTCGATCTTGGTCGGGCGCCCCTCGTGACTTTCGACGAGCAGGCCGGTGGCTGCGCCGCAGCGCGATATGGCCGTGGCGAAGAACAGCGGCTGGCCCGGGACGATCTCCTCAGGCGGCGTGACATACGGCAGGATGGTCTCGGCGGGCTGCTTCGTGCACGCGCTCACGCCGGCCAGCGCCAGCGAGGCGCCCATCACGCGCAGGAACCGCCGCCGCCCGACCGGGTCGGTGAACTCAGAGGCCTGCTCGGGGAACTCCCGATGCAGGAACGCGCGGAACGTGTCGGTGTCGGCCAGCTCCTCCAGGCTGCGCCAGTAGTCCGGGCCGGACACTGTCTTCAGGCGCGCCGTCATCGCGGCGAGATCCTGTTCGTGGTGTTCGCTCATTCGTGAACGCATCCGGGGTCTTTCAGACGTCTAGCGGTGGCAGGTGGAGCAACTGGTCGCACGCTGTATCCGATACTCCTCAACCAGTCTCCGGCCCAGCGCCAGCTGATCGGCCGGCGGCTGGTAGTTCACCTGGAACACCGCGTCGCGCGGGCGAACGTACTTCTCGGGGCTCCGGTGGCAATCGAGACACCATTCCATCTGGAGGCTCTGCACCGTCCACATGAGCGGCATCTTGTCGACCTCGCCGTGGCAGGTCGTGCATCCCACGCCCTTGTTCACATGGATGCCGTGGTCGAAATACACGAAGTCCGGCAGGTCGTGGACCCTGACCCAGGGGATCGACGTGTCGGTTCGATAGCTGGCGCGCACGATTTCCAGGTACTCGCTCTGCGCGAGGATCTGCGAATGGCAGTTGATACACGTCTTCGTCGGCGGGATGCCGGCGACCCCCGAACGCTCGGCGGTGGTATGACAGTAGCGGCAGTCCAGGCCGTTGCCCGCCACGTGGCGGGCGTGACTGAACTGGACCGGCTGCTGCCGGGCCTCGCCTTGCCTGGTGACATAGGCGGACTTGCCGAGTTCGTAGACGATCAGGCCGCTGGCGGCGACGACCACGATCGCTGCGAACAGCGTGATGCGCGCGATACCGTTGGCGCTCGGGTGAAAGACCTGAGACATAGACTGCGGGCGAATGTCGGCAGAACCCAGCCTTCAAGCCTACTACAACTGCGCCACGAAGATCGAGATCCGGACGCCGCCGGCGGCAACCGGCAGACATCCGGCGAACGTCCCCCGCACCCCGCCCCCGACGGTCGCACCACGGCCAACCACGGGCCTTGACACCCTGTGGTAGAGTAGCGCCGAGCCTCCCTCCGGGTAACTCTCTTGCTGGCAAGGGCCCACGCCGTCTCCGTCGCGACGTCGACGCGCGAGGAACGCAACCATGAGTGACGACAGGAAGTACCGCCAGCGGGGGTACCAGGACGGCGACGCGCGCGATCGCGACCGGGCGCGCGGGCGGACCGTCCCTGGCGGCGCACAGGCCCCCCGGCCCGCGCGCCGGGAACGCGGCGATGGTCCGCGCACGCCCAACATGCCCGGCTTCAAGACCATCGTCAGGTGCCACCGCTGCGGTGTCATCGTGACGTCGGCCATCCTCGTGACGACGTCGTGTGCGAAGTGCGGATCGGCCCTGCACAGCTGCGCCCAGTGCTCGTCGTTCAATCCGGCGGCCCGCTTCGAGTGCAGCCAGCCCATCAAGGCCCGAATCGCGCCGAAAGACGCCTTCAACACGTGCGACCTGTTCGATGCCCGCACGCGCGTCGAGCGGGAGACAGGCTCGACCCAGCAGTCGAGCGCCCGGAGCGCCTTCGACGACCTGTTCAAAATCTGAGGACAGGGATCGGGGACCTGGGACCGGGGATCGGTTGCGGATGTCCGTTCTCTCAGATGCCGATCGCGCGCGCGTGGGCGAGTTGCTGGCCGCCATGGGTGGCGGCGTGCGACTCGCGTTCTTCACCCAGACGCTGAACTGCGAGACGTGCCTGCCCACCAAACAGATCCTGGATGAGCTCGCCGGCCTGACCGACAAGCTCTCCGTCGACGAGCACAACTTCCTGTTGGACGGAGCGTCTGCGGCCGCCTACGGCGTGGATCGGGTGCCGGCCGTCGTGCCGCTCGGCGAGGACGGGCGGGATTACGGCATCCGCTTCCTGGGCATTCCGTCCGGCTACGAGTTCATGTCGCTCATCGATGCGATCCTGCTCGTGTCGAACGGCCAGTCCGGGTTGAGCGACGAGAGCCGGGCCCTGCTCGCCGGCGTTCTGGACCCGTTGACCCTGCAGGTATTCGTCACCCCGACGTGACCTCACTGCCCCCGGGCGGTCAGCCTGGCGAATCGCATGGCCGTCGAGAGTCGCCACGTGACCTCGGTGATTGTCGAGGCCAGCGAGTACCCGGACCTGGTCCGCCAGTACCGGGTCAGCGGCGTGCCAAAGACCGTGGTCAACGACACGGTGGAGATCCTCGGGGTACAGCCCGAGGACAGCTTCATCCGCGCCGCCCTCGAGCCGCCGCCTTCTTCCAGTCTGCTCTGAGCAGCCCCATGACGATCGTGTTCCAGTAGCGGCCGCGCCTGAAGCTGTCCTGCCGAAGCAGACCCTCCCGACGGAAGCCGACCTTCTCGTACGCCTTGAGGGCGGGCTTGTTGTCCTCGTAGACCCGCAGCCAGACGCGATGCAGGTTCAGCGTGTCGAAGCCGTACCGGATGATGAGCGCCGTGGCCTCCGAACCGAGGCCCTTGCCGCGGGCGTCGGACTCGCCGATGAAGATCCCGAACTCCGCGTGGCGGTTCTTGGTATCGATCCGATGAAGACCGCACACCCCGACCAGGCGCCCGGACTCGAGTTCGGCCACGCCGAAGACGACATCGTGGTCACTGCGGCTGAGGGAGTCGATGAACGCCTCTTCCGCCGCGAGACTCGTGGGCCTGTGGATGAGCAGTTGCTCGATAACCCGCTGGTCGTTGACCCAGGGAAGGATGACGGGCGCATCGGCGCGCTCGATGGCGCGCAGCGCCACCACCTTGCCCGTCAGGAATGCATGAGACATGGCACGCTCCGTGGGACTCGTGCGCCATTATGCACCGTCACGGGCCATTCGGCGTCCCGGTGCGCGCGGGCACCGAACTCGACACTGCGCGCCCCAGGGGCTAACATGCCGGCCGCGGCCATGGCGGACCATCATCAGCCCCGCTCCTCGTTCGTGTCGCCTCGCTTCGCGCAGCCGGCGACCTTCATGCGTCTTCCGCACGTCGACACGGCCGGCGGGCTCGATGCCGCCATTCTCGGCGTGCCGTTCGATGGTGGCGCCTCCTACCGTCCGGGAGCCAGGTTGGGACCGCGGGCCGTCCGCGAGCAGTCGTCGCTCATCCGGACCTACAGTTACGCCCAGAAGGTGCACCCGTTCGACAGGCTCAACGTCGCCGACATGGGTGACGTCGACTGCCCGCCGACCGACCTGCCGCAGGCGTACGCGGCGATCGAAATCCGTGCCGCCGGCATACACGAGGTGGGGGCGGTGCCCTTCGCCGTTGGGGGGGATCACGGCGTCTCGCTGCCGTTGCTTCGGGCGGCGGCCCAAGCCCACGGCCCCCTCGCCCTGGTCCAGTTCGATGCCCACATCGACACCTGGGACGACTACTTCGGTGGGAAGTACTTCCACGGCAGCCCGTTCAGGCGCGCGATCGAAGAGGGGCTCGTCGACGGCCACCGCTTCATCCAGGTCGGCATCCGGGGGCCAGGCTACGGCGACGAGGATTTCGACTACCACCGGGAACACGGCATCGTCGTCGTGGACGCCGAGGGTGTACGGGAGCGGGGCCTGCAACGGACCGTTTCCGAGATCTGCCGCGTGGCTGCCGGGTCCGTCTACGTGACGTTCGACATCGATGCCGTCGATCCCGCCTTCGCCCCGGGCACGGGCACCCCTGAGGTGGGCGGCCTGACCAGCCACGATGCCCTGACGCTCGTCCGAGGGCTTTCCGGGCTGGACATTGTCGCCTGCGACGTGGTTGAAGTGTCGCCGCTCTACGACGGCCCCGGCCAGATCACGGCGCTGCTGGCCGCCAACCTGCTGTTCGAGCTGCTGTGCGCCGTCGCGCAGCGACGTCACCCGCGTGGCGCCGCTCCCGCGCGCCGCTGATCCGGGCCACAACGGGAACACGGGGCCCGCGCTCTTCGGCATCGGGTATGATGAAGGGTTCGGTCCCTCAGGAAGGACCGTTTCCGAGGCGGTCGTCGCCCATCTGGTGAGGGACTCGAAGGGTGAATGGAGCCAGCCATGCTGAGAGTGGGTCTTCTGTGCGGTCGTGAGTACGCCTTTCCGCCGGCGTTCATCAGCCGGGTGACCGAACTCGGGCGGGACAAGGGTGTCGTCGGCGAGTCGGTCAAGCTCGGCGGGACCTTCATGGGCGAGGCGCCGCGCTACACGCTGATCGTCGACCGGATCTCTCACGAAGTCGAGTACTACCGCGGCTACCTGAAGTACGCGATGATGCAGGGAACCTACGTCATCAACAACCCCTTCTGGTGGACGGCCGACGACAAGTTCTTCAACTACTCCGTCATGCAGAAGCTCGGGCTGGCGATTCCCAGGACCGTGCTCCTGCCCCAGAAGGGCTACCCGGTGGACGTGGATATCACGGCTGAATCGCTCCACAATCTGCAGTACCCACTCGACTGGGAGGCGATTCTCGATCACGTTGGGCTTCCCGTGATTCTGAAGCCGTTCTCGGGCGGCGGGTGGAAGCACGTCTACAAAGTGAACAGCAAGGAAGAACTGTGGGCCGCCTACAACGGCACGGCTCCGTACTGCATGACACTGCAGGAGTTCATCGACTTCGATCACTACGTGCGCTGCTTCACCTTCGGCAAGACCGACGTCATGCCGGTGGCGTACGACCCCAAGGAGCGCCGCTACCTGGTCGTCCACGACTACTTGTCTCCCGAACTCGGCGCCCGGGTCGTGAAGGACGCGCAGACGATCAATCTGGCGCTCGGCTACGAAATGAACACCATCGAGTTCGCCATCAAGGACGGTGTGCCGTACGCGATCGACTTCCTCAACCCGGCGCCAGACTTCGAACGGGACCGGATCACACAGTTCTATTTCGACATCGTTCTCGACAAGATGGTGCGCCTGGCGATCGACCGCGCCCTGAACGGCGATCCGGCCACCACGTGGCCGCAGTGGCGGGAGATGACCGCTGAGCGCTGAAGAACCGCCGCGGCCGCACCCCTCAGAGTCCGGCGACTGAAGAACACGCCGGCCCCATCCGATACGGTTCCTATCCGGGTGCCGATGCCCCCACGGCCCGGGAGCAGCGAGTCCGTTGCAGGTCCCCGTCGGCCTGGGCGGTCGAGCCGCGCCCCCATCGGGCTGGGTTGGAGACCCTATGTCGATCGTGACGACCCTCAGGACGCACCTGCCCAGCCGCCAGTTGCCGAGGGCCATTCTCCGACGTCACTTCCGGGACCGGCTCTTCTCGTCCGTCGAGATCGAGACCTACTCCCGCTGCAACATCAAGTGCCCGACCTGCCCGGTGGCGACCGACCCCAGACCGCCGGTGAAGCTCAGTGAAGAGGCCTGGAGGGGCATCATTCTGGACCTCGAACGGCTGGACTTCAGCGGCATGCTGTCTCCTCACTTCTACAACGAACCGTTCCTGGACGACCGTCTGTTCGGATTCCTGAGCTTCGCGAGGGAGCGCCTGCCGCGTGCGACCATCGAGGTCTTCACGAATTCCACACGCCTCACTCCGGAGCTGTTCAGGACGTTCTCGCCCATTGTCGACGCCTTCCGGATTACCGTCGATCAGCCGATGATCAGGAAGGCCCTCGACAAGCTCGTGTCACGTCTGACCGAGGCGGAACGAGCCAAGCTGAGCACCAGGTCGATTCAGCTCAACGGATTGACCAACAGGGGAGGCACCGTCGTCATCCAGGGCACCACGATGACGGCACCGACCAGCTGCAGGCTCCCGATGGACTATCTCGTGATCAACGCGTCCGGCGAGGTGCTGCTCTGCTACAACGACTACCACGCGACGGTCAGCTACGGGAACATCAACACGGAGAGGCTGTCACAGATCTGGTTCTCGCCGCGGTTTCTGAATGACCGGGTCGACATCTACCGAGGCGTGTTCCAGCACCGGGTCTGTCAGGTCTGCGAGTCGAACGAGTGCTAACGAGGCCATGCCTCAGACCGCCGGGGCATGTGGGGACGGGTCCGCCTCGCTAGATCGCCGTGTTGGCCTGCCCCGCCGGCCGAACCCCGAACGACCGAACGCATCAAAGGCACGCTGAGACGTCAGCCCCGGGAGCGCAGATCGGCGACCATCCGCCGGAGGATCTCGTCGAGCGAGACGCGAGGCTCGTACCCGATGAGAGAGCGGACCCGACTGATGTCAGGCACGCGTCTCCGCATGTCCTCGAATCCGGCCTCGTAGGCTTCATCGTAGGGGACGACCTCGATGCGCGAGGGACTCCCGGTGATGGCCTTCACGCGCTCGGCCAGTCCCCTGATGCTGATTTCCTGCGTGCTGCCCACGTTCAGCACCGTCCCGATGGCCCGCGGTTCGGAGGCCAGGACCACCAGCGCCCCGACCACGTCTCCCACGTAGGTGAAGCACCGGGTCTGCGAGCCGTCGCCGAACACGGTGATCGGCTCGCCGGCCAGTGCCTGCCGGACGAAGGTCGGGACGACCATGCCGTATCGACCGGTCTGCCTGGGGCCCACCGTGTTGAACAGCCGCACGATGATGACCGGCAGTTGCTTCTCCTTCCAGTACGCCAGAGCGAGGAACTCGTCGATGGCCTTGCTGCACGCGTACGCCCAGCGGTGCTTCACCGATGGACCCAGCACGAGATCGCCGCCCTCCCGGTAGGGCACGTCGGGACTCTTGCCGTACACCTCCGAGGTCGACGCAATCAGGACCGTCTTCCCTTTCTTCGTCGCATGCCTGAGGACGACCTCGGTGCCGCGCACGTTCGTCTCGATGGTCCGCACGGGCGATTCCACGATCAGCCGGACGCCGACGGCGGCTGCGAGGTGGTAGACCATGTCGGCCTGGTCGATCAGCTCGGCCATCAGCGGCTCGTTATCGATCGAATCGATGACGTAGCTGAACCGCTCATGACCCTTCAAGTGCGCGATGTTGGCGAACGATCCGGTCGAGAGGTTGTCGATGATGGACACGTGGTGGCCGGCCTCGATGAGCGCGTCCGCCAGATGTGACCCGATGAACCCGGCGCCGCCGGTGATGAGTGCGTGCATCCAGTCTCCCTTGCTCCTAGGATACCCCGAGCCATGAGCGCGTCCGCGTGCCGAAGAGGGCGCCAGGCCCCTTTTCGTGCGAAGGTCACCTTACAATATAGTGATACGCCGGTGCCAATCCGGGTCCGGCTTGAGAGACCGGGAATCACGTGACTCAGCTCCAGGTCCGGCCGCCTGTGCCCTCGCCCGCGCCGCCCCTCGATCCGTCGCTCGATCTGTTTGCGGAGGTCGAGCGGCTCAAGCGCGATCTGAATGCGGTCATCCTGGCGCACTTCTATCAGGAACCCGACATCCAGGACATCGCCGACGTCGTCGGCGACAGCCTGCAGCTCGCCCAGCAGGCGGCCAGGACGAAGGCCGACGTCATCGTCTTCTGCGGCGTGCACTTCATGGCCGAGACGGCGAAGATTCTCAACCCCGATCGGCTCGTCCTGCTGCCCGACTTGAACGCGGGGTGCTCGCTCGCCGACAGCTGCCCGGCCGAGGCCTTCGAGCCGTTCATCCGCTCGCATCCGGGCCACACGGTCATCAGCTACATCAACTGTTCGGCAGCGGTGAAGGCGCTGAGCGACATCATCTGTACGTCGAGCAACGCCGAGGGGATCATCCGGCAGATCCCTCCGGATCGGCCGATCCTCTTCGCGCCGGACCAGCAACTGGGCCGCTACTTGATCACGAAGACGGGCCGGGACATGGTGCTGTGGCCGGGTGCGTGCTCGGTGCACGTGACGTTCTCCGAACGGGCGCTCATCCGTTTGAAGGCCCAACACCCTGAGGCGCAGGTCCTCGCCCACCCGGAGTGCCAGGAGAACATCCTCCGCCTGGCGGATCACATCGGATCGACGACGTCGATTTTGAAGTTCGCCATCAACAACCCTGCTCGCACCTTCATTGTCGTCACCGAGTCCGGCATCATCCATCAGATGAAGAAGGCGTGCCCGGACAAGGCGTTCATCCCGGCCCCACCGGAAGAAGAGGGGTGCTCGTGCAACGAGTGCCCGTACATGCGCCTGAACACCCTGGAGCGCGTGTACCTGTGTATGCGCGACCGGAGGCCGGCCATCGACCTGCCCGAGGACCTTCGCCTGCGCGCGCTCGCACCCCTCCAGCGGATGCTCACCATGGGCCCCCCGCCATCGGCTGGAGCGGGACCGCCAGGAATGCCGAGCGGAGGCGGGGCATGACACGCGATCCACTCGGTACCGGTACGATCGAACTCTCTCCGGTGTTCATTCGCGCCGAGGTCCGTCGGTATCTCGACGAGGACGTCGGGACCGGGGATGCCACCACGAAGGCCCTCGTCGGTCCGAACGCCCGGGCGCGCGGGAGGATCGTGGCGCGTGAGCCGTGCGTCGTTGCCGGACTGGAGATTGCGCGCGCGGTCTTCGAAGTGCTCGACGGACGCGTGCGCTTCGACGCCAGCCGGGGCGACGGCTCGCAGGCGGATGAGGGCGCGATTCTGGCCGCCGTGGAGGGATGGGCTGCGGCCATTCTGACCGGCGAACGTGTTGCCCTGAACATCATGCAGCGGCTCAGCGGCGTGGCCACGCTCACCCGCCGGTACGTGGACACAATCGCGGGCACGGGTGCCACGATCTCGAGCACGCGGAAGACGACGCCGGGCCTGCGCCTGTTCGAGAAGTACGCCGTGGGCGTTGGCGGCGGGCGCCGTCACAGGGTGGGCCTCTACGACGGTGTCCTCGTCAAGGACAACCACATCGTGGCAGCCGGCGGTCTCGAGCCTGCGCTGCGATCGCTCGCCGGTGCGAACCCGATCGTACCCGTCCAGGTGGAGGTCGATTCGCTGGACCAGTTGGCAACCGCCCTCGCGAGTGGCGTGCGCGCATTCCTGCTGGACAACATGACACCCGGGACGGTGGCCGAGGCGGTGCGGCTGGTCCGCCGGAGTCCGGCGGGGGCCGAATGCTGGATCGAGGCGT
The DNA here is from genome assembly GCA_040752275.1 of Acidobacteriota bacterium. GTDB lineage: Bacteria > Acidobacteriota > Vicinamibacteria > Vicinamibacterales > JAKQTR01 > JBFMFH01. The sequence continues at coordinate 39,225 of JBFMFH010000101.1, forward strand.
CGGGAGGGATCACGATCGACAACGTGCGCGCCTACGCCGAAACTGGCGTCGACACGATCTCGATCGGCGCCCTGACTCATTCATCCCCCTCGGTCGACATCGCCCTCGACCTCGAGCCATTTCCGACTGGTGGAGACGCGCATGGCGACGCGTGAGACTGACGTCCTGGTCATCGGCAGTGGTCTCGCCGGATGCGCCGCCGCACTGGCGGCCGCCCGCGGCGGCGCCCGTGTCACGGTCATCACCAGGGGTGAGAGCTGCGAGGACAGCAACACCGTGTGGGCCCAGGGAGGCATCATCTTCCGCGGCCACGGGGATTCGCCCGAGCGGCTGGCCGCCGACATCCACGAGGCCGGCGCAGGTCTGTGCGAGCCGTCGGCCGTCGACCTGCTGAGCCGCGAGGGGCCGCGCCTGGTCCAGCAGGTGCTCATCGACGATGCGGGTGTGCCATTCGATCGGGCACGGGACGGGTCGGAAGGACTGGACCTGACTGCGGAGGCCGCGCACTCGGTGCCGCGCATCATCCACCACGCCGACTCGACCGGCCGGTCGATCGAGCAGTCGATGCTGGCGCGGTTGCGGGGCGAGGCGAACGTCACATTCCGGACGGGGCACACGGCCATCGACCTGCTGACGCTCTCACACCATTCGAAGGACCCGATGGACGTGTATGCGGCGCCGACGTGCGTCGGGGCCTACGTGTTCGACCAGGCAAAGGGGCAGGTCGAAACCTGGATGGCCAAGGAGACGATCCTGGCTGCCGGAGGACTGGGGCGGATCTTCCTCCACACGACGAACCCTCCCGGCGCGTGCGGCGACGGCGTCGCCATGGCCTACCGGGCGGGCGCCCGCTGCCTCAACATGCAGTTCGTCCAGTTCCACCCCACGACGCTCTTCGTCGGACACGAGCGCTTCCTGCTGTCGGAGTCGCTGCGGGGCGAGGGGGCGCGGCTCGTCGACGAAGGGGGCAGGGAGTTCATGACCGGCTATCACCCCGACGGATCGCTCGCGCCCCGCGACATTGTCGCGCGCGGCATCCATCAGATGATGCACGAGACCGGCGCCGCGTGCGCCTACCTCGACATCAGCCACAAGCCCGCCGGCTGGGTGCGGTCCCGCTTCCCCCAGATCGATGCCAGGTGCCGGGAGGCCGGGCTGGATCTCGCCACCCAACCGATTCCCGTCGTCCCGGCCGCCCACTATGCGTGCGGCGGCGTGGCCGTCGATCTCTGGGGCCGCACGAGCCTGTCGCGGCTCTGGGCAGGGGGCGAGGTATCCTGCACGGGCCTGCACGGTGCGAACCGTCTGGCGAGCACGTCGCTGCTCGAATGCCTCGTCTGGGGCACGCGCGCCGGCGAGCAGGCGGCCGCGAACATCCGCGCGGGGACGCGGTACTATCAGCCGGACATCGCGCCATGGCATTACGAGACCGAGCCCATCGATCCGGCGCTCGTCGCGCAGGACTGGCTGACGATCCGCCAGACCATGTGGAACTACGTGGGGCTCGTCCGCAGCCGCCGGCGACTGGACCGCGCACACCAGATCCTGCGGGAACTCCACATCGAGATCGGCCGGTTCTACGCGCGGGCGACCCTCACCGATGATCTCATCAGTTTGCGCAACGGTATCCAGACGGCCCTCGCGGTCCTCCTCGCGGCGATGGAAGCGCGCGAAAGCAGGGGTTGCCACTACCGGGTGGACTGAGGACCGCGATTCGGTTTTCCGGGGTGTTCAGCCTGCCGTCCCGAACCATCCCCGCCTCACGCACCACTTGGCGGCCTCAAGCACAGGAGACACCGAGAAGGCCGCGCCCACCACGATCGCCCAATCCACGAGCGGCAGGCTGTAGGTGCTGAACGGTTCGTGCAGGATCGGCAGGTGCACGATCGTCCCGAGCATGGCCAGGCCCGTGACGATCGACAGGTTGAGCCACCCGTTCGCGAAAGGCTTGTGGAGCACCGACAGGCGATCGGACCGGAAGTTGTAGGCCTTGAAGAACTGGATCACTACCAGCGACACGAACGTCATCGTCATGGCCTCGTCGACGCTCCGGCCGGACCTGAGCGCCCAGGTGAACAGGGCCAGGTTCACGACGGTCGACCAAAGGCCCCCGACCGCCATCAGGGTGACCACCGGCGGCGAGAAGATTCCCGTGCGCGGATTGCGCGGGCGGGTCCGCATGAGGTTCGGGTCGGGCGGGTCGACGGCGAGCGCCAGGGCCGGCAGGCCGTCGGTGGCCAGGTTCACGTAGAGAACCTGAACGGCCGTCAGCGGCAGCGGGAGCCCGGCCACGGTTGCGCCGGCCATCAGTCCGATCTCGCCGATGTTCGAAGAAAGCAGGTACATCAGGTACTTCTTGATGTTGCCGAAGATGCCACGCCCCTCCTCGACGGCGGCGACAATCGACGCGAAGTTGTCGTCGGTGAGGGTCATCGCCGCCGCCTCTCGGGTGACGTCCGTGCCGGTGATGCCCATGGCGATGCCGATGTCGGCCTTCTTGAGGGCCGGTGCGTCGTTGACGCCGTCGCCGGTCATGGCGACCACGTGATCCCGCTGCTGCCAGGCCGTCACGACGCGGAGCTTGTGCGCGGGCGAGACACGGGCGTACACATCGATGCCCTCGACATCCCGTTCGAGGACGTCCTGCGGCATTGCCTCGAGATCCAGTCCTGTGACTACACGGCCCGTCTTCAGCAGACCCAATTCACCGGCGACGGCCTCCGCAGTCAGTGGGTGGTCGCCCGTGATCATCACCGCGCGGATACCGGCCTCCTCGCACGTGCGGATGGCGTCTCTCGCCTCCGATCGCGGCGGATCGATCATGCCGATCAGACCGAGAAAGGTCATGTCCGTCTCGGCCTTGTCGATGGTCGCGCCCGGCTTGTAGGCGACGGCAAGAACGCGCATGGCCGAGGCCGCCCATTTCCGGGCGGCGGCGGAGATGGCTTTCAGACTGGTCTCATCGAGAGGCGCCTCCGTGCCATCCTCGGTGACCCGGTAGGCGCACGACTCGACGATGACCTCCGGCGCGCCCTTCGAATAGGCGACCATGTCGCTCGTCCGCCTGTGCAGCGTCGTCATGCGTTTCGTCTCGGACGTGAACGGAATCTCGTTCACGCGCGGCGAGCCGGACTCGAGGTTTGACTTGTGCAGACCGGCCTTCGCCGCCGCCACGACCAGCGCGCCTTCCGTGGGATCCCCTTTGACGTGCCAGCGGTTGTCGACACGAACGATGTGCGCATCGGACGCCAGGGCCGCCGCCGCCAGCAGCAGGCGCAGCGGGTCCGACGGCTCGACGGCCGCGTTGTTGTGGAGGAACGCTCCGACCGGTTCGTACCCGGCACCGGACACCTCGAGCTCCTCGCCGGCCACGAAGACCCGGCGGGCGGTCATCTCGTCCCTCGTCAGGGTTCCGGTCTTGTCCGAGCAGATGACCGACGTGCACCCGAGCGTTTCCACGGCAGGGAGGCGACGCATCAACGCGTGGCGCTTCACCATGCGCTGCACACCGATCGCGAGCGAAATCGTCACGACGGCCGGGAGCGCCTCGGGAACCGCCGCCACCGCGAGCGCAATGCCGAAGATGAACATCTCGATGAACGGCTGGCCGCGGAACAGCCCGAGCGTCACAATGACGGCCACGATCACGAATGTCGCCCTGGCCAGGGTGTGGCCGACCTTGTCCAGGTTCTCTTGGAGCGGTGTTCGTCCTGTTTCGACCGACTGCAACATCTGCGCGATCCGGCCGAACTCCGTCGACATTCCCGTGCCGACCACCACCGCGCGCCCGCGGCCGTAGGTCGCCACGGTGCCGGCGTAGGCCATGTTCCTGCGGTCCCCGATGACGGTCTTCGTGCCGCCGAGGGCGTCTGCATGCTTCTCGACGGGTTCGGACTCGCCCGTCAGTGCCGCTTCGTCGAGCCGAAGATTCACCGACTCGATCAGCCGAGCGTCGGCGGGGACCCTGTCGCCGGCCCCGAGGAACACGACGTCACCGGGCACCAGATCGCGCGCCGGGATCTCGGACTCCTGCCGGTCGCGAAGCACGGTGGCTGTCGGGGCCGCCATCTCGCGCAGGGCGTCGGTCGCGCGCTCGGCCCGGTACTCCTGGGCGAAGCCAAGCAGGACCGCGAGCAAGACAATGATCGCGATGGCCATGGCCTCAAGACCGTGACCGAGTACGGCCGACAGAGCCGTGGCGATCAGCAGGATCACGATCAGGACGTTCTTGAACTGCTGGAGCAGGATCGACCACGGCGACACCCGCTCTGCCGCCTGGATCTCATTCGGCCCGTGCCGTGCGAGGCGGGCGGCCGCCTCGGCGGAACTCAGGCCCGTGGCCGTCGACTGGAGTCGGGCGAATACGGCCTCCGCGTGCATGGCGTGCCAGGCAGGCGCGTCGGTGTGATTGTCGGGACGGGAAGGAGCTGGGATGCCGGTCGGTTCCATGGACACGAGTCCATTGTCACATGGAGATGGGCCGGATGGGTGGAGCGAGCCGGACTCGAGACCGCGAACGCACCGTTGTTCCCGGCTGCTGGATCTGGATTAGACGCTCCGCCCGCTTATTTGTTCCATCGGGCATTTCTTGCCGTTCCAGGCAAACCCAATCCACGGCATTCCCGTCTACTGCCTCGTAAGCGGAGGGGTGCCCGATATGCCGTCGTCACTGTTTCGGCTCATGGCCGCGTTGACACTGGTAGGAACCGCGTCCATGCCTGCGTGGGCCGGGACGGTCCGCGGAGCGGCCAGTCCGAACGGCGCGCCGCGCGTCGACGCAGCCGAAGTCGTCGCCCCGAACGCGGTACGGCTCGATGGGGCTTTCAACGAATCGGCCTGGGAACAGGCAGAGCCGATTACCGGGTTCGTTCAGCGCGAGCCCAACGAGGGCGCCCCGGCGACGTTTGCCACCGAGGCCCGCGTCCTGTACGACAAGACGTTCCTGTACATCGCCGTGAGAGCGTTCGACCCCGAGCCGTCGAGAATCGTCGGAATCCGGACGCGCCGCGATGGCGGTTCGCCGTCGGACTGGATCTCGGTGTTCGTCGACTCCTACCACGATCGACGGACAGCCTATCAGTTCGCCGTCAACGCCGCGGGCGTCAAGCAGGACGCGTACTGGTTTGCCGACCAGAATCAGGACGACAGCTGGGATGCCGTCTGGGACGTCGAGGTCACGAAGGATGACAAGGGGTGGATGGCCGAGTTCCGCATCCCCTTCTCTCAGCTCCGCTATGAGCCGGGCAAGCGGGAGACGTTCGGCTTTGCCGTGTGGAGGGATGTCCCCCGGATCAACGAGAAGTCCACGTGGCCCCTCCTCTCGAAGAGCGCGACCGGATTCGTGTCGTCCTTCGGCGAGCTTGGAGGACTGCGCCTCACCGGGTCGGCCAAGCGGCTCGAGCTGGTGCCGTACGCCGTGGGCCAGGTCAACACGCAGCCGGTGGAGTCCGGCAATCCCTTCGTGAGGTCACCCGGCGGCATGGCGGCGGCCGGGGCCGACCTGAAGTACGCGCTGACGCCGGGCCTGACGCTGACCGGCACGATCAACCCCGACTTCGGCCAGGTCGAGGCAGACCCGGCCGTCGTCAATCTCTCGGCCTTCGAGACCTTCTACCAGGAACGCCGGCCGTTCTTCGTCGAGGGCTCCGGCAACCTGCGGTTCAACCTGGACTGCAATGACGGCTCCTGCACGGGCCTCTTCTACTCGCGGCGGATCGGACGCCGGCCGCAAGGCTACCCGGACACGCCCGACGGCGGCTTCGTGTCGGTGCCGTCCCAGACCACGATCATCGGGGCCGCGAAGCTCACCGGCCGCGCCGGCGCCTTCTCGGTCGGGGCGCTCAACGCCGTCACAGCGGAGGAGATTGCGGACGTCTCGGATGGTCTCGCGCGCAGCACACAGACGGTCGAACCGCTCACCAACTTCACCGTCCTCCAGGCCAAGAGAGAATGGGCGAACCAATCGTCGCTCGGATTCATGATCACCAACACCGCGCGGGCCATCAACGACGATGTATCGTTCCTGGCCAGGAACGCCGTGACCGGCGGCGCGAACTGGGACTGGCGCCTGAAGGACCCGCGTTACGCCATCACGGGCTACTGGGCGGGCAGTTCCATCAGCGGCAGCGCCGAGGCGATCGACCGTTTGCAGACCGGCTCGGTGCACTTGTTCCAGAGACCCGACACCGACCACGTCGGCTACGACGCGACGCGCACGTCCCTGAACGGTCACGCCGGTTCCCTGTCCTTACAGAAGATCGGCGGGCAGACGGTCCGCTTCAGCGTCTATGGGGGGTACAAGAGCCCTGGATTCGATATCAATGACCTCGGCTTCCTGCGGCGGGCCGACCAGATGATGCAGTCCAACTGGATCCAGTTCCGCCAGGACAGGCCGTTCGGTATCTTCCGAACCGTGCGCTTCAACGTGAACCAGTGGGCGGCGTGGAACTTCGCCGGCGACAATCTCTTCTACGGCGGCAACATCAACGCCCACGCGACCTTCACGTCGAACTGGACGTTCAGTATTGGCCTGAACGCGGAAGGACCCGGACTCGACGACCGGGCCACGCGCGGCGGTCCCGCCGCCAAGTACCCGGCAACCAAGGGCGTCTGGTACGGCATCGGCACCGACAGCCGGAAGGCCGTCAGCGGCCGCTTCCAGAGCATGTACTTCCGGGACACCGCCGGCGGCCTCGCCTTCCGGCTCGATCCCTCGATCACCCTCCGCCCCACGTCGTTCCTCAGCGTGGCGGCTGGCATCGGCTACGAGCGACGCACCGAGCGATCTCAATGGGTCGAAGCGGTCGAGGATCCGGTGACGCACTACGTGTTCGGGCACCTCCAGCAGAAGACGCTGGGCCTCACCTTCCGCGTCAACTACACGATCACGCCGAACCTGACCGTCCAGGTGTACGCGGAACCCTTCGTCTCGGCGGGCGCGTACGACGACTTCCGGGAGCTGGCGAACGGGCGCGCCGACCGCTACGCCGACCGCTACCGTCCTTACGCATACAGTGGCAACCCGGACTTCAACTACAAGTCCTTCCGTACGACGAACGTGCTTCGCTGGGAGTACAAGCCCGGTTCGGCCCTCTACGTGGTCTGGCAGCAGGGCCGCGAAGACGTGCTGGACGACGGACGGTTCCGATTCCGCCAGGATTTCCGTGACGTCTTCGGGCTTCCCGCATCGAACGTGTTTCTGGTGAAATGCTCGTACTGGTTCAATTTCTAGGCGACAGGCGACAGGCGACGGGCGCCAGGGAAGGCGGCAGGGAAGGCGGCAGGGAAGGCGACAGGCGACAGGCGACAGGCGACGGGCGCGAAAATCTGAGCCTACGTCGTCGCGGCTGGTCGTCGCAGCGCACGCGCCAGGCCCTGCAGCATCCGCCCGACCTCACCAGCCAGTGACAGAGCAGACTCGGCTCTGGGCCGTGGCACCAGACCGGTCCGGACGGCCAGCTCGAGGTGAGACTCGAGTTCGGCCAGGGAGCCGAGTGCGATCCCCACGTAATTGACGTACGCCTGCCGTGCGTGTCGGCTGTGGCCTTCGGCGATGTTGGCGGGAATTGACGATGCGGCCCGCCGAATCTGGAAGCCGAGCCCATGCTGCTCCTGCCGCGGGAATGTCTTGGCAATGGCGTAGCTCTCGTCTGCGAGGGTGAGCGCTTTCTGCCACACGTTCAGGTCCCTGAATGATGCAATCTTCGCCACGCTGGCCTCCGTGGGGCCCGCGTTCCCGCGTGACGTGTGCGGGGACGCCACGCCAGATTCGTAACCCGTGCATCATTCGTACCTGTCGCCCGTCGCCTGTCGCCTGTCGCCCGCCCTGAACACCCACAACTCGTCGTCCCGGCACTCCTCGCCAGTCACGAACGAGCCCCGCAAACGCGCCTCCCTGACGAAGCCATGCCGCCGGAGCACGCCGACGACGAGGAGGTTGGAGTGAGGGACTCTGGCCTCCAGACGCCGGATGCCCAGTGTCCGGGTCATGAACCCGAACGCGAGGCGCATCATTTCGTCGACGACGCCCGTCCCCTGGCAGCCTCGCGCAAGGACGATGCCCCATTCACCGATGGTGAAGCCCGATCCCCGGCTACGGATCTGCATCATGCCGACGGGCTCGGAGCCGCCGTCGACCGTGATCGCGAAGCTGACCACGAGACCGGACTCGCGCTGGCGCCTCGCCCACGCGATGTACCGCCCGAACATGTTGGCGGTTGCCGGAGCCGGCTCGATGCAGGCTTCGATATCCTGAGGCTCGAGCACCCGCAACAGCGATTCGCCATCCTCCGCCTGCATCTCGCGCAGCATGACTCGTGAGCCGGCGAGCACCGGCACGGCCTTCGTCCACGCAGGAGGCGGTTCGTCGTCATCGGGTTCCGCCGCCCGGGGAGACGGGGCATCGGGCCCGGCGCAGGCCACCATCCGGTGCGGGGCGGGGAGCTGCTTCGACAGCCATTCGGCTCGGAGCATGGCCCAGATCGTCTGGCTGACCAGGCCGCCCCAGAGCGGGTACGCGTCCCGGAGCAGGCCCTCCTGGACCAGGCCGAGGCCACGCAGCACGACGTTCTCGTGGCCGGTCAGCGCCCGCACCTCAAGGCGGTGCACCTCGATGTCTCTGAACGCGAAGTCGAGCGCGAACCCCAAGCTCGTGAACGGGACTTCAGACTCCCAGGCTGCCTCGCCGAAGAGGAACTGGCACTCGCCGGTGCGGAAGCTGAGTTCGAGTCGACGGAGGAGGATCAGGCCGGCCAGCTCGGACGTCCGATCGTCCACGACGGCGTAGGCCGCCCCGAGCCCCGCCGCCCGATCGCCACGAAGCCGGTCGATCAACCGGACCCACCCGGCGGGGGAGGCCGGCATCTTGTTCTTGAACGGCCAGACGGTCCGCGGACTGAGCAGTCCGGCCAGCGAGTCGGCGTCAGCCGGCTCCGGCTCGCGAAGACACAGGCCATCACCGCACAGTACCGGAAGCCCCGAGCGCCAGCCGCCATCCTCCCGTTCCAGCTTTCCAGCGTCTTCAATCGCCAGCGAGGTGTGCACGTCGTGTTCCTTCAGTATGCCAACGGTGATCACGCGTCCTGCCATCCTCCAGCCGAGCACATCGGACCCTACCGGCCCACCACGGAGCAAGAACGAGGCCGCGCCGGTCCGGCCCGGGTCCCACTGTCGCTCCAGGGCGAGACAGGCCTGATTCTGGAGATTCCCGTGACCGGCCTCGGGTCTCCCGTGATCCGGATGGCACGTGGCAGGTGTCCAATCGGCCGACACGATGTGGAAGATCTGGACACATGGCCCCGGTCACCGGTCGCCTGACGCCTATAATGTCTCACGAGGAGCACCGCCATGCTGGACATCAAGACCGTCCTCGTGCCCACGGACTTCAGCGAGGCATCGGAGGCCGCACTCAAGTACGGGATGGGCCTCGCTGAGGTGTTCGGTGCCTCGCTTCACGTCGTCCACGTTGTCGAAGACCTGCTCGCGCATGCGTGGGCGGCAGAGAACTACGTGGCATCCGTTCCCGGCCTGCGCGAGGAGATCGAGCACGAGTCGGCCCAGCGCCTCTCCGGGATCCTCACCGACGAAGAGCGGCGCCGGTACCGCGCCGTCGTCTCGCTGCTCAAGGGTAATCCATTCCTCGAGATCATCCGCTACGCGAAGGCCCAGGGCGTCAGCCTGATTGTCATGGGCACGCACGGTCGCGGGCCCATCGCGCACATGCTGCTCGGCAGCGTCGCCGAGAAGGTCGTACGGAAGTCCCCCTGCCCGGTGCTGACGGTGCGGGAGACGCAGCACGAGTTCGTGATGCCGTAGCTGCAGGCCCTATGAACGATACGCATCCGCCATCTGGCGTGCTCGACGACGAATCACGGCGTTTCCTCCGCCGCACGGGTGTCGCCGTGATTCTGATCGAGATCATCGTGCTCGCCGGCGCCTTGTGGTTCCAGCTGCACTTCGGGAGGTAGGAGCTGCACCTCATCGACTGGGCAGTCGTCGTCGCCTATCTCGTCTGGATCGTCTGGGACGGCATCCGGCGATCGAAGGCCACGCACGAGGTCGAAGGGTACTTCCTGGCGAACCGCACGCTCCCGTGGTGGGCGGTCGGGCTGTCAGTGATGGCGACGCAACTGTCGGCCATCACGCTCGTGGGCACCACCGGCCGCGGGTATGCGGAAGGCATGAGCGTGCTGCAGTTGTACCTGGGCCTTCCCCTGGCGATGGTCATCCTCTCGGTGACCGTCGTGCCCTTCTTCTACAGGGCGAAGGTGTTCACGGCCTACGAGTACCTCGAGCGGCGCTTTGACGCGCGGACGCGGGCGCTCGCCAGCTTCCTGTTCCTGCTCTCCCGCAGCCTCTCGTCCGGCGTGATCATCGCGGCGCCGGCCGTGATCCTGTCGATCGTGCTCGACTGGAACCTGACGCTGACGATTCTCGGCATCGGCGTGCCGACCGTGCTCTACACGATGGTCGGGGGCGTCCAGGCCGTGACGTGGACCGACGTCAAGCAGATGGCGGTCATCGTCCTCGGCGTCGGCGCGGCCGTGGCCATCCTGCTCTTCCAACTGCCCGATCATGTTTCTCTGGGTGATGCCCTTCACGTTGCCGGCACGACCGGCCGGTTGCAGGCCCTCGACTTCGAATGGAATCCGAGCAAGACCTACACGTTCTGGTCGGGCCTCATCGGCGGCCTCTTCCTGATGCTGTCGTATTTCGGGACCGACCAGAGCCAGGTGCAGCGGTACCTGACCGCGAAGTCCGTATCCGAGGGCCGGACCTCGCTTTTGATGAGCGCGTACTGGAAGATCCCACTGCAGTTCCTCATTCCGCTCATCGGCGTGCTGATCTTCGTCTTCTACCTGTTTCATCAGCCGCCGATGCTCTTCAACCGGCAGTACGACGAGCGCGTGCGCGCGAGCTCGCGAGGAGCGGAGTACGTCGACCTGGAGCGGCAATTCCAGACGGCGTTCGAAGACCGCAAAGCCGCGGCCGAGGACCTGGCCGCGATCCGTCAAGGAGGAGCCGCAGGAGAGATCGATACCGCAGCGGCGACGTTCCGCGAGCGGGAGGCGGTGGTCGAGGCCATTCGAGGGCGGGCGGCAGACGTGGTCAGAGAGGTAACGGGTGACAGACAGTACGGGGATGTGAACTACGTCTTCCCGACCTTCGTCACCACCCACATACCTGTCGGCCTCGTCGGCCTGATCATCGCCGCCATCTTCGCCGCGGCCATGTCGAGCATTGCTGCGGAGCTGAACTCGCTGTCGACCGCGACCATCATCGACTTCTACCGGCGGCACCTGAAGACGGCGGCGTCCGATGCGCACTACCTGAAGGTGTCGAAGCTGGCCACCGGCTTCTGGGGGCTCGTCGCGTGCGTCGTGGCCATGTACGCCACATCGCTGGGGCCCCTCATCGACGTCGTCAACCAGTTCGGCTCGTTCTTCTACGGATCATTGCTCGGCGTGTTCATCCTTGCCATCGGCACGAAGCGGGCTACGGCGCGCGGGGCCTTCTGGGGCCTGCTCGCCGGGATGGTCGCCGTGGCGCTCGTCGCGTTCTCCACGTCGATCGCATTCCTCTGGCACAACGTCATCGGTGCCTGCGTGGTTGTGGCCGTGGGGATGGCCGTCAGCCTCGCGGACAGGCGACAGGTGACGGGCGATGGGCGACGGGGGAAGGGATCAGGCGTTCTGACTCCTGACCCCTGACCCCTCCCCGTCGCCCGTCGCCTATCGCCTGCCGCCTGCATTCTTCACGTGCTTGTCGAACCAGCTCACCATCTCGTAGAGCGTGTGCAGGATCGACTCGCGCGCCGCGTAGCCGTGCGATTCGAGCGGCAGGGTCACATAGCGCACGGTCGCCCCGTGCCCCTTGAGCGCCATGTAGAGACGTTCCGACTGGATCGGGAATGTCCCGGAGTTGTTGTCGGCCTCACCGTGAATCAGCAGGATCGGCTCATTGATCTTGTTCGCGTACCAGAACGGCGACATCTTCGCGTAGACCTCCGGCACCTCCCAGAACGTCCGCCGCTCCGATTGGAAGCCGAAGGGCGTCAGCGAGCGGTTGTACGCACCGCTGCGCGCCACGCCGGTCCGGAACAGATCGCTGTGGGCCAGCAGGTTCGCCGTCATGAATGCACCGTAGCTGTGGCCGCCCACGCCGATGCGATCGCGGTCCGCCACGCCCAGCTCGACGACCGCGTCGATGGCGGCCTCAGCACTGGCCACCAGTTGCTCGACGTAGGTGTCATTGGCCGTCTCGCCAGGGCCGATAATCGGCATGGTCGGGTCGTCGAACACGCCGTAGCCCTGGGTCAAGAAGAACAGGTGCGAAGCCCCGCCGATCGCCGTGAACCGGTGCGGTGAACCGGAAACCTGGCTGGCCAATGCCGGATCCGTGAATTCGCGCGGGTACGCCCAGAAGACGAAGGGCAAGCGCGTTCCGGGCTTGTAGTCAGGCGGCAGGTAGAGGGTGCCCGAGAGCGCGACGCCGTCTTTTCGGTGATAGGTGACGAGTCGCTTCTGGATGCCCGACAGTTGAGGGGCCGGGTCCTTGAAGTCGGTGACGGCCACCTTCGTGCTTCTGGTGAGGTTGCGCACGAAGTAGTTCGGGAAATCCGTCCGGGTCTCCCACTGCGTGAGCAGCACCGTCCCATCGTCCGACAGCACGTCCACGACCGTTTCGTAGCTCTTGTCGTCGCACTGGAATACCCGTTCCGTCGCGAGTGTTGTCACGTTCATGCGGTCGACAAACGGCCGAGCGCCCTGCGGCGTCGCCCCCGTGCCGCGAAGGAAGATGGTGTCTCCGACCTGTCGGATGGCGGAGGTGCCGGCACGCGTCATCGGGGTCCCCGGATCGTTGTAACGATCCTGCGGGTTGCGCTCCCAGATCTTGCGCGGTGTGGCGCCTGGGCTCTCGATCATCCAGGTCCGATTGAGCCGCGTCGCCCGGTCGGATTCCGAGAGCATGGCGACGCCCTTTTCCGTAAAGGAGAGACCTCCAAAACGCCACTCGGTCCTGATGAACTCCGTGGGTGCGGCCTCGAACGGCGCCTTCAGCGTCAGCACGCGATCGCGGTGCGGCACCGTGTTCCTCAGATCGCCGCCGTCGAGAGCCTCGGCCCAGACGAGCGTGGCGGGTTCGACCGGGTTCCAGCGATACGACCGCGGACCGGTGATGACCCCGTTGATCGGGACCAGTTCACCCAGCGGCTGCTCGCCGATCTTGCGGACCACCTCACCTTTGCGATTCCACACCTCGATGTCCTTCGGGAACCCCCCGGCGGTGATCAGGCGCGAGAACGGCCGCTTGGTCCTGGCAACGAGAATGAACTGCCCGTTCGGCGACATCGAGGCGGACGCGAAGATCGCCGGGCGCCCGACGGGCGTGCGCGCGCCGTCAGGCGCGACGATCGCGATCTGGGACGTGAAGAAGTGCTCGAAGAGCGTCTCGTCGTACGGACTTGCCAGCAGGTCCTGGTAGGTCGCTACGGGAGCCGGCTTGCCCAGGTTCTCCTGGACACGCGGACCCGGGGGGACCCTGGGCGGCTCGGGCATGGGCCCTCGCGCGGCATCGATGAAGTGGCAGAGCATGGCCGAACTGTCGTCGAGCCAATCGCAGCCGCCGAGGCCGTTGATCGTGGCGCTGGTCACAGCCTTGGCCAGGCCGGTGGAGGGATCCGCCATCCAGAGTTCGACGCCGTTCGCGCGGTGGACCATGAACGCCATCCACTTGCCGTTCGGCGAAAACGACAAGAGGCCGATCCGCGCGTTCGGCGGCGTGACCACCCTGACCTCCGAACCGTCCGCGATCCCCTTCACCGTGATGCCGGTGTAACGGGGCAGGGAGTGCGAGGCGTTGGTCCTGGGATTGACGCGCGCGCCCGCCAGTCGAAGCATAGGCTCGGCCAGTTCGGAGATGGAAGGCATCGAGATGCGCGAGACGAGAGCGACCACCTGCCGGTTCGGGCTCACCACGACGGACGGCGGCGGAGGGGCATCGAGGATGTCGATGATGGCCTGCGGCGGCAGTTGATAGCTGACGGCCGACGAGCCGGGTTCCTGTGCCTGGCCTGGGATGCCGAGCGCCAGGGCGGCGAGAACAAGTGCGACCCACCAGACTCCCGTGCGAAGTGAACGTGTCATGTGAAACCTCCCGAATCGTCCGGAGGTCGGCATTGTAACGCCCGAATCCCGAATCCCGAATCCCGAATCCCGAATCCCGGATCCTGTATTCTGTTCCCGACCGTGTTGTCCTCCCGCCTCTCCTTCGATCTCGCACCCAACCGGATTGCGGCCATGCGAGCGCGCCTCGCGGCCGACGGTCTGCCAGTGGACGATCTGACCGAATCGAACCCCACGAGAGTCGGCTTGCGGTACCCGGCTCGTGTGCTCGATTCCCTGGCCTCGTCGGCGGGCCTGTCGTACCAACCCGAGCCGCTCGGTCTGCCGTCGGCCCGGGAGGCCGTTGCCCGCGACTTCGTGCGCCGCGGCCTTGCGGTGCCGGCAAGCCGGATCGTCCTCACGGCGAGCACGAGCGATGCGTACTCCGTGCTCTTCAAGCTGCTGTGCAGTCCTGGCGACGAGGTCCTGGTACCCGCCCCGAGCTATCCCCTCTTCGAGTTCCTCGCGAAGCTCGATGCCGTCAACGTCCGCCCGTACCGCCTCGACTACCAAGGAGAGTGGGTCATCGACGCGAGCAGCCTGGCCGAGGCCACCAGCGCCCGCACCCGGGCCGTGATCGTGGTGAGCCCAAACAACCCGACCGGCTCGTTCGTCAAGCGCCACGAGCTCGACGTGCTGACCCAGCACTGCCGGGTGCACGAACTGGCCCTCATCGGGGACGAGGTGTTCGGCGACTACGCCCTCGACGTGGATCTGCGGCGGACGTGCTCGGTCCTTGCCCAGTGCGACGTGCTCACCTTCTCGCTAGGCGGCCTCTCCAAGTCCGTGGGCCTTCCGCAGCTCAAGTTGAGCTGGATGACCGTGTCGGGACCGGAGGAGTCTGTCGAATCGGCGCTCGGCCACCTCGAACTGGTGTGCGATACGTACCTGTCGGTCGGGACGCCGGTGCAGGAGGCACTCGCCGACCTGCTGGAACGGGGCGAGGTCGTGCGCACGCAGATCAGAGAACGCCTGGCGCAGAACCTGCGAACGTTGCGCGAGTCGGTTGCCGCTCACCCATCGGTGACCCTGCTGCCGGTCGAAGGGGGTTGGTCGGCCGTTCTGCAGGTGCCGGCGACGCGCTCCGAAGAGGCGCTGGTACTCGACCTGCTCGAGCGGGACCACGTATTGATCCACCCCGGCTACTTCTTCGACTTTCCCCGCGAGGCCTTTCTGGTGACGAGCCTGCTGCCGGAGCCCGCCGTCTTTTGCCGGGCGGTGGAGCGGGTCCTCGCCCGTTGTACCTGCCAGCAGCGAAGCTCCGCCGTGCGGTCGTCCCTCCCATGACTGCCGCATTGGGCGCGGGGCAGCGGCGGGCCGGCCTCCTCATCCCGTTGTCTTCGTGCTGGTCTCGATCCAGTTGGGGGATCGGGGACTTGTGCGACGTGCCCGCACTGGCCCGCTGGATGTCCGGCGCGGGGCTGTCCCTCCTGCAGTGGCTGCCCGTCAACGAGATGGCGCCGGGACAACGCTCGCCGTATTCGGCCCTCAGCGCCATGGCGATCGACCCGATCTTCGTGTGCGTCCCGCGCGTACCCGACTTCGCGGCGTTGGGAGGTGATGCGGCGCTGAACACCGCGCTGCAGGGCACGCTCGCGCACGTGCGTTCGACCGCTGGCGTCGATTACCTTGCAATCCGCCTGCTGAAGGACCGCGCGCTGCGCTCTGCGTTCACGCGGTTCATGGGCGACGAGTGGGCTCGGGGCACCAGCCGGGCAGACGCCCTGAAGGCCTTCATCGCCACCGAAGGCTGGTGGCTCGAGGACTACGCCCTCTTCCGGGCTCTCTACCACGTCTCCGATCGAAAGGACTGGCGGGAGTGGCCGGCCGGCCTCCGGGAGCGCCATCCAAGGGCGCTGCTCGACGCCAGGCGCGAGCACGAGCGGGAAGTGCTCTACCGGCAGTACCTCCAGTGGGTGGCCCACGAGCAGTGGCGAGAGGCGCGCCACGCGGCGGGAGACGTACGCATCATCGGTGATTTTCCGTTCATGGTGGCGGGCGAGAGTGCCGATGCTTGGGCGCACCAGCGCCTGTTCTCGTTCGAAGGCACGGTTGGTGCGCCACCCGACGCCTTCAGCGCCGAGGGACAGGACTGGAAGCTGCCGGTCTACCGGTGGGACGTACTGCACACCGAGGCCTACAGTTGGTTCCGCGAGCGCGGCCGGCGGATGGCCGGCCTCTTCGACGGCTACCGCGTCGACCACGTCGTCGGCCTGTTCCGGACCTGGGTCTTCCCGGCCGACGCGAGCCCGCCGCGGTTCGTTCCGAGTGATGAGGCCGCGCAGCGGATGCAGGGCGAGGCGGTCCTGCGGGTGCTGCAGCAGTCAGGGGCCAATGTGCTGGCCGAGGACCTGGGCACGGTTCCAGGCTTCGTGCGCGCGATCCTTACCGGCCTTGGCATCCCCGGGTTTCGCATCCAGCGCTGGGAACGCCGGTGGCAGGAACCGGGCCGGCCGTTCATCGACCCGGTGGACTATCCGGCGCTGTCGCTTGCGGCGACCGGAACCCACGACACCGAGACCCTGGCGCAGTGGTGGGAGGCGCTCGACGCTGATGAGCGTCGTCGTGTCCTCGCCATCCCCTCGCTGGAGAGGGCGGGCTCGGGTCAGCCGCTCTCTCCGGAAGAGGCGTTCAGCCCCCGCGTCAGAGACGCACTCGTCGAGTCCCTGTTCGCGTCCGGCTCCGACTTGGTCGTCGTGCCGATCCAGGACGTATTCGGCTGGACGGATCGGATCAACGTGCCGGCCGTCGTCGATGACGTGAACTGGACGTGGAAGCTGCGCTGGCCGGTCGACGACCTCGATTCGGAGCCCGAGGCGCGTGAACGCCAAACCACCCTGCGGCAGTGGACAGAGAGGCACAGACGCGGCTAGTGCCCTGTGTGCTCGCGCGCGAGACAGGAGTCAGGATTCGGGTGCCAAGAGCACCCAGGCAGCCGGACGGTAGGGCGCGTTCGCCGAGCACGCCAGAGTACAGAAAGCAGAAGACAGAACGAATCCCGAATCCCGACTCCCGACTGAGATCTCCCCTAGAACCCCCGGCCCCGCCCCCCCGCCGGCTGCGGCGCGGGAAGCGGCTTGCGCGGGAGCTTCTCGTCGCGGTTGGCCGCGTGGTAGACGAAGGACGCGACGATGACCGCGTTCTTCATGAGGTCGGGCGCCTGGAGCCGGTCGTAGACGTCCATGTTGGAGTGGTGCGTGCGCGTGCTGTACTCCACCGGATCCTGGATGAACTGGAACCCGGGGAGCCCGACGGCGTCGAACGACAGGTGATCCGTCCCGCCCGTGTTCCTCAGCGTCAGCGTCGTCATGCCGAGGCTGCGAAACGGCTCCATCCAGGCGGCAAAGATGGGTGCGGCCGCGTCGTTCCCCTGCAGGTACACCCCGCGAATTGCGCCGGTGCCGTTGTCCACGTTGAAGTAGGCCGAGAACCTCGAGTGGTCCGGTTTGAGCTGCATGGTGGCGCGATCGGCGAAGTGCTCGGTGACGTAGGTGCGCGACCCAATCAGTCCCTGCTCTTCGGCCGACCACAACCCGATCCGGACAGTGCGGCGGGGCTTGAGGCCGGTGGCCTTCAGGATGCGCAAGGCCTCGAGCATGATCGCCGAACCGGCGGCGTTGTCGGTCGCGCCGGTCCCCGTGTGCCAGCCGTCGAAGTGCCCACCGAGCATGACCAGTTCCGACCCGACTTTCGGATCGGATCCGGGGATCTCACCGATGATGTTGTACGCGTTCAGATCGGCTGTGTGGAAGGTGTTGTGGATCTCGAACTCGAGGCTGACGGGCACGCCCTTGCTGATGGTCCGCACAATCCGGTTGTAGTGTTCGACCGCCATCACGACCTGGGGAAGGGACATCGGCGCCTTCGGATCGCGATTCCCGCCACCGCCGACGAAGACGGTGCCGCCGTCCCCGCGTCCCGGATCGACGAGCAGGGCGACGCTCTCGCTCGCGTAGAAGGGCATGCGCTGGCGGGCAACCTCAGGGTTCAGACCGGCTGCAGCGCCGCGCCCGCGTCCTCCCCCAGGGGCCACAGGCAGCAGCGTCATCTCGGCGAGCGCCGCGTCCGAGAAACGCCTGGCCAGCGGGTCGAACAAGGCGGTAACCTCGCGGGCCGGCGCAGTGAACACGATCTTCCCTTTGAGCTTGCCCTTGTACTTCTCGAAATCCGCCATGGTTTCGATTGGGGCGACGATGGCTTCGGCGGTGAGGACGCCGTCCACGCCCGGCGTCCAGGCCTTCGGGTAGGCGAGAATCGGCCAGCGCGAGGGCGTGACGGCGTGAGCGACCATCCGCTCGTTCGACCACCCTTGACCGAAGGGGAACCCCTCTGTGTGCACGTTGACCAGGCCCCAGTCCGTCATGGCCTTCTGAACGTAGTCCGCCGCCGCCTTGTAGCTGGGCGAATTCGTCAGGCGCGGACCGTGGATATCAGTGAGGTAGCTGGCGATCTCCATCACCTCCGATCGTTGAAGCCCTTCCCCTCTGATCTTGTAGAGGGCGTCGTAGTCGACCTTCTCGGCGGACTGCGCGAGCGGGAATGCGATGGCCACGGTTGCCACCAGCGCGACGATGGCCAGCCGGCGCACGCGGGGAGCGAGGTGCATCGTAGGGTCCTCCTCTGGAATGGAAGGACCACCATAATAGTCCCGAGGACAGAAGGTCAAGGCGACTGCTTGCGGCCCAAGCCAGACAGCGGGCGGCGGATTGACCAGCCGGGCATGCTAGCATGACACGTTCCGGCCGCTCGAGGGCGACGTTCGTCCAAACGCCGTGACGCGAGACATGCCGGCATGACACGAGTGCGTGTCGTGCAGGTCCGCGCCGTGGTGGCCAACATCCGCCTCAAGGGCAGGCTGCCGTCGACGGAGCGCGGGCAGCAGCCGCAGCGGCGGTAGGGGACTCCCGTACGATGCCTTGTCGCTCAGCAGTCGTCTCTGGCCTTGCGCTGCTGTCACTTGTGGCCGCTTGTGGGGAAGAGTCCGGACCTCCATCGTTCCCGCGGGCGGCCGCAGACGTGTATCTCGAGCCGGACACCGTGGAGGTCACGGGCGTTGTTCCCGGGAACGCGACACTGGCGGGGTTGATGTCTACGCACCTCGCGCCGGAGGACGCCGCGGCGGCGATCCGCCTGATTGCCGCCCGCTTCGATCCGCGGAAGCTGCGAACGGACCAGGTCTACACGCTGACGAAGACCTCGGCCGGCGCCCTGAGGGACTTCAGGTATGAGATCGACGTGGATCAGTTCCTCCTCGTCGCGCCAGCGTCGTTCACGGCGCCGGCCGACCTGCGCGCGGAAGTCCTGACCTACGCCCGCGAAGAGGCGACGGCGGCCGCCGCAGGCGCCATCACCAGCGAAACCCCGTCTCTGTTTGAGTCCATGCAGGCTGCCGGGGAGTCGGACGACCTGTCGATCGGGCTCGCCACGGTGTTTGCCGGTGAGATTGATTTCAATTCCGAGCTGCGCGAGGGGGATCACTACCGCCTCGCGTTCCGGAAGATCACGCGCGAGACGGGGACGGTATCCTACGGGGAGGTCCTCGCCGCCGAGTTCTTCAACGACGGCCGGCACATCACGGCGTTCCGTTTCGTCATGCCGGACGGTAAGAGGGGGTACTACGATGAGAATGGCCGATCGCTGAAGCGGTTCTTCCTCAAGTCGCCCCTCAAGCTCGAGCCCAGGATCACCTCGCGGTTCTCGTACGCGCGCCGCCATCCGGTGCTCCACGTCACCCGGGCGCACCCGGCGGTCGACTACGCGGCGCCGGTGGGGTCGAGTGTCGTCGCCGTGTCGAACGGCACCGTGACGCGGGCCGGGTGGGCGGGGCAGGCTGGCCGGCTCGTCGCCATCCGGCACGCAGGCGGCTACGAAAGCATGTACCTGCACCTGTCGTCGATCGCCGTGCGGGTCGGCCAGCGCGTCAATCAGGGCGATGTCGTCGGCAAGTCCGGCGCGTCAGGGCTGGTGAGCGGGCCGCACCTCGATTACCGGCTCAAGAAGAACGGCGTCTACGTCGATCCGCTGAACGAGCACAAACGGATGCCCCCCGGCGAACCCATTGCCGCCGCGCTGAGAGCAGCATTCCAGGCAGAGCGCGACAAGCTCGCCGCCCTGCTGCCCGCCGACGTCGTGTCCGCCCCGCCGGCCCGCGCGACGAAGGCGGACGTCCCGCCGCTTCCCAGCGCACGCTAGGACTACGCCTGCCGAACACCCCCGTTCTAGAGCGGGTCTCCTCCCGGAGTCCTCCCGGAGTCCTCCCGGAGTCCCCTGTCTCCTCCGGCCGCAGGCCGCGGCGCGGCTGGTCTCGGTCCCTGTCGTGCTTGACTTCCCGGCCCCTTCCTGCTGAAGTACGGCCCGCTGGGGCCGATTGTCCGGCCTCCGGCGACTGCGTTGGGTTCCGGAACGACGGCCGGCCGTGTCACGGACCGTCCAGCATCGAGCCGGAGCATGAGGACCAGGGCCCACCAGACCTGCACGATCGTGGCGCCGCGCTCAGAGTGGAGACGCGAAGCCGCAGATAGGACCACCAGATGGCCAAGATTCGACCGTTTCGAGCCTTGAGGCCCGATCCGTCCCTCGTGTCGCAGATTGCCTCCGTGCCCTACGATGTCGTCAACACCCGAGAAGCGCGGGCTCTTGCCGCCGGCAACGACCTGAGCTTCCTGCACGTGTCGAGGGCCGAGATCGACCTGCCTCCCGACACGAACCCCTATGCCGACATCGTGTACGAGACGGCCAAGGCCAGGTTTGCCGCGATGCGGCCGAACTTCGTCGTGGAACCGGGGCCCGCGCTCTACTTGTACAAGCTGAGAATGGGCCCGCACGAGCAGACGGGGCTGGCGGCCTGTTACTCGGTAGACGAGTACGACGCCGGCCTGATCAAGAAGCACGAGAAGACACGGCGCGACAAGGAAGACGATCGCACGCGGCACATCACCGAGCTTCGCGCCCAGACCGGGCCGGTGTTCCTGACCTACCGGGCGTCGGCCGATGTCGACGCGGTCGCGGCGCGCGTGGCCGGGACGGAGCCGCTCTACGATCTCGTCGCGCCCGATGGCGTGGCGCATACGGTGTGGAAGGTGACCGGCGACGAGGCGGCGGCCATCGTGGCCGGATTCGCCGAACTGCCAGCGCTCTATATCGCGGACGGCCACCACCGGGCGGCCAGCGCGGCCCGGGCGCGCAGAGTCGTCTCCCGCGACACGGGGCCTGACGGCGTCGTCGAGGCCGACTGGTTCCTCGCGGTGGCGTTCCCGGACAATCAGACCCAGATTCTGCCCTACAACCGAATCGTGAAGGACCTGGCGGGGCTCACCCCCGACGCGTTCCTTGCGGCGGTCAGACGCGCGTTCCCGGTTCGCGACGGCGGGCCTGCCACTCCGGCCCGGAAGGGCGACGTTGCCGTGTACCTCGGCGGGGCCTGGTACACCCTCGATGTCGGGACGAAGGGCGGCACCGACGTCGTCAGCCGGCTTGACGTGAGCATCCTGCAAGATCATCTGCTCGACCCGGTGCTGAAGATTGGCGACGTGCGCACGGATGGGCGCATCGACTTCGTCGGCGGCATCCGCGGAACCGCGGAACTCGAGCAGATCGTGCAAGGCGGCAGGGCGGCCGTCGCGTTTTCCATGTTCCCGGTCACGGTGGCCGATTTGATGGGCATCGCAGACGCGGGTGACATCATGCCTCCCAAGTCGACGTGGTTCGAGCCGAAGCTGAGGGATGCGCTCGTCATTCACACGATTTAGGGACCAGGGATCAGAGACCAGGGACCGGTAGAGGCGGAACAGGTCCCCGGCCCCCGGTCCCCGATCCCTTGGGGGTCTTTATGAAAGTCCTGATTGCCGACAAGTTCGAGAAGAGCGGCCTCGATGCGTTGCAGGAGGCCGGATGTGAGGTGCTGTTCGCGCCGGATCTGAAAGACGCCGCGCTGGCCGATGCGCTGGCGACGAGCAAGGCCGAGGTGCTCGTCGTCCGGTCCACGAAGGTCACCGCAGCCATCCTGGAGGCCAGCAACCTGGCGCTGGTGGTCCGCGCCGGGGCGGGCTACGACACGATCGACGTCAGGGCCGCGTCGAAGCGCGGAATCTACGTCTCGAACTGTCCGGGCAAGAACTCGATTGCGGTGGCCGAACTGGCATTCGGCCTCATCCTCTCCCTCGACCGGCGGATCCCGGACAACGTTGCCGAGCTTCGCGCCGGCAGGTGGAACAAGAAGGAGTACTCGAAGGCGCGCGGCCTCTTCGGGCGCACCCTCGGACTGCTGGGCTTCGGCAGCATCGGCCAGGAGATGGCCAAGCGCGCCCAGGCCTTTGGGATGAACATCGCGGTCTGGAGCGAGATCGGCGTCGAGATTGGCCGCGATGGCCTGCCCATCGACCTCCCGCTTCTCGTCCGCCTGCGTCCGCCGTCGGGCTACCCGATCGAACCCGTCGTCCGTGTCTTCGACACGCCGGCCGAGGTGGCGGCCAACTGCGACGTGCTCAGCGTGCACCTGGCGCTCAACGACAAGACGCGAGGGTTGGTGAACGACGAGGTGCTCGGCAGGCTGAACCCCGGGTCCTTCTTCGTCAACACCGCCCGTGGCGAGGTCGTGGACTACAGGGCGCTCGAAGCCGCCGTGAAGAACAATGGCATCCGCGTGGCCCTGGACGTCTATGCGAAAGAGCCCGCGACGCCGTCCGGCGATTTCGTGGATTCGCTCATCGGCTTGCCGAACGTGTATGGCACTCATCACATCGGCGCGTCAACCGACCAGGCGCAGGAGGCCATCGCGGCCGAGACCGTGCGCATCGTCACGACCTACCAGCAGACCGGACGCGTGCCGAATGTCATCAATTTGAGCAAACGGACACCCGCCACCCACGTGCTGGTCGTCCGGCATCAGGACAAGCCCGGCGTTCTGGCGCACGTGTTCGACCGGCTGCGTGAGTCGAGCCTCAACGTGCAGGAGACCGAGAACATCATCTTCGCGGACGCCGTGGCGGCAGTCGCGCGGATCAGTCTGGAAGGCGAGCCGTCGGCCGACGTGATTTCGGCCATCAAGTCCGGGAACCAGTACGTGCTCGACGTGCACGTGGTGGCGATGACCTAGGAGATCCTCCATGTCCCACGAAACTCCACGCGTGTTCAACTTCGCGGCTGGCCCGGCCGTGCTGCCGCTCCCCGTGCTCGAAGAGGCCCAGCGCGACCTGGTCAGCATGCCCGGCGCCGGCATGTCGATCCTCGAAATGAGTCACCGGGGCAAGTTCTTCGATGCCTGCGCGAAGCAGACGGAAGCCGACATCCGGAAGCTGGCCGACATCCCGGACGACTACCGCGTGCTGTTCCTGCCCGGCGGCGCCAGCCTGCAGTTCTCGATGGTGCCGCTCAACTTCCTGCCCCGGGACGGCTCGGCCAACTACATCGTCACCGGGTCGTGGTCGCAGAAGGCGGTGAAGGAAGCCAAGAAGGTCGCCGGGGTGAACGTGGCATGGACCGGCGAAGCCGGCAACTTCAGCACCGTGCCGGCTCCGGGCGATCTCAAGCTGAATCCGAACGCGGCGTACGTGGCCTTTACGTCGAACGAAACAATCCACGGCGTTGAATTCAAGTACGTCCCCGACTCGGGCGGCGTGCCGCTCGTCTGCGACACCTCATCCGACATGTTCAGCCGCCCGCTCGACGTGACGAAGCATGCGCTCATCTATGCCGGCGCCCAGAAGAACATCGGGCCGGCAGGGGTCGCGCTCGTCATCGTCAGAGATGAGTGGCTGAAGCGGCGCGTCGACGATCCCAAGCTGCCGACGATGCTGAACTACGCGATCCACGCGGAGAACGGGTCGATGTACAACACCCCGCCCGTCTTCGCGATCTACATCATGGGCCTCGTGATGAAGTGGCTCCTGGCCATCGGGGGCCTGCCGGCCATCCACGCGATCAACGAACGCAAGGCGGCCAGGCTCTACGCGGAAATCGACCGCACGGGCTTCTACAGGGGCCACGCCGAGAAGGCCTGCCGGTCGCTGATGAACGTCACGTTCCGCCTGCCGAGCGAGGAACTCGAGGCCGCGTTCGTGAAGGAGTCGAAAGCGGCCGGCCTCGATGGCCTCAAGGGCCACCGGTCGGTTGGAGGCCTGCGAGCCTCGATCTACAACGCATTCCCGGAAGACGGCATCGACGCGCTGGTGCAGTTCATGCGGGAGTTCGAACGCAAGAACGGGTAGGCACCGGCGACGCCCTGTCAGCCGGCGTCGGCGAGCACGTCGTGTACCTTCCGCGCGAGCGCGTCAGGACTGAAGGGCTTCTGGAGGAAGGGCACGTCACGCAGGGATCCTCCCTGCGGGACGAGGGCGTCGTCCGCATATCCCGACATGTAGAGGATACGCAGGTCTGGGCGTCGTTCCACCAGTCGGGCTGCCAACTCGAAGCCGTTCATGCCGGGCATGACCACGTCCGTGAGCAGAAGATCCAGCCGGTCGGGCCAGCCGGTCTCGATCTCCAGCGCCTCGCTGGGCGTCCCCGCTTCGAGCACACGGTGCCCAGCCGCCTTGAGTGCCCGCACGGCCAGCTTGCGTAGAGCCCGGTCATCCTCCACCACCAGCAGTGTCGCCGACCTTCCTTGAGGGCGACTGACAGTTTCCGGCTCAATCGGATCGACGGGAGCGTCCACGCAGGGCAAGTACGCCCTGAAGACCGAGCCGGCGCCGGGCTCGGTGTACACCCAGATGTGTCCGCCGCTCTGCTTGATGATGCCGTGAACGGTCGCAAGGCCCAGGCCCGTTCCGCGGCCCTTCGCCTTGGTCGTGAAGAACGGCTCGAACACCCGGGCTGCGGTGGCCGCATCCATGCCGACGCCCGTATCGCCGACCACCAACATGACGTGCGGTCCTGGGTTGACCCCCACGCGGAGAGAGGCGTAGGCCTCGTCCAGCAGAACGTCCTTGGTCTGAAGGGTCAGCCTGCCGCCGTTGGGCATGGCGTCGCGCGCGTTGATCACGAGATTGAGAACCACTTGTTCGATCTGGCCGGGATCGGCCGCGACATGCCCGGCTGCCTCGGTCGCGACCGCGACCTCGATGTGCTCGCCGATCAGTCGCGTGAGCATGGGCACCATCGCCTTGACCGAATCAGAGAGGCTCAGAACACGCGGGGCAAGGACTTGCTGCCGGCTGAAGGCCAGGAGCTGATCGACGAGTGACGTCGCCTGGGAAACCGCACGATGAATCTCCCCGAGATCGGCTTGGAGCGGACTCGCCGGCGGGAGCGCCTGCGCGAGCAGTGACCCGTAGCCCTGAATGGCCGTCAGCAGGTTGTTGAAGTCGTGCGCGATGCCGCCGGCAAGCTGCCCGACGGCCTCCATCTTCTGGGACTGGCGCAACTGCTCCTCTGTCTGCTGCTGGTTCGTGACGTCAACGGCGATGCCTGCAGCGCGCCCGGGCGTGCCGTGCTTGCCGGGCGTGACCCTCCCGAGACTACTGAGCCAGTGCAAGCTACCGTCAGGCCAGGTGGTTCGATAGACCATCCTCCACTCGGCCCCTTCGCGGCCGGCTCGGTCGATTGCGTGCTGCACCGCGTGACGATCCTCGGGATGAACCCGATCCAGGAACGCCTCAAACGTCCCCGCGAACGCGCCGGGTGCCATGCCGTGAAGCTGCTTGAGCGTCGTTGACCAATGTACGGAGCCAGGCGGCCAGTCGGCCTCCCACAAGCCGACTCCCGCAGCCTCGAGGGCAAAGCGCATGCGCTGCTCGGTCCTTCGCAGTCTCTCCCAGGCGGTCGACCGCTCCTCCAGCACGACGGCCGGAACCAGGGACGAGAGGGTCGCCAGTGCGACGAACGCATGCAGTTGCATGGCCGTACTCACCCCGGTCTGACCCGTTGTTACAAATGGGCCCACACCGAGCGCAGCATGCCACGTCGCGAGAACGGCAAGGACAATCGAGCCCGTTGCCGCGCCACGAGGACCAAGACGAGCTGCGGCCCAGATGAGAATCGGGATACTGATATACGGATCCGGTTCGACGACCCAGCCGTGCCTCGGTCCCAGCACCAATTGTCCTGCCAGCAGGAGCACCACCAGGAAGAACACGGCCTCGACGGCCTGACGTCGCCCGGGCAGGGACTCCGGGCGGGCCCACGTAAGCAGCAGGGGTGCCACCGATAACATGCCGAGCCCATCGCCGACCCACCACACGAACCATGCCTCCCCCCACGACGTACTGAATGCGGCGTGGAGGATGGCCGCCCCAAGCAGCGCCGTCGCGCCGTTGGCGAATACCGCCGCGCCAACGGTCAGATACAGGACGGAGCGGAGACCGACCAGTCGAGCCGGCGTGCCGAGGGCGCGGGTCAGCAGCCATGCAGCAACCACGCTCTCCGTCTGATTGGCCAACGCGGACAGCACGGCCCGGCCAATCGGGGAGGCCTGGAGCAGGTCCGACCCCAGACATCCCAGAAAACCCCCGACAAGCAAGTACGGCCAGTCGCGCCGCTCCTTGAGCGCGAGCAGTCCCAGCATCACACCGGCCGGAGGCCACAGCGTCACGATGCCGGCGGGAATGGCCAATGCATAGCCCACGCGGGCGCTGGCGAAATACGCGAGAGCCGACAGCATGACGAGCGCGAGCGCGTGGAACCTGCGGTGCTGCACGAAGGCGGAAACGACACGCTGCATCGGGCGCAAGCGTAGCACAATCGCTGGAACGGGCCAGACCGGAAGGGGCCCACAAGAGACGACGGGCACATCTGCCCACCTCGGTGTCGACGCGGCTGTGCTAGACTCTCCGCCTGCCCCGGCGGGCGCGGGTGCCCGCCATCACATCCAGGACATCGTGAGGTGCTCATGAGGACGCATCGTCTGTCTGCGTTGGCCGCGGCCCTGGCTGCAGGGTTCGCGCTGGCCCTAGCCGCCCACGGCCCGGGTGAGGTCGCGGCCCAGGGGCCATCGAGTTCCCCTGCCGCCGCGCTGAAGAGTCTCCAGTGGCGCAGCATCGGTCCCACGGCCCAGACCGGACGCGTCTCGGCGGTCGCGGGCATCCCCGGAGACGTCAACACGTGGTATGTCGGTGCCGCTGCGGGCGGTGTCTTCAAGACGACCAACAACGGGGTGTCGTGGACGGCGCTGTTTGACGAACAGCCAAACGTGTCGATCGGCGACATCGCGATTGCACCCTCGAATCCCAATGTCATCTACGTCGGGACGGGCGAAGGGAATCCCCGGAACAGTGCGTCGTTCGGCGAGGGTGTCTTCAAGTCGATCGATGCAGGTGGACACTGGACGCACGTCGGTCTGAAGGACGCCGACAAGATCGCACGTCTGCGCATCGACCCGCGAGACCCCGATGTCGTCTATGCGTGCGTGCTCGGCGGCGCCTGGGGCCCGACCGAAGAACGAGGCCTGTTCAAAACGACCGACGGCGGCAAGAGCTGGCACAAGATCCTCTACAGGAACGAGCGTACGGGATGCTCGGATGTCGACATCGATCCGACCAACGGCAACATCGTGTACGCCGGCCTGTACACCTTTCGCCGCTGGGCCTGGTACTTCGACTCGGGCGGCGGCGACACGGCCGTCTACAAGTCTTCGGACGGCGGAGGCAGCTGGACGAGGCTGTCGGGCCCGGAGGCCGATCGCGGGCTCCCGAAGGGGCCGATGGACCGCATCGGGATCGGCGTCGCGCGAAGCAATCCGAACGTTGTCTACGTGATCAGCGAGACGACGAGCGAGGGGGAGATCTGGCGGACGGACGATGCCGGCGCGACATGGAGGATGGTCAACAAGGACCCCAACATCAACTTCCGGCCGTTCTACTACTCGGACATCCGCGTCGATCCCCAGCATCCCAACACCGTCTATTCCCTTTCGGGCCCGCTGCTGAAGTCGGAGGACGGCGGCCGGACGTTCACCCGGATCGGCAACTCCACGCACGGCGACCATCAGGCCATGTGGATCGACCCCACGAACTCGAATCGGATTCTGAGCGGTGACGACGGCGGGTTCCAGGTGTCGTACGACGCGGGCGCAACCTTCGACGTGCTGAACAACATTCCTTTCACCCAGTTCTACAACGTCGACTATGACCTGCGAATCCCGTACCACCTCTGCGGCGGTTTGCAGGACAATGGTACCTGGTGCGGTCCCAGCCAGACGCCTGGGGCCCAAGGAACGCCCAAGAGCGAGTGGCAGAATGTCGGCGGCGGCGATGGCTTCTTCGCGGTGCCGGACCTGACGGACCCGGACCTGGTCTACAACAACCTCCAGGGTGGCGTCATCAGCCTGACCAACCGCAAGACCAGGGCGTCCTGGGGCGTGAATCCCTACCCCGGCGGCATCGGGTCGAGCGGGCAGTGGATGGCCCCGCAGAAGTACCGCTTCAACTGGAACGCGCCGATCGTGCTGTCGCCGCAAGATCCGATGACGGTCTACTACGGCGGCAACGTCCTGTTCAGGACGACCGATCGCGGCCATTCGTGGGAGGTCATCAGCCCGGACCTCACGACCAACGACAAGGAGAAGCAGAAGTCATCCGGCGGCCAGATCGTGACCGACAATACCGCCGCCGAGTTCCATTGCACGATCATCAGCATCGGTCCGTCGCCCCTCGACGCCAACCTCATCTGGGTGGGTACCGACGACGGGAACGTGCAAGTGACGCGTGACGGGGGGAAGAGCTGGACCAGCATTTTCGCGCACGCACCGGGCCTGAAGCCCAGCGCGTGGATCAACAAAGTCGAGCCGTCTCGTTTCGACAAGGCCACCGCCTACGTATCAGCCAGCCACTGGCAGGACGGCGACTACACGCCGTACTTCTACAGGACGACCGACTACGGCGGGACCTGGACCAAGATCACCGACGGCCTGCTGCCGAAGGGCTGGTCCCACGTCATCCGCGAGGATCCGAAGAACCGGGACCTGCTCTACGCGGGCACGGAGAACGGCCTGTATGCCTCGTGGGACCGGGGTGAGAACTGGGTCTCGATCCGCAACAACATGCCGGCGGCGCCCGTCCGGGACATCAAGATCCACCCCCGCGACAACGACATCATCGTGGCGACCCATGGCCGGGGCCTCTACATCCTCGACGATGCAGCGCCCTTCCAGCAGGTGACCGCGGCGGTGAAATCCGAGGCCTACCTGTTCCCGGTTCGGCCGGCCATCCGGTGGGCCGGCGGCTCGGGGATGTTCCGGCTTAATGAACGCGACTGGATTGCTCCCAACCCGCCAGCGGGCGCCTACATCAACCTGTATCTGAGGAACGCGCCGGAACGGCCCCTCACCATCACGATTGCCGACAAGGCCGGGAGGACCGTGCGTAGCCTGCGCAATCAGCGCGCCCGAGCTGGTGTCAACCGCTTCGTCTGGGATCTGAGATGGGACAACCCGGCGGCCCGGGAGGATCCGGCCATGGCGGACATCCCGGTTGCGGTTCGTGCACGGTTCGGGTTCGGGAGCTTCGGACCCTCCGTCCTGCCAGGCGAGTACGTGGTCAAGGTGGCCGCCGGCGGGCGGGAACTGACCTCTCCCGTCACCGTCATGCTCGAACCCGGCGTCACGGTGCCGCAGTCCGACTTGCAGGCGCAGATCGACGCGGCCTTCGCGATGCTCGATGTCCAGAAGCGCCTCAATGCTGTCATCGACCGTATCGACAGCCTGAGGGAGCAGTTGACGGCGCTCGACGGCTCGCTCGGGAAGCAGGCGCCACCGCCGGCCGTCCGTGGCCTGGTGAAGCAGACCATGACCAGGCTGAAGACGTGGCGAGACGAAGAGCTGGTGCGCCCGCTGTCGGGTCTTGGATACCGGCAGTATCCCAGACTGCGCGAGAATGTGCAGTCAGTGGCTGGCTACGTCAATCGGGGCTTCAAAGCACCGAACGAAGGCGAGAAGCTGCGCATGAAGGAACTGGTTGACGAGACAGCCGCGGCCGAGAGGACGCTCGCGGCCATCGAAGGCGGCGAGATCGCGGCGATCAACGCAGCGATGAAGGGGGAGCCGCGGATACGGTGACACCAGGAGCCGGGATTCGGGATTCGGGAGTCCAAAGTCGCAGCTCGGACCAGGTCCTGGCCCGGCGCAAGACCCGAATCCCGAATCCCGAATCCCGAGTCCAGATCCTCGTTCAGCGCGAGCGTCTCTTGCGTAGCAGCCCCTTGAGCACGTCCGTCAGGTCAGGCTTGCCGATGACCTGCAGCTCGTAGCGCACGCGCACCGTTGGCTTCCTGATCGTAATGATTCGATTCAGGTCAATCGGCGTGCCGATGATGACCGTGTCGCACGGGGTACGGTTGATGGTCTTCTCGAGGTCCTTGATCTGGTGATTCCCGTACCCCATCGCAGGCAAGAGGGTGCCGATGCCCGGGTACTTCGCGAAGGTCTCTCTGATTGTGCCGACCGTGTAGGGCCGGGGATCGACGATCTCGGCGGCGTTGAACTTGCCGGCCGCGACGATGCCGGCCCCGAACTTCATCTCGCCGTGTGTCAGCGTCGGGCCGTCCTCGACGACGAGAACCCGTCTTCCGGTGATGCGCTCGGGATGGTCGACGAGGATGGGTGAGGCGCCCTCGATGATCTGCGCCTTCGTGTTGACCAGCCGGATGTTCGCGCGCAGCGCGTTGATGTTGCCGATGTCCGCCGTGTCCACCTTGTTGATGAGCACGACATCGGCCATCCGCAGGTTCGTACCCCCGGGGTAGTAGGTCAGCTCGTTCCCCACGCGCAACGGGTCTGCGACGACGACGTGAATGTCCGGGCGGTAGAACGGCGTGTCGTTGTTGCCCCCGTCCCAGAGGATGACATCGGCTTCGGCCTGCGCCTGGGCCAGGATGTCGCCGTAGTCGACCCCGGCGTAGACAATCGTGCCGCTGACGATGTGCGGCTCGTACTCCTCGATCTCTTCGATCGTGCAGTCGTGCTTCTTGAGGTCGGCAATCGAGGCGAAGCGCTGGACACGCTGTCTGTCGAGGTTGCCGTACGGCATCGGGTGGCGGATGGCGGCCACGCTGAGGCCGGCGCCGCGCAGCATCCCCGCGATGCGTCTGGTCGTCTGGCTCTTGCCGGATCCGGTTCGCACTGCGCAGACGGCCACGACGGGCTTCCGGCTCTTGAGCATGGTTGCAGCCGGGCTGAGAAGCTTGAAGTGCGCGCCCGCCGCATTGACGACCGAGCCGCGATCCAGGACGTAGGTGTACGACACGTCGCTGTACGAGAAGACGACCTCGTCGATCTCCTCCGTGCGGATGATCGACTCGAGGTCTTCCTCGGCGAGGATCGGGATGCCCTTCGGGTACAGCTTGCCGGCCAGCGATGCTGGATACCGCCGGTCCTCGATATTCGGGATCTGGGTGGCCGTGAACGCCACGACCTGGTACCGCGGATCGTCGCGATAGACGACGTTGAAGTTGTGGAAATCGCGCCCTGCGGCGCCCATGATCAGGGTTCGGGTGGGTTTCATGGTCCCTCAGCCTTCCAGCACTCTCTTCAACCGACCGAAGGCCCAGTCGATCTCCTGGCGCGTGATGACCAGGGGCGGCGCGAGGCGGATGACGCGCTCGTGGGTCTCCTTGCAGAGCACGCCTTCCTGCATCAGGCGCTCGCAGTACGGCCTGGCCGGGCCGTGCATCTCGACTCCGATCCAGAGCCCCCGGCCGCGGATGTCCTTGATGGCTGGGCTCACCAAGGTCCGCAGCTTCCCCATGAAGTACTCGCCGAGTTCGGCGGAGCGCTCCACCAGCTTCTCGTCGATGAGGACCTGCAGCGCGGCTCTGGCCACCGCGCACGCGAGGGGATTGCCGCCGAACGTGCTGCCGTGGTCGCCGGGCTGGAACACGCCGAGGACCGCCTTGCTGGCAAGGACTGCCGAGATGGGGTAGTACCCGCCCGAGAGCGCCTTGGCCACGATGATCATGTCCGGCGCGACGCCATCCCATTCGTGGGCGAAGAGCCTTCCGGTGCGGCCGAGGCCGGACTGGATCTCATCGCAGATGAAGAGGACATTGTTCGCATTGCAGAGGGCCTCGGCCCTTCTCAGGTAGCCGTCAGGTGGAAGGATGATGCCGGCCTCGCCTTGGATGGGCTCGACGAGAAACGCCGCCGTGCAGGGGGTGATGGCCGACTCCAGTGCCGCCGCGTCTCCGAATGGGATCACGACGAAGCCGGGCGTCAGCGGGCCGAATCCTCCCCTGTACTGTTCCTCTGTCGAGAAACTGACGATCGTCGTCGTGCGACCGTGGAAGTTCCCGGCGCAGGCAATGATTTCGGCCCTGTCGGCCGGGATGCCCTTCACGGTGTAGCCCCATTTGCGGGCCGCCTTGATGGCGGTCTCCACCGCCTCCGCTCCCGAGTTCATCGGGAGCGACATGTCGTAGCCCGTCAAGTCGTGGAGCAGCTTGTAGAGCAGCGGCAGCTGGTCGTTGCGGAACGCCCGTGACGTCAGCGTCACCCGCTTCACCTGGTCCACCAGTGCCTGCATGATGCGCGGGTGGCAGTGGCCCTGGTTGACGGCGGAGTAGGCCGCGAGACAGTCGAGGTACTTCTTGCCATCGACGTCGTACACCCATGCGCCCTCGCCGCGCTCGATGACCACGTCGAGGGGAAGGTAGTTGTGGGCACCGTACTTCTCTTCGAGCTCGATGAACTGCTGGCTTGATGGAACAGCGGACTGCATGGCGCACCTTCTGGAAAGGGGATTCGGGGTTCGGGATTCGGGCGGCCCGCCCCGCTCCCGGGCCCTCCGCCGAACCAAACTCGCTTCGGCCCGCGGGTGGCCGCGCCCGGGGCCAGGATGGCAGAGCTGTCCGGCTACAAGTCCTCGGGCTTCTGGTTGCGCGGTCCCAGCATGGATCATTCCTCGTCCCACAGGAGTGTCAGCAGGGCCATCCGGATGAACAGGCCGTTCTGGGCCTGCTTGAAGTAGAGTGCCCGCGGGTCATCGTCCACGGCCTTGTCGATCTCGACCGTGCGCGGCAGGGGGTGGAGGATCATCGCGTCGGGCTTCATCCGTCTGAGCAGGCGCGTGTCGATCGTGTAGCGCCCGAGCGAGGTCCGGTCGGCAACGCGATCCGGACGGATCCGTGTCTGATAGATGACATCCACGCCGCCGACAATCGACTCCACGTCGGTATGGAGGTCGTACCATACGTCGTGCTCGTCGAGGTGATCCAGGATGTCCTGCTGCATCTGGATTTCGGGCGGGCTGACGAAGTGGATCTTCACGCGCTCGAACTTGCTCAGCAGGTACGCGAGGGATCGGGCGGTCCGGCCCTGATCCAGCTCGCCGACGATGGCGATGGTGAGGCCGTCCATCGTGCGGCGTTCCCGGTAGATTGTGTAGAGATCGAGCAACGCCTGGGTGGGGTGCTGGCCGCCGCCGCCATCGCCGGCGTTGATGACCGGCACCGCCGAGACCCGCGCGGCGCGCTGTGCGCCACCGGGCTCGTTGTGTCGCAGCACGATCACATCCGAGTAGCCCGCCATGATCCGGATCGTGTCCTCGAGGCGCTCCTCGGCGACCTCCGAGGAGAAGATGCGGGCGTGCTCCGTCGAGAGCACGCGCCCGCCGAGGCGGTACATGGCTGCCTCGAAGGAGAAGCGCGTGCGGGTCGACGGCTCATAGAAGAGCGACGCCATCACCCGGCCGGCATAGTCACGCGTGCCGCCGCGGGCCACGATCCGCTCCATCTGCCCGGCGCGATCGAACAGCTCCAACAGGAGCGGCACGGTGAACTGCTGCGATTCGAGGACGTGGGTCAGTTTCATAGGAACTTGCCAGAAGACAGGAGACAGAATACAGAAGACAGAATCACGTCGAGAGCCGCTGGACGCGGCTCCTTCTCTCTGGGGTCATGCCTCACCCGCTGACCGCGGCGCATGCCTGTCAAGTAGATGCTCCCCATTCTGTCTTCTGTCTCCTGTATTCTGTCTTCTCTTCCCCTCGTGCGTCAGTCCATCACAATGTGCGTTCCCGCCTCGCCGCGCACCGCGTCCAGCAGTTGCTCGTACGACGTGATGATCACCTCGCGGCCGCCGGCGCGCAGAAACCGCAACGCCGAGTCGATCTTCGGCCCCATGTTCCCCGGAGGGAACTGGCCCTCGTCGTAGTGCCGCTGCATCTCGGAGACGGTTGCCCGACCGATGGGCCGCTGGCTGGGCTTCTTGAAGTCCAGATAGACGCGGCTCGCATCGGTCGAGATGACGAACAGATCCGCTCGCAGTCTCGACCCGAGCAGGGCCGAGGCCCGGTCCTTGTCGATGACGGCCTCCACACCGCGCAGCCCGCGGCCGGTTCGAACCACCGGTACACCGCCGCCGCCGGCGGCGATGACGATGGCGCCGGCGGCGATGAGCTGCCTGATGACCTCCTCCTCGACGATCTCGAGCGGCTCGGGCGAGGGCACCACCCGCCGATACCCCCGGGCTGCGTCCTCGACGACGTTCCAGCCCAGTTGGCTGCGCCGGACCGCCGCCTCTCGGGCGGAGTAGAACGGGCCGACTGGCTTGGTCGGCCGATGCATGGCCGGATCGTCCGGTGACACGACCACCTGGGTGAGCATCGTCACGACCGGCGTGTTCAGGCCGGCGAGCCCCAGTTCATGGCGCAGCGACTGCTGCAGGAGATACCCGATCTCACCCTGCGTCGAGGCCACGCAGACGTCGAGCGGATGACTGTAGACCTGATCGGCTGCCCGCTCGGAGCGCAACAGCGCCGCACCGACCTGGGGGCCGTTGCCGTGAGTCACCACCACGCGGTAGCCGAGACGCACGATCTGGACAATCGACTCGGCCGTCCGCGCCGTGTTGGCCCGCTGCTCGGGAATCGTGCCCTTCTCACCCGCGCGGATGAGCGAGTTGCCGCCGACGGCGACCAGTGCAGTGCGGCCCACGAGCCACCTACTGCATCAGCTCGAGCATGATGGCCTTCTGCGCATGCAGCCGGTTCTCGGCCTGCGGGAAGACCACCGAGTTGGGCGAATCGATCACCTCGTCGGTCACCTCGTCGCCGCGATGGGCCGGCAGGCAGTGCATGAACAGCGCATCGGGCTTGGCCCGGCCGAACAGCGCTCCATTCACCTGATACGGACGGAACACCAGCCTGCGCGCGTGTGCCTCGGCTTCCTGGCCCATGCTGGCCCAGACGTCCGTGTACACGACGTCTGCGCCGGCGACGGCCTCCGCCGGGTCGTTGGTGACCACGCACGTCGACCCGGTCGCCGCTCCATGCTCCCTCGTCCAGGCCGTGACCTCCGCCTTCGGCTCGTAACCCCTCGGCGTGCCCACGGTCATGTGAACGCCGAAACGGGCCGCCGCGAACATCAGCGAGTTGGCCACGTTGTTGCCGTCACCGACATACGCCACCTTGAGGCCCGCAAGCGTGCCCTTGTGCTCGAGGATGGTCAGGTAGTCGGCCATCGCCTGGCACGGGTGACTGAAGTCCGTGAGTCC
This sequence comes from Acidobacteriota bacterium, assembly GCA_040752275.1. GTDB lineage: Bacteria > Acidobacteriota > Vicinamibacteria > Vicinamibacterales > JAKQTR01 > JBFMFH01. The sequence goes on from JBFMFH010000101.1 coordinate 74,802, forward strand.
GTTGATGATCGGGATCAAGGCGTGCTCCGCCATCTTCTCCACGATGTCGTGACCGAAGGTGCGGATCATGATGCCCTGCACCATCCGCTCGAGGTTCTTGGCCACGTCGTACACCGACTCCCGCTTGCCGAGGTTGATCTCGGCCGGCGACAGGTACACCGAGAACCCGCCCAGTTGCTGGATGCCGACATCGAAGGTGACCCGTGTGCGCAGAGAGGGCTTCTCGAAGATGAGGGCGAGCGTCTTGCCCTTCAGCGCCGCGCCAAAGTCAGCGGGATTGGCCTTGATGTCCTTCGCCAGGTCGAGAAAGTGCTGCAATTCGTCCGTGGTGAAATCGCGGATCGTCAGGAAGTCCTTGACGCGCATAGCGGTCTCCATGGGGAGTCAGTGGCGGCATCCGTTCTCCAGGCAGCCAGCATGTCGGGCCGACAAGCCGTCTCGTCTCTCTGGAACGGAAGGGGCGAGCGAGGCGAGAAGCCGGGGTAAAGACCCAGCACTCCCATTCTACCCCAGCGCCGAATCCCGAATCCCGTACAATGGACCGAACGCCGCCGTGTCGAGCCCCACCTGTTTCGGATTCGTGCAGACGGAGCCGGCCTCATTCCTGTGTCTGGAGGGGCGGCTGCGGCCTGCCACACACGGCGATCGCGACACGCCCGCGCTGTACGCCCCGGCCTTCGATGAGTCGCCCAACGGCGCTTGGCTCCGCGCTGAAGACGCGCGTCTGGAAGAGGTGCCTCACGCGACCTGGCTCGTCCGGTTTCCCCCGCCGGCGGATTCGCCGCCGCCCGTTGCCTGGGGCGAGCCCGACGAAGAGCGGTTCCGCCACGCCTTCGCTCGCCTCCGCGATCTCATCGCTCGTGGCGTCCTGCAGAAGGGGGTCCCGGCCAGCCGGATCGTCGCCGCGATCGAGCCAGGCGCGGCCGAGACGCTGTTCGGGCACCTCCTCCGACGCGTGCCGGAACAGCCGGCGGCGCTCATGGCCTACGGGTTGTGCCGGCGCGATCCGACGACGGGGCGTCTCGTCGAGTTCATGCTGGGCGCGACCCCCGAGGTCCTCTTCGACCTCCACGACCAGCATTGCCTCCGGACCATGGCCGTAGCCGGCACCCGGTGGTCGTCGATCGGACCGGATGTGCTGCAATCGAGCGCCAAGGACCGTGACGAGCACCAGTTCGTCGTCTACGATCTGATCAATCGCCTGGCCGCATGGGGCAGCGCGTCCGTGTCGGGAACCATCGTCCGGTCATTCGGTGACTTGGAACACCTCGTCGCCGAGATCAGCCTCGAGGCGAGGCGGCCGCTGGTGTTCGAGGAAGTCGCGCGTGAGCTGCATCCGACTCCCGCCCTGGGTGTCTACCCGAGAAATCAGGCCGGCCTGGCGTGGCTGTCTGACCTCGACCCCCGCGGTGAGCGGCACAGGTACGGTGCACCCTTCGGCATCAGCGTGCCGGCCAGACCCAGCCGGTGCGTCGTGGCCATCCGCAACGTGCAGTACCGGCGGGGGGAGTTGAGCATCTGGGCGGGCTGCGGCGTGGTGGCGCAGAGCCGGTACGAGGAGGAGTGGCAGGAGGTGCTCGACAAGATGCAGACCGCGAGGGTGATGTGGGGCCTGTAGCGTGCGCGCCGGGCGGTCGGCTGGCGGGCCTGAACGAAGCGCTCGCCCGGGAAGTCGTCGAACGCCTGTGGCAGGCCGGCGTCAGGACATTCGTGGTCTGCCCGGGCGGACGCGATGCGCCGCTTGTGGAATCGCTCGAAGGCGTCGGCCGGGAAGCGGCCGAGGTGGTCCACTTCTTCGACGAACGGAGCGCCGCGTTTTTCGCCCTCGGACGGACGAAGCGCGATCGGTGCCCGGCCGCCGTCGTCACGACTTCTGGAACCGCGGCGGCGGAACTCCTGCCGGCCATGATCGAGGCCTACTACGAGGGCGAGCGCCTGATTGCCGTGACGGCGGACCGGCCTGCGCGGTTTCGCGGCACCGGAGCGCCGCAGGCCATCGACCAGCGCGGGCTCTTCGGCTCGCACGTGGTTCGGAGCATCGATCTCGACCGGGCTGGCACCGACTGGTCGCTCGCCGGGGTGCCGGGCACGGTTCACGTCAATGTCTGCTTCGAGGAACCGCTCCTCGACGGCTGGCAGGGAACGCCGCTTCTGCTGTCGCCCGCCGGATCGTCGGCCGGGCACACCCCCTTGCCGGAGGGGATGGACCGCCCGGCGGCGGTGCGGGTGCAGGGCCGCGAGGGTTGCACCGAGGTCGTGCGCACGTTCCTCCGGGCCCATCGGAGGCCGCTCGTCGTCCTCGGAGCGCTCCAGGACCCCACCGATCAGGAGGGGGTTCGGGACTTCTGTCTGGCCCTCGGCGCACCCGTGCTCGCGGAGGCGAGTTCCCACATGTGGGGCAGGGTGGAACCGCTGATCCTGCACGGACGCGAGGCGTCGGCCCAGGCCCTCGTGGACGCCGGGCGCGTCGGGTCGATCCTGCGAATCGGTGACGTTCCGTCGTTCCGCGTCTGGCGGGATCTCGAGGAACGCACCGAGATCCCCGTGCTGTCGGTGTCGAGACGGCGCTGGCCCGGCCTGACACGAGGGGAGTGCATCCAGGCCGAGCCGGACCGGCGGTTGCCTCTCCCGCGGGAGGTGCCGACGACAACGTGGTCCCCTGAGGAGACACACGAGATCGTCGCCTCGGACCGCGAGCGCGGCGAGCGCATGGCAGCGCTGTTGGCGGAGTACCCCGCAAGCGAGCCGGCCCTGGTCGCGCGACTGTCGCGCGCCATTCCCCGCGGATCCTCCGTCTACCTCGGGAACAGTCTGCCCATCCGCGAATGGAACCAGTTCGCGGCACTCGAAGACCGCGCCTTCACGATGCGCGAGAGTCGAGGTGTCAACGGGATCGACGGGCAGGTATCCACGTTTCTCGGGACCGCGGAGCCGGATTGTGAGAACTGGGCCGTCGTGGGGGATCTGACCGCGCTCTACGACCTCTCGGCCCCCTGGGCGCTGCGCTACCTGGAGGGCATCACGGTTCGAATTGTCGTCGTCAACAATGGGGGCGGCCGGATCTTCGGGCGGCTCTTCGCGAACAAGAACTTCCAGAACCTGCACGAGACGGGATTCGAGGGGTGGGCGACACTGTGGTCGATCCCATGGATGAGCGACACGCGCGCCCCGGATGACGAGCCGGCCGCCATCATCGAAGTGCGCCCCAGCGCCGCCCAGACCGAGGCCTTCTGGGCAGCCTGGGGTGCGCGACGATCGTACTGACAGTGGTGGCGACGTCAGGACCGTACCGCATCGTGGCCCTGCATGGGTTTCTGGGAGGTCCGGACGACTGGCTCCCGCTCAGGTTGCGTCTGCCGGGCGTCTGGTGGTCGCCCCTCGACCTGTGGGCGATCGTCGGGCGCGCCGAGGTGCGCGACTGGTCGACGCTGGGCGGGGCGCTCGAGGCGGAGATTGCCTCCGCCGCCGCGGCCGAGCCGAGGCTTCCGGCAGTCGTCCTCGCGTACTCCTTCGGTGCTCGAATGATGCTGGCCTCGCCCGGCGCTGCGTCTCGCGTGGCCGGCACGTGTCTGGTGTCCTGCAATCCTGGGCTGAAGGCCGAGGACGGCGGCGCCCGTGAGGCCCGGCGGGTATCCGACGAGACCTGGGCGCAACGCCTGCTGGACTGGGAGCCGGCGGCGCTCTTCCAGGCATGGAACCGCCAGCCGTCGCTCGCGTCGAGTGTGCCGATACCAACGGGCAGCAACTTCCCCGCCGCGCGGGTGACGCTGGCCAGGGCCATGCGGTCGTTCTCCCTCGCCGGCCAGCCCGATTGGCATGGGCGCCTCCGTGCGTGGCCGGGCCCTGTACTCGTCGTCGCGGGGGAACGCGACGGGAGATATGCTGCTATCGCTTCAGGGTTCGAGGGGGCCGGCGGGCACCTGGACGTGCGAGTCGTCTCCGGAGCGGGACACCGGGTGCCTTGGGATGCCCCGGATCAGTTCGTCGAGACCCTTGCGGCGTGGGCAGAGGGCCTCATCAGCAGGAGTCGCGCATGAAGGGCAGCGAAGCCGCCTGGCAGACAGTTCAGACGTTCAAGGAGATCCTCTTCGAGAAGACCGGCGACGGGATTGCGAAGATCACGATCAACCGCCCGCACCGACGCAACGCGTTCACGCCGCTGACCGTGCAAGAGATGATCGAGGCGTTCCAGGTGTGCCGCGAGGATCCGTCCGTTGGCGTTGTCATCCTGACTGGCGCGGGAATGAAGGCGTTCTGCTCCGGAGGCGACCAGCGCGTGAGGGGGGAGCAGGGCTACGTGGATGACGGGGGCGTGCCCAGGCTGAACGTGCTGGATCTGCAGAAGCTCATCCGCGGCCTGCCGAAGCCGGTCATCGCCATGGTTGCGGGCTACGCCATCGGCGGCGGCAACGTCTTGCAGGTCGTGTGCGATCTGACGATTGCGGCAGACAACGCGATCTTCGGCCAGACGGGCCCGAAGGTCGGATCGTTCGACGGCGGGCTCGGCTCGAGCTACCTGGCGCGGATCGTCGGGCAGAAGAGGGCGCGGGAGATCTGGTACTTGTGCCGCCAGTACAGCGCCCAGCAGGCTCTCGAGATGGGGATGGTGAACGCGGTGGTGCCGCTGGCCGACCTCGAGGCGGTCACGCTGCAGTGGGCGCGCGAGATGCTCACGCATTCCCCGCTGGCGCTCCGCTGCCTGAAGGCCGCGCTGAACGCCGACTGCGACGGTCAGCTCGGGTTGCTGGACCTGGCCGGAAACGCCACCCTCCTCTACTACATGAGCGAGGAGGCGCAGGAAGGCAAGAAGGCCTACCTCGAAAAGCGGAAGCCGAACTTCAAGAGGTTTTCCCGCCTGCCGTGAGCGAGAAGACCCGCGTCCACCCGTGGCTCCTGGCCGCCCGGCCCAGGACGCTGACCGCCAGCGTGGCGCCTGTGCTGGTGGGAACCGCGCTAGCGCGTGGCCTCGGCCAAGAGGCCGTGGCCTGGCCCCTCGCGGTCCTCGCGCTCGCGTCGGCCACGTTCATCCAGATCGGGACGAACCTCGTCAACGATGCGGCTGACTTCGAGCGGGGTGCCGACACGCACGATCGACGTGGGCCGATCCGGGCGACGCAAACTGGCCTGCTCACGCCACGGCAGGTCAAACTGGGCGCGGCAGGGGCCTTCGCGTTCGCGGCCCTGCTCGGGATCCCACTGCTGTACGCCGGCGGCACCCCGATCCTCGTCATCGGCGTGCTCTCGATCATCGCCGGCTGCGCCTACACGACCGGGCCGATGCCCCTCGCGTATGTCGGGTTGGGTGAGATCTTCGTCCTGCTGTTCTTCGGCCTGGCCGCCGTGAAGGGGACGGCGTATGTCGTGGCCGGGCAGGCCTTCACGCCGTGGGCGGAGCTGGCGGCACTGCAGGTCGGGCTGCAGAGCGCGACGCTGCTCGCCATCAACAACCTGCGGGATGCAGCCGGCGATGCACGGGCCGGCAAACGCACGCTCGCGGTCCGATTCGGCCCGCGGTTCGGACGATGGGAGATCGCCGCGCTCGTGGTCGGGCCGTTTGCGGGCGGAGCCGGCTGGTGGGCGGCCGAACGTGCGCTGGCGTCCTGGCTGCCGCTCCTATGCCTCCCTCTGGCATGGACACTCCTGCGCCGGGTGTGGAGTGAGGAGCCGGGCACCCGCTCCAATCAACACTTGGCGATGAGCGCGCGACTGCAGCTGGTGTTCGCCTCGCTCCTGGCGGCCGGGCTCGTCCTGTAGGGCTCTCGAGATGATCGCCGTCCTGGACATGGGCTCCTACCTGTCGGAGGCGACGGCGTGGCCGGACTGGGAGGACTCCGGGACCGTCCTGATCCCGCATCCGGCCATGCGGGAACAGGTCCCGGCGCTCTTGGGGGCGCTCTCGCGGACCGATCTGCCTCCGGCGCACCTGCTCGTGGCCACCTCCGGCAGCACGGCACCGAGAGAGGGCGGCGTCCGACTCGTGGCGTTGTCGCTCGAGGCATTCCTGGCCTCGGCCGTGGCAGTCAATGCGCATCTCGCCGCCGCGCCTGGCGACATCTGGGCCCACGCCCTCCCGGTGTTTCACGTCGGGGGTCTCGGCATCCTCGCGCGCGCACGCCTCTCGGGGAGCCGGGTTGTCGCCGCCGTCGATCAGAAATGGAGTGCGCACCGCTATCACGAGCGCGTGGCGTCGTCAGGTGCCACCCTGAGCGCGCTGGTGCCATCGCAGATTCACGACCTCGCGTCGGCCGGACTGCGCGCGCCATCGTCGCTGCGCGCGGTCGTCGTTGGCGGAGCGCGCCTCGATCCGTCGCTGTACGGCGCGGCGTGCGCGCTGGGCTGGCCGTGCCTGCCGAGCTACGGCTTGACCGAGACGTGCAGCCAGGTGGCGACGGCGAGGCCCGGGTCGGCCGGGGAGGCCTATCCAAACGCGCTCCCGATCCTGCCTCATGCCGACCTGAGCCTCGGACCGGACGGCCGCATCCGCGTCTGCGCCTCGTCGTTGCTGACCTGCTACGTGAGTGTCGATCCGGCTTCCGGAACGGCGCACGTCGACGATCCAAAGCGCGGCGGGTGGTTCGAGACGGAAGATCTGGGTCGGTTGCATGCCGGTGGCATCGAAATCCTCGGCCGCGCGGACGACATGGTGAAGGTGCTTGGCGAGCTGGTCAGTCTCGCGGCGGTTGAGGGGGCCGTCGGCTGCTGGCTGGACGACGCCGGTCATCGGCGATCGCTGATCGCAGACTATGCGGTTGTCAGCCTGCCGCACCCTCGGCTGGGCTCCGAACTCGTCCTTGCCGTGGTTCCTGCCCCGGGCCCGGGTGCCGGCGGCCTTCGGGCCCGCGACCTGGCTGCCGGCCTGAAGGGTCGGCTCGGCCCGCTGGAATGCCCGTCCCGACTCATTGTGGTCGACGTCATCCCCCGCACCGCGCTCGGGAAGGTCCGGCGCGCCCGCCTTGCCGACCACTGTCGCTACTGTCGCGGGTCGGCAATCATATGACGTTCAAGCCTGGCGCGAATGGTGGCCGGAATCGGTGTCTTCTGGAACCGGCCATCGACGAAGACATGAACGGTGCGGGTCTCGGCGCACAGGTGTGGCGATGGATCGCCGGTGTCGAGGAAGCGCGTGACCAGGTCGAACGACGACTCCGAGAGACGGCCCACTCCGACTTCGGCGACAAACGGCCGACCCGGCCGCAACGGGCGGTGAAAGGTCGCCTCCGCGTGCTTGATCGGGACCAGCCAGTCTGGCGCGGCGAAGTACTCGTCCCAGGTCACGCCCAGGGCGGAGACGACGAAATCCTCGTAGACCTCGTGCGCCAGTTGGAGGATCCGCCCGAAGAAGAGGATCCCGCGGAAGTCAGCTTCGTGGAACCGAACTGACACGGGGCATGTGAACATCGAGAGGCTCCGTGCGCCGAAGAACACTCCCGCTCTCGAGCGGGATTGTCCGCATGGTGGAATCGCACTCCCGCTCTAGAGCGGGAGTGAGGTCACGGCGTCGGCTCACCGGACGGTTCGCGCCGTCGTCCCGGCCGGCGTCGTCGCCGCCGCCGGCGCTTCGGGCGGACCTCGTCCTCGGGAGCCGCCGCCTGCTGCATCCAGTAGGCGACCATCTCGGGAGCCTGCCCATGAATCTCGAGCCAGGTCAGGGCATCGCGAAAGGCCGCGCGCTCGGTTAACATCCAGCGCGCCCGGCCAGACCGGCTCGGTTCGAGCAGCCGGCGCTGGAGTACCAGCACCTGGTGAACTCGCTCCACCTCGCGCCGCGCGAGGGGCAGCACGCCGAGCGAGAGCCCGCTCTGCCGGCCGTCGCCCACCCAGGCGGGCCACCCCTGGGGCGAGAAGCCCAGCGGGGCAATGAGACTGCCGAGGAGGATCGCGTTCGACAGCGTGTCTGGAACCTGCTCGAAGCGGCGGCGGTAGGCGTCCAACCGGGACAGGGAGGCCAGCACGCTGTCACCGACGCCCTCGTGCAGCACGTGGCTCAGCGGCTCCAGCAGGCCGACACGCTTCAACTCGCGGAATGCCCGTTCTGCGAAGCCGGACCGGAGGATCTTGTAGTACTCATCGGCGAGCCGGGCCGGCGCCGCCCTGGTCAACTCGCCGCGGTGGCGGCCGATGGCCTCGATAACGGGCGGGTCGATGGCGAGGTCCATGCGCGCGGCCAGGGTAATGGCGCGTTGCATGCGGACGGGGTCTTCGCGGAACCGCACACCGGGGTCTCCGATGCATCTGACCACGCGGAGTCTCAGATCCTCGAGCCCCCCGACGTAGTCGATGATCGAAAACGTCGCGATGTCGTAGAAGAGGGCGTTGATCGTAAAGTCGCGCCGAAAGGCGTCCTCCTCGGCCGTTCCAAAGGTGTTGTCCCGGTGAATCAGGTGGTCCTTGTGTCCGGCTCCCGACGGCTCAGTGGTCCCGGCGCCGCGGACGTGTTCTTTCGCCTCTTCTTCGCTCACCTGCCGCCTAAACGTGGCCACCTCGATGACCTTGGCTCCGAACTTGACATGGGCCAACCGGAAGCGGCGGCCGACGACGTAGCAGTTCCGAAAGAGCTTCTTGACCTGATAGGGGTGCGCGTCGGTGCCGATATCGAAGTCTTTCGGCCGGCGGTCGAGCAGCAGGTCCCGGACGCTGCCGCCGACCAGGTACGCGGCATACCTGGCGTCCTTCAGGCGATAGAGGACCTTGAGTGCGTCTGGATCAATGTGTCGGCGCGACAGCGTGTGCTGATCGCGCGGGACCACGAGGGGCGGCATGTCTGGGGATTATATCTTCCGGGATTCGGGATTCGGGATTCGGGATTCGGGAAGCGGGATTCGGGAAGCCAGGCTACTTCGCGTCCTTCCAGTTCTCGCCGATGCCCACGTCCACGGTGAGAGGGACGCCGAGGGGAACCGCCTTCTCCATCAGGTGCCGCACCAGCGCGGCCACCTCGTCCGACTCTTCCCGCCTCGCCTCGAACAGCAGTTCGTCATGCACCGTGAGGATCATCCGCGGCCGCAGACCGCCGGCTCGGGCCGGCCTGGCCGAGAGAGCCTCGTGGACGTCGATCATGGCCCGCTTGAGGATGTCGGCGGCGGTGCCCTGGATGGGCATGTTGACGGCGACGCGCTCAGCCGCAGAGCGGACCTGTCCGTTCCGGCTGGTGATCTCGGGCACAGGCCGTCGTCGTCCGAACATGGTCTTCACGACTCCACTCGCCCGGGCCTCCGCAATCGTCCGGTCGATGAAGACCCGCACGCCGGGAAAGCCCGAGAAGTACGCGTCGATGAACGCCTGCGCCGCCTGCTGGGTCACGCCTATGTCCCTGGCGAGCGTAAATGCGGTCTTCCCATAGAGCAGGGCGTAATTCACCATCTTGGCCGTGCTGCGCCTCTCCTGCCGGCTCCGGCCGCTGTCGGCGCCGAAAATCGCGTCGGCGGTCCGGTCGTGAATGTCCTCGCCCCGAGCAAAGGCGTCGATGAGCGCCCGATCGCCGGACAGGTGTGCCAGCACCCTGAGCTCGATCTGCGAATAGTCCGCCGAGATGAGCACGCAGCCCGGCTCGGCGACGAAGGCCCGGCGGATCTCGCGGCCGAGGTCGGTGCGAACGGGGATGTTCTGCAGATTGGGCTCGCTGCTGCTCAAACGTCCGGTTGCGGCAACGGCCTGATTGAAGCGCGTGTGGACGCGCCCGGTGGCGGGGTTGATCAGCTGGGGCAGGGCATCGACGTAGGTGCCCTTCAGCTTCTGCAGACTCCGCCATTCCAGGATGAGCCGCGGCAGCTCGTGACCGAGGGCCAGTTCTTCCAGCACCTCGACGGCCGTCGACGCCGCCCGCGTGGTGCCGGTCTTCTTGAGGACGGGCAGCTTCAGCTTCTCGAACAGAATCTCGGCCAGCTGCTTCGGCGATCCGATGTTGAAGGACTCGCCGGCGAGCGCGAAGATCCGGTCGCTTGCCTGCTGCATCTCGGCGTCGAGCCTGCGCGACAGCGATTCGAGAACGGTGCGCTCGACGCGAACGCCCGCCATCTCGATGGCCATCAGCACCGGGACGAGCGGCCACTCCAGCGTCCGATAGACCTCCTCGAGGTGCTCCTCGGCCAGCTTCTCACGAAGGATCGGCGCGAGCTGGCGGGGCAGATCGGCCCGTTCTCCCGCGAATGCCAGGGTGGCGGTCGCCGGGAGATCCGCGGCGCAGGTGGCCCTGGCGCCCTTGCCGTAGACGTGCTCCTCGGCGACGAGCCTGTAGCCGAGATGCTCGAGGCTCAGCACTTCCAGCGCGTGCGGCGCCCTGTTCGAGTCGATCAGGTAACTCGCCAGCATGGTATCGAACCCCGGACCCGCGACGTCGACGCCGTGGCGGGCCAGTACGACGCCGTCGTACTTCACGTCGTGACCGATCTTCTCCACGCTCGGATCTGCGGCGAGCCCGGCCAGCCTGGCGAGCAGGTCGCGCTCGTTCAGGTTCCCAACGGAGTCCAAGGCCCGGTGGGCGACTGGTGCGTAGCGCACGCGGCGCTCGGATGTCGACAAGGCGATACCGACTATGCCGGCCTGCATGGGTGAGGGCGCGTCCCCAATCACTCTGATACCGACGCACCCGGTGGCGCGGGCTTCGGCAATGACGCCGTCCAGCTCCTCCAGCGACTCGACGACGGCGTAATCAGCCGCCACGCTGTCTGCAGCCGGTGCGTACTCGTTCATCAGCGATCGGAACCCGAGCTGCGAAAACAGATCGAAGCACTCCTGGGTCTTCGGCCCCCGGTACCTCAGCGTCTCGAATTCGACGTCGATCGGGACATCCGTGCGAATGGTGACCAGTTCGCGGCTGCTGCGCGCTGCGCCGGCGTTGGCGAGCAGCGCCTCCCGGTAGCGCTTCTGCTGAACCGAGGCCGCGCCCTCGAGCAGGGCATCGAGAGACCCGAACTGAGCCATCAGCTCACGGGCGCCCTTCTCGCCGATGCCCGGGACGCCCTTGACGTTGTCCACGGCATCACCCGTGAGCGCGAGCACGTCGATGACCTTGTCCGGGGCGACGCCGAACTTCTCGACGACGCCGGCCTGGTCGTACCAGGTCCCCTCGTCGCGAGGGTTGAACACCCTGATGCGGCCGCCCACCATCTGGAAGAAGTCCTTGTCGCCGGTCACGATGGCGACGTCGAAGCCCTTCTCGGCGCCTCTGACTGCCAACGTCCCGATCACATCGTCGGCCTCGAAGCCCCGCAGCGTCATGACTGGCACGCCCATGGCGGTGCAAGCGCGGTGCACCAGCGCCACCTGCTGGACCAGGTCATCAGGCATCGGGGCGCGGTTGGCCTTGTAGTCGTCAGCCAGCGCATCACGAAAGGTCGGCCCCTCCACGTCGAAGGCCGCGCCGATGTAGTCGGGCCGCTGGTCGGCCAGCAGCTTGCGCAGCATGGTCACAAAGCCGTAGATGGCGTTTGTCGGCCGCCCGTCGGGAGCGCTGAGTCCACGGATGGCATGGAAGGCCCGGTACATCTGGGAGTTGCCGTCGATGAGGAACAGGCTAGGCACGCGGGGATTCTATCCGGGATCCGGGATCGGGGATCCGGGATCCGTTATGATTCCCTGCTGTGCCGTTTGGTGGGAGGGTCTTCCTGGCGCGCGCAAGACTGATCGGGCTGGTGGCTGCACTGGTCCTCGGGGCTGCCTCCTGCACAGGTAACGGACAGGGCCTGATCAAGCACTACGAATACGAGGAGGAGATCTACCTGTCGCTGGACGGGAGCGCCACCATCTACGTCAATGCATCGGTGCCGGCTCTTGTGTACCTGAGGGGGCTTGATCTCGATCCGCGTCCGAACGCCCGGCTGGACCGTGCGCGGGTGCGCAACATGTACACGACTCCCGTGACACGTGTGGCACGGGTGAGCACATGGCGCCGGTTCGGACGGCGCTTCGTCCAGATCCGCGTGGCCGTCGACGACATCCGGCGCCTTGGCGACGCCGGACCATTCTCGTGGTCCACCTACCGGTTCGAGCTGCAGGACGATCAAGTGGTCTACCGGCAAGCCATCGGTGGTCCTGAGGGAAGGCCGGTGGGGACGGTCGGGTGGACCGGACGCGAACTCGTGGCCGTGCGGCTTCACCTGCCCGCCCGCATTCACTACCACAACGCGGGTGCCGACAACCTGAAGCGCGGCAACATCCTGGTCTGGGAACAGTTGTTGAGCGACCGGCAAGCGGGCGTGCCGCTCGAGATGGAAGTCCGGATGGCGCAGGCGTCGATCCTCTATTCGACGCTCCTTCTGTTTGCGGCCAGCGGTGCATTGGCCCTGGTCGTGCTGGCGTTCCTCATCTGGTGGGTGATGAGGCGGGGACGGACGGCGGCGGTCTGATGTGATACGAGGGGGCGCAGCCACAACAATTCGCGGCCGTGCAGAAGCTCGGAGCAGGGGCCGATACGCAGAAGGGGGCCACCCTGCATGGCTGTGCTGGAGGGTCTTGGTCTTGTGTCGATTGCATTGCCTCGGCGTGCGGAGATCTGGCTAGCGGGTTCGCTGCGTTCCCTCGTGCGCGCCAGACGCGAGTCCAGAGAGCGCCGGGGTGTCGTGGACATCCTGTTCGCCGTCGCCGATCACTTCGAGCCGCTGCACGGGGGCGTGAGCGTTGACGAGGGGCTGCGCCGCGTGGAGACCTGGCTGGAGCACTACCCCCGCTTGGCCTCGTCGTTCGTTGATGCGGACGGCCGGCGCCCTCAGCACACCTTCTTCTTCCCGATCGAGCAGTACCGCCCCGAGCTCATCGGGTCTCTCGCGTCGCTCTGCGGACAAGGGTTCGGTGAGGTTGAGATCCACCTGCATCATGACCGCGACACGGCGGTGCATCTGCGCCGGCAACTGGAGGTGTTCGCCAACACGCTCCGCGATCGCCATGGTCTGCTGCCGGCGGACGAGAGCGGGCGCGTCCGCTATGGGTTCATCCACGGCAACTGGGCGCTCAGCAACTCACTGCCGGACGGCCGTTGGTGCGGTGTGGACGATGAGCTGGCCGTACTCATGGAGACGGGCTGTTACGCCGACTTCACGCTTCCGGCGGCTCCGTCGCCGGCGCAGACGCGGACGGTCAACCAGGTGTACTACGCAGAAGGGGCCCGACCTGGACCACGTGCGCACGAGACGGGCGTGCGCGCGGCCGTCGGCCGCCAGCCATCAGCGGATGACTTCCTCCTGGTCCAAGGTCCCTTGCGCCCGAGCTTCCGCCGCGCGAGATGGGCCATCGTGCCCCGCGTCGAGAACGGCGCCCTGCACGCCGGCGACCCGCCGACCCTCGATCGCGTTGCCGACTGGCTGTCGTGCGGGATTTCGGTGGCGGGACGCCCGGAGTGGGTGTTCGTCAAGGTCCACACCCACGGCGCCCCCGAACCGAACGCGAGGATGCTGCTGGGGGACGACCTCTCGGCGTTCCACCGTCGCCTGCTCGCCAGCTACAACGACGGCGAGCGCTACCGGCTGCACTACGTGACCGCGCGCGAAATGGTGAACATCATCCACGCGGCCGAGGACGGGATGAGCGGAAACCCGAACCAGTTCCGCGACTATCGCCTGCAGCGTCCTCCGGCGGCACGGCCGGTCCCACGCTCGTCAGGCTGAGGAGGACCCCCGCAGGTGTCGTGCGGGGCGAACGCTCCAGGACGGGCACCGACTCACGGCACGCGAACGACGGAGGCGGGTTCCCTCGGCAGTCGCTCCTTGACCTGCTCCAGTCGAGCCGCCGCTGCCGCGAGTGCGGCGTCCCAATCTGCGGGGTCGTGCGACCATCGACCGGCGCCGTACCGTTCGGGCGCGGCTGCCGCGTCGGATAACGCGAGTTTGAGCACGCTCTTGACCAGGCGATCGGCCAGCGCGCCCTCTCCCGCCTGTTGCAGGAGCCAGAAGTACTCGTAGTCGGTCTGGCCGCGACGGATCTGCTTCATCCGGATGTTGGCGATGGGCAGGTTGAAGTCGACCTTCTTTCCGGGGTAGATGAACACGCCTTGCGACAGCGCCCAGGTTCGGTTGCGCGGGTGATCCCAGATCTCGTTGTCGTTGTTCTCGCCGTCAGGACCCGGCGGAACTACGAACCTCCCGGGGTCATCCGGACTCGGCACGGCCCTGCGCCACGCCTCGGACATCGAGTAGTAGCAGAGATAGTCGATGCGGTACTGCCAGGCAATCCAGCTCCATGTCCGCAAGGCCACGCCGTCGGCGTCCAGTGTCTCGTTTCCCTGGTACGGCTCACCGCCCTGGTACATGCCCTTGAGCGCGTCCGCCGGAAGCGCGTTCATGTGGCGCACACTGTAGTAGTCGCCTGCGACCAGCCACATGTCCAGCGCGTCCTTCCACCAATCGAATACGGGCTGCTGGGCGTCCCACCTCCCGCCCAGCACGGTGTAGACGGCAATCTGCCGGCGCAAGGCACCGCCCGACGCGTGCTTCACGCGCCGGGCGAAGTCGTCGAGATCGGCCGCAGCCGAGGCCTCCGGCTCGTCGGCCAGGTAGGCGTAGGCCCGCGAGAGGTCCCAACCTCGCTCCCTCCAGTGCCGCACGATCTCGACCACCATCTGATCCCATGCGCGGTCGCCCGCCGGCAGTCTCGGGCCCGTCGAGTCGATGCCGGTCGACAGCGGGACCTTCCAGATCTCGATGGCATCCTCGCCAGGGCCGAAGAGGTTGTTCTTCGGATTGAGCACCTTGTCGTGAGCCGCGTCGTACGCGGTCCAATCCACGCGGCCGATATCGCCGCTGGGCGTTTCCTCGATGGCCGGACCGTCGGCGCCATACATGTTGCCCGCAGTGAACCGGTGCCTCCGGGCGAGGCGGTAGACCTCGTCTTCGTACGCGGCGAGCCGATCCCCGCTCAGCCAGCGGCCACCGGCCTGGTTCAGGTCGTCGAGGTCGAAGTTCATGAAGAACGTGCTGTGAATCTTCCGCGGGATGTCGATGTCGAGCACGTGCAGGACGAAGTGGAGCACCGACTGCTGGGTGTCCCAGTCGACCGTGAGCGATCCGGTGTAGTCGCCCGCCGGAGTGCCGTAGGGAATCGTCAAGTCCACCCACACGCCCTGGATCTCGCCGGGCTGGATCGCGAAGGGCGGCCCGTCGTACCCGCCGTAGGTGTGGGTATCGCCGATCGACCAAGGGACGAGCGCATCGGGGTACCAGCCCGGGCCCATCGAGGGACCATTGGTCGGTCCCGAGCCTCGATCGTCGACCTCGGTGTAGTAGATCTTGAAGAGGTCCACCCGGCTTGCGGGCACCGCATGACCGTCCCGGCTGGACAGGGCTGAGGTGCGCACGTCGACGCGGCGCCGGCCGGCGCCGCCACCTTCGATGCCCAACTGAAAGGCGACAGTCTCGCCGCGGGCCCCCTGGACCGTGATACGGCCGGCCGCACTGTCCCAGAGGCGGTTCGCCCGCTTGATGGCGGTAAGATCCTGTCCAGTGTCCTGAACGAAGATCCGCCTGCCGGACTTGGCGATCTTGTAGCCCTCGGGCGCGGCCCAGATCACTGGGATGTCGCCTTCGTCCGGCCGGGCGCCGCACGCGACGGACCCGGCCAAGGTTGCCGCCAGCGTGAGTGCGAGAAGGCTGCGCACGTTCATCAGCATAAAGGATTGCATCCTCCGGCCGACACTTCAAGGAAGGGGAGACGTCTTGCCCTCACCGCTTGCCCGCATGTACCGGGAAGCCCTTCGCGCCGCGGAACATCTCCGACCCAGCGTGTGGCCTCGCGCGAGGCGATTCGAGATTGCCTATGCGATTCTGGTCAATGATGAAGTGCACCAGTTCGTCAACAGGATGCAGACGGACGTGGTGCGCACCTGCCGCGTCCGGCCCCTGCTGCACGAGACGCCGCACATCACGCTGAAGCTCGGCTTTCGCGTGTCCGCCTTCGAGCCCTTCGAGGCCTATCTCGAGACGCTGGCCCGTGAGACGGACCCCTTCGAAATCGGCGTGCGAGACGTCGGGTTCTTCGACGAGGGGATCATCTTCCTCGACGTCGAGCCAAACGCTGCGTTCGAGCGCCTGAGACACCGCATCCTCCGAGACCTCTCCGAGCGGCACGGGATCGAGCCGTACGCCATCGAGGGCGACCAGTTTCACCCGCACGTGACCGTCGCATTCGGCCTGTCCTCTCACGATGTCGAGCACGCCAAGGCCGTCTTTGGCGGCGCCGGCGCCAGGTTCCACTTCATGCTGGAAGCGCTGGGACTGCTGTGTCAGACGAGCACGCAGTGGGTGACACGCAAACGAGCGAACCTCACCGGCAGTCCGGCGAAGCCATCATGATGCAGGGCGACTACAGCCCGGACGCCCTCGGCCAGCTGCTGTTCCGGCGCCAGTTCTACCTGGGACCGCGGCACCTGGACCAGTTCCCGTCGTGGACACGCGTGGGCGTCGGCGACACCTATTGCCTGACCGCTCACCCCGATCTGGGCGTGGCCCACGCGACAGACGGGCGCAAGTCCGTAACGCTCGTTGGGTACATGCTCGACCCCGCCGAGCCCCACGCCGGCAACGCGGATGTGGCAGAAGCCCTGGTGCGGAAGCTCCAAAGTTGCCGCGGGTCCTGGGTGCACACGGCTGACTTCGGAGGTCGCTGGATCCTCATCGTGCATGATGGTCGCGACACCGTGCTCTTCCACGATGCCGCGGGACTGCGATCGGTTCACTACGCACGCGCCGGGGAGACGGGCGCGACGGTGTGCGCGTCGCGACCATCGTTGATTGCGGAAACGCTGGGCCTCGAGAGGCATGAGGAGGCCTGGGACTTCGTCACGTCGCAGGACCAGGACGAATGCGACGTGTACTGGATGCCCGGCGACACCGCCCTGTACGCGCGGACGCGCTGCCTGCTCCCCAACCACTACCTCGACCTGCGAACCGGTGAGGCACACCGATACTGGCCTGACGCGGACCTGCGAAGCCTGCCTCTCGCCGACGCCGTGGCCGAGAGCCTTCGTATGCTGCGTGGGCTCGTCCTGGGCGCCCGGCACCGTTCACCCCTGGCGCTTTCGATGACCGCGGGATGGGACAGCCGGCTGATGTTGTCGCTGGCGAAGGCACTCGGCCGTGACCTGTACTGCTTCACGCTGGCCTACCCGGGATCCGAGAACTCCCGCGACGTGAGGGTCCCCGCCGCGCTGCTCGCGCGCCTTGGGCTCGAACACACCGTCGTCGGGTACCCGGCGCAGATCAACCTCGACTTCAAGACCACCTACCAGAGGAACGTCGCTGCAGAGGGCCACGCCTACTGTGCGGACGCGCAGGCTCTATACGAACACTATCCGGCCGGGCGGATGTGCATGACCGGCGACGTTGCCGAGATCGTGAAGTGCCACTACAGGCCGCCGGCGGGACGGGAAACGCCGGCGACGGCCACGGGTCTGGCAGAGCTGTGCGGCATCCGCGCCCATCCCTTCCTCTTGAACGCCTTCGAGACCTGGCTCGAGGGAGCGGTGCCGCGGAACATTCCCCTCCTGGACCTCTTCTGCTGGGAGCAGTTCGCGGGGCGGAAGCAGGCGCTGATCAGGTCGCAGTACGACATCGTTCACGATTCGTTCGCGCCGCTGAACTGCCGCACGCTCCTCGTGACGATGCTTTCGGTGAGCGAACGGTACAGGTGTGGACCCGACTTCGCGCTCCTGAGAACGCTCGTCGAGGAGCTGTGGCGGGAGACACTGTCGGTGCCGGTGAACCCCGACGAACGCACGCAGGCCAAGCGCGTCATCAGAGGCGTGCTCGATGCCTTGAAGTTGTACGACCGGGTTCCCGAATCCCTCAAGGAGCTCGGCCGGCGTGTCATGATGCGGTGACAACCGGCGACGACAGGCAGCCCGCTGTCTGCGTCGGGAAGGAAGCACAGCCGGAGCGTCCGTCCGCTCGGAATCGGTATCGTGATCATCGCGTGAGGAGCATCCCGGTGTCCAAGCTCGTGAGACGTGCGCTCTATCCCGCCGTGTCCCGGCTGTGTGCGCACGCCACGCTTGTCGAGGGGCGACTGAAGGGAACCGAGACGCCGTTTCGCTGCCTGTTCGTGGACAATTCGCGCTTCGGGGAGTACCTGACGGGCCGGATGTACGACACGCTGCCGGACCGGCTGGAGAAGAAGCGCATCTGGATTCCCGCGCTGCGACGGCGTCTCCTGAGCCGGCGCGACGGGCATGATCTCTGCGTCGCCGTCCTCCCGAGGTTCTACGAAGCCCTGTTTCGGGGACTCTATGACTACCGGACCACCGAGACGGTCAGACAGGTCATCGACACGTCGGGCTCCTGGGACGACGTGAAGAGCAGGTTCTCCAAGAAGAAGCGGCAGGTGGCGAACAACTTCGAGGCCAAGTCCGGACTCGGCTACCGCCTGTCTCACGAACCCGGCGACCTCGAGTTCTTCTACCACCGGATGTTCGTGCCCCATATCACCAGGCGGTACGGAGAACTCGCGACGATCGACTCCTACGTCGAGATGCAGCGGTTCTTCCGCCGGGGCGTGCTGCTGTTCGTGACCAAAGGAGGCCAGGCGGTCGCCGGGGCCCTGAGCCTGGTGGAAGATGGCGTGCTGAGATTCCGCCGGACCGGGGTCCTCGACGGCGACGAGTCGCACGTCGACGGCGGTGCCCAGACCGCGCTCTACTACTTCCAGCTGAGGTACGCGCAGGAGCACGGCCTTCGCGCGGTGGACACGATGATGAGCGCGCCGTTCCTGAACGACGGCGTCTACAGGCACAAGAGAGAGTGGGGCGCGGTTGTCCTCCCCGATGACGAGACGCGCACCTGGGTCTACGTCTTCGGCGCAACGCCGTCCGAGAAGACCGCGCGTTTCTTCGAGGACAACCCGATGGTCGTGCACCGGGATGATGGGATGAAGGGGATGATCGGGATCTCGGGCGACGCCGCCCCGTCACCGGCCGCGATCAACGAGCGGGTCCGTCGCTATGAAGCGACCGGTCTACGGGGCTTCCTCGTGGTGACGCGTGCGGAGGTGCTGGCCGCGCCTCAAACCCGGCCCGGCACTCACTAGCTGCAACGGATCTTGGCCTTCAACGACGTCTGGCGCGCTGCACCCGCGGCGATCAGGACGCCGGCCGTTCCTCAGGGGAAGGACGACGGAACCGGCGTTTCATGCGCCGTGCGCGCTCGATGAGTCCGAGCGCCTGTTTGCCGAGCCTCGTGGTCGGGAACACTCCTGAGGTCAGCCAGCGATGCGTGGTCCACAGCGTGTCGAGGTACGAGCCTCCCACCGCTCCGCTGTCGATGTACTCCAAGTCGCGGCAGAGGAGGAGCTCGGGTGCGCGGCGGAGGAACTCGACCTCGTTGAGCAGTCCAGGGGAACACTGCTTGTAGTCGGGGTGCCACCCGATCTTGAAGGCAAACCCGGCGCGCCCAGACGCGAAGTTGCTGGTCGACGAGATCACCTCGCCTCCCACGGCGAGCTCGGCGAAGAACGCCTGCCCCTCTCGGCCAAACCTGCCCACGACCTCCCGAAAGAACGCCTCGTCCTCGGGTCTCGACCGCAGCGACGTTCCCTGGGAGCCCTTCCAGCCAAGGTGCTCGAGTTCAAGGAGCCGTTCGGGACATTCGGGTCCCAGCTCCGCCCCGGCTCGGAAGCGCCAGCTCACCACACCGCGCTCCTCCAGGCGGCGCCTCCGGCGGGACAGGTCTTTGTGCCGTCCCCGCGCCAGGTGCCCGGCCAGATACGCGTCTCCGCCTTCGGCGGGAATGAACGTCGGTCGCTTCGTCCGGTACTGCTCGTGCCACGGAAAGCCGTGTCCGGCGGCAGCGCCCTCCAAGAGGCCCGCCAGAGGGCTATCGGCAGTACGCCATGTGAACTCGACGCCGTGCCACCGTGAACTGCCGCGAAAGAACGTGAAGAACGCGGCAACCACCGGGCTCGCGCGGTCCCGATCGACGAGCAGTCCGGACAGGTAGGAGTGGCGGGATCGGTACGCCGCAAGCGACGGCAGCGGAAAGCGCCAGGACGAGGAGCGCTGCCTGAACACGCCGACACCCAGGAGATCTCCTGTGCCGTCCTCGACCAGCACCGCGACCGGCCCGGGCGCGGGCTCCAGGTGCCGCACGGCCGGGAGGATGAAGTGCGGCGACAGGTAGGCATTGGCCTCCAGGGCACGCCGCTCCAACCGGGCCCACGCCCTTTCGGTCTCCTCATCGACATCCCGGCACGCAACAGTGCGGACCCGATAGGTGGCGGGGGGGGCCTCCCCGGACGCGACCGGGTGCTGCGGGATGGCCATCGCTTCGACTCCACTCCAGACTGATGCTCAGCCCTGCCCTGCAGTCTATGCCGGCCCGGCAGGCCACGTAAAGCCAGCTCTGCTAAAGCTTTGCGTCGTCTGACCGACATCTTGACCAGGGGAGAGGTCTGTGAACGTGCCCGAGGCGGGGCAAGGGCAGGACGTGACGATCCGGGTCATCCGGAGTGAAGACGAATGGGACGACGTCCGGTCCGACTGGGACGCTCTGCATCGCGCCACGCCGGACGCCTCGCCCTTCCTCCGCTTCGCCTGGCTGCGCGGCTGGTGGCGGGCGTACGGACCGAGGTACGGAACCGGCGGACTCCGGATCCTGACCTGCTGGCACGGGGCGGACCTTGTCGGGGCTGTGCCTCTGTATGTGCGAGTGGAGCACGGCCCCCTCCACGTGCGATGCCTGCGGTTCGTATCGACTGGCGAAGCAGAGGAGGAAGAGACCTGCCCGGACTATCTCGATCTGCTCTCCCAGCCAGGATTCGAACCCGCGTGCGCCAGAGCGGCCTGGGAGGGCATCGCACGGCTCGATTGGGACCGCCTGGAACTGGACGATGTGCCCGCGGGCTCGCTGCTCCTTCGATTGCCGCGCCCGCTACGCCGTGTCAAGTCCTATCCGCGGGGCGTCTGCCCGGTCGCCGACCTGAACGGCGGCTTCGAGTCCTACCTCGCGAGGTTGAGCCCCAACAGCCGCCAGCAGGCGCGTCGTCTCCTCCGCGAAGGGGAGCGGGCGGGCGTCCGGTTCGAACTGGCGGGCGTCGACGGCACGACGGAGACATTCGACGAGATGGTGCGCCTGCATCAGCAGCGGTGGGTGGCCGATGGCCAACCCGGGGTTTTTGGATCCGAACGCTTCACCGATTTCCATCGCCGCCTCGTGCGCGAGTGGCAGCCGCGTGAGGACGCCGTGCTGGCGAGGATGTCATTCGAAGGTGTGCCTATTGCGGTGCTGTATGGCTTCGTGTCGCACCGGCGCTTCGCGTTCTACCAGTCGGGTGTGGACCTCGCGGCCGACAATCGGCTCCGCAGCCCGGGAACGCTGGCCCACCTCCTGCTCATGAGGACGCTTGCCGCACGGGGTGTCCTGGCGTACGACTTCCTCAGGGGATCGGCCTCGTACAAGGACCGCCTGGCGACCCGCGAGAGCCACCTGTCCGGTCTCCGTACCTGGCGCCCGACCCCACGGGGACTGGCCTGGTGGCCGATTCGCCTCGCCGTGAAGATCGGCGGGCGCGGCCGGCGGGCGACGAGCGAGGGCCGGCGATGACGCGTGCCCTTCTCTCACGCCTGCTCTCGAAGGGTGGGCTCCTTCCCGTGCTCCGGGCCGTCGCCCCCTGGTCAGGCGTCCTCGCTCTGAACTACCACCGCATCGGCGATGGCCACGCCAGTCGATTCGACAGAGGACTCTGGAGCGCGGACGCCGAGGGGTTCGACGCACACCTGCGCTTCCTGGCAGCCCATTTCACGATTGTGACGCCGCGCGATCTCCCCGCCATCCGCCGCGCGGGTCGCGGCCGATTCGTCCTGGTCACGTTCGATGACGGCTATCGTGACAATTACGAGGCGGCGTTTCCCATTCTCAGGCGGCATGGGATCGCCGCGACGTTCTTCATCGCGACGGGCTTCCTCGATTGTCCCCGGCTCCCCTGGTGGGATGAGATGGCCTGGATGGTGAGGACGAGCCGCCGGAACGGCATCGAGCCGGGACGCTGGCTGCCAGGCCCGGTCGCCTTCGACGAACCAGACCGCGAGATGGCGGTGCGGTCCCTGCTCCGTGCCTACAAGAGCATGCCCGCGACTTCGACCGACGCGTTTCTCGAGTTCCTGGGAGAGGCAACAGGCAGCGGCAGATGTGAGAGCGGGCAGGCAGCCGGGACGTGGATGAGCTGGGACATGGTTCGTGAGATGCATGCAGCCGGTATGGTCATCGGAGGCCACACGGTCACTCATCCCGTGCTGGCCCGACTGACGCGCGAGCGGCAATGGGAGGAGATCTCGACCTGCGCGCGGCGGCTGACCGAGGAACTGGGCGAGCCGATGCGGTACTTCAGCTATCCGGTCGGCAGCCGATCGAGCTTCGACGACGACACCCGCGCGTGCCTGAGGCGGGCAGAGGTACGGCAGGCTTTCAGCTACTACGGCGGGACGACCACGTTCGAGCGCTGGGACGACTTCAACCTCTGCCGGATCGGGGTCGAGCGGGACATGGACGGTGACTGGGTCCGGGCCACCGTCACACTTCCGGGCGTCTTCGGGCGGCCGAACTGAGGCAGGGTTGGCGGGAGCAGCAGGCATGGAGCGAGCGTCAGTCAGCGTCGTGATCCCGACGTTCAATCGTGCGTCCATCGTGGGCGAGGCTGTCGCCAGCGCATTGGCCCAGACCCACGAGCCGGCCGACGTGGTCGTTGTCGACGACGGTTCCACTGACGACACCGCGAGCGCGCTCGACGCCTACCGGGGACGCATCCTGTATGTCCGACAGCAGAATGCAGGACCGGCGGCCGCGAGGAACACCGGCATCCGCCACACGAAGAGCCGCTACGTCGCCTTCCTGGACTCGGACGACCTCTGGGCGCCAGAGAAGCTGCGCGCGCAGATGAGTCTGTTTGCATCCGACCCGTCGCTCGCGGTCGTCAGTTGCCTGGCGCGGTATGTCGCCTTCGACGGCAGAACGCTCGCCGAGACCGGCCCGCCTCAAGACACGCTGCGCGCCGGCGACCGCACCGGCCTGCGCCGGCTGCTCCTTGGCAACACGGTGTCAGGCGGATCGAGCGCCGTCGTCAGACGTGAGTGCCTCGACGACGTCGGCGTATTCGACGAGGAGCTGTGGGGCGTCGAGGACTGGGACATGTGGCTCCGCGTGGCCAAGAAGTACTCGATAGGATTCGTGAACCAGCCGCTGACCATCATGCGCTCCGGCGCTGCCAATCTCAGTGCGACCGCGAATGTGGCGACGATGCTCGCGAACGAACTGCGGCTGCTCGACAAGCACTTTGCGGACGGCTCGCTCGGTTTCGGCTGGTACGACCGCGGCATGGCGATATCCGAGCGGTACGGCCGCGCTGCCTGGGCGTACTACGCGACCGGACACCCCCGGCAGGCCAGACGCTGTCTCGCGAGAGCACTTGCGAACAACCCGGTGCACTTCCTCAGTCAGAGGGCATTCCCGGGTCTGTTCGCCCGAACACTCATCGGCCAGCGGTCACTGGCGACCCTGAGGCGGGTGCTGGGATCGCGATCCGCCGCGCGGCGGAGCTCCTGACGTGACAGGAGCAAGCGAGGAACCCGTGACCAGTCGCAGCGAGCCGGCCAGCGTCGTCGTGAAGAACTCGTTCTGGATGGTGGCTCAGCCGCTGGCCCTGAGTCTGATCTCCCTGTTCGTCGTGGGCTACACCGCCAGGCTGCTCGGAGAGGACCAGTACGGACGCTTCGTCCTCGGGTTCACCTTCGTCGCCATGATTGCCCCGTTCGCCAACCTGGGCCTCCGGGCCATCACGGTTCGGGAAGTGGCGAAGCGCCAGGACGAATCCGGCCGGTTCGTCGACATGGTGTACTCTGCGCGGCTGATCCTGTCCCTCCTGAGCGTCCTTGGCGCGATTGTCAGCGTGAGCCTGACGAACTACCCGCTGGATACCCGGCTCGTCGTGAGCCTGGCCTCCCTGACCATCGTGCTCCAAGCGGTGAGCACGACCTTCTACGACGTGTTCCAGGCGCACGAGCAGATGCAGGAGGTAGCCTTCGCCCAGGGCATGACCGGGCTGGCGGTCACGGCCCTCACCGTCGCCGCCCTGTTCGCGGGGTTCCGGCTGCTGGGGGTGACGGTGGCGTACGTGATCGGCAACGCGGCCGGCCTGGCCGTCGCGTGGGCACGATTCACCAGGCAGTACCGCAGACCGAGACTGCTGATCGACGGCCCCGGGTTCGCGTCGGCCATTGTCAGGGGTGCCCCCTTCTTCGTTCCGGGTCTGGTGGCCATCGTGGGGAGCAGGGTCGGGATCGTGATCCTGTCGGCCGTGTCCGGAGACGCGGCCGTCGGGCACTACGGTGCGGCAAATGCCCTCGTGGAGAGGCTCGGCGTCGTTCCCGATGGCATCTGCACTGCCTTCTACCCGACCATGATCGCCCTGTACCACCGATCCGCGGATGAGGGAGGGCGGCTCTTCAAGCGGTTCTTCCTGTACATGGTGCTGCTGGGGCTGCCCATTGGCGTGGGCACCACGGTCTTGGCCCGCCCGATCATCACCCTCGTGTACGGGCTGGCCTACCTCGACTCGGTGGCGGTTCTGCAGATCCTGATCTGGTCCCTGTTCGTCACCTTCCTGACCTCGTTGCAGTCCTGGACGCTGGGGGCGATCCACCGGGAGAAGCTGGCCGGCGTGGTTGCCATCGCGTCGACGCTGGTCAACGTGGCGCTGAGTGCGGTGCTCATTCCCCTGTACGCCGAGAGGGGGGCGGCGATGGCCTCGCTCGTGTCGGCAGCGTGCGCCTATGTGGCACTGTGGCTGGCCATCAAACGGCACCTCGTGGCGGAAGTGACAAACCTCCGGCGGCTGGGCAAGGCCGTGACCGCGACGGCCATCATGGGCGTCGTGAGCTATCTCCTGCGTGACATGAACATCGCCGTCGTTCTGGCAGCCAGCGTCGCCACCTACGCCGCCACGCTGTGGGCAATCAAGGCCGTCACGACAGAAGAAGTCCAACTGATCAGGGGTCTGCTGTTCAGCAGGGCGGCACGGGGCATCTGATCGCGTCCACGCCCGCCCGCCTGCCCAGAGGCTCCCGACCACCAACCCTGACCCGCTGGCACGCCCGGAGCAGCTCGGGTGCAGCCAGGATCATGACGAGCGGCATCAGCGGCAAGTGGTAGCGGCTTGCACCGTAGACGAGCATGTGCGGCACGGTGTAGAGGATGAGGACGAGCGCGACGAACCAGGTCGACCAGGCCCAGCGGTTCGCCCACGCGTGCCGGCACGCCATGCCCATCACGAGCAGATACGCGCCCACGGTGAGGACCAACACGGCGAGCCAGGCACGAGCATATGCCGGTCCGAACGAACCGGCGCGGACGTTTCGTGCAATGAAGAAGTCCGGGAGCCAGAAATCGAATGCCTTCCCCAGCGCGAGCGCGGCCGTGCGAAGCGGGTTCTCTCTCACATAGTCGAGCGCCGCCCGCGCCAGCAGCGCATTCTGGCTCTCCTTCGAGTGCCCGCCGAGAATCGCGTGGTATCGCTCGTCGTACGCCAGCGTGGCGGCCTTCTGCCAGGCGAAGGGAATAGGCGTGTCGGGACTGTTGCCGATGTACAGGTTGTAGCCGACGTTGCTTTCCACCAGGACGAACTGGTCATGCAGAAGGTAGTTGCGTGCGGTCCAGCCGCCCAGAATCGTCAGTCCCAGGACCGTGACGAGGATCGTCCTGCCGATCTGCGCACGTGGTGCGGCCGACGTGAATGCGGAAAACCAGAGAAGCGGGAAGAGAACCACGGCCGTCGATCGCGTCAGCACGGCCGCTCCGACGAGTGCCCCGGCCGCCACCGCCGCCGGCCACGACGGCGTGTCGGTTCGCCACCGCACGATCGTCCACACGCTTGCCAGGAACAGGCAGGTGAACAGCGTCTCCGACCATAGCAGCCCGGTCAGGCCGGCCAGTTCGGGTGAGAGTCCGACCAGGGCGGCTGCGAGCAGGGCGGCGCGATCCCCGACGACACGGCGTCCCAGAGCGTAGGTGATCAACGTCGTCAGGGTCCAGATGAACGCCGAGACGATTCTCGCCGCGGTGAGGGACGCGCCCGTCAGCCAGAACACGACAGCAAGCAGGACCGGGTAGCCCGGGGCGCGCCATGACGTGGGTGTCCGGCCCGGCTCGAACACGAAGCCGTGCCCGGCGGCGAGGTTCGAGCCGAGCCGCACGTAGCTGTCGGCATCATCCTGGATGAGGCCGTCCCGGCTTGCCCAGGCCACGCCGAGGTGAACCAGCAGCACCACGCCAAGGAGCAGAAGCAGGGCGCGACGGGCCCGCCGCGTCGCGCCCTGCCTCATGTCGACTGGTGTGCGGGGGGTCACGGCTCCTCCTGCTCTCCTCAGACGTCGCGCGTTCCTCCGGATGCGCCCGTTGCCCCTGACCGGGGTGGCCCTACCGCCAGCCCAGTTGAATCACCTCGAAGTCGTCGCCGCGCAGTTGCTTGAACGCCGGGTTGAGCTCGTCGTTGTTCCAGCGCGGATCCATCGTGCCCGACACGTACAGATCGCTGCCGTTGTCGGCAAGGATGAGGCCATAGGTCTTCATGGCCTCGAAGATCTTGCGCGTTGCCGGCGAGAATCCTGACAGGTCGACGGATGCCTTCAGGCGCAAGCGGGTTCCCAGCGGGGGGGCTCCGGATGTGTTGCCCGCGGCGTGGGAAGCGGGCCAGACGTACCCGTTGGTTGACCGCGTCGTGAAGCGTATGGCGTGGCGGATGGCGCCGCCGGCGTAGACCTCGTCGTACCGCAGGAGCCCAGGGAGTATGGCCATGCCGGACGCGTCCGCGGAGGTCCACCCTTCCGGCCGGCGCGCGTTGCTCAACAGATCGAAGATCGCGCCAGAGCCGACCTCCCATCGACCGGCCCCCGCGTTCCAGCTCGTCGCGAACGTCTCGAAGAGCAGCCAGCGGTCCCGGTCCACGACGATGAGATGCCGGTCTCCGGAGCTCCCGCCTCCGGGCTCTCCGCCTTCGATGTAGTTGGGCTGCGTGCGGGCCTCGTCGGGGATCGGATAGCCCGGCGCCTCGCCGGGCACACCCTCGTCACTCTCGCCGGCGTAGTAGAACGACCCGATCACCACTCGCGGCTGGTCGCGGCCAACCGTCACGTACGGAATCCCGTAGGGGGGCGGACCGAAGTCGGGGTGCAGTGTCCTCGTGCGACCGATGAAGCTGATGAGCGATGCCGAACTCGGGTCGACCGGCGCCCGCGAGACGTCCTGATTCCACCAGTTGTCAGGTGGGAACAGCTGCCGGCCCGCCAGGTCCTCGAGCAACCGTGCGGTAGACACCGTGGGCGCCGGCGCCGGCGACGACGGGGACGTCGCCGACGGGGTGTCGGAGGGTGCCGCCGGCGACGAATGGGTCGACGAGCATCCGAAACAGACCACCGACGCCAGACAGACGAGACGAAGCGTTGCTGCAACGGGGTTGTGCATGACGACTCTCTCTTCAGGCTCGAGACCACACCGCCAACAGGCGCACGGCCACGTACGCCGCCACGACAGCGGCGGCGGTCAGGCCCGCCAGCGCGCCCCAGTCCGAACGCTTCTGGATGGGCTCCAGGCGTTCGGACTTTCGTTCGACGGAGATCCTGGCTGCGCCCATGGCCAGGATGACGTAGAGCACAGGGCTGTATTGCCGCGACAGGAAGAGCGCGCACACCGTCATGCCGACGGCGCTGGCCCAGATATCGCGGGCGAACGCCGAACTGGCCGCATCGGCGACGTTCCGCCCGGCACCGTTGCCCACATACAGCCAGAAGAACATGCCGATGAAGAAGTAGCCCCCGACGAGCCCGAGCTCGGCGAACGTGTGCACGAAGGAGTTGTGCGCCACGAGCTCGTGGTGTTCTGTGTACGCGTCGTAGCCGACGCCCAGCACCGGCTTGGCCTTCAGCATCTGGAGACCAGCCGACCAGGCCTGAATGCGGCCCTGGGCCGAGGCCTCCGAAGACCGCATCTCCCGAAGCCGACCCGATCCGGCAGCCAGAAGGAACCCGGCGATGACGACAACGGCCACAACCGGTGCCACGCGTCCAGAACGCCGGTACAGGTATGCCGCTCCCAGTGCGGCCAATCCCACCAGCCCCCCACGGGACTGCGTGAGCAGGAGAGCGTAGGCGAGGAGTCCGAGCGCGGCCAGCGCGGCCACACGACGCATGTTGCCCGGCTCGCGCGTGAGAATGGCGGTAAAGAGGAAAGGAAAGACCATGACGAGGCTCATCGCGAGATCGTTGGGATCCCCGAAGATACCCGTCCCTCGGACACGTCGCTCGACCGTGACCTCGGTTTGACCCAGCAGATCTTCATCCGTCTGCTCGTAGCGTTCGGCGTAGGCCGTCGAATCACCGAAGCCGACCCCGGTCCAGTACTGCACGACGCCGTTCACCCCCTGGAACAGCGTGAGGGCGACCAGGAGGATGATCAGCCCGCGAAGCTGCTGCGGGGTCCGCACGGCCAGACGGATGAGCAGGTACAGCAGGAGGAGCGGTAGCAGTGCCAGGAGCGTGTAGTAGCTTCCTCCGATCCAGCCGTTGGCCGGAATGGAAAGCGTGGCCGCCCCCACGAACCCGAAGAAGCACCAGTCGTTCGGCAGATCGGCGAACGCCCTGGGCCTGAGGAACAGCGACCACACGGAGGTGATCGCGGCCAGGAGGCCGGTCGCCGCGACGAAGGGAATCCCGGCCCACTCCCGGACGAGCTCGCCAGGCCTCACGTAGAGGAGCGCGACATACGCCAGCGTTAGGGCGTAGCTCATGTGGGGCAGACCTCTAGTTCGGGCTCCGCGTGCGGCTGGCGTCCGGCGCTGACGTCTGCGAGCAACCGGCCGAGCTCCCAGGCCTGCTGCCGGCGGTCGAACTGCCGGCCGTCCCAGACGATCGGCGGTTCGGACCGGCCGGCGGCAAAATCGCCGATCTTCCGGGCCAGACAGGCAAAGATCGCGCCGACATCGGAAGGACGGTACCGGGACGACGCCGGGTAGTCGCTAAGCAGATCCCACAGATCTCCGGGCGGCGCGATGGCCAGAATCGGCCGCCTCGACGCCATGTACTCGAAGATCTTCGCGTTCAAGAAGCGCTCGGCACCGGGCAGATCCGCCGTCAACGAACAGAGCAGGTCGGCGGATCGCATCAGCTGAACCACGGTCCGATGGCCGAGGTATGAGTGAGCAACCAGGCGGACCGGCAACCCCGACAACTGCTGCAGTAGTCCCTCCTGGGCGGAGGTCCTCAGTCCGGCGATCACCAGCTCCAACCGCGACGCGAGATCGGGTCTTTCGGTGCACAGCCGCCTGGCGGCCCTGACGAGCGGCTCGACCGACGTCTGCTCCCACAACGTGCCCGTGTAGACGACGCGGTAGCGGCGCGTGCTGGCGTCATCCCTCGGAGGGGCGGGAGCGTCGAAATCCTCCGGATCGAAGCCGTTGCGAAGGCACACGACGGCCGCGTGCCCGGCCGCCCGGTCCCGTACCGTCTCGAGCGCACGCACGCTGGCGTCGCTGGTCGCCAGGATGAGACTGGCCCTCCGAACGACGGACCGCTCCATCAGGCGGTTGACTTGACGAACCGTGCGGCCGTACCGCTTGTTCTCATGGAACGCGTTGGTCAGGTCCCATTCGTCCCGGTAGTCGAGAACCAGAGGGAGTCCAGACGTTCGATGAAGCGCGAGCCCGACGAGAAACGAAGAGAACGGCGGGGCCGTGGCGACAATAGCCGTGTGTGGCACCGCTCTGAGAAGGCGTCGGCCCTCGCGGACGGCCGAGGGGAACCACAGCACCTGCGGATCCGGCTGGAGCACTCGGGCGGCCATCCGCCGGAGGCCGTCCCTCGGATGCCATCGGAATGGCCCGCCGGCGTCCGCACGGGGGCCACTCGTCGCCGAGACGAGCGCCTTGGTGGCATATGACGGCTCGAACGTGCGGGCACGGCGCACGAGCGTCCCGGCCGGGACATCCCCTTCGAGCGTGCTGTCGGCAACGGGCACCGACGGATTCGACACCGTGAGCACCGACGCCTGCCACCCGGAGTCTGGCAGGTACTTCACGAATTTCGTGACACGCTGCACGCCTGCACCGCCGACCGGCGGGAACGCATAGGCCACGAACAGGACACGCCCGGGTTGCGCGATCATGGCACGCGAGTCCCTGCGAGCTCAGTCAGTCCGGACACTCCGGCCGAGGGCGAGCGCCTCGCGGCGAGCGCCAATTGGAACACCGATTCCAGCCGCTGCGCCTGCTGGTCCCAGGTGGACCGCAGGCGAGCCGGCCCCGGCTCCGTTGTCGATGAGGCGCGGCGGCGGATAGCGGCGGCCCATGCGTTGACGTCTCCCGGGGGAACCAGGACGTCCAGGTCCGCGTCCGCGATCTCGGGCACACCCCCGACTGCGCTCGCCATGAACGGCGTGCCGCACGCGATTGACTCCAGCAGCACGTTCGGCGAGCCCTCGGACCAGCTTGGGAGGACCGTCACGTCGGCGGCCCGGTACCAGTCGGGCAGCTCGTTGTTGGCGACGTTCCCGATGAACCGTACTCGATCGGCGATGCCGAGGCCGACAACGCGTCGCGCGAGCGCGTCGCGCAGAGGGCCGTCGCCGGCCAGACACAGGCGCGGTGACGGCAACCCTGACACGGCTGTTGCAAACCCGTCCAGCAGCACGTCCAGCCCCTTGACCGGGACCATACGGCCGACCCAGAGAAACATGGGTGCCGAGCCGTCCAGATTGAGGCGCCGTCGCGCCATGGCGCGGTCGGCCGGGAAGAACAGACCCGGATCGACGCCGTTGTCGACCACGTGCACGCGGCCCCCTGGGACACCGAGTGCCTCGATGGCGCCTTTCAGGTGATGGCTCACGCTGACGACGGCATCAGCCCGGCGAAGGACACCTGCTATCACGCGGCGGCGGATGGGATTGCGGCCGAGCACCAGCACGTCCGATCCGCCGGCCATGACGACGCCGGGCACGTTGCAGTCTCTGGCGATCCTCACGGCCGTCCCGCCGTCCGGGTGGATCCAGAACCCGAGTACCACCTCGGGACGAAAGCGCAACAGCAGTGTCCGGACCGTCCTTCGAACCGACTGCCAGAAGCACCACTCATAGGCCGCCCGGAAGATGCCGGGCGGGTACCAGTAGAGGGGGTGATGCACCTCCGCGCCCTCGCGGTATTCGAGCCGTGGGACGGCGGGTCGTCGCCCGCGCGAGCGCCACGCATCGCGCCACGAGGTTGGTGCCACCACGACGACCTCGTGGGTGCGAGCCAGCGCACGTGAGGTCTGCGCGTTGAACATCCCGCGCGTGGGCTCCTGCGGGTTTGGAAAGTTGTTGGTCACGAAGAGGATGCGCATGGGTCACCCCACCAGGGCCTGGCCCGCCTGGCTGTCCAGGCACCGCGCGTACATGCGCTCGTACTGGGCGACCACCGTGCGGAGGTTGAAGTGCGATTCGATGCGCGCGCGGGCCGCACGTCCCATGCGCGCGATCGCCGCGGCGTCGGCCAGCATCGTCAACATGCCGTCGGCCAGGGCCTCTGGTGAGCCTGCCGGGACCAGGTAGCCGGTTTCTCCCGGGACCACAACCTCCCGGTTACCTCCGACGTCGGTGGCCACTGCGGGCAATCCCGCGGCCATGGATTCGAGCAGGGCGAGGGGAAGTCCCTCGCTGATCGACGACAGGACGAAGAAGTCCGGGCCTGCGAGCAAGGGCCCGACATCTTGCCGGTACCCCAGGAAGCGCACGTGGCCCGCCAGCTCGAGGGTGCGTCCGAGCGCCTCGAGTTCACGGCGGGAGGGTCCGTCGCCCACGATGTCGAGCTGGAACTGCGGTTCACGGTCCACGACCAGGCGAGCCGCGCGCAGCAACGTCTGCTGATCCTTGATCGGGTCGAGCCGCCCGATTGTGACGGCTCGGCGCGGGATGCGCCTCGCCGCGGTTGCCGCGTGGAACCGGTCCAGATCCACGCCGTTGCGAATCACGTGCAGCTTCCGGGGCGGCACGCCCTCCACGTCCCTCGCAACCGAGGCCGCATCCTCGGAGACCGCAACGAACTCGGTCGTCCACCGTGACGCCAGGCGGGAGAACGTCGCGATCGGCTGTCGTGCGAGGTACCCGCGCCCGTGCCTGGTGTGGATCACGACCGGCACGCCTGCCAGTCTTCCAGCCAGTGCGCCGTGCAGATGGGCCTGGGGATTGTGGGTGTGGACGACGTGCGGGGCCAGGTGCCTGAGGCGACGGGCCAGTCTCAGAATCCGGACGGGCACGGACCCGGCGGCCCCGATCGTCTCGACGGGCACGCCGAGCTCGGCGAAACCCTGCTGCAGGATGCCTGACGCGTCGAGGCAGATCACGCGAACGCTGAAGACGTCCCGGCTCCGGTACCGGACCAGGTCGAGCACGACCTTCTCGAGGCCGCCAAGCGCGAGGCTGGTCACCACGTGGACCACCGGAACCGGGGGTGACATGCGTGACCCGATGGTGCGACAAAGAGGATTCCTGCTCACGACCACGTCGCCTCTCGCGACAGCCCGACGGCCCAGCGTTCCGTCGCACCAGCACGCGAAGGCCACGGTGTCGCGAGCGCGTCAGGCCGAGTGAACCACCCACCGTGCTTGCGGTGATACCGCACGAGACCCTTCAGATGAGAGAGGGACAGACTGGACAGCGGTCGTCGGTGGGAGACCTGCTGCGTGTGATGGAGCAGCGTCAGACCTGGTTCGTACGCGATGTACAGGCCGGCCTCCCGGATCCGAGCCGAGTAGTCGAGGTCCTCCGGCGCGTAGAAGATCTGCTCGTCGAGCAGCCCGACCGAATCGAGCAGATCTGCTCTGAAGACCCAGCATGCCGAGATAGCCGTGTCCACACACGTGCGGCGGCGGAACGGGAACGACGCGTAGAAATCCGTCGTCGGGACTTCCCTCCGGAAGAGGATTCGCGGGACCTTTCGGAGCTTGTCGAGAAACGACGGAAAACGCTTGGCGGAGTGCTGAACGCTGCCGTCCGGGAGAATCAGCCGCGGCGCCACGATGGCCAGTTGGCGGTCCTCGGAGAGCAGGGAGAGCACCGGGCGGAGTGATCCCGACAAGAACTCGGTGTCGGAATCGAGCACACAGAGAAACCGGCCGCGCGCGCGTTTCATGGCGAGGTTGCGGGTCCACGTGGTCCCCCGGTTCCGATCGAGGGCGATCAGCGTCACCGAGTCGGGATGGTCCTCGCGGAACTCCTCCAGGATGCGGACGGACTCATCGCGAGACCCGTTGTCCACCACGATGACCTCAACGTTCAGGCCGTCGGTCGCACAGCGCTGCATGATGGAATCGAGGCAGCGCCGCACGTAGGCCTGTGAGTTCCAGGTCAACGTGATGAACGTGATGTCGACCGTCATCGTCGGCCCTCAGCGCGCCGACCGCCGGAAGGCAACCGGTGCGGCAAGTGCGGACGGGCGAACCACCAGGCGCGGTCTCCTCGACACCACCATCCGCGCTCGCGCACCCCTGTGCGCCGGCCTGTGGCCCAGAACGCGGCCCGCGCCGATCAGGCTGAGGCCGAGGACGAACAGACCGGCCAGCTCGGTCGCGTGGCCGGGCAACGACGCCACCGGGCCGAGGGCCCGGTCCACAAGCGAGAGAATCGGGGGGCGCTCCGTGTTCGACAAGGGGACGGGCAGTTCGGCGTCGGCACGGACGATTCCCGCCGTGAGCGGACCCGCGGTCATGGGCGGACCCGCCAGAGCGAGACAGAAGACCAGCGCTCCGAGCACGGCGGCTATCCGCGCCCATGCAGGTCTGGCGCGCCGGTGTCCATGCCGGTGTTTCGGAGATGTGGGAACTGATGCCATTGGAGGTACTCCTCCCTTGCCGGCACACGATGCAAGACCGATTCCGCTGTTTGCGCTTCGCATCCCTCATGCCCGGCTCGCTTCCGGATCCAGGTTCCGGCACGCGCACACGCGGAGTTCTCGCCATTGCACGCCCGACGCCGGTGCAAGGGCCGAGGTCTCGCCTGGGCGGTCGTGCTTCGCGAAATGGGGGTTTGGGAAGATCGAGACGACAAAAGGTGTGGAGCATGCGGAGCGGGCCGGGATGCACCCGGTCGGGGCGGGCCTGGACTGTCAGGCTTCGTGGCAGCTGTGTCGGCTGGCGCGCGGCCGCGCCCGATTGGCGCCCGGTTTGCAACGACCGCGGTGTCGGATTGGCTGTACGCCAGTCGGACCGCTCGTTCGGAGGCATCGCATTCGGGTACTCCAGGGGTGTCGTGATGATGATCAGGCTTGCGATGGCGCGACGTCGGATGGCGGTGCTGCTCGGTGCCCTTCTGGCCGCCAGCCTCGGCTCGACGTTTGGGGGTCCCGGTGCCGCACAGGCCGGGCAGGTGGGGGCGGCCGTCTCGCAGGTTTCGCAGACCACAAGCCAGGCCGTAGCGCAGCCGTCCGTCGACGCAGGCGAGGACTACTTGCTCGGGCCGACCGACGTACTGTCCGTCGTGTTCTGGGGCGAGAAGGACCTGTCGATGGAGGTTACCATCCGGCCGGACGGGAAAATCTCGCTGCCGCTGCTCAACGACGTGGTGGCAGCAGGCCTGACGACCGAGCAGCTCCGCCACCAACTGACGGAACGAGCGAAGCGGTTCTTGGCGGCGCCGGTCGTCGCCGTGGTCCTTCGGCAGGTGAACAACAACAAGGTGTTCGTGACCGGTCAGGTGCTGCGCCCCGGACCTTACGTGGTGACCGGCCCGACCACGATCCTGCAGGTGCTCGCCCTGGCCGGAGGGTTCACGGACTTCGCCGACCGGAAGCACATTCTGATCACCAGGATCGAGAACGGCGTCCAGCAGGCCCTGACCTTCAACTACGATGAGGTCGTGAAGAAACGCGATCTCAGCCAGAACATCATCCTGAAGCCCGGCGACACCGTGGTGGTGCCCTAGCATGTCTGCCACGTGCGCCTGCCGGCACTCCCTTGGGGGTCCTCGCCTCATCTGCGCTGTCACAGTGCTCCTGACCGGACTGACGGGACAACCCGCGCTGGCCGGAGAGGCCGCGCCGCAGAATCCGCCGGCACAGCCGGCGGGTCAGGCCGCGCCGCCCGTAGCCCAGGCGGCGCCGCCCTACCGGGGCCTGTTCGGAGCCGGCAGTCCTGCGGCGCCAGGCGGCCACGCACTCGACCTGACGACCTCCATCTACCAGGAGTACGGCAACACCGTAGACGACGCCGGCCTCGCCCTGGCCGACGTGCTGACGACCGGCTGGTTCATGGGGATGCGGGGCGGGCTGTCCTTCGAGAAGGCCGGCCGTGACACCCGGTTCGGGCTTCGAGGCGAAGGCGCCTTCCGCTACTACCGTGACACCAATCTCACGACCTCGCCGCGCTTCCGGCTCGATGTCGGCGTCGACAGCCGGACCGGAACGCGCGGGCAGAACATCTTGCGCCTCGGCGGGTCGGTCGACTACGAGCCCTACTACATCTTGCCGCTCTTTCCTTCGGCGGCACCGGTCACTGGCGGCGCGGCCATTCTCCCGTCGAGCCGGGACGATTTGATCTTCCGCCGGAATCGGTACATCTACGGCCAGACGCTCGGACTGGAGCGACAGGTGTCGCCGCGCACCTACGTGAGCATCCACGAGGAGGCCCGTTACACGGAGGCCGATACGCCGGGCCTCGACGTGCGGTCGGTGCGCGTCGGCGCACGCTACGGCTACCGCGTGACCCGCAACGCGTCGCTGCGGCTCGGCTACGCCTATCAGACCGGCCGATACGGAACCGATGCGGCGCAGCAGATGGAAGCCCACGATGTCGACATCTCCCTGGACTACCAGAGGCCGCTGACCCGGTCGCGCCGGACCACGTTCGGGTTCGGGGCCGGGTCGTCGCGGATCACGGCCCAGGCGAACCGCAAGTGGGAGATCGTCGGCACCGTGAACCTGCGCCACGAGTTCGAGATGGGCTGGTTCCTCCAGGGCGACTTCAGGCGAACCGTCCAACTGGTCGAGGGGTTTGCGGATCCCTTCATGGTCAACACCGTGACGGGCAGCCTCGGCGGATTCATGGGCCGGCGGGTGGAGCTCCTGGCGTCTGGCGGATACTCGCGAGGCGTGATTGGCTTCGGCGCGGACTCGTACGACGCGCTCCAGGGCTCGGCGCGGCTCCGATTGGCACTTGCGCGATTCCTGGCGGTCGACGCCGAAGCACTGGCGAACCAATACACCTTTGCCGCGCAGGTCCCGCTGCCGCCAGGGGTGCCGGCCGCGCTGAACCGCTGGGCGGTGCGATGGAACGTGTCGCTGTGGCTCCCGTTGTCGAGGTAGGAGGGTGGACCCCGTGATCCCTGGCAGAACCTACACACCGCAGGACGTCATCGAAGCGTTGTGGCGCCGCTGGCCGTGGATGGCGGGGGCGTTCGTGGTGCTCTCCGCTGCCGCGCTGGCCGCCGTGCTGTCCTTCGCCCGCAGCTACACCTCGGTGGCGACGATCCAGATTGTGTCGGAGCCTGTCGCGGACGGCTACGTCAAGACGACGCCGCAGACCCGATTGTCCGATCGCCTGCCGAGTATCGGCCAGGCCACGCTGACCAGGTCGCGCCTCGAGACGATCATCAAGGACCTCGACCTGTACCCCGACATGCGTCAGCGCGCCGTGATGGAGCAGGTGGTCGAGCGGATGCGCAGCGACATCACCTTCAGGTCGACCGATCGCGACGTCTTCAACCTGGGCTTCACGTCGCAGAGTCCCCGGGTCGCGCACGCGGTCGCCACGCGCCTGACGGCGTTGTTTCTGGAGGAGAACGCCCGGGACCGCGAACAGCAGGCGGAGGCCACCACGCACTTCCTGGACTCGCAGCTCGCCGACATCCGCAAGACCCTGGACACGCAGGAAGCCCAGCTCGAGACCTACAAGGCCCAGCATTCCGGCGAGCTGCCCACGCAGCTGTCGCTCAACGTCCAGGAGCTGAACAACAGCCAGAACAACCTGCGATCCCTGCTGGAGACCATCGCCCGCGATCAGGACCAGAAGCTGTTTATGCAGCGGCAGCTGGAGGTCGCGCAGTCGTCCGCGGACGTGGCCATTGCGGCCGCGGGAACGGGAGGCGTGACGTTCGGCGGCGATCCCGCGTCGGGCCAGGGGCAGCCCGATCCACTCGAGGCCGCCAGGGCCACGCTGAAGTCCCTGGAACTCCGGCTGACGCCGGAGCATCCAGATGTGCAGCGGACGAAGCGGCTCATTGCGACCCTCGAACAGCAGAAGGCCCGCGAACGGACCGCATCCGGCCGTGTGGAAGAGACCAATCCTGCCAGTCTCCGGCGGGACTACCAGCTCCGCGAGCTGCGGGGGCAGATCGACACACTGGACAGGCGCCTGGCCGCCAATAGCGAACAGGTGCGCCATCTCCGGGCGCGAATCGACCAGTACTCCCGGCGCATCGATGCCACGCCGCTGCGGGAATCCGAGCTGGCGACCCTGAGCCGAGACTACGAGGATACGAAAAAGCTGTACTCGAGCCTCCTGGCGCGGAAGCAGGAAGCCAGTATGGCCGCGAACCTGGAGCGCAAGAACATCGGCGACCGCTTCCGCGTGATCGAGCCCGCGCAATTGCCGCAGCGGGCGTCCAGCAAGAGCCGGAGAAGCCAGCTCCTCCTGGGTCTGATGGTGGCGCTGGGGGTGAGCGTTGCCCTGGGGGCGTTCATCGAGTACCGCGACACCAGCGTTCGCACCGAGACGGACGTCGCGGCGGTGCTGCACCTGCCCGTGCTGGCGGTGATTCCGGATCTGCGCAGCCCGGCCATTCGAAGATCCCGTTGAGGTCAATCGCCATGAACAGGACGTCCACCGCGGAGCGGATCGGCCACGACTTCCTCGGGGAGCACGAGCGCCGGTGGGCACAAAGCGCCCGTGAGGCAGATCGCCTGTCCGGCGTCTCTGGAGAATCAGTGAGCCGCTTCGACGTCGTCGACGGCGGAAGGCGGGACCCGGCCGACCGCACACCAGAGCGGCTGTCAGCGCCGGCCTTCGACCGCTCGCAGACCACTTCCTGGAGCCCGGTGCCAGCCGCGGGCCAGGCGGCGGCCGTCGAACAGTACCGCCGCTTGGCCGCCGCACTGCTGCAGGCGCAGGTCGAGCGCGGCATCAGGGTGGTGATGATTACCTCGTCGGTGGCCGGCGAGGGCAAGAGTCTGACGGTCGCGAACCTGGCGGTCACCTTGTCGCGGTCCTACCGGCGAAACACCCTGATCATCGATGCCGACCAGCGGTCTCCGTCCCAGCACGAGATCTTCAGAGTCGCGCACGGCCGCGGACTGAGCGACTACCTGCGCGACCACGACGACAGAGCCGCGCCCACCGTCGAGCTGCACCCGGGTCTGTCCCTGCTTCCCGCGGGGCCGCCGACCAACGATCCGATGGGAGGCCTGACATCGACCCGCCTGAAGGGCGTGCTCGCCGACGCGTCCGCCACGTTCGACTTCACGTTGATCGACACGCCACCGGCGGCCTTGGTGCCCGATGCGGGCATCCTTGCGCCACTGGTCGATGGCTCGGTGCTGGTCATCGGAGCCGGCTCGACACCGTTCGAGGTCATCCGGCGGACCGTTGCCACCCTGGGCGCCGAGCGCATCCTGGGCACGGTGCTGAATCGGGCAGAACGGACCGCCGGCGGCCGGTACGGATACGGGTACGGGTACGGCGAGTACGGGGATCCCCGGAGGTAACCCGATGGCCCTACTGCTCAACCAGCGCGTGACATGGCGTCTCGCGCTACCTGTCGTCATCGATACGACGCTGATCCTGTCGTCGGTGTTGGCGAGTGCGTTCCTGCTGCTCGGACCGGAGTTCCGCGAACAGGCAAGCGAGCCGTCGTTCTTCCTGAAGCTGTCACTCGTCGCCATCATCCTGCCCCTGGGACTGTATCTCGCTGACGTGTACGACGCCGAGGCCAAGGCCGATTCCAGGCAGATCATCGTCCGCCTGCTGCAGTCGCTGGGGGTGACGACGCTGGCGTTCACCGCGATCTACGCAGCGGTACCCGCACTCGTGGTCGCTCGGGGCGCGTTTGCGCTGACCGTGGGCTTCATCCTCGGCCTGGTGCCGTTGTGGCGGGCCGTCTTCGACGAGGTCATCGACCGCCTGACACCAGGCGAACGCCTGCTGTTTCTCGGCACGAGGCCAGCAGCGGTGGCCCTGGCGCGGGACCTCGCCGCCCGCCAGCGGGATCTCAGCGTGGAGGTTGTGGGCTTCGTCGAGGCCGAATCATCGGCAGTACGGACCTTCGTCCGGGACCCCGGCATCATTGGCACCGTCCGGGATCTGCCTGCCCTCGTCGACCGGCTTCACGTCGACCGCGTCGTGGTCAGCCTTGGGGATGCCCGAGGCAGACTCCCGATGCAAGACCTGCTCGACCTGAAGCTGCAGGGTGTGCGATTCGACCACTTGGCGTCGGTGTACGAGGAGTTCACTGGCCGGATCGCGGTGGAGAATCTGCGGCCGAGCTGGCTGGTCTTCTCCGATGGCTTCAGAAAGCCCCGGGCGGTGACGGCGGCCAAGCGGCTGGTCGATATGGCCTCCTCCGCCGTCGGGCTGCTGGCAGGGCTGCCAATCATCGCGGCGGTCGCTGCCGCCATCAAGCTGACGTCGACCGGACCCGTGCTCTATCACCAGACTCGCGTCGGCAGCGGTGGCCGCACGTTCACCCTCCACAAGTTCCGTACCATGAGGACCGACGCCGAGGAGTCAACCGGACCGGTATTTGCCGCGGACGAAGATCCCCGGGTCACGCCAATCGGCGGGTTCTTGCGCCGCACCCGGCTCGATGAGCTGCCGCAGCTGTGGAACATCCTGGTGGGTGACATGAGCCTGGTCGGACCGCGGCCGGAACGACCCGAGTTCGTCACCAACCTGACCGAGCTGATCCCGTTCTACGGACTGCGGCACGTCGTCAAGCCCGGCCTGACCGGGTGGGCGCAGGTTCGCTACGCGTATGCCGCAACCGTCGAAGACACCATGGAAAAGCTGCAGTACGACCTGTTCTACATCAAGAACATGTCGGTCCTGCTGGATCTGTTGATCATCTTCTCGACGATCAAGACGGTGGTCCGACGCAGGGGATCGCGGTAGCGCGCAACAGCGGCACGGGCCGGCCTCAGGCCGGCCCGTGCATCCCCGGGCTCTCTGGAGGGAGAGGAGGAGTGAGCTAGACGAGCCCGGGATCTCCGATTCGCATCGTGTCCTGGATCTGCTTGCGGCGCTCGCGCATCCGGTCCGTTCGTTCCTTCATCCGCTTTTCGTGCTCCGCCTTCAGTTCCTTTGCCTTCTGCTGCTGTTCGGCCGTCAGCAGCGAGAAGACTTCGGCGTGGATCCGGCTCCGCAACACCGCCCCGTCGGCCTCCACGGCAGCGACGCCGGCTGC
The DNA here is from genome assembly GCA_040752275.1 of Acidobacteriota bacterium. Lineage (GTDB taxonomy): Bacteria > Acidobacteriota > Vicinamibacteria > Vicinamibacterales > JAKQTR01 > JBFMFH01. The sequence continues at coordinate 115,172 of JBFMFH010000101.1, forward strand.
AGCCTCCCGGATGAGTGCCTCGTTGGGCACGTCGGCCGTGATCGCGTCGTGAAGCGCCTTGCGTGCCTCGGCCATCCGTGCGCCGAGGGCGTCCAAGTCGGCCTGGTGCGACTCCATCACCGTGCGAACCTGTTCGCGCTGGGCGTCGGTCAGCTCGAGTGCGCGCATGCCTCCGCCGAACACCCCCAGCGGGCCGCCTGGTCCCCCGCGGCCGCCTCGCATGCCCGGGCCGCCCAGCATGCCGCGGCCGCGGCCGCCCATGGGCCCACCTGGTCCCCCGGGTCCCCCGGGACCCTGGAGCCTGGCGGGATCGCCGGAGCCGCGCTGCGCACTGGTCACGGCCGCCGCCAGACCCAGGATCATCATGGCTGCCGCTCCCGCGGCCACGACCTTGAGAAGCCTGTTATCCTTGATGCTCATCGACGACCTCCTTGTCGTTCATTCTGTAAGATTAGACTGCGGGGGCCATGATGATCCTGCGGCTCACCTGTGAAAAGACTGTGACGGGCGGCCCCGGATGACACGGACGCGACGCGCGCTCGTGGTCGAGGACGAATCCCACATCCGCGACCTCGTCTGCCTGCACCTGGACCTAGAGGGCTTCGCCTGCACGCCAGTGGGCGACGGCCGCGAGGCGTTGACGGCGCTGGCCCACGAGCCGTTCGATCTGGTCGTCCTCGATCTGATGGTCCCCCGGGTCGACGGCTTTGCGCTATGCCGGGCGGCTCGGCGCGAGGGCCCCAACCAGCGCACGCCGATCCTGATGCTGACCGCGCGCCGGGACGAGTCGGACAAGGTCCTGGGCCTCGAAAGCGGTGCCGACGACTACCTGACCAAGCCGTTCGGCATCCGGGAACTGGTGGCCCGCGTGCGCGCACTGATGCGCCGCGCGGACCAGAGCGATCCCGCCCTGGCGGTCGGGGCAGCCGGTTGGACGGGACCGAACGCTGCGGGCGGGGATCTTCCGCTCCCACCGCCGCTGCTCGTGGCGGACCTGGAGATCGATCCCGCCCGCCAGCGGGTCATCGTGGGCGGCCGTGCGGTCGAACTGACGACACAGGAGTTCAGGCTGCTGCACACCCTCGCCGCCCGTCCGGGGATCATCTTCAGTCGCGAGGCGCTGTTGCGTCGCGTCTGGCGCGGCGAAGCGAACGTCACGGATCGGAGCGTGGACGCGCTGGTCAAGCGCCTGCGCAAGAAGATCGAACCATCCACCGATCAGCCGCGCTACATCGTCACGGTGTGGGGTGCCGGCTACAAGTTCGCCGATGTCTGAGCGCAGCTGGTTCCGGAGTCTGTACTGGCGAATCGCCGTCGGCTTCGTCGCCTTTCTCGCCGTGTTGCTCACCGTGCAGGCGGCGGTGTTCCTGTGGTTGGCCGCGCGCGAGACCAGCGAGAGCCGGACGAGAACACCGTTCGGCCAGGCTGCGCTGGTGGCATCGGACCTGGGCACCGCGCTCGAGACCGAGCCCGCACTCGACATCCAGCGGTGGCTGCGAAACCAATACGGCGACGCCATCCACCCGGTCGCCGTCGTGCTGCCGGACAACCAGGTCTTCGTATCTCACGCGGGTGTCGAACTTCCAGTGCCCCTTGTCGAGGCCGCCCAGCGCCGGCTGAGAATGGCCCGGCGCCTCCCAGGTGATCCAGCCGGGCGCCCGCCAGGCGGGCCGTTCCCAGGCAGGCCGCCCGGTGAGCCCGGTGGTCGAGGCATGCGCCAGCCGATGGCGGGCATTGCCCTGGTCGTCTCGGGCGGCCGCGTTGTCGCGGCCGTCGTGGCGCTGGTTGGCCCGGTGCTTCCCGGCCTGTTGCGGAGCTACGGCCCCTGGCTGCTCGCCATCGCGTTGGGGCTGACGCTCCTCGGCACCGGCCTGGCGGCACTCGTGATCTTCCGCCCTGCCCACCGGCGACTTCGCCAACTGGAGGACGCCGCTCGCCGGTTCGGCTCGGGCGACACCGCTTCGCGCGCCCCGGACGCCGGCGGGGATGAGATCTCGGCCGTGGCCCGGGCCTTCAACCAGATGGCCGGCGATCTGGCCGCGAGAGCCAACGCCCTGCGCGAATCAGACCAGGCCAGGCGTCAGCTCCTGGCCGACGTGTCCCATGAGCTGAGAACGCCCCTCACGGCCATCCGGGGCTACCTCGAGACCCTGTCGATGTCGGAACTCGACATCGACGAGGCCCGGCGTGTCCGGTATGTATCGGTCGCGCTCGAGGAGGCCGATCGGCTCGAGCGCATCGTCGGAGACCTGCTCGATCTGGCGCGGCTGGACGCCGGAGCATTCCAGCTCGAAATGAACGTCGTCGAGGTTGCCGACCTGTTCAGGCGCGTTGCCGACCGGCATGAAAAAGAGGCGTCGGCGAGAGGCGTGCAGATTCGCGCCGAGGTCGGCCCGGGCGCCGAATCGGTGAGGGGGGATGCGGGACGCCTCGAGCAGGCACTGCAGAATGTGGCGGCCAACGCCCTTCGCCACGCCCGGTCGGGCGGGCTCATCCACCTGAGGTCGACGCGACGCGCTGGCGACGTGGTCCTCGCTGTGCACGATTCGGGCGAGGGCATCGCGCCGGAACACCTGGAGCGGATCTTCGACCGGTTCTACAAGGGCGATCACGCACGAGGCGGGGAAGGGCGGGGAAGCGGCCTCGGGCTCTCCATCGTGAAGGCCATCGTCGAGGGCCACGGAGGCCGCGTGACCGCCCGTTCCACTCCGGGCGTCGAAACCGTCTTCGAGCTAGCCCTGCCTGCCGCTGAACATCAGGCGCCCGATGCTTGATGCCGGACCCCGTGCTGGACCGCTCTCACCCTTCCGCGAGGCGAAGAGTCGGCCTCGGCCTCATCTCCATGGACCGGCGGGATGCGAGCGGAGTTACACTTACCGTCTTGGACCGAGGTCCCAATCCCGCTCGTGTCCGGGATTGTCTCAGCGGGATTGTCGTGGGGAGGGGCCATGCCCAACCGTCGGTCATTCGGTGCCAAGCCGGCCGTGCTCCGGTGTTCCCGTTGTGGAAGGTTCGTCGACTGGGCGGACGCCAGGCTGCAGGTCGTGTGCGAGTGCCGCACTCACATCGAGCTGCCGCCCGTCCTCGTACGCGAAGCCACCGACGACGACCGGCACGCCACGATGGCCTTGTTCGAGCACGATTTCGGCCGGACCCGGATCGTCGCCTTCGGCAGCCTGATGGCCCTCGATGACGCGCCGGCGCTCGTGGCCGAGATGAAAGGGGAGCTGGCGGGGGCGCTGGCCTACCGGTTGCGGGGCGACGCGGTGCAGATTGTCGCCCTCGCAACCGATCCGACGTGGCAGCGCTCGGGCGTGGGCGGGCACCTGGTCGCCGAGGCCGAGCTGCTGGCCCGGCGTCTTCAGCTATCGAGGATCGTCGTGGCAACGACCAACGACAATCTGCCGTCCCTGTATTTCTATCAGCGCCGCGGCTACTTCATCACCGAGGTCATTGCCGGAGCGCTCACCCCCCACAATCCGGAACCTGACAACCGCGGCTTCGGTGGCATCCCCGTCCGGGACGAAGTCCGGCTCGAGAAGCGCCTCTAGCCCGGTCCGAGCAGCATCGTCAGAATGCCCAAGGCCACGACGAGAACCTGGCCGACGCTGTTGCGCTCGAACGGCCCTCGGTGCAGGCTCGGGATCAAATCGGACATGGCCACGTAGAGGAAGCTCGCGGCCGCGAGAGGGAGGAAGTACGGAAGGAACCGCGGGGTCAGCGTGAACGCCAGCACGGCGAAGAGCACGCCCAGAATGGCCGAGACTCCGGAGAAGATGTTGAGCCACAGCGCCCGCCTGCGTGAGTAGCCCGCGCCGAGCAGAATGGCGAAGTCGCCCACCTCCTGGGGAATCTCGTGTGCGGCGACGGCGACCGCCGTCGTCACGCCGAGGGGAACCGAAACGGCCGTTGCCGCGGCGATGACCGCTCCGTCGACGAAGTTGTGAAACGCGTCACCGATCAGAATGAGTGCCGCCGCCGACTTGTGCAGCTCGCACTGATCCGCATGACAGTGCCGCCAGAGGACGAGCTTCTCGAGAAGGAAGAACAAGATGATACCCGCAAGCAGTGTCCCGAAGACCGCGGGCGCCGGCAGCGACTCGAGAGACTCGGGCAATAGGTGCAGTAAAGCGACGCCGAGCAGGGCGCCGACCGCATAGCTGATCAGCCAGGGCAGCAGCTTCACACGGACGGTGTCTCTGAAGAGCAGGAGGGTCGATGCCAGGATCAGCCCGCCGATGCTGCCGACGATGGACAGTCCGATGGCTACGGGAAGGGCGGACACGGAAGGGATCGTAGCAGAAGACAGGAGTCAGGAGTCAGGAGTCAGGAGTCAGGAGGGGAGCTACGGCCGCCGCCCGATTCCTGACCGTCGCCAGTCGACTGCCAGCCGAGCACCGAGCTCGCGCGCTCAGCGCGAGACGTCCACCCTGTTGCCCGCCCGCCCCGAGCTGAGTCGAGGGGTCGCCCGCCGCCTGTCGCCTGTGTCCGCCATGTACCCTCGCCGCGCCCGGACGAGGTAGGAGGGATTGCGGACCTCGACGCGGATGCTGTGCCAGCGGCCGTCGGGCTCGGCCGCTGCCGCGTAGGCCAAGAAGTACTGGCGGCTCAATTCGTCCGCGATGCCTGCCGTGGCCGGGTCGAGATCGCGGGGCACGCGGACGATCTCCGTCCGACCTCCGCTGTCATCGGTCATGTCACGCAGTGCGCCGATGTTCACGCGCGCGTCCTGCACGCGTCCACCACCCGGCAGTGGCGGCTGGGGCAGCGGCGGGTTGCGGCGCCCTCCCGGGAACGGAAAGGGAATCGGGATTCTGGTTGGTGGCTGTGGCAACCGGGGCCTGGACACGCCACCGCCCGATTCGCCGGCGTCGATGCCGATGGCATAGACGAGGACCTCCGACTCGCGGATGATCTGGCGCACTTCCCCCACGGTGGCCTGGCTCTCGGTGTCGTTCCCATCCGAGATGACGAGCAGAGCCTTCTTCCGATGCTGGCCCGTCCGAGCCAGGGCGACCGACTCGACGACGGTGTCGTAGAGAGCCGTACCGCCCCGCGTGTTCGGACGACCCAGGCGCCGCCGCAGGCGATCGAGATCGGACGTCCAGCCTTCGACGAGGACCGGAAGATCGCTGAAGCGGAAGAGAAACACCTCGTCCTCGGGGCCGAGCAGGTGGCCCAGGAACCTGTCGAGGGCGGCCGCGGCGGCTTCGATCTTGTCGCCTTCCATGCTGCCGGACGAGTCGAGGGCGATGCCGAGGCTGACCGGCACGCGCTCGTTGCTGAAGTGCGAGATCTGCTGGGCGACCCCGTCTTCGAACACCGTGAAGTCTCCGGCGGTCAGTCCCGGCACGAATCGGCCGGCCCGATCGGTGACCGTGACGGTCACGTTGACCAGATCGACGCCAGTCCTGAAGCGGAATCGCTGGTCGTCCTGCGCGCCGCGCAGCGTCAGGTTGCCAGTGTCGAGCACCGTGAGTATGGCCACGACGCCGATGACCGGACGAAGCAGGTCTGGCGTCCTCGTGGTCATCGCTTCCTCCTCTCTGTCACGCTCAGCGCGCCGCGGTGGCTGCGAGTGCCGCGGTCCTTCGTGGTGCGGGCGTCGACTCGGGGTTCGGCCGCTGATCCGGAGTCGCGGTCCGGCAATCCAGATGAGGCACCGGCGTCCCGCCCGCGTGGAACGTCAGGCGGTATCGTCCGACCGGCAGGCGGTCACTGATCGAGAACTCGAACGGCGAGTTGGCGCCCGGTGACACCACACTGGTGACAACCGGCTGCTTGAGCGTCCCCAGATAGCGGCCGGCGCCGTCGAAGAGAAACAAGACCGCCACCAGATCCCTGACTTCTCCACGGGCCATCGGGTTGCGCACCACGCCGCGGACGGCCAGTTGGCCACCAGCCCGCGCGTGCTCCAGCGAGAGGAGTTCGAGCGGTGGGGGCACCGCTTGCGCGGCATCCGCGTTCCCACCGCGAGTCGACACGGACACGACAAGAGCTCCTACGATCACCAGGCCCGTTGCGGCCAGTGCCAGACCCGCGACGAGCCGGCGGCCGTTGCCCTCGGCCATGCCGTCCGTCCTGAAGAGGTGGGCGGCCGCCAGACGGTCGTCTCCCTCGCGGCCGGAGAGCCCGGCGGTCCGTTCGATGACGAGATCAGACCACAACGCGACCGCCGGATCCCGGCGGACATCGGGAGAATCCCAGCCTTCGTCCTGCCACTCGCTGGCCGCCGCGCTCAGTGCCGCCACCCGCGCGGCCGAGCGCTTCTGCTCTAGGCGGAGCACCCGCCAGACGATGACGCCCATCGCGGCAGCGAACGTGAGTGAGATGATCGTGACGATGACCAGGACTGTGTCGACCATGATGCCCACCGTCGGCCGCGCTAGCGCAGCCTGAACTCCACCGCAACCTCGACCAGCACGTGCACCGGTGCACCTCTCACGCGGGCAGGCTCGAATCGCCACTGGCGGACCGCCTCCGCGGCCCGTTCGTCGAGGCCCGAACCGAGGCCCTCCAGCACCCGGACACCGCCGACCGACCCGCTCCGCAAGACGAGAACCTCGAGGACCACCTCGCCCATGATTCCGCGCCGGCGAGCCAGCTCCGTGTAGGTCGGCCTCACTTCGCGAATGACGATCGGCGGCTCGACTCCGCTCCCGGGTCGATATGGTCCACCGCCGCTGCCTCCACCCGAACCGGGCCCCAAGCCCGACCCGTCGCCTTCCCCGACACCCGTCCCCGACCCCCTCCCCGTTCCACCGCCGGCGCCGGGGCCACGGCTGTCGTCCGCCGAAGAGGTCTCGGCCAACACACCGGCTCTACTTTCCGCATCGCCGGGCACCTGGACAACCGGAGCGGCGATTGGGGGTTGCACGTCCGGAGGCGGCTGAGCCTTCGGCGATTCGGGCGGCGTGACGGGCGGCTCGACTGGAGGAGCCCGCCGAACGGGCACCGGGCTGCTGAGCGCGGCCGCCCCCTGGCGCCTGGGCTTCGGGGGAAGTGCCAGGTGCCGCATACCCCCCCCGCCGCCCCCGCCACCTGAGCCGGGCAGCGCCACGTAGACCAGCCGAACCGGCCGGAGTCTCTCCGGGTTCGTCTGGCCCAAGGTCGAATCGGCTCCAACTGCCGAAATCAGGGAGGCGCCAGCCAGCAGAAGTGCATGGACTGTGATGGAGGCCGCCAGCGGTCCACCGCGGCGTCTGGCCGCGCTGACGGGTTCCACAAACAGTCCTGGTCGATCCCCAGTCGCGCATCGTGCCTGCGCCGTCGAACCCACCCTCCACGACCGGACGAGCTTGACGGCGTTCCGCTCCGGCACGAGGACGTCCCATCCTTCTGCACCCTCACCCAGTCGAGACCGGATGCTGCTCGCATCAGTACCGGCCGCCCGGGCGATCTCTTCCGGCGTATACCAGTCAGGGCTGCTTGCAGGGCACTTGCGCATGCTGCCGGCCGAAGGCGCAAGAACCCTGCCAGAAGCGGACACTCCCGCTGCTCTCTTCTTTTCGGTCGATCCCTGCGCGAACTTGCGCATTCTGGCCCGCAGCCGCGACAATATCCGGGCCCGCGCCGCCGTTCGGTGACACCTGCAGAGGACTCTGCGGTGTCTACTCCTTTGGGCCCGCCGACTCAAGTTGGGGGGCATTGAGAGGCATGGTCCATGGCATTCTCCCTGTTCCGAAAGTCACGCGGCCCGGTCGACCTGGCCGCAGACATGGTGGGCGTTCGACTTGGCGAGAGGCTGCTGCATGTCGGTGTGGGGATGCCGCGGGCCTTCGCCTTGCTCGCTGGCCGGGCAGGCCTGACCGGGCGGGCGTGTGCGGTCGTGGCCGATGCGATCTCGGCCAAGACTCTGGAGGCCGCTGCAGCCCGCGAAGGCGTGTTTGCCGAGGTCTTCACGTGCGCGACCTCGCTCTGGCCCCTCGACAACGGCTCGTTCGACGTCGCAGTCGTCGATGCGACGTGGTTGCTCCAGTCCCGGCTCGCGTCCGCGGTGATGCCCGAGCTGTGGCGTTGCCTCCGTCCCGGCGCACGGGCCGTCGCCCTGCACCGGCGGCCGCGAGGCCTGGCCCTTCGGCTGGGCTTCGAGCGAAGGCACGACGCCAGCCGCGAGGCGCGTCTGCTCGAGGCCCGGCTCGAGAGCCAGGGCTTCTCGCCGGTCCGCCTGCTGGCCGAGCGCGAAGGCCTCACATTCGTCGAAGGCTTCCGGGCCCGGTGAAGTGCCGCGTGATATAGTTCTTGGCCGTGAAACAGCCACCTGAACTCATGCGTGCCCAGGGAAAACTGGGCATTCTGCTGGTCGGTCTGGGGGCCGTCAGCACGACGTTCATCGCCGGTGTGCAGGCCGTCCGGAAGGGCGTCGCCCGCCCCATCGGCTCGCTGACCCAGATGGGCACCATCCGTCTGGGCAAACGGACGGATGGGCGGAGCCCCCAGGTCAAGGACTTCGTGCCTCTCGCCGATCTGAACGACATCGCCTTCGGCGGATGGGACATCTTCGAAGACAATTGCTACGAGGCCGCGTGCACCGCCGGCGTGCTCGAGCGATCGCTACTTGACCAGGTCAAGCCAGAACTGGAGGCCATCCGCCCCTGGACCGCCGTCTTCGACCGCCAGTACGTGAAGCGGCTGGACGGGCCGAACGTCAAGCGGGGCAGGAACAAGCGCGAACTGGCGGAACAACTGCGTGAGGACATCCGGGCGTTCAAGCGGGATCGAGGCCTCGACCGCTTGGTGATGATCTGGTGCGGGAGCACGGAGATCTTCCTGACCGAATCGGCGGCCCACCAGACGCTGGAGGCCTTCGAGAAAGGGCTCGAGGAAAGCGACCCGTCCATTCCATCCTCGATGATCTACGCGTACGCGGCCCTGATGGAAGGCGTGCCGTACGCCAACGGTGCGCCGAACCTCTCGGTCGACGTGCCCGCGCTCATGGATCTGGCGCAGCGGATGGCCGTACCCATTGCGGGTAAGGACTTCAAGACGGGGCAGACCCTCATCAAGACCGTCGTCGCGCCCGGACTCAAGGCGCGCCTGCTCGGCGTCGATGGCTGGTACTCGACCAACATCCTCGGCAACCGCGATGGGGAGGTGCTGGACGACCCCGAGTCGTTCAAGACCAAAGAGGAGAGCAAGAAGTCGGTTCTGGACTACATTCTGCAACCTGACCTGTACCCGGAGCTGTACAAGGACCTGTGTCACGTCGTCCGGATCAACTACTACCCACCGCGCGGCGACAACAAGGAAGGCTGGGACAACATCGATCTCGTCGGCTGGCTCGGGTACCGGATGCAGCTGAAGATCAACTTCCTGTGCCGCGACAGCATTCTGGCCGCGCCCATCGTGCTGGATCTCGTACTCCTGCTCGACCTGGCGCGTCGTGCTGGGTGGGGGGGCATCCAGGAATGGCTCTCGTTCTACTTCAAGAGCCCAATGCACGCGCCCGGGCTGTACCCCGAGCACGATCTGTTCATTCAGCTCATGAAGCTGAAGAACACGCTTCGCTTCCTGAGGGGCGAGGACCTGATCACGCACCTGGGGGCGGAGTACTACGACTGACCGATGAACGCCATGTTGATGCCGGCGCTCTGGGGCGGGGTGACGATCGGCCTGCTCTCGGCCCTTCCCGTCGTGGGTGCCGGGAACTGTTGCTGCTGCCTGTGGGTGGTCAGCGGCGGCGTCGTCGCGGCCTACCTCCTGCAGGCGAACACGGCCGAGCCCGTCGCGCTCGGTGATGGAGCGCTGGCAGGGCTGCTCGCGGGCCTGTTTGGCGCAGTGGTTTACGCGGTGGTGTCCGTGCCGGTCACCCTCGTGACCGGACCGTTCCAGCAGCGGCTCTTCCGGGGGCTCACGGAGCGGCTCCAGGACGTTCCCGACAGCGTGCGGCAGGCGCTCGACGGCATCGGGACGTCGGAAGCCTCCGTCTTCGGTATGGTCACGGCCTTCGTGTTCATGCTGATCGCCGGCGCTGTCTTCGCCAGCCTGGGTGGTCTGCTCGGTGCCGTGTTCTTCAGAAAGAACCCCGAATCCCGAATCCCGAATCCCGAACCCCGGCCGTAAAGCCCCGTCCGTCGCCGTCCGATACCTCCGACGTTGTGATTGCCGCCTCTCACATCTCCAAGAAATACGGCCGCACCGTCGTCGTCGCCGACATGACCTTCGACGTGGCCGAGGGTGAGGTCCTGGGCTTCCTGGGCCCGAACGGCGCGGGGAAGACGACGACGATGCGTATGATCACCGGGTATCTGCCACCGTCGAGCGGCCGGGTGAGCATCGGCGGGTACGACATGTTCGACCACCCGATCGAGGCGAAGCGCCAGATCGGATACCTGCCGGAGAACCCGCCGGTCTACCCGGAAATGACCGTGCGCCGCTACTTGCGGTACGTGGCCGAACTGAAGGACGTTCCCAGCAGCCGCGTCCGATCCGCCGTCGACAGGGCGATCGAGCGGACCCAGTTGCAGGAAGTCGCCGGCCGGCGCATCGCCAAGCTCTCCAAGGGCTTCAAACAGCGGGTGGGGCTCGCCCAGGCCATCGTTCACGAACCGAAGGTGCTTATCCTCGACGAACCCACGTCGAGCCTCGATCCGAAACAGCGCGCCGAGGTCCGGGACTTGATCGCGGAGCTCAAGGGCCGACACACCGTCATCCTCTCCACGCACATCCTCCCCGAAGTCTCGGAGGTCGCAGACCGCGTCTTCATCCTGAACAGGGGAAAGGTCGTGGCCGTCGACAGCCCCTCGCGCCTCGGGGACCGCCTCCGGGCCAGGGAAGTCGTGACCGCCGAGTTCGGGGCGGCGGCCGGCGATGGCGTCGGCCAAACACCCGGTGTCGAACAGATCCGTGCCGCTCTCGCTGATCTCGCCGGAGTGAGCGATGTTCAGGTCGAGCCGGTCGAACCCGGGACCTACCGGGCGCGGCTCGAAGGCGATGTCGGGAGCGACCTGCGTGCCGCCACGGCCGAGCGCGTCGTCTCGCAGGGATGGAGACTCTATGGCCTGGCCGGCGAGTCGCTCTCCCTCGAGGAAATCTTCCTGGCCTTGACTCGCGACGAACCGTCCGCCGGTGAAGGAGTCTCGTAGCCATGCGCCACGTCCTGGCCGTCGCCCGCCGCGAGCTGGAGTCCTACTTCGCCTCGCCGATTGCCTACGCGGTGATGACCATCTTCACGTTCGTCTCGGGCCTGTTCTTCTCGAGCATCCTCGTCTTCGCCATTCGGCAGGCGGCGCTGGCGGACTCCCAGCTTGAGAAACTCGGCCGTTCAGACTTCCAACTCGATGTGCCGACCTCGGTTCTGTCCCAGTTCTTCCAGAACGAGGCCTTCCTGCTGATGTTCGCGCTCCCCTTGTTGACGATGGGGCTCATGACGGACGAGCGGCGGAAGGGAACCCTCGAGTTGCTGCTGACCTCGCCCGTGCGGGCGACCGAGCTGGCGCTCGGCAAGTTCCTGGGGGCTCTCGGACTGGTGAGCGTGTTGCTGGTACCGCTCCTGCCGATGTTCTACTTCCTGGCCCAGGGCGGGGACTGGGAACCCGGCGTCGTGGCGTCCGGCCTCCTGGGCCTGCTGCTGCTGGCAGGCGCCCAGATCGGCCTCGGCCTCTTCATCTCCTCGCTCTGCGAGAACGTCCTCGTGGCGGCCATCGGGACCTACGGAGTGCTGATGACGCTGCAGTTCATCGATGCATCGGCCGCCGGCACGCAGTCCATCTGGACGAAGCTGGTCGCGTACTTTTCGTTCTACATGCGGCAGCAGAACTCGACGCGCGGCTTCATCCTGGTCGAGGATGTGATCTACTTCGTCTCGTACATCGCGCTGGGACTGTTCCTGACCCAGCGGTCGATCGAGGCCATCCGGTACAAGCGGACATGAAGAAGTACATCTTCCTGCCGGGCGGCGTCCTGGTGGTCGTCGCGCTGCTGTGGGCGGCGCTGACGCTCAGATGGGATCGCGGCGCCATCATGCTGGGCGCTGGCGGCCTGCTCGTGCTGGCCCTTGGGATCGCGGCCAACGCCGCGGAGATCCGGGCGTGGTTCAGGGACCCGCGGGGCGTCTTTGCCGTCAACACCGTCTTCTCCACGTTGCTCTTCGTCGGCGCGCTCGGCGTCGTCAACGCCATGGTGGCCTTCCGTCCCATCAGCTTCGACTGGACTCAGACCGGGCGCAATACCCTCACGCAGGAGTCCGTGACGCTCGTGCAGGGCCTGAAGGCGGACGTGTGGATGAAGCAGTTCGGCCGGACGCGCGATGCACAGGTGGAAGACCTGTTGCGAGCGTTCGCCCGGGCCGGATCCCGCGTGACGATGAGCTTCGTCGACGTCGAGGCAGCCCCGGCCGAAGCCCGAGCCTACGCGCCCATCAAGAACGGTACGGTGGTCGTGGGGTCGGGCGACAAGTTCCGCAAGATCGATCAGGTCACAGAACCGGCCCTGGCCACGGCCATTCTGCACGTGACGAGCGCGAGCGACGTACTGGTGTGCTTCGCCACGGGGGACGGGGAACATGGCCTTCAGGATCAGAGCGGTGTGGGACTGTCGGAGCTGACGCGGGTGCTCGGGGCGACCAACTACCGGGCCGACCGGGTCAACCTCCTGCAGTCGCCCGTTCCGGAGTCCTGCCGTGCACTCGTGGTGGCCGGTCCCACCACGGCGCTGCAGCCCGTCGAGTACGAGCGATTGGAAGCCTACCTGGGCTCAGGTGGCCGACTCGCCGTTCTGATCGACCCGCCCGTCGAAGCCGGCCTGGCCGCGTGGCTCACCAAGTACGGCGTTGCCCCGGGGCAGGGGATGATCATCGAGACGAACCCGGCCGCCCAGTCCGTGGGCGCGGGTCCGGAAAGCCCGATGGCCGTGGGCTACTTCGCCCACGCGATCACCCAAGGGTTCGAGGTCACGACCATCTTCCACCGGGCCGTGCCCCTCGTTCCGGGCAGTTCGGACTACGGCCGACTGACGCCGCTCGCAGGCACGGGGCGGGAGAGTTTCGAGCGGGTCGACCTGATGAGTCAATCGATCCAACCGCGCGAGGGCCGGGATCGGCCAGGGCCGCACATCCTTGCGGTGGCACTCGAGATGACGCGCGGGTCGAAGGATGCCGCCCTCCCCAGCCCACGGATGGTCGTCTTCGGCGACTCGGACTTCATGACGAACGCCTTCATCACGCGCCAGGGCAACCGGGATCTCGCCCTTCGGATGGTCGCCTGGCTGGCCGGTGAAGAGGACGCTCGGACCATCGCCGTCTCCAACCGCCAGAACCGACGCACTGCCCTCAGCATCCAGGGCAAGACCCTGCTGTATGTCGTCACCTTGGGTGTGCTGCCGCTGATTCCCCTGACGGCCGGCCTGGCCCAGCTATACCGCGCGAAGCGCAAGGGTTGACCTGCAACCCTGTAAAGCTGCGGGCAGAAATGCCCATAGCTCTAATGTTTTCAACAACATAACCCGACATTCCGCGCAGGAGACCAACGGGGTGCGCCACACCCCGTGTAGCCCGAACCGGGGAACCAAACCATGACACGTACACTCCGAGTCACGCTGTTGAACCTGGGCCTCGTGGCCATCCTCGTGATGTGCAGCCCGGCAGACGACGCTGCTCAGGACAGGCAAGCAGCACCCCAGACGCCGAGCCGGATCTCGGTGCCCGTGCCGGCGGATCCGCAGGACGCGATGCCGCCGACGCGTCTGGGACTTGGTCCGCAGAACCCGCCGCTCGCGCCGATGGCCGTCAGTCAGCTCGAGGAGACGCGGCGGTCGGACGCGTTCGAGCAGACGCTGTCGCTCAGTTTCGCCGAACCGATCTCGGTGCGCGAGCTGTTGCTGTTGCTGGTCCGCGACACGAACCTCAGCGTGGTGACGGATCCGGACGTGGACGGCACCTTCACCGGTGAGTTGAAGAACGTAACGCTACGCCATGCCCTCGACCTGATCCTGCAGCCGCTCGGTCTCGAGCCGCGGATCACGGAGAGCGTGCTGCGGGTATCGCGCCGCCAGCTCCTGACGCGCATCTTCAACATCAATTACGTCGCGACCCGCCGGTATACCGGCGGGTACGGCGCCGGCGGGTTTGGTGGCGGGTTCGGTGGCGGGTTCGGCGGCGGGTTCGGCGGCGGCCTTGGCGGCGGCCTTGGCGGCGCCGTCGGTGGCGGCTACGGAGGCGGCTACGGAGGCTTCGGCGGATACGGCGGCCTGGGCACCAACGTGCTCGGCAACACCGCGGGTGACGTCTTCGACGAGTTGCAGTCCGGCGTCCAGACGCTGATGTCCGGCGACGGCCGGCACAACCTCGATCGCAAGGGCGGCCTGCTCCAGGTGACCGACTATCCGGAGAACCTCGACAAGATCGCGGCGTACCTCGAAGCCTACGAGGTTCGGGCCCTGCGCCAGGTGCAGATCGTGGCCAAGGTCATCGAGGTGGAACTCAGGGAGGACTTCTCGGCCGGCATCGACTGGTCCACCATCTTCCGCTCGGCCGGCAGCACCGTGAAGGTGACGCAGCAGCTGGCGCCGACCCGCACCGGCAGCGCCTTCACGATGGGCGTCAACATCCGCGACTTCCAGGGCCTGCTGGAGGCGTTCGCCACTCAAGGCAAGGTCAACGTGATGGCCAGCCCGCACGTCATGGCGATGAACAACGAGCCTGCCATCATGCGCGTGGGCACGCAGGATGTGTTCTTCGTGACGACCTCACAGATCGAGGCCGGCACGGGCACGCTGCTCCAGACGGCGGTGACCCCACAGTACATCACCGAGGGGATCATCCTGAATGTGACGCCCCAGATCAGCGCCGATGGCATCATCCACATGAGCATCACGCCGAGCATCACCGAGCGGACCGGCACGGCCACGTCGCGGCTGGGCGACCAGGTTCCCATCGTCAGCGTCCGGGAGACCGACACGCTGGTGCGGGTCCACGAGGGGGAGACCATTGTCATCGCAGGCCTAATGCAGGAGCGTGCAATGGTCGAAAAAGCTAAAGTGCCGGTGCTGGGCGACATGCCTATTGTCGGGGGCCTGTTCAGGCGGGAGGACCGGTCCAAGCGGAAGACGGATCTCATCATCCTTCTGACGCCGACGCTGATGACCCCCGGCGATATTGCGAGGATCACGGCGTCCGAAGAGCAGCGTCTCTACGAGGAGCAGCGCAAGCCGGCGCGCAAGTGAGCGGGACGAGCCCGTTCGAACAGGGAGCCGATCATGTACGAGGAGTTCTTTGGCTTCACGGACAAGCCCTTCAGCCTGACGCCTGATCCGAAGTATCTGTACAAGAGCGAGTCGCACGCCAACGCGTTCGAGTTGCTGCAGTACGCCGTCCGGCGGCGGGAAGGCTTCGTGGTCGTGACCGGCGATATTGGGACCGGCAAGACCACGCTGTGCCGAGCGCTCCTCGAGCAGATCGATCGGCGTACGTTCACGGCGCTCGTGCTGAACCCGTTCCTGTCCGAAGACGACCTCCTGAGGCTCATCCTGCAGGATTTCGGCGTCGTCTCCCGGGAGGAGATCAAGCAGGGACGGTTGAACGGCGTCAGCAAGCAGGAACTGATCGACACGCTGTACGACTTCCTGCTCGGCCTCCTGCCCCTGCAGGCGAGTGCGGTGCTCATCATCGACGAAGCCCAGAACCTGCCGCTCCAGGTCCTGGAGCAGCTGCGGATCCTCTCGAATCTCGAAACGGATCGCGAGAAGCTGCTGCAGATGATCCTGGTCGGGCAGCTCAACTTGCAGGGCCTGCTGAGGTCGCCCGAGCTGCGTCAGCTCGACCAGCGCGTGTCGATCCGCTACGAGCTGAAGCCTCTCACCCGTGACGAGGTGGCGGCGTACGTGTCGCACCGCCTGCACGTGGCCGGAGGGAGTTCGCTCGTCTCCTTCACGCCCAGGGCCCTCCAGTTCGTGCATCAGTTCTCCGGGGGCATCCCCCGTTTGATCAACCTGATTTGCGACCGCAGCCTGCTCGGGGCCTACTCGGCCCGGTCGAACCGTGTGACTCACGAGCTGGTGGAACGCGCGGCCGACAGTCTCGACCTGCAGCCGGCCGAGCGGTCGCGCTTCTCGTGGTTGCGCCGGCGCACGCCGCTCCTGGCGGGGGCTTCCGCCGGATCGTCCTCGTCCGCCTACAGGTGACACCGTGAGCCGGATGCTCGACGTTCTGCGCAAACACAACGGTGTGTCCCTCAATCCGGAAGGCACGCAGCGGCGGGGCGTGGCTGAAGAGAACGTGCTGGCGTCGCTCGGCTACGAGACCCGGCGCTCGTCCCTCGGCGGCGTCGGAGGACCGTGGCGTATCGCCCTCGCCCTGGTACTCGTTGTCGTCACCGCCGCGCTGCTGTGGCAGGTGGCGGTGATGACCGGCCTGCTGCCCGGCTCGTCTTCGGGCTGGATCGACTCGCTCGTCCCGAACGCGCCCGGCAACCAGCCGCCGAGCGTCGTTCCTGAGACGAGCGAGGCCCGTGCGGCGACATCCGCCCCAGTTGCCGCGGCACCTTCGACGCCTGCCACGCCGCCGGCCACGAAACCGGCCACGCCGGGCGCCGCGGGCCCCGGCGGGGACAGACCGGGTCAGGCTGCGGCGGCTGGTGTGGACGACGAAGCCGCGCCCGCGACCGCCTCGAAACCCAAGCCAGCCGCTTCCAACCCTCGTCCGCCTGCGCCGAGCCGCTCGGAGGCTCGGGTGCCGGCCGCAACCGTGGTCACACCGGCGCCCGTCGCGACGGGCTCGGCACTTTCTGGGCGGGTCGTCCGGACGTCGCCGCCGCCGCCGTCGCTGGGATCGCCTGGCGCGGCCTCGGTGGTGCCCTCGGGCGCCGCACTCGTGCCGCCCGGGTACCGCACGTCGACGGGCGAGCTGGATCACTTCAAGCTCGCGCTCTACTACCAGCGCACGGGAGATTTCGAAAACGCCCTGGTGCAGTATCGCGCGGTGCTCGAGGCCAACGAGCTCAATGCGGAAGCGCACAACAACCTTGGTTTGCTCTACCAGGGCAAGGGCCTCTACGACGAGGCGATCCGCGAATTCAAGCGAGCGACATTCATCGATCCGAAGTACCTGAAGGCGCGCAACAACCTGGGGGTGGCACTGCTGCGCTCGGGCAAGAGCGAGGCGTCGATCTCCGAGTTCCGCGACATCGTGGCCCAGGATCCACACGGCGTCGAGTGGCTGACGAATCTCGCCATTGCGCTCAAGGCCACAGGGAAGGCCGAAGAAGCCCGCGACACGCTGATGCGGGCGATCAGCGTCAACGGCAGCTACGCGGCGGCGCACTACAACCTGGCGCTCATCTGCGAAGAGTCGGGCGATCTGGGGCGTGCGCTCGAGCACTACGAGAGGTTCCTGGCACTCTCGGGCGCGGAGAACGCGTCGTTGTCTCTCGACGTGCGCGCGCGGATACAGACGCTCCGGAGCAAGATGACGCCCAGGGGCTGAACCTGCGTCCTTCCTCCGCCTGCACATCTTCGGGCGACCTGCACCGCGTGTAGGTCGCCCGCATTTCTTGTCGCCACCGATGCGTGTTGGGCTCAAGACGCGACTCCCACGCGAAGTGCAGGCCGCGGCGCCATCGGCGCGAGTGCGGCTGCACGCGAAATAGCCCAAGAACAGGCCATTTTCTCGCGATTTCACGCTTTTTCCCGTGAGGGCACGCTCCTTGCTCAACTGCCTGGCGAGCGCTCGACGCGCTCGTAGAGGTTCCGACGCCGCACCGCAGCACGCCGCTGCGGCGCGCGGCCCTGGAGACATCACAGGCGGTTCTGGAGGAGTAGGTCATGAGGAAGAGACTCACAGGCGAACGGGGACTGTCACTCGTAGAAGTGACGATCATGCTGCTGGTCCTGATGCTGCTGACCAGCGTGCTGGCGCCATCCATCTTCGACTTCGTCAACGATGCGAAGTGGGTGAAGGTGAAGGAGGACTGCGAAGCCATCGGTCTCAGCGTGGCTCGCCTCACGCGCGACGTGGGCACCTGCCTGAAGTTCGACGGCCGGCAGCCCTGCACGATGAGGAACCGCGTCGACATGCTGTACAGCGACGGCCCCGATGTCGGGTACGACAACCTGGGCCCGCATGCGGTCGACTTCAACAGCAGCGCCATCTACGGCGGCACCCTGAACTGGGACATGGAGAGCCACCGCGGCGACTCGATGGAACACCAGTTCGTCGACAATGCGACGGGGCCGGCATACCCGACGCCCGCCGATCTCGGCACCTACGCCACGCCGGGACCGTACTTCAATCTGGGCTGGCGCGGGGCGTACCTCTCGCCGCCAATCGCCCCCGATCCGTGGGGCAACGCGTACCTCGTGAATTCGGTCTTCCTCTCGGTCGCCATCGACGCCCCGTACGGCACCGGACAGGGCAGGCGCAGCGGCGGCTGGTCGCACGACACGTTCTGCATCTCGGCCGGCCCCAACGGGATCTATGAGACCGCCTTCGCCGGCAACCGCACGGGCGGCGTCGAGCGCCAGGGCGACGACTTTATCTACGTGATCTCCGGCGACACGCGGTGACGCGCGACTGACCCGCGCGCCACGAGCTGCCTCACCCAGGGTGGCCTCTACGGGGAGCATGGGGTTGCAACGCACGAGACAGACCCTGCAATCCCATGCTCCCGCTGCATCAGGGGTGGTAGCGTAGTCATGGCGCCGATGACCGGAGGCCGATCGGCAGCCCGACTACAGGCAAGGCTGTGAAGGCCCGAGAACACGTAGATAGAGGCGGGGCGAATCATGCACCCTGAGACTGACCAGCAGACGGAACGGCCGATGCCGCCGTCCACCCGGCGCGCGGCTGGGGCTGCGGGACTCTCGCTCGTCGAGGTCACCGTGATGCTGGCCATCCTGCTCATCCTGGCGGCCATGCTCATCCCCGTCGTGAGCGACTCGATCAACAATGCCCGCACCGTCCGGGCCCGCAACGATCTCTCCCAACTCGCCACGGCCATCACCGGTTTCCAGCGCGACGTCGGCCCCTTCGTCTTCGAGGGCTCGCGGTTGCGGCAGCCCCAGACCCTGAGTTCGTTGCGCATCGTCGACGTCCTCAGGTCCGGCGGCGACATGCCGGAGATTGCCGCCGGCGTTCCACGCGGCGAATCTGGTATCTTCAGCCCGGACCCCTCGGTGGGGACCTCGGCCGCTGCCCTGAGGTCGTGGATCAGCATCTCGACCTTCGACGCGTTCGACAGCCACTTGCGCGTCAACGGCCGTGGCTATCCCGTCTCGATCAGTGGTCCTGGCAACGGATGGAACGGGCCCTACGTGTCGAGGGAGATCACCGGCGATCCCTGGGGACACTGCTACCTAGCGAACGCCGGATTCCTGAAGGGCACGCCACCGACGCCCGGCCGCTGCCGAGCGTGCGCGGTCTTCATCCTGTCGGCGGGCCCCAATGGCGCCATCGAAACGCCGTTCGAACAGCCCATCACCAACGCCAACGTGTTTGGCGACGATCTGGCGGTACGGATCCAATGAAGCACCTGCTCTCACGCGCCGGACTCTCGCTGGTCGAAGTGACCGTCGTCCTGAGCGCCCTTGCACTGGTTGCCGGGACCTTGACGCCAGCCAGCCTGGATCTCGTCCAGCGGGCCAAGGACCTGCAGGCCTCCCGTGACGCCCTTTCGATTCGCGACGCGATCGTGCGCCTGCTCGACGATGCGGGTGCGGTTCGGATCGGGACCCGCGGCACCGAAGGCGCCATTGTCGAGCTGCTGGTGAGCGGGGGCGCGACGCCGGCTTCGGGCGATGCCGGCGACTGGCGCTGGACCAGACCTGTTGGCGCGGACGGACTCGTCGATCTCCTCGACCGTCACCTCGTCACGAACGAACCTGGGGGAAGCCCGGCCAACGCCTGGCGCGGACCCGCGCGAGCCGGCGACCTGGGCTGGCGCGGCGCGTACACGCACCAGGGCATTGGCGCGGATCCCTGGGGCCGGCGCTACGCGGTCAACGTGCAGTTCCTCCTCGGCCGCAACGAAGTCATCGTGCTCTCGGCCGGGCCCAATGGCATCATCGAGACGCCGTTCGAAGGCCGGGGCCTCACCGGTGGCGGCGACGACCGGGTCGCGCTGATCAAGTGAAGGCGACAGGCGTCAGGCGACGGGCGACAGGAAAGGAGTCAGGGATCAGGCATCAGGGGCCAAGAACCACGCGACGCTCGTCGTCGCATGCCCACGAACGAGTCAACACCTTCGGTGGCTCGCCCGCGCCTGTCGGCCTCGACACGCGTGAAGTGCTCCTCACAACACCACTTGGCAGAATTGCGCGGCGCCGATCGCTCGCGATCCCACACACCACCGCACCTCGAATGTCACGTTCTGTGACTTCAAAACACGTAGCCACTCTTTGTGACGATTCGCGGGAGATCCGCGAAAACACGCCGGTTTCCTGAGGGAAACGCGCGATCTGCACGTGAGTGCGCAGCCGGGCACACCCGTTGCTCCAGGGGAGGTCGTCTCTTCGCGAGCGAGGGAGCGAACGGCACCTCACCAGGGTCAGGTGCGGAGCCGTGCGCGGAGAGGCAGGTGAAGCGGCCGCGGCCCGTGGTGGGCACCGGCCAGGTCAACTCAACTCACTCACGTGGAGGCCACCATGAAATTCCTCAAGGCACAGAAGGGCCTGTCGCTGGTCGAGGTCACCATCATGCTGCTCGTGCTGATGCTGCTCACCAGTGTGCTGGCGCCTTCGATCTTCGACTTCATCAAGGATGCCGCGCGCGTCAAGGTCAAGGAGGACTGCGAGGCGATCGGGCTCTCGATCGCACGCCTCTACCGCGACGTCAACTGCATCGCCTTCGCCGGACAGGGCCGGCCAGTCGACTGCCAGATGGACAACATCGTCGGTCTGCTCTACAGCGACGGCGCCGTGCCCGAGTCTGTCGGCGGGCTGCAGTTCACCCCGGGTTCCAGCGTGGCCGACTGCCGCGACTACTACTGGGATCCGACGAACCCCGCCACTCAGCGGTGCGCGGACACCCTCGAGCACCAGCTCGTGACGAACAACCCCCACTACGACACGCCGGTGGATCTCGGATGGGAACAGAACCCACTTCCGCTCTTCAACACCGGCTGGCGCGGCGCCTACGTGGCTCCGCCGGTCGGTCCGGATCCCTGGGGCAACATGTACATGGTCAACTCGCTCTTCCTGAGAACCGCGCTCGATGCCAGGGGCGGGCCGTACGGCTCCCCCTGCAGCGGCACCCCATCTGAAGGCCAGGGGTGCTGGGGCTGGAGCTTCGACACATTCTGCATCTCGGCGGGCGAGAACGGAGTGGTCGAGACGCCGTTTGCCGCGAGCAACTCGGGCACTGAGCGCGCTGGCGACGACTTCGTCTACGTGATCTCGGGTGGATCGCGGTAACCAGAGCACGAGCGCGGCGTGGGCCGGGCCCGTGCCCGGTCCACGCACGGTCGCTGATGCGCCGGATGACGACGCGGGGACGCCGGGAGCGGTCGCGACATCAGAGTGCTCCCTCCCGAACCTGGCGTCAGCCGTTCTGCCCCGGCGCCTCAGGACGGCGCATGAAGGATGGACCCGGGCCGTCGCAACGATGGCGGCCCGGCGGAACTCCGGGGCCATTGGGTGTCCGGTGATGAGAGTGAAGGTCCGTCATGGCCAGAGGAGACGCCACAACTGACGCACAGAGCGCGACGGCGCCGGACACAGGCGGGCGCCGGGCGACATCTGGCTTCACGACGCGGGCCCGCCGGACACTGGGCGTGACGCTCCTCGAACTGACCGTGACACTCACCGTGGCGGTGACGGCCGCCCTCCTTGTCGTGCCTTCCCTTTCCGACCTCGTGACACGGTATCGCATGCAACGTGCGCTCGGTGACTGTCAGACGCTGGCCACCGCCGTGGCCGACTTCCACCGCGACAACGGCGTCCTGCCGACCTACGAGCCTGGTGTCGATTCGGAGGTGGATCCCAAGCAGCCCCGCCCGGTTCGCGTGCTGGTCACCGAAGGCACGCGACCCGATGAGCCCATCAACCCCGACGCCTGGCTTTCGGGTGGAGTCGACCAGGTGCGAAACCACCTCTCGAACAACGAACCCGGGTACCCCGCTCCGACGTCGGTTTCGGCGACGGGCTGGCGAGGGCCGTACCTGCGTGCCACGGTCGGGCCGGACCCGTGGGGCCGGCAATACCTGGTCAACGTCGGTGCGCCACGAGTGCTGTCCAAGTCCCTGATGGGGGAACGACGATCCGCCGCCACGTGGGGCGTCGTGTGGGTGCTGTCGGCCGGCCCGAACGGCGTGATTGAGACGGCCTTCGAACAGTCGTCGCGGTCACCCAAGCTTGGAGGCGACGACATTGGTGTTCGCGTCCAGTAGACACAGGCCGGGACCCTGCGCGCCGATGTCACAGGCGCCACGGCGCGCGTCGTGTGTCCCGAAAGGAGACAACGCTTTGTGATGGGCGATTGACGGCTCGAGGTGCAGCGATGGCAACGCGTGTGGCAGCAGCCGCTTAGCCGGTCCTCCCGGCTCGAGACCACCAAGGACGTCCGCAGGCGTGTGTCTCGTTCCGTTACACCACGTTGTGTAGGTCCTCGCCGGCGCCTCTGCTCCAGATCCGCGATTTCCCCCCGAAAAACGTAGCTCTCCTGAGAATCTGCCTCCACGGCACGTGGGTTGCTGTTTCACGCCGCGACAACTCCGTGAGTCAAGGGAGCGCCCAGCCTCCCTGCGGGTCAGGTGGGGAGGCTGGCACGGAGAGGCGCTGGTGCCTCTAACGGTACCGGTGTGCCTGCCAAGACAACTTGTTTCCGTGGAGGCCACACACATGAGAATGCTCAAGTCACACAAGGGCCTGTCGCTCGTCGAGGTCACCATCATGCTGCTCGTGCTGATGCTCCTCACCAGCGTGCTGGCTCCTTCGATCTTCGACTTCATCAAGGACGCCGCCCGCGTCAAGGTGAAGGAAGACTGCGAAGCCATCGCCGTGTCGATCGCCCGATTGTTCCGCGACACCAACTGTGTCGCGCAGGTCGCCGGGACAGTGCCGGTGGACTGCCAGATGGACAACATCGCCGGCATCCTTTATAGCGATGGCGGCGAGGCGGCCATCGACCTGGTTGCGGCTCCCAACTTCACCCCGAACGCCAGCACGGCCGAGTGCGCGAGCTACAACTGGGACGACCCGTTCGACGCGGCGCCCTGCGCGGCGTTCGACTCGCTCGAGAACCAGCTGGTCAAGAACAACCCTGGGTACCTGACGCCGGGCGCGCTGGGCTACGCCCAGAACCCGCTGCCGCTCTTCAACACCGGCTGGCGGGGCGCTTACATCTCCGCTCCGATCGGCCCCGATCCTTGGGGCATGGCCTACCTCGTGAACACCCTGTTCCTGAGAGTGGCCTCCGACGCGGCGTCGAGCGGTGTCCAGGGTGCCAAGAACTACGGCTGGACCTACGACACAATCTGCATCTCCGCGGGCGAGGACCAGACAATCCAGACGCCGTTCGCCGCGAGTGGCTTCGGCACGCAGCGCGGCGGCGACGACTTCGTGACCGTCATCTCCGGCGGCAGCCGCTAGTCGGCGTCGCCCACGGCTGGCCTCCTCGCGATGACCCCGCGTGGCGGCCGGGCCTCGTCAGTCAGGCGCTGTGGAGCATTCAACGGACTGCGCTCCCTGACGGCTTCCACAGTCGCGGCTGAAACGTCTGAGTGGTGAGTTGGTAGTCTCGGGGACCGCTCCTGCGGCGCAAGCCCGGGAGCGGTCTCAGCCTTGTCTGGGGTCGCGACACCGCGGCGAGCCGCACGCGGGACGCTGGGAGGTGCCTCATTCTGATGAGCATGGTCCATCCGATACCTACAAGAAGTGTAGGTGTCAGAGGATGGCGGGACATTGGAGGACGCAAGTGACATTCTCGTCAACCAGTTAGCGGCCACGCGCGCGCGCAGCGACGAGCCACACGCGGTCGAAAAGGGGGCCCAACAGCGCTTGGACACCTCCACAAAGTGTAGGTTCTGCGGTGGCTCATCGGTGCGCACGACGTGCAGAATCGTGCAGCATGTGTCCTGGAATGAGACACTTGCACCTGTGGTCCGCCTCTGAGTGGGAAAAGGGGAACAGCCCTTGCCTCTCGTCCGCCTTGTCCGGACTCTGCCAGGGTCAGGCGAGGTCGGGACGTGGGCGCCAGGACGGCGTCCCCGAGCATCACCACCGCTCAGTTAGGAGGCCACCATGCGAGTGCGCACCAGAAGGGGGCAGCGCGGACTGTCGCTGGTCGAGGTGACGATCATGCTGCTGGTCCTGATGCTGCTGACGAGCGTCCTGGCGCCGTCGATCTTCGACTTCGTCAACGACGCGCAGTGGGTCAAAGTGAAGGAGGACTGCGAGGCGTTGGCCGTCTCGGTCACCCGTCTCATCCGGGACGTCGGGCCGCGGCTGGTCTACAACAACCCTCAGAGCAGCTACCCGGTAAACAAGATGGATCTCCTGGTGACCGACGGGAACGGCGCGACGATCAACACGACCCTTGCGCCGGCCATCGCGGGCTTCCCCGGGGGATTGACCAACTGGTGGAACGGCGCCCCCGCCCTACCGACCAACTTCATCGGGACCTGCGACGAACAGCTGATCACCAACATCAGATCCGGCACGGTCACGCCGCCGATCTACGCCGAGGCGGGCCTGCAGTTCGGGCCGCTCTTCGGCCAGGGATGGCGGGGCGCCTACCTGTCGCCGCCGTGCGGACCGGACCCATGGGGCTTCGCCTATCAGGTCAACACGAAGTTCCTCACGACGATCTTCAACAATGCTGGCACGACGGAGGTCAAGATCCACTGTCTCGACGTGTTCTGCCTCTCGCCAGGAAAGGACGGTATCATCGAGACGCCGTTCGGTACCGATTTTGCTGACCTGGCCGTCGACGGGCAGGGTCTCAAGCGTGGCGGGGACGACTGGGTGACCGTCATCTCCCCGTGCGATCCGTGATGATTGGCGATGCAGCCGAGCAGCATCGGGTCGTGTAAGAGCCACCGGGGCCGGCTCACGAGTCCGTGGGCCGGCTCCACAGGTTGAAGTAAGATGTTGCGGACTGGCGGACTGGAGAGGTCGGGTGATGCTGCAGACGCCAAGCGAATCGGGGCCGGATAGGACCTGCCCGGGTCCGACGGCAGATCCCCGTTCGCGTCCGGGGTTCACCCTCATCGAGCTGACGGTGGTGCTGGCCGTCATCGTCACGCTCGCCCTCGTCCTCACCCCCTCCATTGCCAATTTCATCAATGATTCGCGCGCGGCGCGGGCACGAACCGACTGCCAGACCATCGCGGCCGCCGTGGTTCAGTTCTACCGTGATACGGGCTTCTTCCCGCAGTGGACCGCCGCCCGGGGTGGCGGGGCGGGGTTGGCCGACTCGCGCCTCCAACTCCTTGTGAGTCCAGGGAACCCTCCGCTCGAAGACGTGCCGACCCTGTGGTCGACCGGAAAGGCCGGCCTGATTGGCGACCAGCTGGTGAACAACCAGGCTGGGTACGCGCTCCGGAGCCCCTCCACCCAGCTCGGCTGGAATGGGCCGTACCTCACGTCGGAACTGGGAACCGACCCCTGGGGCCGCCGCTACGTCGTGAACATCGGCCTGATTGATACCTCGCCGGGAACGGTCACGGCGGCCGGGACGGTCAAGGGGGCTGTCTGGGTGTTGTCCGCCGGCCCAAATGGCACGGTCGAAACGCCTTACACCCAGAGTGTCCTGACGGCCCAGCTCTACGGGGACGATATCGGCCAGCGCATCCAGTAGGACCGCGTCCGGGTTCCGGATTCGCGCGTCCGCCTGTGCCAGGGCGCCCTCAGCGAGCGCAGGCCTGGGCATCCCACCCTTCCAGCGCCCCGATCGGAAAACCGCCCCGCCATCTACCGGAATGCACCGTTTGTGCCGAAAACTTGGGTGACATATGGCGAACCGTATCGGCATCGAACTCGTCCCGTCCCTGTGCCGTGTGGTGGTGCTCGAGGGCCGAGCTGGCCTGTTCCGCCGTCGCTCGGGCCGGCCGGGGCGGATCAAGGCCTTCCACGAGGTGCCCTACCACGCCTCGTCACCCGGCCAGTTGGAGGGGGAACTGCGGCGATTGGGCGTCCGCGGACCGGCCGGTGTGGCCATCTGGGGCCTCAGGGGCGTGCACCACGTGCTGTCCCTGCCCCCCGCCGACCCGTCGGATCTCGAAGCCATGGCCCGCAGGGAGGCCGGCTCGCCCGGGACGGGTGGAGACTCGGGCCTGATGGCGGACGGAATCATGCTGGGCGACGCCGTCGACGGCGGCCGCCGCCAGGTCACCTACGTGTCGGTTCCGGCGGACGAGGTCCGGGCCAGCATCGGGCCGTTGACCGAGGCAGGCATCGACGTCGACGGCGTCGTGACGCCGGCCCTGGCCCATGCCCTGCTGGCCCGCCAGCGCCTGGGGGTGCTGTCGGGAACGACCGTGGCGATCCTGGCGATCAACGGCCGCGTGACCGGTCTGACGGTCGTGCGCGGCGGCGCGGTGCTTTTTGCCCGCGAATTGCCCTGGGGTCATGAAACCGAGCGGGCCATCCCCGAAGGGGCGTCTGCCGACGCCGGCGGGTTCATCGCCCGGGTGGCTTCCGAACTGCGGCGATCGGTGGTGTACTTGAAGCAGCATCATCAGGCCGACGTGTCGCAGGTGCTGGTGTGCGGGGACATGCCGGACCTGCGGGCGCTGACCGGCCCGCTGATGCACGAACTGAACCTGGACGTCGAGACACTGGATTCGCCGGATGGTCTCGACATCACCCAGCTTCCGGAGCCGGCCGACGCGCTTCGGTCCCGTCTTGGGGCCGTCCGCACGGCTTGGGCCCTTGCGGCCGGTGGGGCTCCGACCGTCAACCTGCTACCCCGAGAGGGCACGACGGTGCGACGACGACTGACGACGGAACGACAGACCCATCTGTGGCGCGCGGCGATCGCCGGTGTGGTGATCGCGGTGCTTGCGTGGGGCGTGGTGGAGCTGCTGACGCGCAACACGCGCGATCGGACCGACTCGCTCCGGCGCCAGATCGCGACCCTCGAGCCCGAGGTGCAGCGCCTCGACGAGGTGCGGCTGGCGCGAGCGACGAACGCCGCCCGTGCGGCGGCCCTCGAGGCATTTGCGTCAGAGGGCCCGCGCCTGGCACGAGTCCTCGAGGCGCTGGGCCGCGCGGCACCGCCAGAGGTCGCGATCACGTCCTTGAAGGTGAGCCCCGGAGTGGGAGCGTGGAACGTGAGCGTCACCGGGCAAGCCCTGGCGCCGACTCCTGCAGAAGCACAGGCGGCATTCAACCGATTCGCCAAGGCCGTCAACGGCGACGAGTACCTCGGCGACCCGTCGCAGGCGCCCGAGATCAAGGTGCACATCGAGGAGCCGGAGCCCGAACCTGAGCCCGTGTCGCGGGAAGCTGCCGTGGCTGAGGCGCCGAGGCTGGAACCGGCCTACCAGGACCGGCGGACCGCGGTCCAGAGACCGCGCGAGCAGTGGATGGCCAGGGACGGCAGGCTGTATCGCATCGTCGTGCCGCCGCTGCCGCCGGAGGAGCTGGACGAGAGTCGGCGCCAGCGCGCCGGGGCGAGACCGGGCACGGCCGAACGCGCGAGCCAGCCGCCGAAGTACGTGGGGGCCGTCCTCGACTTCACTCTCAAGTACGAGGTGCGAAAGTGAGCACGAACACCACGCGGCTGACGAGCGCCTTCGAACGCTACCTGCCGCTCATCATCATTGTCGGCATCCTGCTGTTCGCGTTCTTCTGGTTCATCCAGCCGCCTCTCACGGCGTACGTCGCCAGCCGCGGAGAAGTCACGTCTCTGGAAGCGCGACTCCAGACGCTGCAGGACACGATCCGGCAGGGGCAGGCGGAACCGCCGGCGGACAGCACGGCAGTGCTGCAGGAGTTCGAGTCGCGGACGGCCGAGGATGACAAGGTCGCCGACGTGGTCGAGTTCCTGGTCCGGACGGCGACGGCCAGTACCCCGAAGGGACAGTTCAGGGCCCTGCAGGTGACGACCGCTGAAATGGTCCGGGCGCAGGAGACGGATCGCGGCCGCCGCGGGTCCTCCCGGATCGGGGAGGGACCGGACCCGCGCTTCGAGCTGTTTCCGGTGGCGTTGTCGCACACGCCCGTGACGATTTCCTTCGAGTCCTCGTTCGAGGGCATCGCCGAGTTCGTGTGGCGGCTCCGCAACATGCCGACGATGGTGGAGATCCGGTCGCTGGAGCTGACCAGGGGGCTGCCCCTGATGAAGGCCGAGTTGACCGTCTTCGTGTATCAGCGCGGCCGGGCGACGAGCGGTCAGGGCGTTCCCCAGCCGCCCGAGGTGCCGTCGCCCGCCGTTCCGCGGGTCGCGATGCTGGACCCGGCCGACGAAGGACGGTAGTCGCATGAGAGTCCAGAAGTCACACCTCCGGATTGCGCTGTTCCTGCTCGGGGCCGCCGTGCTCTGGGCCGTGGCGAGTTACTTCAAGCCGTCTGCGCCGGTGGCGGCGCCAGCGCGCACCTCAGAGCCGCTGCTCGCGTCCGCGGAGCGTGGACCCGAGCGTGACGCCGTCGACCCGGCCTCGATTCCGGCGCCTCCGCCGGTCGATCTGACCAGCGCCCCCGCGTGGCGGCGCGACCCCTTCCTGTTCGGGAACGAGTCGCGCGACGTGACGAAGCCCGAACCGGTTCGCGCCCTGTCGGCGGACCCCATCGTGCGGTCGATCCTGTATTCCACTGCGCGCCGGGTGGCGCTGGTTGAGAACAAGATTGTCGGCATTGGCGATCACATCGGCGCCTTCAGGGTGGCCGACATCGAGCGAACCGCGGTGGTGTTCACCTCGCCCACCGGAGAGCGCCGGCGGGTCGGGATTCACGGTCCGCCGTCCCAAGGGCTGAAGCGATGAGGTGGTTTGGCGGCCCGACTCGCCGATCTCCGGCCAGACAGGCGCGGCCGTCGCCGACACGGCAGAAGCTCCTGGTGGTGCTGCCGCTCACCATGGGCCTGCTCGTGGCGGCGACCGGTTTCTTTGCGCTCTCGATGTCGCGGCGCCTCCACGTGGTGTACGGAGTCTTCAGTGCGACGACCACGACGCAGCTCAGCCAGCTCGAATGGCAGCTCGCGGCCGTCGTGCTGATTGCCGTCGTGCTGGCGTTCGGCATTGCCATCGGCGTCACCATGCCGCTCCGGGAGTTTGCGACGCGTCTCGAGGCCATCAAGTCAGGCGACATGCGGTCGATCCTGGACAACCGATCGACGGCCGACGTCGAGTGGCTGGCCGGGGCCTTCAATGACGCGTTGAGTTCCGTGAACCGCTATCTCCTGCAGGGGATGAGCGGAGCGGTCATCACGCTGAATTCGGAGGGACGGATCATCGGGGCGAGCCCCGCGGCCGAGATGGTGCTCGGCTACCGGGAGGACGAGGTGCTCGGCAAGCGCCTGAGCGACGTGCTGGCTGCCGTCGGCCCATCCAGGGCGGAAGTCGCCGCCGTCGAGAGCGCGGTGGCCCGGCACGAGTTCGTCGGGGTGGACGAGACCTACATCCAGACGAAAGATGGTCGCAAGATCCGCGTGGGCATCTCGGTGTCCTACCTGCAGAAGGCGGGCGAAGGCGACGGGCGCGACGAACTCGAAGAAGTCGTGGGCGTGACCATCGGCTTCAAGGACCAGAGCGACATCCGCGAGCTGCGCGACCGGTTGCGGAAGGCCGACCAGTTGCTGGCGCTTGGCACGATGACGGCCGGCGTGGCCCACGAACTGCGCAACCCGCTCGCCTCCATGCGCGGGCTCACGGAGCTGCTCGGGCGGGACTTCGCGCATGAGGATCCCCGCCGCCGGTACGTGTCGACGATGCTCGAGGCGATCGACCGGCTGAATGGCTTGGTCGAGAACCTCCTTCTGCTGTCCTCAGATGCCGGTCCGGCCCGCGAGCATGTCGATCTGGCGAGGCTGGTGCGCGAGGTCAATACTTTCGTAGGCCTCGGCCTCGGCGACCGGCGCGTCCATCTCGAGACGAGCGTCGAGCCGGATGCCGAACCGGTCAGGGTCCTCTGCAACCGGAGCCGGCTGATGCAGGCCCTGTCGAACGTCGTGCTCAACGCCGTGCAGGCGACGCCCGAGGGCGGTGCCGTCACGGTTGGCGTCGGCTGCCACCACGGCCGGGTCCGCGTGCGGGTGCACAACACCGGGTCCTACATCCCGCCGGACGTGGCCAAGCGGCTGTTCGTGCCGTTCTTCACGACCAAGCCGACCGGCACGGGGCTGGGTCTGGCGATCGCCCGCCATGTCGTCACCGCGACCGGCGGTGAGGTATATGTGGAGAGCGATCCCGATCGGGGCACCGCGTTCACCATCGACCTCCCCCTGACGGAGGGTGGGTCCGCCGTGCAGGCAGCGGGGGTGATGAGCGCCCCGGCGTTGACGAAGACGGCGTAGGCCATCTCGGACACAACCGCTATGTTCCATGTGCTGGTAATCGACGACGACGAGCAGATGCAGTTCTTCCTGAAGGAGGCGCTGGGCCGGCAGGGCTATGCCATCACCCTGCGATCGACGGCCGAGGAGGGGCTTCAGGTCCTGAAGACCGGGGACGGTGCCGATCTGATCCTGCTGGACATTCGCCTGCCCGGCATGAGCGGTCTCGAGGCCGTTGGGGAGATCCTCAAGATCGATCCCCGCGTGCCCATCATCATCATGACCGCGCACGGCACCCGCGACAGCGCCATCGACGCCATCAGACGCGGCGCGTACGACTACTTCACCAAACCGTTCCGCCTCGAAGAGATGGAGATTGTCATCCGCCGGGCCCTGGAGAAACGCCGGCTCAACTTCGAGATCGAACGGCTGCGCGAGGAGCTGGCGGCGGCGCCTGGCCACGGATGGGCGCCGGCCAGCAGCCGGGCGATGACGGAGGTCATGCACCTGATCGAACGCGCAGCCCCGACCGATTCAACGGTGCTGATTCTTGGCGAGAGCGGCGTCGGCAAGGAGCTGGTCGCGGAGGCGATTCACCAGCGATCCGCCCGGCAGCACCGGCCGTTCGTGCGCCTCAACTGCGCCGCCATTCCCGAGACGCTGCTCGAGTCCGAGCTGTTCGGGTACGAGCGGGGCGCGTTCACGGGCGCGCAGAATCGCAAGCCCGGCAAGTTCGAACTCGCCGACGGCGGGACACTGTTGCTGGATGAGATCGGCGACATGACGCTGTCGACCCAGGCCAAGATCCTCCGGGTCCTGCAGAGCCGCCAGGTGGAGCGCGTCGGCGGCACGACGACCGTCAACGTTGACGTGCGCATCATCGCATCCACCAACAAGGACCTCCTGCGCACCGTGCGCGACGGCTCGTTCCGCGACGACCTGTACTTCCGGCTCAACGTCATCACCATCAACGTGCCGTCCCTCAGGGAGCGGCGCGAGGAGATTCCCGGACTCGTCGACCACTTCCTCGCCGAAGCCAACCAGCGTCTCGGCCGGACCATCCGCCGCCTGTCATCGGATGCGACGGCGGCGCTGATGGCCTATGACTGGCCCGGCAACATCCGCGAGCTGAAGAACGCCATCGAGCGGGCAGCCGTCGTGACCGACGGCGAAGTCGTCACGCTCGCCAGCCTGCCGCAGCCGATCCGCCCGGCCGGCGTCGGGCTCGTGGCTGGTGTCGCCTCCCAGCAGTGGGAGTCCCCCGGTACGATGTCGCTCGACGAGAAGATGACCCAACTGGAGCGTGCCTTCGTCATCGAGGCGCTGTCACGAACCGGCGGGATCCAGGCCCAGGCCGCGAGACTGCTCGGCATCACCGAGCGATCGATCTGGCACCTGGTCAAGAAGCACAAGATCGAAGTCGAGAAGATCAAGGAGCGCGCGCAGGCCTAGGGGCCTGCTGCCGGACACATCCCATGATTGGACAGCTGCTCGTCGCCAGTCGGGCCATTTCCCAGGACCAGCTGGACTTCGCGCTGCAGGAGCAGCGCCGCACCGGCGCCCTGCTGGGCGATGTCCTGGTGTCGATGAAATACGTGTCCGAAGCCGACCTGGCCAAGGCTCTGGCCCGGGAGGCCCGGGTGCCGTTTGTGACGCTCGAGGACACGTCGCCCGACCAGCGGGCCGCAAGCCTCGTGCCCGAGTCCCTGGCGCGGCGCTACCTGATGGTGGGACTCTCACGGAGTCCGGGGCGCCTTCGTGTCGCCCAGGCCGACCCGTTCGACGTCATGGCGATCGACCAGCTCCAGCGGGCGGTCGAGACGCCCGTCGAGGTGGTCTGCGCACCAAAGGGCGCCATTCAGCGCCTGATCGACCGGGCGTACGGACCCGGCACCGGCAGCCGCCTCTCACCCCTCGTGGACGAGGGGCTGGCCGTGGTCGCCGAGCCCACCAGGGACGTCCCGACCGACCAGTCGCCCGTCGTGCAGCTGATCGAAATCATGATCGAGGACGGCGTCCGCGCCGGAGCCACCGACGTGCACATGGAGCCCGAGGAGCGGGTCATCCGGATCCGCCATCGCATCGATGGCGTGCTGACGCACGTCGAGACGCTGCCGCGAGACCTGCTGCCACCCATGGTGAGCCGCCTCAAGGTGATGGCGGGCCTCGACATCTCCGAACAGCGCCTGCCGCAGGAGGGCCGCATCACCCAGACGGTGGCCGGACGGCCCGTCGACTTCCGCGTCTCGACCTTCCCGACGGTCTTCGGCGAGAAGGTGGCGATCCGGATCCTCGAGAAAGACAAGCTGGTCCGGGGTCTCGAGGACCTGGGGTTCAACCGGCGCAACCTCGCCTTGTTCCAGGATCTGCTCTCCCGGTCGCGTGGCATCGTGCTGGTGACCGGGCCCACCGGGGCGGGCAAGACGACCACGCTCTACTCCGCGCTCAACGTGCTCGGCGGTCGCGACAAGAACATCATGACCGTCGAGGACCCGGTCGAGTACGAGTTCCCGACGATCCGTCAGACGCAGGTCCGCCCGCGGGCCGGCCTCACCTTCGCCACGGCCATCCGCTCGCTCCTGCGGCAGGACCCGGACGTGATCATGGTCGGCGAGATTCGGGATCCGGAGACCGCCCAGTTGGCCGTCCGGGCCGCGTTGTCCGGCGTGCTGATCTTCAGCACGCTGCATACCCAGGATTCGCCGGGCGCCGTCCCGAGGCTCCTGGACATGGGCGTGGAGCCGTACTTGCTGGCCTCCGCCGTCGCGGGTGTCGTGAACCAGCGCCTGGTCCGGCTCACCTGCCCGTCCTGCAAGGGGCCGGTGACCTACCCGGCTGACGTCCTCGCCAAGGTTGCGCTCACGGAATCCGACGGGGTCACCTTCCACAAGGGCAAGGGATGTACCGAGTGCGACCAGACCGGGTATCGGGGCCGCACGGGCGTCTTCGAGATCCTCATGATCGACGAGTCGATGCATGAGCTGATTCGGGTGAAGGCGGATTCGAGGCGGATCCGCGAAGCCGCCGTTCGCGGCGGCTTCAAGACGGTCTTGGACGACGCGCTGTCGAAGGCCGTGCTGGGTCAGACGACCCTGGACGAAGTGTTGCGTGTCGCCTACGAGTGACGGGTAGAGTCATGCCGGAATTCGCCTACGTCGCAGTCGGGCCGAACGGCCAGCGGGTCGAGGGGACGGCCGTCGCCCCCAGCGAGAACGCCCTGGCCTCGCAGTTGAAGAACCAGAACCAGTACCTCGTCGAGGCGCGGGAGGCCGGCGCGCCGGCGGCCGAGGACGATGACACGATCGACCTGGCGCAGATCCGTGTGCTCGAGACGATCACGCGGCGCGACGTCATCTTCTTCACGACGCAGCTCTCCACCGTCATGGCGACGGGCATCAACCTGGTCGAGGGGCTGCGCGGCATCGAGTCCCAGATCGTCAAGGCGCCGATGAAGAAGGTCGTCGCCGGGCTCATCCGCAGCATCGAGAACGGCGAGAGCCTCTCCGGCGCGATGGAGCGCCACCCGGCGGCCTTCGACGAACTGTACGTGAACATCGTGCGTGCCGGCGAAGCCACGGGACGGGTGGACAAGACCCTGGACGATTTGGCGGCCCAGCTCGAGTGGCAAGACCGCCTCGCCCAGCGCGTGCGGGAAGCGCTTACCTATCCCCTGATCGTCGTCGGCCTGCTGACCGTGCTGATGTCGGTCCTGGTCGGGTTCACGATTCCCCGTTTCGCGGACGTGTACCGGCGCGTCAACCCCGACCTGCAGTTGCCGCTGCCGACGCGGGTCGTGCAGGGGACGGCCAGTTTCCTGGCCGCGAACTGGATCATCGTGGTGCTCGTGCTCGTCGTGCTGTACCTGCTGTTCAAGCTGCGGGTACAGGAGCCCGACGGGTCCGTGTGGCTGTCGAGGCTGCTGCTGCGCATTCCGGTGTTCGGCGAAGCCTATCGGAAGGTCTCGCTGTCGCGCTTCGCCCACTATTTCGGAACGCTCCACGAGGCGGGCCTCGAGGTCGCGCCGTCGCTGTCGCTCATGGAACGGGTGATCGGAAACGCCTACCTGTCACAGCGGTTCCGCGGCGCCGTGTCGCGCGTGATGGCGGGCGAGTCGCTCTCGCGCGCGCTCGCGGCCGTCGGCGAGTTCTCCCCGATCGTCATCCAGATGGTGGCCCTCGGCGAGACCACGGGCCAGATGCCCAGGGCCCTCGAGCAGGTCCGCCAGTACTACGACCGCGAGGTCGACATGACCGTCAACCGGGCCCTGACGCTCTTCGGACCCATTGCGCTCCTCGTGCTCGCCAGCGTCTTCGTGCTGATCGCGGTGGCCTTCTACCTGCCACTGTTCAACCTGGCAAGGGCAATCCGATGAAGACCCGATCCTGCCCGTCCGTCGTCGGCTTCACGCTGATCGAGGTGGTGATCATCATCTCGGTCCTGGCCATCCTGGCTGCGGCCATCATGCCGGCCATGCTGCAGCAGGT
This sequence comes from Acidobacteriota bacterium, assembly GCA_040752275.1. Taxonomy (GTDB): domain Bacteria; phylum Acidobacteriota; class Vicinamibacteria; order Vicinamibacterales; family JAKQTR01; genus JBFMFH01. The sequence goes on from JBFMFH010000101.1 coordinate 150,014, forward strand.
CGTGGACACGAAGATCGAGGCCACGCGCGCGGAGGCCAAGGTCCTGCACGAAGCCATGGTCGGCCGCCCGGACACCCCCGGGAGCTTCGGGTTCGTCGGCGACATGGGACGGCTGCCCACGTCGGTCGAGGAGTTGGTCCGGCCGGAGCGCCGGACCCAGCCATTCACCAGTGCGACCTTCCGCGGCGTCGGCATGGGGTGGAAGGGGCCGTACGTCAATGTCGGGGACACGAAGGACGACCAGCTCACCGATGCCTTCGGCCGGCCCTACCGCGCTGCCTACGGCCAGGTCCGAAGCGCCGGCCCTGACGGCGTGTTCGACACCGACGATGACATCGTCTATCCCCCGAAGCCGCCCATCATCACAGGCCGGGTGATTGTGACCGTCAAGCGCATGTCGGCCGAAGACCAGAGCTTCACCGTCGACCCGCCAGGCTACGAGGTCCGCCTCTACTACTCGAGGAACGGCCAGCAGGACTACGTCGCCGACAGCATGGCGCCCTTCGTCTTCGAGGACGTTCCGCAGGGGATACACGCCATCGAGGTGAATCGGCTCAAGCGCGACCAGATCGTCGTGTCCGACACGATCCAGACCTTCGGCGGCGGCGCCACCAAGCTGGTCGAGCTGTTCTTCCGGTTGTGAAGACGCGGCTTGGCCAGCCATCAGCCATCAGCATTCAGCCGTCAGCTCCCGCGCGAATCCGAAGAACCTCGCCGCCCTGGGCGGCAACCTCGTCCTTGATGTACACTCGGGAACCCCGGGGAAGCGTTTGCCGTCTCTAGGTCTGAGGAGTGGATGTGACCCATGTCGCTGATTGAGACCCAGGATATCTGGAAGACCTACGTGATGGGCGCCGAGGAGATTCATGCGCTCCGAGGCGTGACCATGACCATCGACCGCGGGGAGTACGTGGCGATCATGGGACCGTCCGGGTCCGGGAAATCGACGCTGATGAACCTGATCGGCTGCCTGGATACGCCGTCGAAAGGCAGCTACCTGCTCAACGGAAAACAGGTGGGCCAGATGAACGACGATGAGCTGGCGCGGATCCGGAACGAGGAGATCGGCTTCGTCTTCCAGACCTTCAACCTGCTGCCCCGGGCCACGGCCCTGCACAACGTCGAGCTTCCATTGGTGTACGCCGGCATCCCCGCCAAGGCGCGCGTCGCTCAGGCCAAGAGCGCGATGCAGAAGGTCGAGCTCGGCGATCGGATGACGCACCGTCCGAATCAGCTCTCCGGCGGCCAGCGGCAGCGGGTAGCCATTGCCCGGGCCCTGGTCAACAACCCGTCGATCATCCTGGCCGACGAGCCGACGGGCAACCTGGATTCGAAGACCGGCGCCGAAATCATGGGCGTGTTCGACCGGCTCTGGGAGGCGGGGAACACCATCATCCTGGTGACCCACGAACACGACATCGCCGAGCACGCCCGCCGCATCGTCCACATCAAGGACGGGCAGATCTCGGACGATGTGAGGAAAGCGGCGTAACAAGACAGAAGACAGAAGACAGAAGACAGAAGAGAACGAGTCGCGCTGATCGCGCGACCTTGCTCGCGTGGTGCCTATACTGGCGCATCGAAAGCCGAGGCGGGGTCTGATCGCTCGCCAGCAGGTCGGAGACCTTGGTCGGCCGATCAGGCCGACTCGCCAACTTCTGTCTTCTGTATTCTGTCTCCTGTCTTCTGACAGCCGTTACGGTACAGCGGCAGCATGCCCCGGCGCCACCTCTCTCAACGGCGCCGACAGATCCACCGATTCCGCGGAGAAGGCCAGCCGCAGCCGCTCCGCCCGCAGGTCCGGGCCTGGCACCGCTGAGAGCAGGGCCCGGGTGTACGGGTGACACGGCGCATCGAACACATCGATGGTGCGGCCCATCTCGACCACACGGCCCCGGTACATGACCGCGACACGCGAACAGAGGTGACGAACCAGCCGCAAATCGTGGGCAATGAACAGCAACGTGAGGGCGAGCCGCTGCTGGAGATCCATGAAGAGGTTGATGACCTGCGCCTGGATCGACACATCCAGTGCCGACACCGGCTCGTCGGCGATCAGAAACGACGGTTCCAGGGCAAGGGCCCGGGCCAGGCCGATGCGCTGGCGCTGGCCTCCGGAGAACTCGTGCGGGAATCGGTCGCGGGCCGCCGGATCCAGCCCGACCATTCGAAACAACTCCTCCACGCGGTCGCGCCGTTCCGGCCGCGTGCCGATACGGTGGACCACCAGGCCTTCCTCCACGGCTTCTCCGGCGCGCATGCGCGGGTTCAGCGAGCTGAGCGGGTCCTGGAAGACCATCTGCATCCGCCGCCGGAAGTCGCGCAGCTCCGAAGGCGGACGTGCGAACACCTCCTGGCCCTCGAACGTGAACGACCCGGCCGTCGGCTCGACGAGCCGCAGCAGACAGCGGCCTGTTGTGGTCTTGCCACTTCCCGACTCACCAACCAAACCGAAGCTCTCTCCCTCCTCGATGGTGAAGTCCACCTGATCGACGGCACGGTGCACAATCGGCCGGCTCCACGGCGCGACCCGCCTCGAAAAGTCCTTCACGAGACCGCGCACGTCGACGAGTGAGGGCATCAGGGCTCCTCCCGGAGCAGCAGACAGCGGCCCAGGTGGCCCGCCCCGGCGGAACGGAGCCCGGGTCGGGCGACGTCGCAGCCGTCGATCCGCTCGGTGCATCGAGACGCGAACGTGCAACCGGGGGGGCGCGAGCCTGGGCTGGGAACCACGCCGGGAATGGCCTCCAGCCGGGTCCCTGGTCTGGCGCCAGGCAGGGACGCCAGAAGCCCGCGCGTGTACGGGTGCGCCGGTGACCTGAGGACATCGCGCGTCGGACCGACCTCGACGATCTGTCCCGCGTACATCACGGCCACCCGGTCGGCCAGGCCGGCGACGATGCCGAGATCGTGGGTGATGAGCAGCAGGGCCAGCCCGAGATCCTGGCGCATGTCGCCCAGGAGGTCCAGGACCTCCGCCTGCGTGGTCATGTCGAGGGCCGTCGTCGGCTCGTCGGCGACGAGCAAGGACGGCTGGCAGGCGATGGCCGCGGCAATCACCGCCCGCTGCCGCATTCCCCCAGACAGGTGGTGGGCGTAGCTGCGCGCGCACCGTTCAGGGGCCGGAATGCGGACGGCCGCGAGCAGGTCGACGACCCGCTGCCGAGCTTGCGCGCCGCGGGCGACGCCGTGCTGGGCCAAGGCCTCCGCGATCTGGTCCCCAATGGTGAATGAGGGGTTCAGCGCAGCCATGGGTTCCTGGAAGACGAACCCGATCCGGGCCCCCCGGACCTTCTGGAGCTCGCGCTCGCCGCAATCGAGGAGGTCCCGGGCTTCGAACAGGATGGACCCGCCAGCCACCCGACCCGGCGGCGGGACGAGTCCGACAATCGACAGGGCAGCCGCGGACTTGCCGCAACCCGACTCCCCGACCAGACCAAGCGTCTCTCCCCGGTCGACATGGAAGCTGATCCCGTCGACGGCGCGGACTGGCGCCTCGCGGCCCCCGCCGGCATCGAATTCGACAACGAGATCGGCGACCTGCAGCATGGCGTTGGGTGGCCCGTCGGACAATCCCGCGATGAACCGGGGTGCCTAGTCCAGCAAGGCTTCCCTGAACTCCCCGAAGACGGCCCGCAGCGCCTTGGCAACCTCACCGACCGTTGCCCGAGACTCGACGGCGGCGACAATCGGCGGCACCAGGTTGGCGCCGCTCCTGGCGGCCCGATCGACGGCGGCGATGGCCGCCCTCCACTCGTGCTCGCTTCGGCTGGAGCGCAGCTGCCGGAGCCGGTCGATCTGTTCGCCCTCGACAGCGGGGTCGACTCTCAGCACGTCGATGCTGACCTGCGCATCGGTGTCGAAGCGATTGACGCCGACAACGATGTGGTCGCCGGCATCGACGGCCTTCTGCGCGTCGTATGCCGCGTCCTGGATGGCTCGCTGAACGAAACCCGACTCGATGGCGGGCAACATGCCGCCGAGCCTATCGATACGGGCCAGCAGATCGCGCGCATCAGCTTCGATCCGGTCTGTGAGGTCCTCGATGGCGTACGAGCCGGCAACAGGGTCGACGGTATTGGCGACGCCCGACTCCGCGGCGACGATCTGCTGGGTGCGAAGTGCGATGGCCGCCGAGGTCGCCGTCGGAAGGGCCAGCGCCTCGTCGCGGCTGTTGCAGTGGAGGGACTGTGTGCCGCCCAGCACGGCCGCGAGCGCCTGCAGCGCGACGCGAACGATGTTGTTGTCGGGCTGCTGTGCGGTGAGCGTGCTGCCGGCGGTCTGGGTGTGGAACCGCAGCTGCTGCGCCCGTGGGTTCGTGGCGCCGAACCGGTCCCGCATGATCGACGCCCACAGCCGCCGGGCCGCGCGGAACTTGCCAATCTCCTCGAGAACGTCACTGTGGGCGTTGAAGAAGAACGACAGCCGCTGGCCAAGGACGTTGACGTCGAGACCGGCATCGACCGCCGCCTGGACGTAGGCGATCCCATTGGCCAACGTGAATGCCACTTCCTGTACGGCCGTGGAGCCTGCCTCCCGGATGTGATAGCCGCTGATGGAGATCGTGTTCCAGTTGGGCAGATCCTGCTCGCAGAAGGCGAAGATGTCGGTGACCAGCCGCATCGACGGGCGCGGCGGGTAGATGTAGGTGCCGCGGGCCACGTACTCCTTGAGAATGTCGTTCTGCACGGTTCCCGAGAGCGCCGCCAGCGGGACGCCTTGCCGTTTCGCCACGGCGATGTAGAGCGCCAGCAGGATGATCGCGGTGGCGTTGATGGTCATGGAGGTCGACACTCTCCCGAGCGGGATGGCATCGAAGAGCCTCTCCATGTCTTCGATCGAGTCGATGGCCACGCCGACCTTCCCAACCTCACCCGCCGCCAGCGGGTCGTCGGAGTCGTACCCAATCTGGGTTGGCAGATCGAACGCGACGCTCAGCCCGGTGACGCCCTGGCTCAGGAGGTAACGGTAGCGCTCGTTCGACTGGGCCGCCGTGCCGAACCCGGCGTACTGCCGCATGGTCCAAGGCCGGCCCCGGTACATCGTCGGCTGGATTCCCCGAGTGAACGGGAACTCACCCGGGAAGCCCAGCGCGCTCAGCGGATCCCAATCTGCCCGATCCGACGGGGTGACGAAGTGGCGCGCGCGTGAGCTGGATGGAGATGAAGGCGTCGTCGACATGGCCACGCGGCCATTCTAGTCGACAGGCGGGTGGTTGTGGCGCGGACTGCGGTCCGGCGGCGGGGACTGGGCAGAAGAGTGGAGCCACGAGTTGCGAATCAAAGCGCTACGCCTCCAGTTGCGCGATGGCCCCGCGCCCGGCGTAGCGCCCCTGGCCGCCCAGTTCCTCCTCGATCCGCAGCAGCTGGTTGTACTTGACGATCCGGTCGGTCCGGCTTGCCGATCCGGTCTTGATCTGTCCCGCCCCCGTCGCGACGGCGAGATCCGCGATGGTGGCGTCCTCGGTTTCGCCCGAGCGGTGCGAGATGACGGTCGCGTATCCCGCGCGGTGTGCCATGGCAATCGCGTCGAGGGTCTCCGACACGGTGCCGATCTGATTCAGCTTCACCAGAACCGCATTGGCGATGCCGCGCTCGATACCCTGGGACAGGATCGATGGGTTCGTGACGAACAGGTCGTCGCCGACGATCTGGACTCGTCCACCCAACTGGTCCGTCATCGCCTTCCAACCGTTCCAGTCGGCCTCTGCGAGCCCGTCCTCGATCGACACGATGGGGTACTTGTTGATCCAGTCCGCGTAGAGCCCGACCAGCTCTCCTGACGAACACCCGGGTCCACCCGACTTGGCGAAGACGTACCGCCCTTCCCCGGCGGCCGGCGGATCCCACGGCGCCGAGCGTGGCGCGCCGTCGTCCCACAGTTCGCTGGCCGCCACGTCGAGCCCGATGCAGACGTCCCGCCCCGGCTTGTAGCCGGCTCTCTCGATGGCCTCGAGCAGGAGTTCCACCGCCTGGATGTTGGAACGCAGGTTCGGGGCGAATCCGCCCTCGTCGCCGACGTTGGTTGCGAGCCGGCGCTGCTTCAGGATGCCGCGCAGCGCATGGAACACCTCGACGCCCGCCCGCAGGCCGTCCCTGAACGTCCGCAGGCCGAGTGGCAGCACCATGAACTCCTGGAAGTCGACCGTCGAATCCGCGTGGGCTCCGCCGTTGATGATGTTCATCATCGGGACCGGCATCAGCCAGTCGCCGGCCTCGGGCTGCCCGGAGACCTCCCGCAGATGGCGGTACAGGGGGAGATGCCGGCTTGCCGCGGCCGCCTTGGCGAAGGCCATCGACACACCGAGCAGAGCGTTGGCGCCGAGCCGGCTCTTGGTCGGCGATCCGTCCAGCTTCAGCATCGCCTCGTCGAGCGAGCGTTGATCGAACCTCCGGCCCGTGAGGGCGGATCGGATCTCGCCGTTGACGTTCCCGACAGCCGTGAGCACGCCCTTGCCCAGATACCGTCGCGTGTCCCCGTCGCGCAGTTCAAGGGCCTCACGCTCGCCCGTCGACGCCCCGGATGGTACCGCCGCGCGCCCGAACGCGCCGTCCGTGAGCCTGACGTCCACTTCGACCGTGGGGTTACCTCGCGAGTCGAGGATCTCCCTTCCGGCAATCGCGGCTATGGTCATGATTCACCTTCCCCGCCGGCTCGCGAACCCCGCCGGTCGGCATCGTGCTCGAAGGCCAGCGCCTCCGTGCTGATCGGGGCGATCACAGGCTCCTCGCCACTGGTGACGACGACCACACCCTGCTCGGTGACCGTGTGCCGCCGTGCGTCCTCGACCGGGTCGTACCCAATCAGCGCACCGCGTGGGATCTCGACGTCCCGATCGATGATCGCCCGGCGGATTCGGGCGTGGCGATGCACCCGCACGCCCGGCATCAGAAGACTCCGTTCGATGAGGCAGAAGCTGTGCACGCGCACGTTTGGCCCGAGGATGCTCCCGACGAGGCGGCTGCCCGACACGATGCACCCGGTCGAGACGATCGAATCGAGTGCCTGGCCACACCGCTGTCCCTCGTCCGCGAAGACGAACTTGGCGGGCGGCGCCTGCACCTGGTGGGTCCGCACCGGCCAGAGCGGATCGTACAGATTGAACTCGGGATTCACCTGCACCAGATCCATGTTCGCTTCGTAGAAGGCGTCGAGGGTGCCGATGTCGCGCCAGTACTTGTCGGCCTTCCGGTTCTCGTCCGTGAACGGAAACGCATAGACCTCTGCCGTGCGAATGAGCGTCGGAATGATGTCCCGGCCGAAGTCATGAGCGGACTCACGCCTGGCGTCGGCCCTCAGCGCCTCGATGAGCACGTCCGTGTCGAACACGTAGATGCCCATGGACACGAACGACTGGTCCGGCGCGCCCGGCATGCCCGGCGGGTCGGCCGGCTTCTCCTGGAATCCCCGGACGCGGCCGCGGTCGCCGACGTCAAGGACGCCGAAGCGCGAGGCGTCCGACCGAGGCACGTCGATGGCGGCGATGGTGACCGAGGCCTGCTGCTCCTTGTGGAAACGGAGCAGCCGGCCGTAGTCCATCTTGTAGACGTGGTCGCCGGCGAGGACGAGGACATGGGCCGGGTTCTCGCGCCGGATGGAGTACAGGTTCTGGTACACGGCGTCGGCGGTCCCCAGATACCAGTTGTCGCCGACCCGCTTCTGCGGCGGAAGGATCTCGATGAACTCGCCCAGCTCCTCGGACACCACCGTCCAGGCCTGACGGATGTGCCGATTGAGTGAGAGCGACTTGTACTGCGTGGCGATGAACACACGCCGGAAGCCGGAATTGACGCAGTTGCTCAGGACGAAGTCGACAATCCGGTATGGGCCGCCGAAATAGACGGCCGGCTTCGCACGCTCGCGAGTGAGCGGGAACAGCCGCTCACCGGCCCCCCCCGCGAGCACGATGACGAGCGCGTTGTCCAGCATGAGTCCGGGCACGAGCCGGACGGGCAGCACACACCCGATCCGGGCCGCATCTTACCATACGACCGGAGGCGGTAACCCTTTGACACCACGAGGGGTTGGGCCTATGATCAAGCCGCTGTGATATGTCGTACTGGTAACGTGGGAGAATTGTGATCATGCCAAGTCCTCGTCGGATGCAGCCGGCCGTCGTCGCGTTCCTCATCATCGCGATTGGCGTGTCGGCGGTGCTGGCGCAGACCGTCAAGGTTGACAAGAAGGTGCAGAAGGCGGCCGAAGAAGAGCAGCAGGCGATTCTCAAGATCGTCGGGGAGATCGAGACGGGCACACCCCTGCCGTCCGGTTACGCGGTGACGTTGTCGTCGAGCTACTTCAAGGCGGGGGACAAGCAGACCTGGATTCCGATGACCGTCGCGTTTCCGACCAAGGCGGCCAGCGCGAACGGCTACACGCTGTATCTGCAGGCGACGCTCGCGGGCGAGGCAGGGAAGGCCCAGGCGGAGCGCGAGGCAGCCGAGGCGAAGAAGAAGGCCGACGCAGCTCGCAAGGCGGCCCTTGAAGCCGAGGAGCTGACGGCGGTCGCTCAGGTCGAACAGTCGCGCAAGGGCCCGAGCCCCATCGTCCAGCAGGTCTACTACCTGGAGGCCGGCAAGGCGACGGGCGTGCTGAGCGTGGCGCGGGGCATCTCGCTGCCGCCAGGCGAGTACGAGCTGCTCGTGCTGGTTCGCGACCGGTCCTGGAACCAGGACCCGAGGAGGAACCAGAGCAAGAGGGACGTCGAGCTGAGGGCCGGCGCCCTCAGACAGACCATCACGGTTCCTGACTACTGGACCGCGGGCCTGACGACGAGCAGTGTTCTGCTGGCCGACAAGGTCGAGCCGGTGAAGCAGGAACTGGCGCCAGACGCCCTCGTCAAGCGCCCGTATGTCTTCGGGAACGACGAGTGGATGCCGGCGACCGACAACCGATTCGCGCAATCGGAGTCCCTGGCGTTCTACTTCCAGATCTACAACCCCACGCTCGGCCCCGACAAGCGGCCGGATGTGAGCATCGACTACCTGTTCTACGTGAAACCGGCGTCGGAAGGGGCGTCGGCCAAGGAGCGGTACTTCAACAAGACCGAGACGGCGGTCTTCAACAGCACGACGCTGCCGCCCAGCTTCGACGGAGCGGTGCACGTGCTGCCGGGGGCGCAGGAGATCCCACTGGCTTCCTTCGAGCCCGGAGAGTACCGGCTCGAGATTACGGTGAACGACAAGCTCGGGAAGAAGTCGGTCAAGCGCAACGTCGTCTTCGTCGTCGGATAGCAGCCCGTGGTGCCACGCTGAGGATACTGAGGATACTGATGACTCGCCAATCCACGTTCGTGGCCGCGGCGGCCGTCGTCGTACTCGTGATGCCCGCTTCTCCCGTCCTCGCGCAGGACACAGGGCCGGGACGTGCGCCGGTCATCATGGCCCGTGCCAGCCAGGGGTCCATCCAGGGGCTGGTCCTCGACTCGCAGGGCAGGCCGCTCGTCGGCGCCATGGTCTCGGCCCTCGGCTCGGCCATTGCCTTCGCGTTGACGGATCGCGACGGCCGGTTCAGGCTCGACGCCCTCCCCACTGGCGCGTACACGGTCCGGATTCACCACGACGGATTCGTTCCGTCGAGCCGGCGGATGATCGAAGTCCGGCCGTCGGCGCCCGCCATCCTGTCGGTCACCATGCAGGCCCAGGGCGCAGCCGCCGAAGCCATCCCCGTGCTGGCCGCCGGCGTCATGCCGTTCGCGGCCGCGCCCGCCAGTGCCGATATGTCGAAGGAAGGCGACGTCGCAGAGACACACAGCCACAGCGAGACCGCGTGGCGGCTCCGCCATCTGAAGCGGAGCGTGCTCAAGGACGCGGGGCACCGTGTCGACACGGTGACGGCCAGAGCCGAACCCGAAGAAGCGAACGGGACCATCTTCGGCCGCGCGTTCGAGTCGTCGCTCCGGTTCGCCGCGTCGCTGGTCGACGACCTCGCCCTCTCGGGTGAAGTCAACTTCGTGACCAGTGGGGCGTTCGATGATCCCGGCTCGCTCTGGTCCCCGGGAGCGCTGACGGCGTCGAACGTCACCTATGTCTCCCTGCAGGCACCGGCCGGTGGTCTGGGGACGTGGGCGGTTCAAGGAGCCATGACGCGGGGCGACGTGGCCTCCTGGTTCCTCACTGGCAGTGTCCGTGGGCTGCCGTCATCGGCGCACCGGTACCGGGGCGGGTTTGCATACGGCGCGCAACGCTACGTGTCGAAGGCGTTGTTCAGCAATGCGGCCATCTGGGGCGGGTCGCGGTCGGCCGGCCTGGCGTACGGCTTCGATGAGTGGGCGCTCACGCCGCGGGTCACCCTGGACTACGGTCTTGCCTACGCCTGGCAGGACTACATCGAACGGGACGCGCTCTTCAGCCCACGCGTGGCGCTCAGCGTGAAGCCCGGAGGCGGGATTCGCGTGCGGACGCTGATCGCCCGCCGCGCGCAGGCCCCTGGCTCCGAAGAGCTGATTCCACCGTCGGCGCCTGGCGACGACACGCTTCTGCTGCCGGCACAACGGACGTTCTCTGCGTGGTCACCGGACGGGTTCCGGCCCCAGACGACCGAGCACTACGAAGTCGTGGTCGAACGGGACTTCGCCGACTACCTTGTCGGGTTCAGGACCTTCTATCAGCGTGTGGACGACCAGGCCGGCGCCGTGTTCGCGCTGCCAACACTCGAGCGACCGGCGGCCAGCCTCGGGCACTACTACGTGGCGGCGGTCGGCGATGTCGAGGCCCGCGGCTGGGGTCTGAGCGTTGCGCATTCGCTGGCCAGCATGCTCCGGGGCAGCGTCGATTACTCGCAGACCTCCGCGCGCTGGACGAACATCGGCGCGGACAGCGTGCCGACCCTGTGGACCGGCTGGCGCCCGCGCGATGAACGCGTCCACGACGTGACCACGTCGCTCGAAACGGACTTCTCGCGAACCTCTACGCGCGTCTTCGTCCTCTACAAACTCAACACCGGCTTTGCCCGCGGCGAGGCCGAAGACTCTGGGCTCGACACCAGGTTCGACGTCCAAGTCAACCAGGCGCTGCCCTTCCTCGACTTCACCTCAGCCCAGTGGGAGGTGCTGGTGGCCGTGCGCAACGTGTTCCACGATCCCACCGCTGAGCGGTCCGTGTACGACGAACTGCTGGTCGTCCGCCCCCCGAAGCGAATTGTCGGGGGCGTGCGCGTGCGCTTCTGAGGACCGGACGCAGGGACCCCTGCAGAATCCACTTTCTTGAATGACCTGTCCGGGGATGTGGATTCTGTCGCGACACGAGGAGGTGACTGTCTCGTAAGTCACTGGAAACAAATGACTTCATTGGTCAATTGACGCCGGGCGATGGTGGTATGTCCCTTGCTCTACTAGGAATCACGTTGGCAGGCAGACGGTAAGCCGATGCCGGACAAGCAGATACAGACCGACGACACGCGCCGAACCGGCGCACTTCACCCGGCGCGACCGCGGGCCCTCGGCTGGGTGGCTGCCCTGGCCTCGGTCGTCGTGCTGTTGGTGTTGGGCGTCGCGAACGTCGCGGTCCGGGCCACCTGGTCCGAGGTCGAAGACGGGGTGCTGTGGGTCTCGCGGACCCAGGGCGTGACAGCTGCCGAGATCGCCCGTGGGTCGGCGGCCGCCCGTGCCGACGTCCGCGTCGGAGACGTCCTGCTCGCCATCGACGGCGTGCCGATCGAGCGTCCGGCCGACGTGGTGGCGGTGGCGCACGAATCGTCCGGCACGATCCCCCTGACCTACACGCTCCTGCGCCTGGGATCCCGCGAGATGGTGCAGGTCCGACTGGCGCCCATCCCGCAGGGTAACAGCGTTCTCTACTTCATTCTCGCGTCGGTTGGGATCTTCACGCTCCTGGTCGCCGCGATGGTGCGGCTGCGGCGCCCGGGCGACCAGGCGTCCCTGCATGCCTTCTGGCTGGCCGTGTCCTTCTTTGGGACGTTCACCTTCTCGTTCAACGGCCGTTTCGACCTCCTCGACTGGGTGTTCTACTGGGCTGATGCGGTCTCGATCCTGGTGCTCCCGCCGCTCTTGCTGCACTTCACGTTCAAGTTCCCCGAACGGAGCAACGCGTGGGTCCGAACCGCCATTGGGGCGCGTGCGATCCCGCTGCTCTATCTCCCGGCGCTCCTGATGGGGGCGGCGAGGATCCTGGCCGTGGGTCGCCTGGACGCGAACTCCGATCTGATTCGCGTGGTGGCGGCGCTGGACCGGGTCGAGCCGGCGTACCTGGCGCTGTATCTCGCAGGCGGGTTTGCGGTATTGGTCCACGCGCTGGCCCGCGTACGATCGGTGACGGCGCGTCGCCAGCTGCGGTGGATCGTGTGGGGCACGGTGCTGGGTGGCACTCCCTTCGCCTTCGGCTATGCCGTCCCCTTCGCCTTCGGGGTGCAGCCATCGGTGCGGATGGAGCTGCTGGCCATTCCGCTCGGGCTGGTCCCGCTGGCGTTCGCCTCGGCGATCGTGCGCTACCGCTTGATGGACGTCGAGGTGATCGTCAAGCGTGGCCTCGTCTACGTGGCAGCTGTCGCCGCCATCGTCGCGGTCTACGCCGTGCTCCTGCGATTTGCCGGTTGGGTCTTTCTCGCCGGTTCCTCGCAGCACAACACGGTCATCGCGGTGCTGGCGACGCTGGTCATCGTGCTGCTGGCCCGGCCATTGAAGGAACTCATCCAGGATGCGCTCGATCGGGCCTTCTATCGCGATCGCTACGATTATCGGCGCGCGCTCGTCGGCTTCGCCCGGGACCTCAGCACGGATCTCGATCTCGAGCGTCTCAGCCAGCGACTCGTGATGCGTGTGACGGAAACACTGGTCGTCGATCGCATGTCGCTCCTGCTGCTCGACGAGGCGGCGGGCCAGTTCCGCCCGATCCGGTCGCAAGGCTTCATCGGGGAGCCTCCGCGCCTCGACAGGGAGTCGGCGATCGGTCGCCGGCTGGCGTCGGGGCACGCGGTCACGCTCGACGATGCCGTGAGCCATCGGCGGTTCCCGCCGGAGGCCGTGGAGTTCTGGCGGGATCACGGGATTCACTACTTCATTCCCTGCGTGTCGAAGCAGACGACGATCGCGGTGCTGGCCCTCGGCGAGAAGGAACGCCACGAACCGCTCTCGAGCGAGGACATGGCGCTACTCGTGGCCGTGGCCGCCCAGGTGGCGACGGCAATCGAGAACGGGCGGCTCTACCAGGCGCTGCGGGCGCAAGCCTCCGAGGTCGAGCGCATGCGCCAGTTCAACGAGAACATCCTCGAGTCGCTGGACGACGGGCTGGCCGTCGTGGACGGCCGGGACCGTGTGATCCGGTGGAACCGCGCCCTTGAAGGGCTGGCGGGCGTTTGCCGCGAAGAAGCTGTCGGCCGGCGGTTCGACGAGTTTCTCCCGGCGTCCGTGGTGGAGACCCTGCACGCTGCGAGGGCCCGGCATCCGGAGGGCGCGGCGCTGTACCGGGTTCCGCTCGCCACCCCCCGCCGACCCGACGGGGAGGCGCTCGTGGTCAACATCACGGCGGTGCCGCTCCAGGGGCGTCAACCGGGCGAGTTCGCCGAAGGCACCATCATCGTCTTCGAGGACGTGACGGCCCGGGCGCGGCTCGAGGAGCAGCTCCAGATCTCCGACAAGATGGCGTCGATCGGCCTCCTCGCCGCCGGCGTGGCCCACGAGGTGAACACGCCGCTGACTGGCATCTCGAGCTACACACAGATGCTGCTCGAGCGCGCCGATCCTGAGAGCCCGGCCACACAGCTGCTCGAGAAGATCGAGCGCCAGACCTTCCGGGCGGCGAAGATCGTCAACGGGCTGCTCGCGCTGGCCCGGGGCGGACAGGCCTCGAACGAACGCAGCCTTGTGGATCTCAACGTGGTCGTCAACGACGTGCTCTCGCTTCTGGAGCACCAGTTCAAGACGGTCAAGGTGCAGGTCCGCCGGGAGCTCTGGCCCGAGCCGGTCATGGTGGAGGGCATGGAGCACAAGCTCCAGCAGGTGCTCCTCAACCTCTTTATCAACGCCAGGGACGCGATGCCGAAGGGAGGCTGGCTGTCGATCTCCACGCGCAGCGATGGCGACTCGGCCGTGGTCGAAATTGCCGACACCGGGGTCGGCATTCCCGCCGATCAACTGGCCCGCATCTACGATCCCTTCTTCACCACGAAGTCCATCGGCCAGGGCACTGGGCTGGGGTTGTCGATCACCTACGGCATCGTGCGGGAGCACGAGGGTACGATCAGCTGCCACAGCAGGCCCGGCGAGGGCGCGCGCTTCACTCTGACCTTCCCGCTGGCCACGGCCGCCCAGCGGGTGCACGCGGTGGGTCAGTAGTCCCGTCGAGACTGCTGCCGATCGCTGGGAGCCTATGTCCCGTCTCGGTTCGGTGCTCGTCGTCGACGACGAAGAGATCATGCGGGAGATCCTCGAGGCCCTCCTGACGCGGGAGGGCTACGAGGTTCGGCTCGCGGAGGACGGGCCATCGGGCCTCGATCTGGCCCGTGCCAAGCCGTTCGACGCGGCCATCGTCGACGTGATGATGCCGGGCATGGACGGCTTGGCGGTCCTCGACGAGCTCAAGCGCATCGACGACGACATCGCCGTCCTGATGGTCACGGCCTACGCGTCGGTGGATACGGCCGTCGGCGCGATGAAACGCGGCGCCTTCGACTATCTGACGAAGCCCTTCAAGAACGACGAGGTCCTCGCCGTCCTTCGCAACGCCGTTGAACGCCGGCGTCTCGTAACCGAGAACCGCGCGCTCAAGCAGAACCTGCAGGAGCACTACCACAGGTTCGACAACATCGTCGGGCGAGGGCCGCGCATGCGCCAAGTCTTCGACCTGATCATTCAGGCCGCGCCAAGCCGCTCGACGATCCTGATCGAAGGTGAGAGCGGCACGGGCAAGGAGCTGGTGGCCCGCGCCATCCACACGCACTCCGCCCGGGCCGACAAGGCGTTCGTCACGGTGAATTCCGGCAACCTTCCGCCTGACCTGCTCGAATCGAACCTCTTCGGCCACGTCAAGGGCGCCTTCACCGGCGCGGTCTACCCGAAGAAAGGCCTCTTCGAAATCGCTGACCGCGGCAGCATCTTCTTCGACGAAATCGGCAACATCCCGCTCGAGACGCAGCCCAAACTGCTGCGCGTGATCCAGGAACGCGAGTTCATGCGTCTCGGCGGCGTCGAGACCATCAAGGTCGACGTCCGCATCATTGCGGCGACCAACGTGGACCTGCGCGAGATGATGGAGAACGGCCGGTTCAGGGAGGACCTGTTCTACCGCCTCCATGTCATCACGATTCACCTGCCGCCGTTGCGCGAGCGGCGGGAAGACATCCCGCACCTCGTTCAGCATTTCCTCACGAAGTACGGGGAGGAGAATGGCCGGACGGGCCTCGAACTCACGCCGGACGCGCTCGACCTTCTGGTGGACTATACGTGGCCCGGCAACGTCCGCGAGCTGGAGAATGTCATCGAGCGGGCGGTCGTCCTGACGAACGGCCCGCGCATCGGCCCTGAGCTGATCCCCGACCACGTGCGGCACCGCTCAGGATTCCACATCCCGCCGATCGTGGTGCCGCCCGAAGGCCTGTCCATGAAGGATGTCGTGACCGACTTCGAAAGGCGCCTGATCGAGTCGACGCTCGAGGCAGCCGGGGGCGTGCAGAAGCGGGCGGCCGAACTGCTTCGAATCCGGCCCACGACCCTGAACGAGATGATGAAGCGCCACGATATCCGCACACGCAGGCGGCGCGCGGCGAACGGCCAGGACAACGGCAACGAGACCGAATCCGCACCGCCCACCGAGAGCACTACCAGCATCCTCTCTCCTGACTCCTGAATTCTGACTCCCGACTCCTGACTCCTGACTCCTGACTCCTGAATTCTGACTCCTGCCGCCTATCGCCTGTCGCCTGACATGACCTTTCCTATGAGCCGCTCGTACTTCCCCAGGATGACGTCCCACCGATAGTGCTCGCGGACGTACGCACGCCCGTTGCGCCCCATGGCCGAACGCAGGCATTCATCGGCCATCAGCAGTGTCAGGCCCTCGATGAACTCCTCGCGGTCCGCGTAGTACAGGCCGGCATTGCTCCTGAGGCAGTGATCGACGAGGACATCGCTGCGGGCGTTGGCCAGAATCGGCGTGCCGACCGCAAAGGCCTCGAGGGCGAGGAGGGAGAGGCTCTCGAACGGTGACGGGACGATCACGACCGTTGCCGCTTCGAGGGCCTGGAGGCGCTCGCGTTCGGGCAGGAGCCCCGCGAACCGCACGAACGGCTCCTCAGGGAGCGGCATCAGCTTGACACCCATCAGGACCAGGGTGGCCTCGCCGCCCCCGGCATGATAGGCACTGAAGTACTCGACCAGCTCCTCGCAGCCCTTGCCTCGCTCGATGCGGCCGCCGTAGAGGGCGTACGGCCCGCTCAGCTTGTGCCGGCGCCTGAAGGCCGCCCCTCGCGATGAACTGCGCGGCGGGCGCAGCGCCAGCTCGACGAGTGTTCTGCTCTCGTCACTGTCCGTCGCCTCGTCCTGCCGCCGGGCGTGCGGCTGCTGGGGCACCTCGACGCCGCAGCCGATCGTCTCCTCGGCACGGGCCGCAATCGGGAAGTGGCTGATCAGGAAGCGGCGCTCCACCTCGGTGTTGTAGGCGATGGCGGCCGGCAGGCTGAACACCTCCCTGTAGATACCGAGGTGAATCGCCGGCTCGTCGTGGGCCGTCGGCACGAGAATGCTGGTCGACGGCGAGACCTGCAGGCCCAGAACCGTGGGTGCGTAGAGGTAGGTGAAAAAGATCAGTAGGTCGTACGAGCCGTGCTGCCTGGCGACGTACTCAAAGAGCGCCGGGCTCCAGGGGCCCTGCCGCTGCAACCACTCCACCTCGTCCGCGCGGGAGTGCGGGTGGTGGAAGATCCAGTCGGAGTAGCGGTTGAAGTCCTCGATAACCCGCTCGCGCGCGCTGGCGAAGCGTCTGACACTCACGCCCCTGACGCGGTCGGTGCCCTCCTGGTACTCGTTCCTCCACGTAATGTAGTCGCGGGCGCACGTCGTCAGCACATCGACCTCGTGCCGTTGGGCGAGCCGCTCCGCGATCAGGCGGCAGTGGTACTCGGAGCCGCCCAGGATCTCTGAACCGTAGCGCTGGATCACAAAGGCTATCTTCAACGGAATCGCTCCACGAGTCGCCCGAGTTCGTCCTCGATGCGCGTGCCAGTGAAGTGGGTTAGACGCCGGCGCTGACCTTCGATGACGCGTGCCCGCGTCCGGTCATCGAACGCCAGCACGGCGAGCAGTTCGGCGGCGTACTCGAAGTCCTTGGGCGCGAACTCCACGCCCGCCCCGCCCAGGGTGTCGGGAATCGCGGTGCACGAGTAGGCCAGGATCGGCAGGTCGGCGGCCATCGCCTCGACGAGTGGCACCGAGAACCCTTCGTGCTCGCTCATGGATATGTACACGCTCGACGCCCGGTAGTAGGTCGCCAGCTCCGCGTCGGGAACAGCGCCGGTGAACAGGAACCGGTCCGGCAGCCAGCCGAGCCGCCGCAGCAGTTCGCGTATCTGGTGGTAGTAGCGCGGCACGCCTTCGAACCGCCCGACGAAGATGAACCGGTAGTAGGCGTCCACATACCGCTTGTAGTGCTCCGCCAGCCTGATGATGTCCTCGATGCGCTTGTTCGGCACCATTCGGCCCACAAACAAGAAGTTCGTGAGCCCATCGTCGAGCAGCTTCTCGAGCACCGGCACCCGGCCAGACCGCGCGATGCGGTCGACGTCCACGGCGATGGGGAAGACGGCCGTCTCCGTGAACCCGAACGCCTCCAGTTCCTGGCGGTTGTACTCGGAGTCCCCCAGCGCCAGATCGATCCGCCCGGCGAGTGATGCCAATTCGCGCCGGCCGATGGCGGCCAGGCGAAAGAGCCCGGGATCGTAAGGCGCGAAGAACCGGGCCGGCGTGATGTTGTGGTACTGAAGGACCTTGGCCGCGCGCAGTCCCGCGAAGGCCTCGGTCATCGGCGAGGGCAGGGCGAAATGGAAGATCGTGACATCGGCTTCACGCGCCGCCGGATCCGAGAACGGCCGCGCCTCCTCCCGCATGTCCTCGTCGATGGTCAGGGCGAACAGATCCGAATCGTGGCCCATCCCCCGCAGCACATCGCGGACGCGCCGAGCGCTGTCGCCGATGGCGTCTCCACGGTGCGCGGCAGGGACCCACTGGTGGATGACCATCGGTTCGGCGCCCTACCAGTGCAGGCCGCTCACCTTGGCGGCGACCGGAAGGGCCTTGTAGAGCGCCGGCCGGAACAGGCGCAACGCCTCGAGGCGCTCGGCCGTGTCGAACTGGCGCCAGAAGTCGAAGGTCACCTCGACCGCCGGCAGGCGCGGCGACGAGGCCACCCGGTCGACGAAGCCCAGCAACGTGCCGGCGAAATCCCGGCGCAGCAGCCGCTCGAGTGCCGCGTCCTGTCCCTCGACGATGCGTTCCTGGAGCGTGAGGTCCCCGATCACCATGTCCAGCAGGGTCGAGACCTGCTCCGGATCAGGTTCGTCGAACAGCACGCCGGCGCCGTCCAGGGTGGCCGGGACGGCGGTCCGCGACCAGGCCACCACCGGGATGCGCTTGTAGAATGCCTCCACGAGAGGCACGCAGAACCCCTCATGGGCGCTGGCGCACAGGAAGACATCGGCGACGTCGTAGTAGGCCGTCAGCTCCTCATTCGACACATGGCCGACGATGTGGACGTCCGGCACCTCGAGCCGAGCCACCAAGTGGTGCAGCATGGCAAGGTAGCGCTCGAACCCGCCGTAGGATCCCACGATCAGGAGTCGCGACCGGGGGTTGTGGCAGCGCTTGTAGGCGGCGAAGAACCGGATGAGGTTGTCGATCCGCTTGTTCGGGATGACGCGGCCCACGAACAGGATGTTGGTCCACTCGTCGTCGAACTCCCGGGCCACGGACCGGTCGGCAGGTCCGTCCAGATGGGAAAAGTCGGGAACCACCGGCAGCACGGCCGTCGAGGGAAAGCCGAGTCCCTCGAGTTCCTGGCGGTTGAACTCGGAGTCACCAAGGGCCAGCTCGCACCGCCCCACATACGCGCTCAACTCCCGCCGGCCGTGATAGCACTGCCTGACGAGCAGCTTGTGGATGCCCACGAAGTACTCGGGCGGCGTGATGTTGTGGTACACGAGGATCATCCGATCCGGCAGTGCATAGGCCACGCGCGAGGCCTTCGATCCGATCGAGAAATGGTGGATCAGGACGCTGTCCGGGTGGGAGACGCCGGCCAGTTCGCGGAAGTCCCGCGTGAAGTCCTCGAGGCGCGGGTCGGCGGTCTCGACAAAGATGTCCGAATCGAAGCCTGACTGCCTCAGGACTCGCTGGATGCCTAACGCCTCGTTCCCGATGGCATCGCCGTAGCCCAGGGTGGCCAGTACCTGGTGCACCTGGCCCCGCCGCTGTGGGCGACCGGTCACCCTCGCCGCTCCCTCTTCAAAGACGGGCCCGATGGAAGGGCCTCCACCACCCCTTTGGCGGGTGGGAGATTCGATCGGAACCTGGCGAACCAGCCCGGTAGCGGTTCCATCTGCCCCGTCGGAGGACCCGCCCGCTCGGCCTGCTTCAGCCGCTCGAACATGTCGACGTACGCGCGCTCGATGACGGGCCACGCATAGTGCCTGACGAAAAAGGCCCGGCCGTTCTCCCCCAGACCTCGGCGCACCATCCGATCGGACTGCAGAAGGGCCAGCGTCTCGAGGAACTCCTCGAAGGACTCGTAGTACAAGCCCGCGTTGCTCCGGATGCACTGTCCCTTGAGCACGTCGCAGCGCCCGTTGGCGAGGACGGGCGTGCCCAGGCCCCACGCCTCGAGGGCCACCATCGAGAGGCTCTCGAAGTAGGACGGCATGATCAGCGCGTCTGCCGCCGCGACGGCGTCGAACTTGTCCTGGTCGGACACGAATCCCAGGTGCCGGATCCGCGGATGGTCCGGGATCGGCAGCACCGGCTTCCCGATGAGCACCAGCATCAAGTCGCCCCGCACGAACCGGCAGTACTGTTCGAAGTAGTCGAAGAGCTCCTTGCAACCCTTGTTCTCGTCGATGCGCCCCACATACGCGACGAACGGCCCGTCGATTCCGTACTTCCGGCGGAAGCGGTCGGGTCTGGTGCGCGCGGGGACCTCCGATCCCACCCCGACGACGATGCCGGGTACGTCGGCGTTTTGTGCCGCCGCGTTGATCATTGCGCGCTCCTCATAGGAGTTGTACATGAGCGCGCGCACGCCGCGGAACAACGGTCCGAACATCGACAGTCCCACCGCGGCATCCCGTTCGGCGGTCGGCACGAGAAGCGCCTGCGCCGGCGCGACCCGGGCGCCATGGTAGGCATGGTAGTACCGGAAGCTGAAGAAGACGAAGTAGTCGTACTCGCGGCGCCGCTTCCGGATGAACGACACCAATGCCGGGGAGTTCGGGCCCTCGGCATCAAGCCAGGCCAGTTCGTCTCGCAGCGAATGGACGGTGGAGAAGACTCTCGTCGACCGGCGGCCGAACTCCAAGGGGTCCCGTTGGCGGCGGACCGGAAAGCGCCGGACGACCAGGCCGTTCACCCGCTCGTCGCCGGCTCGAAGCTCGTTGCGCCAGGTGATATAGTCGCGCGCGCAGGTCGTCAGGACCTCGACCTCGACGTGTCGCGCGAGGTGCTCACTGATGTAGCGGGCGTGGAGCTCGGCGCCGCCATTGATGTCGAGCCCGTACCTCTGGACGACGACGGCGACTTTCACTGGTCTTCCGGACGCGAGCTGTCCGGACCCTCGCTTCGGGCCGGCAGATCGGGCCGGGCCGGGTGCCCTCCGCCCTCCGAAGGGAGCGAGGCGTGGTCAGGGGGCGCCTGGTTCTGCTGGCCCGGCGTGATCTCGGATCCCTGCGGGACTGCGCCTGCGCCGCGCCCGCGGCGGCGTCGCTTTCTCCGGCTGCGCTGGGCCTCTCCCTTGGGGATCCCCGCGCCGCCCCCGTTGGCCGCGCGCTCGTCCCGCCCGCCTTCGTCACGGTGGCGATCCTCGCGGCGACGCTCCTCGCCCGCGGGCTTCGGCCGTGCAGGTGGTTCCTGTCCCGGACCAGACCCTGGCCGGTACTGGACGATGCTCTCGAGCGCCCGCGCTCGGCGCTCGCTGAAGTCGAGACGACCCGCGAGCGACTCGACGCGCATCTTGAGGTTCTTGACCTCGATGCCAAGCCTAGTCATCTCGACGACGAGATTGTGGGCCACCTCGTAGCCCAGCGCGTCGAGTTCGACGCGGTGGCGCTCCCTGTCCCGGTATTCGTCGTGAAACCGCCCGAGGACGCCATCGAAGCGGGCCCAGGTTTCCCGATTGATGGTGCTCTGCATGTTGAGCACGTGGATCATCGGGTTCGGGTTGATGAACAGCTTCAGCAGCGGGTTCAGCAGCCGGCGGACGGCGTAGAGGGTCCGGCCCAGCGCACCGCGTGACGACAGGTAAGCCGTGTCGGCCTCGAACTCGTAGTTGGCCGGCGGAGGCGGCACGACGAGTGGGGCGACGGGCGGCGTTGGACCTCCCCGCCGGTAGTGGTCGAGGAGTTCGGAGCGAACCCGTGAAGGATCGAGGAACGTCTCCAGCTTGATGCTGGCCAGCTCCCGGATCTCGGCCTCGGTGTAGTCGACGCCTCGTTTCTCGCGGATCCGCGTCCGGATCTGCTTCATGATCTGTTCGACGTCCACCGAGTTAGCACGGATAGAGAACGCGGGCGGCATGTCACACTCCAAACGGGCGGTACAGGATGACGACCACCGCGACGGCCCAGAACGCCACGCAGACCAGCAGCGGGCGGTCGTTGAGCAGCATCTGCGATGGGCTGCCGCCGCCATCGCGCCGGTGCACGAGGTAGAGGTAGCGGAAGATCCCGTACAAGGGAAAGGGCACGGTCAGCCCCAGGAGATCCGTCCCGAACTTTTCGACCGTCTCCGGGCTGATGCAGTAGAAGGTGTAGGCAATCAGGGTGGACGCCGTCACCACGGCGATCATCTGATCGAGCAGGTACGGGCTGTACTCGCCCAGGATGGGCCGATGTTCGGTGGCACCGTCGGCGAGGAGTACCAGTTCATGGCGGCGCTTGCTGAGGGCCAGGAAGAGCGCGAGCAGGATCGTGCACACCAGCAACCAGTGGCTGATCGGTACGTCGATGACGACCGCACCGGCGACGGCGCGCAGCACGAACCCCATCGCGATGGCCAGCACGTCCATGATGACGACCTGCTTGAGCGGGCCGGAATAGGCGGTCTGGAGGGCGAGATACGCCAATGCGACCACGCCGAGCTCACGGTCGAGCCAGAAGGCCGCCAGCAACCCTCCCGAGGCCATGACGGCCGCCGCGCCGCCGGCGACCGCCGGGGAGAGAGCGCCGGACGCAATCGGGCGGTGCATCTTCAGCGGGTGCCGCCGATCCGCCTGGCGGTCCATGATGTCGTTGACGAGGTACACGACGCTCGACAGCAGGCAGAAGACCGCGCATGCAGCGACCGCCTTCCCGACATCTCCCGGATCGAACAGACGAAGACCGAACCCGACCCCGGCGAGAACCACCAGATTCTTGGGCCATTGCCCGGGGCGAAGCGAGATCAGGAGGTTGGCGAACACGGACCCGACAGGCGACGCCCCCGCCCGCGGGGGCGTTCCGTCCGGCACCATGGGATCAGCGGGTCGCGCCATGCAGCGCGGGACCTTCGAGACGTCAGGCGCCGAAGCTCTTGACGGCCTCGTCCTCGGACTCGTACGTCTCGAACACCGTGAGGAGCTTGGTGATCGCGAGCAGGTCCTGAATCCGCCTGGTGAGGTTCAGCAGCTTCAGCGTGCCGCCCTGGCGGCTCGTCGTCGTGTAGGTGCGAACCACTTCGCCGAGGCCCGCGCTGTCGATGTAGGGCACCTCGCCGAGGTTGAGGACTATCTTCTTCTTCCCTTGCGCGATGCAGGTGTTGATCTTCGTCCGCAGCAGCTCATCGCCGTCGCCGAGGGTCATCTTGCCCTTCAGGTCGAGGATGACCACGTCCCCGACCTTGCGTTCGTCGATCGTCATAGCGGCTCTTCCCTTCCGTTGCTGACGAAAAAGCGTCGTTATCCTAACCCGGCCCGGCCAAGGGGTCAACGCGACCCCGCGCCGGAGAACCTACTCGAACGGACACCTGGCGGGGGCGTCCCCGGTGTCCGCTCACGGTCAGCAGGCCGCGTCAGGCCTCGCTGTGACGACCTCGACCCCGGCGCTGCTGGAAGCACTCACGGCAGTACACCGGCCGGCCTTGCGTGGGCTTGAACGGCACGGTCGTCTCCTTGCCGCACGCCGAGCAGGTTGCACGCGTGTCCACACGCTCGCGAACCAGGCTGGCCCCGGCCGGACGATGCGGGCGCTGGGCCTTGCAGGCCTTGCACCGCTTCGGCTCGTTCTTGAAGTTCTTGTCGGCGTAGAAATTCTGTTCTCCCGCCGTCCAGACGAACTCCGCCCCGCACTCCATGCACTGCAGGGTCTTGTCGTGGAACTGCATCCACCCCGCGGCTACTCCGCCTCCCTGCGGAGCTTCTTTCGGCTCCGCTTGCGCGCGAGGGCCTGCTTGGCCCGCCGCTTATCGCCCGGTTTCAAGTAGAACGAGTGCTTCTTGATGTCCTTGATGATGTCTTCCTGCTGGACCTTCCGCTTGAAACGCCGCAAGGCGCTCTCAATCGACTCGCCCTCCTGGATCTTGACTTCTGCCACGCTCGAACACCCCCCTTGGTAGTGGCGATTGACTAGGGTTGAATATGTTAGGCTATCACAGTTTTCGGGGTTCTTTGCTGGAGCCGCACTCGCGGGCATAGGGGAGGTGCGCGCACGCGGGTGCGTCCCGCGCGCCAGAGCGGCCGTCAGTCCCCTGAAGCCTGCCGCGTCCCCTCGCCCGCGGCCCTGACTCTCCCGAAGGGCCAAAGGGCGCGCGCGCGCCCGGTCGTCGGCCTCGGTCGTTGCCATGTTCGAACGCATCCTTGTCGTCGGAAGTGGCGCCCGCGAACACGCCCTGTGTTGGGCGCTTGCCAGGGAGCCCGGTGTGACGGAGGTGCTGTCGGTCCCCGGCAACGCCGGCACCGCTCTCGTGGCGCGCAACGTCTGCGCCGACGGCGCCGACGTGGGCCAGCTTCGGGCCCTTGTCGAGCGCGAGCGTGTCGATCTGACCGTCGTCGGGCCAGAACTGCCACTGACACAGGGACTTGCCAACGAACTCGTCGCTGCCGGCCATCCGGTCGTCGGCCCGTCGAAAGAAGCCGCGGAGCTCGAGTCGAGCAAGGCCTTCGCGAAGGGGTTGATGACTCGGCACGGCGTCCCGACGGCGCGGTACGTCGTGTGCACCAGCCCCGCGGCCGCCCGAGACGCCATCCGGTCCGGGGCCTTTGGATACCCGGTCGTCCTGAAGGCCGATGGCCTGGCGGCCGGAAAGGGCGTCGTCGTGGCTCGCGACGAGGCCGGAGCGCTGGCCGCCGCCGAAGACATCATGGAGACGCGTCGTTTCGGGGACGCCGGCTCGCGGCTCGTCGTCGAAGAGTGCCTTGTCGGGCGCGAGGCGTCGTTCTTTGCCGTCACGGACGGCCGGCACGTCGTGGTCCTGCCCTCGGCCGAGGACCACAAGCGTGCCTTCGATGACGACCAGGGCCCCAACACGGGGGGCATGGGGGCCTTCTCGCCCAGTCCGCTCATCGACGGCCGCATGCGCCAGCGCGTGCTCGACGAGATCGTGGAGCCGACGCTCTGGGGGATGGAATCCGAAGGCCGGCGCTACGCCGGGTTCCTGTATGTCGGGCTGATGCTGACGGCCGAGGGCCCCAAAGTCGTCGAGTTCAATGCAAGGATGGGCGACCCCGAGAGCCAGGTCGTCCTGCCCGCCGTGGAGGGCGGGTTGCTCGCGACCCTCGTTGCCGCGGCGAGAGGAACGCTGGCTCCAGGGGTCCTTCCAGCCTCATCAGACCGGTTCGTCGGCGTTGTGATGGCCTCCGGCGGGTACCCTGATCGGTACGAAACCGGCAAGACCATCGGCGGACTCGAACACGCGTCGGCGCTCACCGGCGTCCTCGTGTTCCACGCGGGAACCGCCATGCGGGACGGACGGGTGATGACGTCCGGTGGCCGGGTCCTGACGGTGGTCGGCAAAGGATCGGATTTCGCCGCGGCCCGTGCCCGGGCATACGACGGCGCCGCCGCCATCTCCTTTGACGGGATGTTCTATCGGAGGGATATTGGGTTAAGAGCAGTAGACAGTAGACAGTAGGCAGTAGGCAGTAGACGAATCCCAAATCCCGCGAAGTCCGACGGCGCGGCAGCGCATCCGGCGAAGTCGCAAAGCCCGACGACCGTGAGGAGATCCAGATGAAACCTGTCCAGGTCCTGATCCTGATCGGATCCCCTTCCGATGCGCCGACCATGCAAGGGGCCGTCGAGGTCCTTGCCGAGCTGGGAGTTGGCTGCGACATGACCGTCGCGTCCGCTCACCGCTCGCCCGCGCGCGTGCAGCGTCTCATGGAGGAAGCCCCGGGCCGGGGGGTGCAGGTCTTCATCGTTGGCGCCGGTGCCGCGGCGCACCTGGCGGGCATGGTCGCGGCGCACACGACGAAGCCGGTGATCGGCGTGCCGATCGACTCGCCGCCGCTGTCGGGCTTCGACGCGCTGCTTTCCACCGTGCAGATGCCTCCGGGCGTGCCCGTGGCCACCGTGGCCGTGGGCAAGGCGGGTGCGACCAACGCGGGCGTGCTTGCGGCGCAGATGCTGGCCCTGGCCGATTCGGAGCTGGCCGCTCGCCTGCAGGCATACAAGGCTAGACTGGCCGACACCGTCGAACAGGCTGCCGCCCGGCTGGCCGCCCCGAAATGAAGGACGGGTCGCCGGTCTTGACGGCCGACGACCTGAAGGTCAGGGTCCCACCGAATCTGACCGGAATGTCACGCGAAATTCAGGACCGCTGCGCCGGCTGCCGACTATGCTACCGTCGGAGTCGGTGCAGTGATGCGCATTCTCATCGTCGAAGACGACACGAAGGTCGCGAGGGCGCTACAGCAGGGACTCGCGGCGGAAGGTTATGAGGTGCGGGTGACGCCAAGCGGTGAAGACGGGTTCTTCCTCGCGAACCGCGAGACCTTCGATCTCATCCTCCTGGACGTGATGCTGCCGGGTCGCGACGGCATCGAGGTGCTGCAGACGCTCAGAGCCCGCCGCGTCGTCACGCCTGTGCTGATGCTGACGGCACGGGACACGGTCGAGGATCGGGTGGCCGGCCTCGATGCCGGGGCCGATGACTACCTCGTCAAGCCGTTCGCGTTCCCCGAACTGCTGGCCCGCATCCGGGCCATCGCTCGCCGGGGGCGGCCCGAGCACGCGCTCCGCTTCAAGGCGGCGGATCTGGAGCTGGATATCGTGACGCGGTCGGCCTCGCGTGGTGGCGTGCCCATCGAACTGACCGGGCGCGAGTACCAGTTGCTCGAGTATCTGCTGCGGCACCAGGGCCAGCTCGTCTCACGTGAGATGCTCGCGGCCGATATCTGGAACGAACCGAACAGGGCCACTCCCCTCGACAACGTGATCGACGTGCACATGGGACGGCTCCGCCGAAAGGTGGATCAGGGGTTCGACGTGCGTCTGATCCACACCGTGCGCGGCGTTGGGTTCATGCTTCGCGAGGGTGAGCGATGAGGCTGCGAGGGCTTCGGGCCCGCCTCTCGTGGTGGTACGGAGGCAGCCTGATCGTGGTGCTTGTCGGGTTCTCGGCGGCCCTGTTGTGGCAGCACCTGGTCAGTCTGCGTGGCTTGCTCGACCACCACCTCGAAGAAGACCTGCTGGTGGCGGTCCAGATGCTGTATGTCGACGCGGGTGGGGCCGCGTGGCGCGGTGGTGACGCTTCGGATCCCGGCTACAATGCCGGCGCGGTCAGGTGGGTGGAGGTCTGGCAGCCGGACGGGGACGCGATCTTCCTCCGGGGGACCGACGAGCACCGGCGGCACCAGGCCGCGATCGGTCCTCCGGCGGGCGCGTTCGGGTTCTCGACCGTCCGCGTCGACGGGCTCCCTCCGTTGAGAGTCCTCGTCAGCCGGCAGGTCATCGATGGCCACCCGACAATCGTGCGTGTCGGCCGAAGCGAGGCGGAGCTCCGCGCGGACTTCGCGTCGTCGGCCCTGAAGTTCGCACTCGGGATACCCTTGGCCATCCTGGTGGCGCTCACCGGTGGGTACTTCATGGCGGGCAGGGCCCTGGCTCCGCTGGCCCGCATCACCGAGCAGGCGCGCACCATCAGCGCCGACCAGTTGTCGGCGCGGCTGCCGATCGCCGACCCGAACGATGAACTGGGCGAACTTGCAGCCGTCTTCAATGCCACGCTCGCTCGGCTCGAAGACGCGTTCGTCCGACTCCGACGGTTCACGGCCGATGCCTCGCACGAACTGCGCGCGCCGCTGACGGCGATCCGCGCCGTTGGCGAGGTCGGGTTGCGCGGGCCGCAGTCGCCCGCAGCCTACCAGGAGATCGTCGGCAGCATGCTGGAGGAGGCGGACCGCCTGACGCGTACGGTCGACAGCCTGCTCACGCTGTCGCGCTGGGAAAGCGGGCGCGTCGCCCTCAACCGCGAACCGTTCGACCTGGCTGACCTGGCGGGAGACGTCGTCAGCCATCTGGCGGTGCTCGCCGAAGACAAGGCCCTGACGCTGACCGTACGGGCCACGAGCCCGGCGATGGTCGCTGCCGACCGCCCTATGATCAGGCAAGCCGTCATCAACCTGGTGGACAACGCCATCAAGTTCAGCCCTTCGGGCGGGTCCGTTACCGTCACGGTGATCGCGGACGGCTCGACCTATGCCCTCAGTGTCAGCGACGACGGGCCCGGGATTGCCCGGGAGCATCAGGATCGGGTGTTCGACCGCTTCTATCGCGTCGATCCGGCCCGCGGGCGCGAACGGGGCGGGGCGGGCCTGGGACTGGCGATCGCCCAGTGGGCGGTCACCGCCAACGCGGGGCACCTCTCCCTATGCTCCGAAGAGGGGTACGGCAGCTGTTTCACCATCCGTTTGCCCACCGCGCCAGCCTCCGGGGACTGACACGCGGAACCCACGACTCCGCCCTCCCCTTCAAAGCCTGTCGCTGAGTTCAGGATCTCTTCAGTTTGCCGGTCGGGATTCTCGCCTATCCTGCCAAGCGGTCGTGTGGCGCCGGCAGACGCCCGCCCGCGGCCGTGGCCCCCGCCATCAGGAGGAATTCCATGTCCCTAGGCCGATCGCTCTGGCTCGCTGGAGTCGCGTCCGTGCTGGCGCTGACCATCGGGCTGGGCACGACGATGGCGACCACGACCAGGAAACCGGTCGACTGGGCCGCCATCAACCCCGCGTTCGCGGGCGCGACCTTCGTCAACGACCGGGAAACGTGTCTGTCGTGTCACGAAGATGACATGAAGGCCTTCGACGCGACGACCCACGCGAAAGCGTTCCGCCACAGCGCGCCGACAGTCGGTGGCGAATGCGAAGCCTGTCACGGCCCGCGCAGCAAGCACGTCGAGGAGCCAGGCAATGTCTTCGCGACATCGCCGATGACGGCCGCCCAGGCGTCGGCCATCTGCCAGCAATGCCATGCAGGCGGCCCGCGCATGGGCTGGAAGGCCGGCGCCCATCAGTCGAACGACCTGAGCTGCACATCGTGCCACACGGTGATGGAGAAGAGGAGCGAGCGTGCGCTGCTGAGCAGG
Source organism: Acidobacteriota bacterium (assembly GCA_040752275.1). Classification (GTDB taxonomy): domain Bacteria; phylum Acidobacteriota; class Vicinamibacteria; order Vicinamibacterales; family JAKQTR01; genus JBFMFH01. The sequence goes on from JBFMFH010000101.1 coordinate 178,719, forward strand.
GCCTCGTCCGGCGATCTCTGCTATCAGTGCCACGCCGAGGTGCGCGCCGAGTCCATGAAGCCCTCGCATCATCCCATCCGCGAAGGACGGATGGAGTGCGCCGGCTGCCACAACGTGCATGGAGCGGTGCCGGATCTGCTGGTCAAGTCGACCATCAACGAGACGTGTGCCACGTGCCACGCGGAGAAGCGCGGCCCGTTCCTCTGGGAGCACGCGCCCGTCCGGGAGAGCTGCTCGAACTGTCACACGCCGCACGGGTCGAACCAGCGAAACCTGCTGACGACCAAGGACCCGTTCCTGTGCCTGAGCTGCCACAACTACGGCGGCCACATCAACCTGCCGCGCTACAACCGCACGAGCAATCCGTACGGGAACGGCTGCACGAACTGCCACATCGCCACGCATGGGTCGAACCATCCCGGCGGCGCGAAGCAGATGAGGTAACGGAGGCCATCATGAAGCATCTCTCATACATCATGGCGGCCGGCCTCATGCTGGTGCCGCCGGCGGCGCACGCTCAGGATCCCGCGTCCGCACAGGTCTCGGGCAGGGTGTCTGTGGGACTGCAGCAGTTCGACAACAGCTCGGGTTCGAGCAAGTTCGGCGAGTACCGTGACATCCGTGACAACCTCTCGCTCTTCACGGTGACGTTCGGCATCGACGATCAGGCCGGAGGCCGCTTTCTCGACCTGTCCGGCTCGAACCTCGTCCGTGCCGACCAGACGATTCGCCTGGCGGCCGGGCAGTACGGCGCCTGGCGGTTCGGACTCAGGTGGTTCGACACACCCCATGTGTTCAGTACCAAGGCCCGGACGCCCTACATCGAGCGGGCTCCGGGGCTGCTCGAGGTGCCCGCGACTATTCCGATCACATTCAAGAAGCTGGCGACGGGCGCAGCGGACGCACCGAGCGTCGTGGCCATGGACGCACTGAGGGCCGCCTATGCTGTTGCCTACCTCAAGCCGACGGACCTGGGCCTCCAGTACAGGCACGGCCAGGCGACCTTCGACTACTCTGGATCGGATGCACTCGGCTTCAACGTCACCTACGACCTGCGGAAGCGAAGCGGGTCGCGCGCCGGCTTCGGCCCTATCGGCGACCGCCCGCCGCGGACGCTCAACGTTCAGATCGCCGAGCCGGTCGATCACGCGACACGTGACCTGACGCTGACGTTGGAGCACATCGGGAAGTCCTTTGACGTGCAGGCGTCGTACCTGTACTCGGACTTCGCCAACCAGGTCGACACGCTCGTGTGGCAGAACATCCACACGACCGCGGCGCCCGGTGCCGACTACGACGCCTGGGATCGGGCGGTGTCGGTGTACGGCCGCCGGCCCCTCGCGCCGGACAACCGCTACCACAACCTGCAGATTCGAGCCGGCGCCGACCTGCCCGCCGAAGGCCGCCTCACGGCGACGGTGGCCTACGGGCGGATGGACCAGAACCAGGCCCTGCTGCCGTACAGCTATCACACGGCCCTGGCGAATGCCGCTCTGCCAAGGGCCAGCGCTGATGCGGCGATGACAACCCTTCGCTTCGATGCGGACTACACGGTGAGCCCGAGCCCTGGCCTGAATCTCAGGGCATTCGTCCGCCGGTACGACCTCGACAATGAGACGCCCGAGGCGCAGTGGTGGTATGTCACCTCTGACACGAGCAACCTCAACGGGACGGTCAGCTACAAGAACAAGCGCATCAATCTGCCGTATGCGTTCGATCGGACCAACGCCGGCGTGGACGCGACCTACCGGTTCAAACCGGGGCGTAGTGCTCTGACCATCGGGTTCGAACGCGAGGACATCGCCCGGGAATTCCGGGAGGCCGACACCGCGGACAGCCGCCTGACCGCCTCTCTTCGAGTCCGCCCAACGTCCTGGGCGAACGCACGCGTGAGATACCTCTATGGCAGCCGCGATGGCGGAGCGTACAACGGCACGGTGACCCAGCAGAGCTACTGGTACGCTCCGGCTGACGCCGGTACGGACAACGACAATCCCCAGTTCACGTTCAGCAGTCATCCTGACACGCGGCGCTACGACGTCTCGGACCGAAAGCGCCACCAGCTCGACGCGACGCTCAACCTCGTCCCTGGAAACGTGTTCACGATAGCGGCGTCGGTCCGGTACCGGTCGGACGACTTCGCGTCCGGCGTTCAGTCGAGCCAACCACTCGCCGGGCTGACCGTGGCGGACCGGGCTGCCGCAACGCCGGGCGACCAACTGGGCTTGTTGGAGGATTCGCGCACGCGATACACGATTGATGCCTTTGTCGTGCCGAACAGCCGCACGACGCTGAACGCGTTCATCGCCTGGGACAAGGGTGCGAGCTTCATGCGCTCGATGGAGTTCAACGAGAACAACAAGCAGAATCCCAGCACGATCCAGAACGCAGAACTCGGGCCCTGGACCCGCGCCGGCAGCCAATGGACGGCCGACACCGACGACGTCACCACGATGTTCGGGGCCGGCGCCACGCTCACCCTGCCGCGGAGGGAGGCCACGCTGTCGCTGAACTACTCCGTGTCGCTGTCGGCCATCGACATCGCGTACGGCGGATTCGGTGTCACGAACTGGGACGGCACACCGTTTCCGGACAACCACCAGTTTGCGTTTCCGGCCAATCCACCGACTATCACGAACGACCTGCACGCGTTCGATGCACGTCTCGAGATTCCGCTGGTGCGAGACGTCGCCCTGATACTCGGCTACCTGTTCGAACGTTACGAGCTCGACGACTGGCAGCAGTCGAGCGGCACCACGTTCTTCGAGTCCGTCGGCAGCGAGTACTTCCTGCGCGACACGTCCCGGTCACACCAGTGGGGCAACCGGCTGCCGACCCTCGGGACGTACCTGGCACCCACCTACTCGGCGCACGTGGGCTACGCATCGTTCTCGTACCGGTTCTGATCGACGCGCCGCTTCGCCATCGGGGACGCCGCTTCCGGGCGGTGTCCCCGTTTCGCCTGACCGTGGGGCGTGCTCCGTCCCGCCTCGCAGGAGTCCTCCTCAGACGGTCTCGAGCTCGGCGCGTCGGCGCCGGATCTTGTGCAGCGGCACGTCGCGGAACTTGGGGGGCAGGAAACGCGTGTCGGTGCACTCCTCGACGGCGAGCAGATCCATCAGCTCGAGCCGTGTCTGGTGTGCCGATGGCCTGAACTCCGCGAACACCTCGGCCACGATCTCCCGCATCGGGCGGACCTCTTCGCCTCGCGCCCTGGCGATGGCGACCTGGCGCCCCGCCCGGACCAGCAGGCCTTCCATCTCGTTCCCGCCTATCTCGAACTCGGCCACCTGGGGGGGGAGGTCCTCCGGCGTGAGCGGCAGCTTCAGCTTCTTCGCCATGGCAAGGAAGAGCTCACGCCGGCCGTCCGCGTCCTGGGGGGGAAACAGCGGGATGTGCACGTCGAGACGGCCCTGCCGCTTGAGATCGACCTCGAGGAGGTCGGGACGGCTCGTGGCAAACACCCACACGATCCTGCCGCGGTTGCGCGTATCGCTCATCTCCTGCGCGAGCATCGAGTAGACACGCCCCGACAACCCGCTGTCGCCCTCCCCGCCGCCGCGGCGCCCGGTCGCCTGGTCGGCTTCGTCGACGAACACGACGACTTGCCCGAGGGCCTTGAGCACGCGGAAGATCGTCTCGAGGTTGCCTTCCGTCGCCCCAACCCACTTGTCGCGGAAGTTCCTCAGCTCGACCATCGGCACCCCGATTTCGCCCGCCCAGCACTCCACGAGGAAGGTCTTGCCGGTTCCGATGCGCCCGGTGACCAGATAGCCCATCGGCAGCGCGTCGAGGGCTCCCTGCTTGAGCAGGGCCGCATCCTCGCGGAGCCAGGCTTTCGCGACCGTGTGGCCGGCGACGCTGTCCAGGTTTCGCGTCGATTCGATGAACCCCAGGAGTCCCTGGCACTCCTTCTCGATCAGGTCCTTCTTGATTCGCGACAGTTCCCTGAAGCTCAGCTCCCCGCCGGCCCCGACGGTGCGCTGGAGGAGGGACCGGATGTTCGCTCGCGACAAACCGACGAGCTTGGGTCCCATCAGCGCAGGTGACAGTTCGCAGCGTTCGCGACCACCCGGAATGCTGCCGAGCGCGCGCTCCAGGAACTCGCCGACCGCGGATGCGTCCGGCAGAGGCACGGCGATCTTCGCCGTGTAGGGATTCTCGACAACCTGGCGGTTCAAGTCGTGCAGGTTCGGCGCAATCAGGCACGTCACAACCGGTGACACGGCGATGGTCGGATCGGTTGCCCAGTCGAGCACGCGAATCAGGTGCTCAGCCGGCTCGCCCGCAAGGTAGATCGCATCGGCTTGGGGCACGAGATATTGCGCGTGGTCGACGACGATGGCCGTCCGCACAGGGTCCGGGACTCGACTGCCCTTCTCGTCGACCTTGGTCCGATGCAGGCCGCCACGAATGAACCGGTCGGCAAGCTCCAGCGCCCTCCTCGGCTCCCGCGGCAGCAGGCCCGGCCGGTCGAGAGCCTTGCCTGGGTCCTGCTCGTCGCGCGCGGGCAAGGTGGAGAAGTCGGTGCCCTGAAACGAGTCGAAGACTTTCAGCCACTGGTGGAACAGATCCTGTCCCCGCCGCACACGCAATCCACGCCCACGGTCGTACACGAGCACGACGTCGAACGGGCCCAGCAGCACATCCTCGAGGAACTGCCGGAGCGGCATATCCCGGACGAGACCGTCCGCCGTCATCGTCGGCACCAGGTCGAGGACGTTGCCGTGCAGCAGGAACTGCGAGGCGGCGCCCGACACGAAGAGCCGCCGCATCTCGTCGGCCCACGCGGGGAGCGGGGGCGCAATCATGGTCATGGTGTCCGATCTCCTGCCTGAATTCCCTCGTTCGCGGGAATGACGTCGGCGAATCCGTGCTCGCCTATGACCGCACCCGTTCGACCGGCTGGCGATCCAGGATGTGCGGCGGCGCGGCCAGCGTTTCTTCGATGCCCAGGTCGCTCAGCAGCTCCTCGTGCTGGCGGATCCACGAGTTCGTGTCCGTCAGTCCGCCGGCGACGGCGTCGATCTTCGACGACAGCGCCTCCGGGCTCCTGGCGATGGCCGCCTCCTCGCGGAGCAATTCGATCTGCTGCTCGATGCGCAGCAGCTCGGAGGTGAGGAGCAATCGTGTCTCCCCGGCCCGCTGGTAATTCTCAAGCCGCTTCTTCGTGAGATCGAGCAGCGACTCCTTCGACTTCTTCAGCCGCTCCGAGGCATCGCCCATGCCGACGATTTCCTTCCCCAGCGCGGTGATCTCCGTCTGGAGCGCCATCGGACTGGTCTCGGCCATCTGCCGGTCGAGCGTCTCGAGGCTGACGAGCAGGCGGAGGAACAGCCAGAGCAGCTGATCGAGGCTGGCGAGCCGCGCCTCGTCGAGGACGGGCGATCCGCCGCCCTGCACGGCGCGAGACGTGCGCTGCACCTCGAACGACTGGTCCCGCAATCGCCCGAACCGCTCCCGCGCGGCCGTCGAGAGCATGGCCATCGAACGTTCGAGTCTCAGGCCCGCTTCTTCCTTGACCGCAGCCAGGCGCTCGCCCCGGACGAGGTTCTGGAAGCGCGGGTTCGACGCCATCCAGTACAGGTACGCCAGTTCGCCGCCAAGGCCCAGCAGCCAGAAGCCTGGATTGCCAAAACCCAGGATGCCCGCAACGACAAGGGCAACCTTGTTCCACGGCACGCCGCCCAGACCTCGCACGACAGGCCTCGCCTGGAACGCCGCCCGCACGTAGTCCCAGAACGTCGGTTCGATGTACGGCATGGTCAGGCCAGTTCGGCGCCGCGGGTGACCTCCTGGAAGGTCGTCGTCACGGTGTCGACCGCGTGTTTGAACGCTTCGGTGTTCTGCGCCGCAAACGGGGTCTGCCCTCGCGTGCGGGGAATAATGGACTTCAGTTCCGTTGCGATCCGACCGGGCGCGTGGCTGAAGATCCACACGCGGTCGCCGAGGTAAACCGCCTCGGCCACCGAGTGCGTGACCAGGAACACCGTGGCTTCCACCTCGGCCCACAGCTCCAGGATGAGCTGCTGCATGTCGAGCCGGGTCGGCTCGTCGAGGGCGGAGAACGGCTCGTCCATCAGGATGATCTTCGGCCGCAGGACGAGCGTCCGCGCGATGGCGACCCGCTGCTGTTGCCCGCCAGACAGCTGATGCGGGTACTTGTGGGCGTGCTTGCCTAGTCCCACCCGCTCGACCCAGGTCATGGCAAGGTCGCGGCGCTCGGCGGCGGACAGCGGAACGGCCTGCTCGGCGTCCGCGACCGGCCTTCCGCCATGCTCGAATGCAGGCCGGCCCGTTTCCGCCGGAGGCCGCGTCTCGCGCTCTGGAGGTCCGGTGCCGTCCGCCGGAGGCCGCGTCTTCAGACCCGGCACACGCCCGTCCAACTCGAGCCCGAACATCACGTTCTGCAGCACCGTCCTGTGAGGAAACGAACTGTAGCGCTGGAAGATCATGCCCCGGTCGCGCCCGGGGCCGGTCACGGGCCTGCCCCGGACGAGGACTTGCCCGCTCGTCGGCGGAGACACTTCGGGGAACCCGGCTATCAGGTTCAGCATCGTGGACTTGCCACACCCCGACGGCCCGAGCACCGCAATGAACTCGCCGTATCCGGGGATGTCGTCAATCCTGAAGCTCAGGTGCTCGATTGCCCTGAACGCGCGCCTCGTGCCTGGGTTGAAGGTCTTGCTCACCCCGGCGAACTCGACGATGGGCACGGAGGCGGTGCTCATGACATCTCGCGATACGGGAAGAGCCGCTTACCGGCCCATGCCCAGAGCCGATCGGTCACGAACGCGATGAACACGATGGCGACGAGCGTCAGGTAGATGTGCTCGCGCGGCCCGCGCCGCTGCGAGATGATGATGATGTTGCCGAGGCCCTGCTCGGCCGCGACCATTTCGGCGAGGATGATGTAGCCCCACCCGACGCCGAAGCCAGTTCGGAGAGCCACGTAGATGTCGGGCCACGCAATGGCAACCAACACTTTCCGGATGGCCTGGCTCGTCGTGGCGCCCAGCGTGAAGGCCGTCTGCAGGAACACCGAGTCCACGTCGTCCACGGCCTTGACCACCAGCGGAAGCAGGTAGATGAAGAAGGCGAGCGCGAGGAACATCACCTTCTGCAGTTCGTCGATGCCGAACAGGCTCATCGTGAGCGGCACGAGCGCAGGGATCGGCAGGTAGCCGAACATCACCGTCAGAGGGCGGAGCGCCGCGCGCACGGCCTCGAACGACCCCATCAGGATGCCGCACGGCACGGCAATCCCGGCTCCGACCAGGAAGCCCACCACGACGCGAGCCAGCGAGACCATGGCCGACCGCGACAACGCCCGGTGGAACCAGAGTGATGGAAACGAGACCGCCACCTCGTAGGGACTCGGCAGGATGACGGGCGAGAGCACACGCTCCTCGGCCTGTCCCCAGGTGAGGGCGCCCCAGATCGCGATCGACAGCGCGATTGGAGCCAACCCGAGGGGTATGACCATCCAGCCGGGAACGGCGCGCCGGATTCTCCAGATCATCGAAATGGGGCCGCTCGTCCTACTTCACGCCCGCTTCCGTCGGGTACACGGAAATCTCCACCCGCCTGTTCAGCGGCTGGTTGTTCGGGTCTGCCGGGTCGGCGGGCGAGTCCCAGGCCCTGCCGTCGATTGCGAACTTGTTGGGACTGAACTTGTATTTGGTGACGAGGGCCTTGCGCACGGCTTCGGCCCGTGCGCTCGACAGGTCGCGCACGGCCTCGTACGGTACCTTGCCCTTCATCGAGCTGTCGGTATGTCCCACAATCGCGATGACCGCCCGATCGTACTGCCCGGCCAGTCGAGCGACCTTCTCGAGCGTTGCCTCCACGTTCGGATCGTAGAGCGTGTTCGCGAGCCCGTTGCCCAAGTCGTCGTGCTGGGGTTCGTAGAGGTTCGACGAGTTCGGGTAGAAGTTGATCCGGATCGTCTGCGTCAGGATGGGCGCTTCCGCCTGCACCTTGGCATAGGTCGTGGGCACGAAGCTGGCGACGTACTCGTCGGTCTGGTCTTTGAACGTGCCGAGCGCGTCCACCTGCTTCAGGATCGTGAAGTCCATCACCTCGTCGAACCGGGCCGGCGCGTCGATGAGTCCGAGTTCCTTGTAGACGTAGGACACGTTCTTCCAGGTGCGCTCGAAATTCGCCGCGTTGTTGGCGTTCAGGAAGAATTCCTTGTTCTCGGCGAAGTTCGTCGAGTGGGCGTCCTGCATCATGCCCTGGATCTCGGTCACCTGCATGCCGTAGCCTTCGGCCATCCACTGCGCGGCCCTGGCCTTGAAGGTGTCGTCCTTCAGGGCGACCATGCCCTCGAAGATGCCCGAGACGAGGCCCTTGACGATGTCGGGGTGGTCCTTCGCGAAATCCGCTCGTGCGGCCCACACGTCGGCAATCAGCTTGTTGGCCTCGGCCGTCGTCGTGAGGATGCGGGTGCCCCGGACCTTCTCGGGGATGTTGTAGATGTCAGGTGCCCACGATACGCATGCATCGATCGACGGATCGGCGACGAAGGCCGCCGCGGCCTCGAAGGCCGTTGCCGTGAACTTGTGCTTCACCTCGCCAGGCTGGATGCCGGCGTTGAGCAGCAGGTTGTTGATGAAGTACTGAGACGGACTGTTCTGCGCGTAGACGATCGTCTTGCCGCGCAAGTCCTTGGCCGACTTGATCCTGTCACGGACGACGATGCCGTCACCTCCGTTCGACCAGTCCACCTGCTGGAAGATGCGCGGCGCCGTCCGGGAGTCCCGCATCAGCTCGGGCGCGAAGAGCACCATCATGTCGAGGGTGCCCCACAGAATGTGGCTCTGGCCCGCCGCGTAAGCGTCGCGCGCCGCCACGGGATCGTCGATGAGCTTCAGATTCACCTGGAACCCGTACTTCTTCGCGAAGATCGAATCCGGGTTCGGCGCGAAGCCGTGGTTGGCGGCGACAATCGGGAGCCACCCGATCCACACGTTGATGGGGAACTGCACCACCTTCTTCTGCTCGTCCCAGGTGTACGAGCTCACGCCCTTGACCGGGGGCAGCCGCTCCTGCGGGACGTACTTGTACTCGGCGACCGTCGTGATGCCCTTCGGGTCGAAGGCCTCGGGTCCGCCGCCCTCCGCCGGCTGGCCGAGCTTGCCGATGTCGATGTTGCCGATCTTCCCCGAAGGGAAGAGGGTATTGCGGAACAAGTACCCGGCACCGACGACGCTCGCTGCGATGATCAGGAAGATGAGCAGCTTGGCCAGCGTGGTCGGCCCGTGCTTCGGCGTGGCGTCCATGACGACCTCCTCGCGGGTGCCCGCGTGGAAACGGAACGGAAAGCGAGAGTCCGGGAGACGGGTGGCGCGCTAGCTGCCCGGCGGCGGGCCCATCTCCTTGACCGGCGCCGGGACTGGCGCCGCCGGGCTGGCCGATGCTTCGGTGGCCGGTGCCGCCGGCATGTCGAGACCGTACGCGGATGCGAACTCGGCCAAGGCCTGGTCGGCCAGCGCCTTCTGTTCCTCTTCCCTGATGGTGATCTCGCCCATGTCGAGGGTGCCCTTGGCCACCCGCGCGCGGCCAGCCGCCTTGTCACGGCGCTCGTTGAGGTACTCCTCGACGCGGCTCAGCGTGTCGCCCGAGCCGCCGATGGTTCCGATCATGCCGGCGGCCATCTCCTGCAGCTCGGCTTGGGCCTCGTACAGCTCGGTTTCCGACATCAGGCGCTTCAGCTTCTCGATCTTCGCCTGCGCCTCACGTACAGAGACGTCACGCGCTTTCACAAGGTTCTGGTAGGTCTTCTCGGCGTCCTCCAACTGGCCGCGGTTCTCTTCGAGTTGCTCCTTCACCGTCTTGAGCTGCAGAGCATACTGTCCCGCGGCGTCACGATTGCCCACCTTGAGGTGCGCGGCGGCCTTGGCAGCCAGTTCGCGCTCGCTCTGCTCGAGGGTCTTGATCTGACGCATCAGGCGCTCACAGAACCCGGCGTGCTGTGCGAGGTTGTCGTTGAACCGGGAGATCTGGGCCCGGAGGTTCTCGCGCTCGGCTTCGATGAGGGCACGAGGGTTGGCCTTCTCGAGGCCGGTGATGAACAAGCTCAGGAAGCCCCGGAGCAGTGTCTTCAACCGTGCGAACATGGTCGGCTCCTCTCTGCCGTGGGCTGGCACGCCCGTCGTCGTGTGCCCGGCTTCGCCCGGACGCGCGGGACGCACGATCCAAGAGTGTACACGAGGAGGGACGGGGGCAAGGTCGGGATTCGGGATTCGGGATTCGGGGTTCTTGACTCCGCTACGTTCGCATCCGCGAGGCCTCGTCTGTGATCCTTCCCTCGCGGGTCCTGTCGCCGGACAGCCCACCGCTGCTCAGACCCACAAACATGACCACGGCTGAGGGTCTTCCGCCGCGGCGGGCGCCCGTCCGGCGCCACCCGCTCG